>CAXATH010000002.1:0-436908 GCA_963972195.1 uncultured Hyphomonadaceae bacterium | reverse complement strand
ATAGATTCGGATAGGGTTAGGCTGTGGGGCCGCAGAATCATTTGGGCCTGGCGGCAAGCGCGGCGGCTCATGGTCAAAGGCGGCTTGAGTCTCGGCTAGGTTCGGTGTCATCGGTCTGGTCTCCAATGCCGCCCCCATGACGGGCGCGCCCCGCGCCCCCATTGATGAAAGAATGGGACGTGGCACGTTCCCCCCGCAGGGGGCGGGGGGAAGCGGCAAGAGGCCAGTCAGGCGACGGGTGAAAAGGGCCGAGGCAAGGGCTTTGGTATGACGATGAAAAGAAACTCAGATGACTTAGCGCCGAAGCCCTTGCGGCGGGACTGCCCGGCGGCAGTCTGGCCGACCGCTTCCCGCCGTTCCCCGAGGAGGGAACATAATGAAAAAGCCGGCCCGTCAGGGCCGACAACGTCTTTAGGTTGCCCGCCCTGCCTATTAAGTAGGGCACCCAACTACTCAAACTCATCAAAATCGTGACTTGGCCTAGTAACAACGCCCCTATAGAAGCTGGACGCCTTTGGAGACGAAAGGCAAAGATAGGATCAATTCTATAAAACTTAGTTTCTCGAGAAGGCTGACCAGGAATAATGCAAACCAGTTTTATCTATTTGGCTGCGGCTATAGCCGAAATCACCGGATGCTTTGCCTTTTGGGCTTGGCTTCGTTTGGATAAGTCTGAGTGGTGGCTGTTTCCCGGTGTCCTGGCCTTAACATGTTTCGCTTATTTGCTAACGCTGGTTGATAGCCCCTTAGCCGGACGCACTTATGCGGCGTATGGAGGAGTTTATATCGTGAGCTCTCTTCTCTGGCTTTGGATCGTCGAAGGCGCCAAGCCTGATCGTTGGGATGCAACCGGGGCATTGCTCTGTATTATCGGTGCGGTCGTTATTATTGCCGCCCCTCGCGCGTCGGGCTAACTTTTCCAAGGCCGTATGTAGTATCCGCTGCAATCCCGAAGGTGAAGTTAATTGCTTGCAGATTACCTTACTGTTGACCCATAAGGAAAGAATCGGGTAGCGATTACTTATTGCCCCTTTTCAGATGTTCCTTTTTACCCTCTATTTCACACTGTGAAGACCGAAGCGAGCGACCCCTAAAGCGCAGCGACCGGGAAGCGCGAGCGTATCAGGCGCCAAGCGACCTCTGGCCGAAGGTCAGTGATTGCGCAGGCCCGCAGCCCCGTCGCCGCTTAGAACACGGGCAGAGTCAGCCCCGGCGAACAGTCGGGATGAGCTGCCCGTGATCGGCGCCCGTCACTTTCGCCTTGGCGAAAATGACGGGGGTAAGCGTTGTCGGGATGTGGAATTGTCTGCTGACTGGCGGACGCCTGAAATGATCCCGCGGCAGCGGGATGCGTCAGGGATGAAGGCCGAACGGCCGAGACCGCAAGGCGGGCTTGGTTCACGCCAGCCCGGCGCGAAGCGTTAGCGAAGGGAGACGCCCAAGTCATTCAACCCCAAACCCCATAAAGCAAAACCGCAAACGCCTAGACAGTATGAGCATTGATAGTTCGCCCCATCACCTCATCTAATTCAACCTGACGGGTGGAGCGCATTGTCAGCGCCTATTTGATCGCAGCTTTGGTATAGCCGACCATTCAGCTTTCGCGTTGCGCCCGCACAATGTTCTCGCAAAACGTAATGACAGAGGCACGATCATCATAAGTTTCAATAACGCTAAACAGCTTCAACAGACTAGCACATTGAGCCATTTCTAAATCTATTTCAGTCGGGCTGTTATCATCTAGGTCCACCATATCAAATCTCCGAAAAAGCCGGAGATCACCAGAACGGGGAAGCGAGCCTACCCGTGCGTAGTGTTTGGGCAAGCCTTGGACATTCCTACGCCCTCCGGCCGAAACCGGAGACACGCAAATACAGGACGTGCCCAATCAGGGCCGTCTCGCTTCTCAGGGAGCTGGTGAACTCCACACGCTGATTTGGCAGACGTGCCTGTTTAAATTAGAAGAGGTTTACGAAAACCGCAAACAAAAAGGCTCGCCGAAACCATCGACGAGCCTATATTATCGAAATAAATCAAAGAGTTTTAAGTCGTATCCCTGATTAAAGAACACCCGCTTTTACAATCATCCAGACGCCCATGCCCATCATGGCGAGGTTTTCGCTGAGCGATACAAAGCCCAGCGGGACATTGACCCCGCCGCCTACGCAGGCGCATTTCAAATCACGCTTATCGACATAGACCGCTTTGATAACGGAGATCGCGCCAATCGTCCCAATGAACAAAGCAATAGGCGCGGCAGTCAATCCAAATATACCGCCCGCAACCATGAGAATGGCGGCCAGCGCTTCCGCAAAGGGATAGACATAGGAATAGCGCACGACGCGCCGCGCGAGAATATCATAGCCGACAAACATATTGGAAAAGGTTTCCAAATCACGCAATTTGAGCATGGCCAGCATACCCATTGAGAACGCGATAAACCATTCCAAAGACCTCAGGTTCAGCACGTCGCCTGATGTCGCCCAATTGGCGGCAATGGCGAGGAGAGCCGATATGTAGAAAACGACCAGAACGGGCGTGTAAGTCTTTTTATCCGGGTCTTTCACCTCATAGCCAAAATGCTTGCGCAGATCATCAAAGCCGCCAATGCGCTCACCGTCAATAAAAGTTTGCGGCGTTGTCTTCACATCATGCTTTTCCTTAAAAGCATCTGTGTCAGCACGGTTTGTGAGCCAATTATCCTCAACCTCAAACCCTTTGCGTTTGAGAAGGTCTACAGTCTTTATGCCAAAGGGACAGATATGCTCATCCGTGACCATGCGGTAAACGACGGCTTTTTTGTCCTGGGCCGTGTCTTTCACGGCAAGTTCTTCTGCAATACTCATATCTGTCCTCTGCGAGGCTAAACCCTAAAGCTTGCCTTCAAATTTCGGCATTGGCCGCGCGGCGGCTTCGGCTTCTGTCGAAGCCGTTCCATTTTCTTTGATGTCGTTGATCAGCCATTCCATCTCTTTTATTTCGCGGCGCTGGGCTTTGATAATGTCATTGGCAAGTGCCTTCACGCGCACATCGTCAATCTCGGCGCGCTCACTCGTCATTATAGCGATTGAGTGATGCGGGATCATAGCTTTCATCCAAGCTTCATCTTGAACGGTCACTTGACTTCGCACCAAGAAAAGAGCGGCTATAAAAACGAGTGCGCTCCCGCCAAAAATCGCGAGGTTAGCTTTCTTGTTCTTATACATATTAAGCATGAAACCGAGCATTATAATGGCCATGGCAGCGCCCATATACATGGCCATATAGGTTCGGGTTTCAGAAAACCGAACGTGACTAAACTGGTAACTATTCAGATACATGAGCCCCAACATGACGATGGTTGAGGTCCCGATCATAGCAAAAAATTTGCCGTAGCTTGATTTCATATCCATATTTCTATCTCCCATTAAATACCCCTAGTGGTATATAAATAAATACCCCTAGTGGTATATAAATAAATACCCCTAGTGGTATATAAATTTAACGCTAAGTTTTGCTGTTGGTTCCCTGTTTTTTAGATTTTTCAGACTCCGTCATCACCATAAATAAAAATGCCGCTGAGCAGGATATAAGCAAGAAGCCATTGAGTGACTCTACGCCTGACAAGAACCTTAAGTGCCCTGTCGGGTAAATATCTCCAAGCCCCAACGACGTGTAATTAACTACCGAAAAATAGTAGGCTTCCATAGCGCTGACGGCTCCATTTCCAGTTTCAAAACTGCCGAGACCAATAGCGCGTCCAAATATGAAGCCGAGTGCATACAGCCCGGCTTCAAATAAATGTGCGAAGCCTGCACTATAGACTGCAATTAACATGCGTTTTAAAGCGCTATAATTTCGCCGCTTTAGATGGTTTAGAACTGTCATCATTGTCCAAAAATGGATAAGGCCACACAGACCGAACAGAATGATGGCAATAACGATGGCGATGCCCATATTTTTCCCTGCGTAATTATATGAGACTGAATTGGTTTGAAAGACTAATTTACTTTAACCGATGCAAAAACAATATCGGAGACATGGATCGATTGCTCACACAACAAACCTACTGCAGATTTCAAATCTCCTAGAGTATCAGTCCTCTTCAAACTTATCCTTCCTCGTCTTGTATTGAATGGCTTTTGTGGAACCCGCCATGGCCGCCATGTCCACCTTGATGGAACATATGCATTAAGGGGCAGAGCAAAAGAATGAGCCAAGGAAGGTAAGGCACGACATGGGCGCTATGCTCAGTCAGTAGAAAATATCCTCCGGCCAGCAAGAAAAATATCGCCGCTATTCCTGAAGGTGTCTTCCACCAAACTGGCCGCTCTTGTGGCTCATGGTATGCATCGTGATTGTGTGTCATTTTCCATCTCCTGTTTTACAATAACAATGAATTGCGTCATTGGGATTGAACGCCGACTTTATCGCTGATCGTTTTGCCCTATTGGTGAGAGTTCTGTACAATTAGATTTCAAGTTACTGTTTTAGGCGAGCAACAACACGGCGACTTATCCTTAGCCTGTGCTTCAGAAACCTTTGCTACCTTGGCTTTTGGCGGCGTATCCGCTTTCGATCCGCAACAACTCATTTTGCTGTCTTCTTTTTTATTTGAGGGTTTCATATCGTATCCTTGCATTGTTTCTTATCCTTTATTTAACACCCCCATAAGGTATTTAAAGAGGCGCTGATTTACATATGTCCTGCATGGTCAACATCCATGTTATCTCCGGCTTCTCGGCGTTTTTTCAGATAGAAAAATTCCAAGCTAAGCAGGCTGATAAGTCCAATAATTGCGATGACTAAAATAAAGGGGTCATTGATAGCTTTGAGGGAAACAAAGGCCGTTAGCGCAATGACATCAAAAAGGATTGCGAAGAGCAAAATCGGCGCTTTTGCCCCAACATCATCCCGCAGATATTTGAACACACCCCAATGGATAACAATATCCATCAGCAAATAGTAGATTGCGCCAAGTGAGGCGATGCGGCTGAGATCAAAAAATGCTGCCAGGAGACCCGCCATGACAACCGTGTAAATAAGCAAATGTGTCTGCAAGTCTCCCGGGAGGCCAAAGTGCCGATGCGGTATCAATTTCATCTGCGTCAGCATGGTCAGCATACGCGATACAGCGAAGACGCTTGCCAATAGTCCCGATGATGTTGCGATCACAGCAATGATAACCGTGAATAAAACACCCTTTTCGCCCATTGTTGGACGCGCCGCTTCTGCGAGCGAGAAATCTTTAGCCGCTATAATTGCGTCTATATCGAGCGCGCTGCCAACAGCCAGCGCGACCGCCATGTAGACTACTAGGCATATTGCCAACGATATGATGATGGCCCGCCCAACATTTTTATTGGGATTACTGACTTCACCGCCTGAGTTTGTAATCGTTGTGAAGCCTTTAAATGCTAAAATGGCTAAAGCCACACCTGCTATAAAGCTTGGACCTGACACACTCGTTTCTGATACTGGAGGCCTTAAATCTATATAGCCGCCGGTTCCCAAAAGAACAATGAAAGCAAAGACCAAAATGCCGCCTATTTTGAGGGCTGCCGTTATTTTGGATAAACCACCAATAAATTTATTGCCTGCAATATTCACAAGAAACGCAAAAAAGATGAGGCCAAGTGCCAAAGCAGGAAGCCATAGTTTTGTGTTCTCGACATCGAACAATTGAAGGCTATAGGCCGCAAAGGTACGCGCGACGAGGCTCTCATTGATGATCATTGTTAAGACCATCAGTAAAGCCGCCGTTCCGGTAACGGTTGACGGACCATAGGCTTTTTTTAAAATCATCGCGATACCGCCGGAAGACGGATACTTATTGGAGACTTTGATATAAGAATAAGCGCTGAAGGCGCTGATGAATGCTGCAATCAGAAATGCGACCGGGAATGCAGGCCCTGCCAATTCAGCAATCTGACCTGTCAGCGCAAATATTCCGGCGCCAATCATTACGCCTGTACCCATTGCAACAGCACCAAGCAGGCTCAATGATCCGGCTTTATAACCTTCTTTTTTCATCTCCATGACAGGCCGCCTTTAAAGCTTGAGTGAGCGCAAACGCAGAGCGTTCATGATCACTGAAACAGAGGACAGGCTCATCGCGGCCGCAGCAATGATGGGGCTCAATAGAAGACCGAAGAAGGGATATAAGAGACCCGCTGCGATTGGCACGCCAAGAGCGTTATAGATAAATGCGAAGAACAAGTTCTGGCGGATATTCCTCATTGTCGCCCGGCTTAAATGTCGTGCTTTCGCGATCCCGAGTATGTCACCTTTCACCAAAGTCACGCCGGCGCTTTCCATGGCGACATCCGTACCTGTGCCCATAGCGATGCCAACATCGGCTTGTGCTAAGGCCGGAGCATCATTGATGCCGTCGCCTGCCATAGAAACGACTTCGCCTGCGCCCTGCAATTCTCTGATGATAAGGTTTTTATCTTCCGGTGACACATCGGCATGAACGATATCAATGCCAATTTTCTGTGCGACGGCATTGGCTGTGCCTGCGCTATCACCTGTGAGCATGACCACTTTCAGGCCTTCGGCATGTAATCGCTTAATCGCCTCAGCCGTGGTCGCTTTAATAGGGTCAGCCACTCCGATCAGCCCGGCGGCAACGCCGTCAATGGCAACAAACATGACGGTTTGACCTTCAGAACGATAGCTCTCCGCCGACTTTGCAAGACCGCTGTCAAATCCGCCGACACGCTTCATCATCTTGGAGTTACCAATAGCGACTAACTTACCCTTGAATCGACCTTGAGCGCCTTCGCCCGTGATAGATTTAAATTCTTTGGCATTGTCGAAATCGACGCCGCTCTCCGTTGCGCCTTTGACAATGGCTTCCGCGAGCGGATGTTCGCTCGCCGTTTCAACCGCCGCAACATAAGACAATAGATCAGACTCTGAATAGTCACCCAAAGGAATAACGTTTATCAGCTTGGGTTTGCCCTCAGTAAGCGTACCCGTTTTATCAACGACGATTGTTGTGGCTTTTTCGAGGGTCTCCAGGCTTTCCGCATTTTTAATTAGGATGCCGTTTTGAGCGCCTTTTCCGGTTCCCACCATAATCGACATCGGAGTCGCCAGACCCAAGGCACAGGGACACGCTATAATCAAAACGGCTACGGCGTTGACAATAGCAAAGGCCATCGCTGGGTCAGGCCCAAAAATGGCCCATAAAATAAAGGTAAGAATTGCAATCAAGATTACGACCGGCACAAAATAACCGGAAACCGTATCGACCAATTTTTGTATTGGCGCTCGGGAGCGTTGAGCTTGTGCGACCATACGCACAATCTGGGACAACATCGTATCATCCCCAACGCGCGTCGCCGTCATGATAATGCCGCCAGTCCCATTAACAGTCCCGCCTGTTACGGCGTCTCCTGTATGTTTCTCAACAGGTATAGGCTCGCCTGAGACCATAGATTCATCAACGCTGCTATTGCCTTCAAATACTTTGCCATCGACAGGGACTTTTTCGCCTGGTCTGACCCGAAGACGATCACCCGTCTCTACCAGATCCAATGAAACCTCTTCTTCGCTACCGTCAGCATTGACCCGGGTCGCAGTTGGCGGCGCGAGTTCCAAAAGCGCGCGAATAGCGCCGGACGTTTGCGAGCGCGCACGGAGTTCCATAACCTGTCCGAGCAGCACAAGCGTAACAATAACTGCCGCCGCTTCAAAATAGATTGCAACATGCCCCGCATCACTTCGAAAATTATCAGGGAAAATGTCAGGGAAGATGACTGCCACTAGAGAATAGATAAAGGCCACCCCGACCCCCAGAGCGATAAGCGTAAACATATTCAGATGACGGATTTTGACAGACTGCCAACCGCGCTTGAAAAACGGCCAACCGCCCCACAACACGACAGGCGCTGCTAAGGGTATTTGTAACCATTGCGCCCAATTGTTCGGCATTAAGCCTTCAAAGGGCCGTCCAGGCAATAAATCGCCCATCGCGTAAATGAAGAGCGGGAAGCTCAATAAGGCTGATACCCAAAACCGCCGAGTCATACTGTCGAGTTCAGTCGTATCTTCTTCATCACTGAGCGATATCCGCTCCGGTTCCAAAGCCATGCCGCAAATTGGGCATCCATCATTCTCGACATGACGGACTTGGGCGTGCATCGGGCAGGTATAAACCGTGCCGCTAAATCCATAGGGGACATTGTCATAAGATTTGTCGGAGCTCGCTACTGCTTCATTTGTATGACAATGATCGCCATGTTTATGGGCCTCTTTGGAATGGCCTTTATTCGGATGTTCGTGATTTTCCATTACTGCCCCTTTTTATGAAAAAAGTTGAACAGCGGTACGAAGACAAGTGCGATGTACCACCCGTATAAATACGCGCCTACCAAGCCAATCAAAACACCCAAGACAGACCAATTGAAGCCGGGCAAAAATGCTGACCAAGCCTCATGCATATGAAGGTTGTCCGGCATGACAAGACCCCAAGCAACGCAAAGTAAAAAGCTGATTGCAAAAAATATTGAGAGCGTGTGTCCGAGTGGTTTGATACGCATTTTGGCCTCCGAGTATTAGTCCATTAGTGTTTTGCTATATACCCCCATAGGGTATATAGCAATCTAAATCTTTATGACGACTTCCCATCATAAAACAAAACCTCATCGACGTGCTGCGCGAGATGAAGAGTGTGTATGAACAACCTTCCAAGTTCCATTGATGTTTCTGAACAGCCAAGTTTGCTTTCCAGTGTTGTCCAGAATTCTTCCCGAACTCATTATTGTGCCTTGAATAGTCGTGCTGGCAGTTGCCCAAGCAAACCCTTCTTCGTAATGAATCTTCAAATCGTTGAGACCCAATTTCAAATCAGGGATTGAATTTTTTTCAGGCTCGACATGATTTTCGACAAGATCACTTAAACCTGAATTTTGTCCGCCTGACTCAAAATACCGAGCGCCCTCATAGTCAAGGAAGTGCGTGCGGAACGGCGTACCATCGCCATCTTCCCATCCCTTTTGGATTGCGTTAATAATGGACTTAATCGCCTTATCGTCAGCGCTATCATCATCCTGATCATGATGACCGTCACTATTATCATGCCCGGCTGGTACGGCACTCTCATTATGATTTGGCGGTTTCGGAGCCTGTGACTCTTCATGATGTCCATCGGAATTGTCATGACCTTGCGGCATCACAGTCTTCATGGGTGCATTCTGATCCTCACCATGTTCCGAGCCGCCTGACCTCGTTGCCTGCGTAGCATCGTGGTGCCCATCCGAATTATCATGTGCAGCTTCACCGGCACCCTCATTGGATGCTCCGCCAGTACCGTGGTCATGGTCATGACCATCACCGGTCACAACTGGCAGGCTTTTGACGCCAAGGCCGTAATTATAGACGATATTACCGCCCCACCACGCCGTCACGCTTAAGCTTATCGCAGCGACAGCCAGAAGGGCCTTAAATAGAGCTGTGACAGGTTTACTGCGGCCAAACCATCGCCATGCTGCGAGAAATAGAATAGCTGTGCCTGAAGGCACTGCCCAATTTCTATGCGTTGTCATAGCTGCGTGAGAGGGGCCATCATGCCCTACTGAATAATAGGCCTGAAAGCCGGCGGCGATTGTTGCCACGATGGCCAGCGCCCCAAAAGCCAGCATCCAGTCTGCGGCTGCCCTTAAACTGTCTCGCCTTGACGCCCACAGGCCCGATAAAAGATAGCAGACCAAAGATGTGATACTGAGCGCATAAGCAAAATGCACGAAAATTGGGTGAATATTGGGTTCAATAAGTGAGTTCATGACAACCTCCTAATACCAAGTTCTGAGGCCAATCACGGCCACAATATTGTCAGGGTCTCTACCGCTACTGCGGATAAAGTCAGCAGTGTCACCCAAACTCTTCTGCCATTCCACGCCGATATAAGGCGCAAATTCACGTTTGATCTCGTAGCGCAGGCGAACGCCTGCATCGAGATTTGTAATGCCGCTACCGATCTCAAGTGCGGGAATATCGCTGGCTGAAAAGCCAATTTCAGCCCGAGGCTGCAGCGTGACCCGCTGCGAAAAACGTAGCTCATACTCAGCCTCGACACTGGCTGATAAATCCCCATCTGTTGACAGAAAAGCGGCAGCGTCTATCTCGAACCAATAAGGTGCAAGGCCTTGCACGCCGACAACAGCGTGAGTCCGGCCTTTAGGTTCAAGGTCGTAACGGAGGCCTGCCTGCAGATCCCAAAACGGCGCGACGGCGCGTGACCACAAGGCCTGTATTTCAGCGTCTTCAACCTCGTTATCTTCAAGGGAAAACTCGCCCTCGGTTTTAATCCATAACTTATTGAGATCGCCGCCATACCAGCCCTGCGCGTCCCAGAGGAGTGAGCCGTCGCCGCCTGTGTCTTGCCATTCTAAGCGGTCTCCTATGATCCAATAGTTAGGCATAGCTCCGTTTTTATATTGAAACTTCTCACGGGCTTTCGCCATTTCTTTGTCGCCCCAATATTTATCAGCCATTGACCAAGGCGGCGTTTCAGTATCGTCGGACTTGGCGCTATCGTCAGCAAACGCAGGGACCGATAGGAGGGAGAGTGCAAGCACTGAGTAAGTGCTTGTCTTCAAAAGCTTGAGCATGCTCATTACTTCATCCCCCCCACCTTACTGTGGTCCATATTAGAATGATCCATAGTTGAAGCTGATACAGGCGAGGCCTTCATGACAGCTGCAGCTGATTTATTGGAATTAGGGAGAACCGTCACAACCTGCATCATACCGGCGTGCATGTGATAGATAAGGTGGCAATGAAACGCCCAGTCCCCGACGTGCTCCGCCGTCACATCGACGGAAAGCTTCTCTGCAGGCTTTACGGTAATGGTATGCTTACGCGGCATGTGATTGCCGCCTCCGTTCACCACATCAAAAAACATGCCGTGCAAATGAATGGGATGGGGCATCATTGTATTATTGACGAGGGTAAGACGTAGCCGCTCCCCTTCCATAAACTTGATCGATTCTTTGACCTCAGAAAATTTCACGCCGTCAAAAGACCACATGTAACGCTCCATATTGGACGTCAGATGCACGACAACTTCGCGCCCAGGTTTGCGGGTGTCAGGGTTTGGTTCCAGACTGCGAAGCTGGCTGTAAGTCAGAACGCGGTGCGGTACGTCAGTCAAACCGATACCGGGCTCATCAAGCCGGCTCGTCGGCATAGCCGCGACATTCACAATGCCGGGACCAACTTCAATATCGGCTTCTATTTTCGCGAGCTGAATAGGCGGACCGTTCGGATTGGGACCATGGGCCATTTTAGCGTGCCCCATAGCGGCATGATCCATACCGGCCATATCGGAGCCACCCATTGTTTTTGCGCCCATATCGTGGCCCATTGCAGAATGGTCCATCTTATCGGCAGGCGCGCTTTTCATTCCTTTCATGGACCCATCATCCATACCGCTCATGCCACCCATGGCGGAATGATCCATACCCATGTCTTTCATGGTCAAAACCGGCACAGCGCGAAGCTTGGGAGCTTGCGCACGCATTCCGGGCCTCGGAGCTAATGTCGCTACAGCTTGGCCTGAACGGTCAATCGCTTCGGCGACAAAAGCATAAGGCTTTAATTCGCTAGGCTCTACAATGACGTCGTATGTTTCGGCCACGCCTATCTGAAATTCGTCTGTCTCGATTGGTTTCACGTTTAACCCATCTGCCTGAACCACTGTCATAGGCAGCCCCGGAATACGGATGTTGAAAAGCGTCATAGCGCCAGCGTTGATGATGCGAAGACGCACACGCTCGCCGGGTTTGAACACCATATCAAAATTATCAGCTGTGCTATGGCCGTTGATAACGTAAGTGTAAGTTTCACCGGTTACATCAGCCAAATCATTCGGGGACATGCGCATTGCCCCCCACATTCCGCCAAGTCCTTTTGGATCACTAATTGTCGCCTGATTAAAGTTGAGGCTCTCCGCGTTCTTTTTTAGTTTGGCAAAAATCCGGTCGGGATCAGTGAATGTCCAATCCCCTAAAACCAACACATATTCGCGGTCATATTTAACGGGATCGATGCCTTTCGGGTCGATAATCAACGGTCCATAATGGCCGATTTGTTCCTGCAGTCCGCTATGGGAGTGATACCAATATGTGCCGTTTTGCGGGACAGAGAACTTATATTGAAACGTCTCCTGCGGTTTTATGCCGGGGAAACTTACCCCGGGAACGCCATCAAATTGAAATGGCACTAAAAGTCCATGCCAATGAATGGACGTATCGACATCTAAGGTGTTCTTCACATTAAGGGTGATATCATCTCCTTCGCGGAAGCGAATGAGTGGTGCTGGCACACTTCCGTTAATGCCAAGGGCGACAGTTTTTCGCCCGTTTATGCGCGTCTGAAATTCAGACACTTCCAAATCAAAATTCGTGCCTGTCAAAGCAGGAATACCCATATTGCCTTTTGAGGCGGGCAAAGCCCAGGCGGGAACGAGGCCCGACGCACCAAGGGCCGCTCCGGCTCCAAGGGACGTCGTTAAAAATTTACGGCGATCAAACATTATATTATCTTTCTGTATTGGGGGAGAGGTAGAAGTTGGGATGTAGCTTAGTGCTTCATTCCGTCATGGCTGCCACCGTCATGCTTCATGTCACCATGCTGCATATCTTTGTGGTCGATCATTGTGCCGTCGGGGCCATGGTTCATGCCGGACGCGCAAAGGCCGACTATAACCGCTGGACTTTCGGTCGGGCAAAGCTCGACAAGCGGTAAGCTACCGTCTTGCGCACGGTGCAATGTAAACTGGACGGTCTGGCCTTTTTTTAGGCTGTCCAAATCAATCTTATCGCCCACTGGGAACTTCATGGTCATAGGAGGCCAGCTAATGGCGGGGATGGCGTCATGAGACAGGCTAACAAGGCCATCCTTTTTGTAGATTTTTTCAACGACGCCCGTCGCCTCAATCATATGCTCGGATCGCGCTTTCATCATAGCGTCGTGATCCATAGACCCTTGATCCATAGACTCGTGGTCCATGTCGCCATGCTTCATATCTCCGTGCTTCATATCGGCAGAGTTCATTTTGGAGTGGTCCATCTGCTTCATATCATGGCCGGAATGGTCACTGGTTTGCGCCAATGCTGGGGCCGCTAAAAGTGCAGCAGTTAATGTGGTTGCGAGAAAGCGTGTTGTAAAAATCATATCAAAAGCCTTTATCGGGTTTGCATTGTGGGGATTGCAAGCGAGAGTCATTCCCGCTTGAATAAAAGCGGCAATGCCAAGGATACGATTGTGGGAGGGTAATAAAACACACGCCAAATGCCCTTGGCATTGCCAAGGCTGAACGCGGATCACCAATGGGGCAAAAGGTTGTACGCGCGCAGCCGCAATCACGTAAAGCTTAAAGCCTCACATGCTCGCAAACGGGCGCGCTAAATTAGGGAGCGGGTGTGCAGCGTGACGGGGTTGGAGGACGGTAAACGCCTTGGTGGGTCCAACCATCGAAGGCCGGCCAAATTCGTGGCGGCCATATCGGCCCGCTTCACGGGCGCTTTGTCAATATATGCAGTCTTTAAAACGGTAGGCTTTGTGAAAACACTCGGTGTGACGTCAGCTGTTCCTGCCAACACGACCGTATCATCGCAATGCGAACAATCGGTCTCATGGTTGTGCTCGCCGTGGTCATGGGACGTTGTGTGTTGTTCGGACATGTTTATCATCGCGTGATGATCATGACCGTTTATGCTCATTTGATGAGAGGCGGATGATTGAGGTAAAATTTCAGCTACGTTTGATATATCTATACAGGCACATAGAAGCTGCACAATGCCGAAAATAACAGCAAATGCGGCAACCAATCCTGCTCTGATATGTCCAATTGGCATAACTTGACGTGTCCTTACTCAAGGGCTGTATATACCCCCTTACTGTATATGTCAATAATGGGGCTTACGGGTTTATCGCAATCAAAACGATCAACAGGCTAAAACGTTCTGAGGCTAAGATACAGAGCATTTGAGTGACACTTGATGAAATGCGTAAGTCTCGTGGCCACATAATCGAAGAGCGAGCACTACACGGTGGGAAATCTTTTTAACATAGGCAACATGAGATATCGCTTAATGATGATGACCAACTGGACCTGTAATTGTAGTCGCAACGAGAACACAGACAAAGATTACCGCAAATAATGCCGCTTCAAGACTCAGAGTTCTGCGGAGCGCCGCGCGCCCTTCTGCAGGTGATTGACGTAGAAGGTTTCCAATATGATGTTTGTTATAAGCCCCCACACCCAATAACAGCAAAGCTGCAAAGAACTTGCCCATCAACAGGCGACCATAAAGCGTTGACCCGACCTCCAATAAGTTTCCATTAAGTCGCCACAATAAATAAAGCCCAGTGACAAATAAAATTGGGACGGCCCATATTGCGAAACGACTGAACCGCTCCGTTCTTAGGATCAGGTCTCTGTCGGACAATGTTTCAGCAGGCCAGAGACTGAATGGTGCGTAAAGCCAATATCCGGCGATGAGAATATGCGGAATGACCCATAGCGGAAGGAACGGCATGTTCTCGGCCGCTTGCGTATGCCCGGATAGAGCGAAACCTGCGCTCAATGCGATAATTGAAAGAGCCGCGACTATTTTTCTCAAAGCGCTCAATTTTATAAAGCTGGCGAGAACAGCTAAACTCGCGCCGCCCATAACCGCTAAAAACTGCATTCCACTGGACTGCCAGACCCAGACGAAGGTTTTCGAGTTGAAGGCTTCGGACAGTGAACCCGCTAATTGCGCATTGGCTATGATAAGCTTTGAAATTGCCCCTACGACAAGGACCGCGATGAAGATACGAAGCCCTTTGAGCTTTTGCTGAATTCCGAGACAAAAATGCGAAAAAATACCGACTGAGACTAGAGCTCCGATATAGAGCAACAGTTTCGCAATCAGGGCAAAAGTGGTCAGCATAAATGCGCTTATTGAACTGTGAAACTCAAGCTGCCTTTGACGACATGGCCATCTTTAGACACAGCTCTCCAAGTCATTTTGTATTGACCGCTAGCGAGTTTGGGCATGGGAACGGTAAATTTAGTTTCCCTGGATTTAGGCGGCATGAAGTCTACATCGATGTTTCTTCCCTCGCTATCTTTTATAGAAAATGTAGCCAGTCCAACCTTTTGGGCGAAAACCAAATCGAAAACCTCCGGCATGGTTTGGTAAATGCCGCCATCTTTTATTGAGGCGGACTGAACCTTTGTATGTGCGTTCGCTATCGGCGCGATCAAGGACGCTGTAAGAAGAGCCCTGAAGGACATTTTCAAAAAAATTCTCATCATTTCATTTTCCTTCAGCGTTTCAACTTATCAAAAAGATCGACCAATTCAGCGACTTTCTCGCGCTGTGTTGCCTCATCGCCAGACTTTATGGCCGCGTTTACGCATCCGGCCGCATGGTCTTTGAGAATTTCGCTCTCAGCACGCGCCATCGCGGATTTCACAGCCTGCATCTGGGTCAGAACATCAATGCAATATCGTTCATCTTCCAGCATTTTTATAATTCCGCGTACTTGCCCTTCAATCCTTTTTAAGCGATTGACTATCTTAGGTGAATGCACGGTCATTTTTTCTCTCAAATACGTAAACACAAAAATGTGACGCTCTTTGGTAAAGCTATGCCCTGACGGGGTATTTACTTCCTTAATCTTTTTGGGTTAGTATGCAAGAATGAAAGTCATTTCGACAGTCGTCTGCCTATTTGCGGCCATTATTATGATGGCTTCGCCTGTATTAGCATGTTGCGTTACAGGCCATGTCGACGTGTCTGCGGAATTAGTGCAAATGGCGGATGCTTCGGCCCCGCCTTGCCACACACCCGCAGAGGTCGAATCAGGCAATAGCGACACACAAACGCCTGAAAAATATTGCTCATCTTGTGATGACTGCGCCGTGTCTTCGGCTTTTATGGCTGACAGCGACCCCGTTACCAATGCAAAAGCAGACCTGACATTCGTAATGCTTATCAACACGCCGGCAACGTTTCCGCGCCCGGAAGTCCGTCTTTTGCGCACAACAGGACCGCCTCCAGGGCAGCCTAACGGACGACTTGATAGCCCTTACTCACGCTTCGACGCCCAACTTATCTAATCTCCAAACAGACTGACTGTTCAGAGTTTTCCTCTGAGCCTATTCGCCTGGTTAATTGGAGATTTTCGGATGTTTATCCGCCGCATATCATTTTATAAGACCCGGTTTCGCGCCGTTACGTTCTCGCTTTTACTTAGCGGCATAAGCGTTATGAGTGTGCACCCGGCCGCCTTTGCTCAGGATACGCTTTATGCCCCTGATTTGCTGGGCGCGGGGCCGACTGCTGCCTCGCAACAGCAGGAAGCTCCGATACGGGCTATGGCCTTTTCTGAATTAGAAGCTCAATTACGCGCCCATCCTTCATTGGACGCGCTTAGCCTCGGCGCGCAAGCCAATCGTCAACGTGCAGAAGGCGCGCTCGGACTGCCTGATCCTGTCGTGTCACTCCAGCTGAATAATGTGCCGCTCTTTGATCCGTCTTTCTCTGAATATCTGCCGTCCAATAAAGCGGTTGGCATTCGGCAGGCTTTGCCGAGCCGGTCTGAACGCAAAGCTAACTCGCTCAAGTCCTTGAGAAGCGCCGCCCAACAAGAGCTGGAGGCTGAACAACAATATGCAAGGCTTCGTGGACAACTCTTGGTTTACCTGATTGAGAAACAGAGTCTTGATACCCTGCGGGATTTAGCGCTCGCCCGTCAGTCCAAATATGACGAGCTAGCGGACATTATAGATATTGAAATCAATGCGGGCCGCCCTTTGGTGTTCCGCCTTGCGAAAGTTGATGTGGAACGCACAGAAGTCTCCAGAACCCTTGCTGAATTAAAAGGACGCGACGCGCAGATAGACGCAGAGCTGATCAACCTCTTGGGCTTCGTTCCTGAAACGGATCTACCAGCGCTTTCCAAGACGCCATCGACTGGGAATGCATTGGGGTTTTATGCCGTCCGAGTCGCCGATGCGAATGTTAATATATCCGATGCGGATGTGCAGCGCGCAGAAGCTGATTTCAAGCCAGATTGGGGGGTCAATCTAACCTACCAACAGCGCGAGTCAGGCCAAGGCCCGCGTTCAAATTTTGACGGAGAAGATTGGGTCTCGGGCGGCGTCAGTTTTTCAATTCCACTTTGGGCGGGCAAACGCCAAGAACCCAATTTACGCGCCGCTAAGATAGATAGGAATGCCAGTATAGCTCGGCGCACTGCCATTGCGAGACAAGTCCAATCCGAGTGGTCCCGCTATGAAGCCCGCCGGGAAACAGCCGTTCAGAACATCCGAATTATTGAACAGAAAATCAGCGCGATTGAAACGCAGACAGAGGCGCAACTGATCACATACGAATCTGGGAATGGCGATTATTCGCCAATCATCGACGGCGAAATCGCTATTCTGATGTTGCGTGCTGAAATAGTCAAAGAACAAACCCTACGCGATCAAATGATTGCAAAAATGAATAGCCTTTTGGTGCCATCATGACTTATTTTAAATTTGCTCTCGTCCTTAGCAGCGCGCTCATTCTTGTGGCTTGCGAACCAGCGTCCAAGACATCCTCAACCTTAGAAGCCGGACATGATCACGCGGCCATGCAAGCCGGACAATCGCAGTCATCAAAAATGGATATGCCCGCAGAAGAGGTCAGCTCTTATACTTGTCCAATGCACCCGCATTATATTTCGACCGACCCTAATGGGAGCTGTCCGATTTGCGGCATGGATCTTGTGCCTGTTTCGACAGACGCCAAAGGGAGTTCGGGCATCTCCGTTTCGTCTGAGATGCTCCAAACAATGGGCATCAGAACAGCCGTCGTCTCTGTTTCGGACTTTAATCAAGCTTTGCGAGCTTACGGCACGGTCGAGCCTAATACACGATTGGAATCTATGGCAGCCTCCCGTCTTGAAGGCTGGATTGATGGCCTGACTGTGCGGGCAGAAGGCGACAGCGTGCGCCGCGGGCAACGTCTGTATAGCATTTACACGCCTGAGCTCATTGCCGCCCAAAAGGATTATCTGGCCTCTCTTCAAATTGGCAATGCGCGCCGCATCGCCTCCGTCCGCCAAAGGCTCATATCGAAAGGCATGCAAGAAAGCCTCGTTGAGCGATTGACCGAAACCCGCGAGCTCATTGAGCGCGTGCCTGTTTATGCGGAAAGCTCCGGCGTCGTGACACAGCTCATGGTCCGCGACGGCGACTATCTCAAGCCCGGTGACCCAATAATGCAGTTACAGGCTTATGACAAAGTCTGGGTTATTGCCTCGGTTCCGGAGTCCGACCTGCCAAAAATGGAAATTGGCAAAACGGCCAATTTGAAATTTGAGAGCGCGCCGGATGCTGCAAAATCGGGCAAGATTGACTACATCTACCCGACCATTGACCCCAAAACGCGAACCGCCCGCGTGCGGATCAGCGTTGATAACAGCTCCGGCTCTTTGCGCCCCGGCGCATATGCGGATATTGTGTTTGAAGCGAACACAACGGAAACGCCCCCATCCCAAATATCAATCCCAAGCCAAGCCATTTTGCGGGATTCGCGCGGCGCGCATGTTATTGTCGCTCTGGGTGAAGGCCGTTTCGAGCCACGCGATATTACCATTGGTTCAAGTGTTCGTGGCCGCACAGAGGTTTTATCAGGTCTTAAGGAGGGTGAGCGCATTGTGGCCAGCGGTCAATTCATGCTCGATTCCGAAACCAACTTACGTGAAGGCTTCACAAAACTCTCAGCGCCCATATCCAATTTTGACGCAACAACCCCGTTGTCTGAACTACCGATAGACGGGGCAACACTAAGCCAAATAGATCATATGGTGGATAGCGCGCTTTATTTCCATGAGGCCTTAATCGATGGCTATACTATTGACCCATATTTCCTCGACCCGACGCTCACATTGATTGAAAATCTGAAGGGCCGATTTGCAGGCTCGAAATTATCGCCGATTTTAGAGCAGGCTGAAACGGCGATAAGCGGAGCGAAAGATAATAAAACAGGTGAGCCCTTAGCCGACCAGCTTTCAGAGTTGATGACTGCGCTTGACCCTTGGCTGACGCTGGGCGCGCCCGCTCACTATAAGAGCAAAGGCCTCATATTTTACAGCGATGATGAAACAGGGCGTCTTTGGCTACAAGATGGCGGACTGGCCGCTAATCCTTATTCAGACGCAACGGCTCAAGTCATTTCATGGCCTGACCCTATGGCTGGTAATATGGCAGACGAGATGTCTGGCAGACAGCCATGAGTGAGCATAATACCGACAATTTAGCGGGCAAAGATCCGTCAAAATCAGCCATTGCGAAGCTGATCGCATGGTCTGTTACCAATCAGCTTATAATCATTGTCCTGGCTATAGCACTTGCCGTCGGAGGCTGGTTGTCGTTCAAAGACATGCCACTCGACGCGGTTCCCGACCTGACCGATACACAGGTCATCATCCGAACGGAATTTCCGGGACAGTCACCGCAAATTGTCGAAGATTTGGTGACCTATCCGCTTTCAACGAACCTGTTGGGATTACCGAAAACGAAAGATGTGCGCGGCTCGTCCATGTTTGGCACTAGCTTTGTATATGTCATCTTTGAAGACAGTGTCGATCCCTATTGGGCGCGCTCGCGCGTTGTTGAAGCACTCTCCCGCCTAGGGTCAAACCTCCCTGAAAATGCCAGCCCGCAAATTGGGCCTGATGCCACGGGGGTGGGCTGGATCTACCAATATGCTCTGGTTGACAAAACGGGGCAGACAGATTTGGCAGAGTTACGTTCCCTTCAAGACTGGTTCTTAAAGCTAGAACTCTCCGGCGTGGAAGGCGTCTCAGAAGTGGCTTCCGTCGGCGGGTTTGAGCGCGAATATCAAGTCCTCATCGATCCAAACAAACTCGAATCTTATGACGTTTCAATCGCAAAGCTTGCCAGCTCTATACGCGCGGCCAGTAGCGAGGTGGGTGGCCGCGTGCTTGAGCAAGGCGAGACTGAATATGTCATCCGCTCATCAGGCTATGTGAAAACAGCGCTCGACCTAGAACAAGTCGTGGTGATGGCGAAAGACGGGACGCCTGTGATATTATCGGATGTGGCCCGCATCGTTGAAGGTCCCGCCCTGCGGCGCGGCATCGTCGAACTCAACGGCGAAGGCGAAACCGTGGCGGGTATCGTTGTCATGCGCGACGGCGAAAACGCCTTAGAGGTCATTGACCGTGTCAAAGACAAACTCGCGCAATTACAGCGTGGCCTACCGGACGGCGTTGAGATCGTCACAGTCTATGACCGCGCGCCGCTAATAGAGGGAGCCGTGTCCTATCTAAAGAAGAAGTTGATTGAGGAAGGCCTTGTTGTCGCCCTCGTCATATTTCTCTTCTTACTTCATTTTAGGGCCGCCTTTGTCGCGGTGATCACCTTGCCGCTAGGTGTGTTAGGGGCTTTCATAATCATGTCGAGCCAAGGGGTGACAGCCAACATAATGTCATTGGGGGGCATTGCGATTGCGATTGGCGCGATGGTGGATGCGTCGATTGTCATGGTTGAAAACGGGGTGAGAAAACTCTCAGATTTGGGCGAAAAACCTGACGAGCCCACGCGCAAACGCGTGTTGATTGAAGCCGCGCAGGAAGTTGGCCCCGGCCTCTTTTTCTCACTGCTGATTATTGTTGTTTCCTTTCTGCCTGTCTTCGCTTTGACAGGAGAGAGTTACCGCCTGTTCTCGCCGCTCGCCTTCACCAAAACTTACGCAATGGCTTTTGGAGCTTTGTTATCGGTCACGCTTATTCCTGTGCTGATGATTTGGCTTTTACGCGGCAAGATGCGCCCAGAGACAGCTAACCCGCTTAACCGTTTCTTTGTCTGGATTTATAAACCCATCATCTGGGCCGCGCTCAAGTTAAAATGGGCGACAGTTCTTATCGCCCTGATCATTACGGCCAGCGTTATCGTTCCGGCGCAAAAGCTAGGCACTGAATTTATGCCTGCCTTATATGAAGGCGAACTTTTGTATATGCCGACGACATTGCCCGGGGTATCCTCGACTAAAATGCGCGAAATCCTCGGCCAAACGAACCGCGTGATCAAAACGGTTCCCGAAGTAGAGTCCGTCTTTGGTAAGGCGGGACGCGCCGATACGGCAACAGACCCCGCGCCGCTGACCATGATTGAGAGCTGGATAAGACTAAAACCTAAATCTGAATGGCGCGCAGGCATGACCGCGGACGGTATTGTAGATGATTTAAACAGCCGTCTTCAGATGCCGGGACTTGTGAACTCTTGGGGTTATCCAATCAAAATTCGGATGGATATGGTCTCAACGGGTATTCGCACACCCATTGGCATCAAGGTGACAGGTGATGATCTCACGCAAATTGAAGCCATTGCGCGCGAAATTGAAGGCGTTGTGACGGACATCCCCGGAACACGGTCTGCTTTCGCTGACCGTGTTCTTGGCGGTAAATATCTTGAGATTACACCTAACCGCTTGGAACTGGCGCGCCGCAATATCGACATGGGCGCTTTCCAGGGCGTAGTCCAAACAGCGCTTGGAGGCATGGCTTTAGCCGAGTCTGTTCAGGGCCGCGAGCGCTATAATATCATGCTACGCTATGAGCGCGCGTTCCGCGAAACGGACGCCGATATTGGAAACATTTTGATCCCAACGCCGACAGGCGCACATATTCCGCTGCGTGAAGTCGCAAGCGTTGCCTATACGGAAGGGCCGCCGATGATTCGGTCTGAAAACGCCCGTCTTACGGGCTGGGTCTTTGTTGACATAGCGGGCCGTGACCTTGGGGGCTATGTGTCTGAGGCCAAAGACATCGTTGCGGATGCCGTCACCTTGCCGCCGGGTTATGCCGTGGAATGGTCAGGTCAATATGAGCAATTACAGCGCGCCAATGAACGCCTGAAAATTGCGATACCCGCTGCTATCGGTCTTATCTTTCTGCTGCTAATGCTCCATTTCGGCCGTCTTGACCGCACACTGATCATTATGCTGTCTCTGCCATTCGGACTCGTTGGCGGTTTATGGGCCGTTTATCTGGCGGGCTATAACCTCTCCGTTGCCGTTGCCGTTGGCTTCATCGCTTTAGGCGGCATCGCTGTTGAAACCGCCGTAGTCATGCTGCTTTATATCGACCAGCAAGTGCGCACGGATGAGCCAAAAACCCGCACAGAGCTGTTCCAAGCCGTAAGCCAAGGCGCAGCCTTGCGTGTTCGACCCAAGCTTATGACCGTCCTGACCGTCATGGCAGGTCTAGCCCCTATTTTTCTGACAGAAGGCTTAGGCTCTGATGTAATGCGGCGCATCGCTCTACCCATGCTTGGCGGGATGATTTCTACAACCGTTCTCACCCTCATAGTCATTCCGGCGATCTATTTCATCTGGGTCGGTCGCCAATTACCAAAATCACCAAAACCAATACATGCATCGCTTGAAGGAGAAACCGCATGAAACATTTAACCCAACTCACACTTATGGCCTTGGCCGCATTAAGCCTGTCTGCGTGCGGCGGCGGCGAGATGGACCACAGTAAAATGGACGATGCCAAAACGGACCAAAGCACAATGGACCATAGTAAAATGAATCAAATGAAATCGATGGGCGACAAAGGTCACTCAACAGGTATCATTGTCTCTGTTAGTCCCGATGGAAAAGAAGCGACTATCAACCACCAGGAAATCGAAGGCGTTGGCATGGGGGCGATGACCATGGGATTTGGTATCACATCTGCGGTTGATCTCTCCGGTTTTGCCAAAGACGACAACGTCAACTTCATGGTCAAGAAGGGCCTTGACGGAAGCTACCGTATTACGGCGATTTGTAACACAGACACAGATGGCGAAGACTGCCTCGATGCAAAGATGGACCATAGCGGTCACTGATAGAGTGCGCCTGCGATTTATATCGTAGGCGCATCCGCCCAATTTAGAGGTCTGGGGAGGGCTCAATGAATAAAGCGATATTAAACCGAAATTTGCGCAAGCTTCATTTATGGTTCGGCATTGGCATTGGTCTGCAATTAGGGCTGTGGCTCATCTCCGGATTATTCATGACCCTTTTTCCAATTGATCAAGTCCGAGGCACGCATTTACGTGCAGGACTCTCTCCACAGATTATCTCGCCCAATTTGGACGTACTTAGTCCGGCAGACGTTGTTTCTAAACATATGCTTCGTCCGCAATCCCTCACGCTGAAAATACTCAATGATCAGCCCGTTTACATCGTTTCAAGTGAAGACCAAACCCAAGTCTTTGACGCTAAATCCGGCGCTATATGGCAGCCAATAGACGAAGCGCTCGCAACGCAAATTGCAGTGAGTAATTATGCTGGACGAAGCACCGAAACTTCGGCCATATTTTTCGAAGATAAAGCGCCCCGCGAATATGGCCGCGAGGGACCTGTTTGGCGGATTAATTTTAAGAAACCGGATGCCGCCAGTTTTTACGTCGATGCCAACACTGCCGAAGTCAAAGCCGTGAGAACAGGCTTGTGGAGAACCTTTGATTTCATGTGGGGTTTGCACATTATGGATTGGAGCAACCGGGAGAACTTTAATTCATGGTGGATTAAAACGGTTGCATCCCTCGCAGTATTTTTCTTTCTAACGGGCTTTGCGCTCGTCGCGCTCAGGATTCGCAGCGATTTAAAGCGTCGCCGCAACTCTAAGTCAGGAGCCTGATCATGGTCTCAACACTTCCATCGGCGCCAAACGATCCCTTATTTGGCAGTAATCATTTCACGCCTATTCGTTGGGTTCTCGCTGGCTTTGTTGCCCTTGGGCATTTTTGGCTAATGACCACAGGGTATGAGCCTTTTCGAATTCACCAATGGACGGGTGGCTATATGGCCGTGAACGGGTTTTTCGTTCTCTCCGGTCTGCTCATTATGAAAAGCCTAGCAACGCGTAACAATCTAAAGTCTTATGCGGCTTCTCGGATTCTCAGAATTTATCCGGCCTTGATAGTCATTATCGTAGCCTTCACTCTAATCTTCTCACCTTTCTTTTCTAAACCCGGCGGCCTCGTAAATCTAACATCCTTTGAGACTTGGTCTTATGCTTTGCGGGTTTTGCTCATGGGCGATCCCGAAGGTGCTCCCGGAGGCATTTTTGCAGGCAACCTAGAAGAAGACTTCAATGGCCCGCTTTGGACTATCAGATATGAGCTAGCAGCATATGTTCTTGCAGCTTTGGCATTCTTTGTTGGACTGGCGAAACGCCTCTGGATGACTGTTCTAATGCTTCTAGGCGTGGCTGGGATATACTTTCTAGCTCCACTTATGTTTGACGTCTCGGACTTGCCAGCTTCAATTGTGCCATTGTTTAGGCTCTCAACTTGTTTCTTACTCGGTATGACGCTCTGGCATTGGCCAGCGGGCCGTAGGCCGCCTTGGTGGAGTATTGCTGTTATCGCAGTCTTATTCGCTGTTTTCGGGGCGGGCTTTCTAGGTGAGCTCTTGGCAACGTTGCTCCTCACAGGAGTTATGCTGAGGCTAGGGCTGTCGCGCCGCCAATTTAAGCCGCTACTAAAACTCCCAGATTACTCATATGGCATATACATTTGGCATTATCCAATCGTCCAAACCGTCTTGTTTTTGATTCCTGGCTTGGGACCTTTTGAAGTTATGGCAATTTCGACGCCTCTGTTTGTTCTCTTCGCGGGATTGTCGTGGCACGTCATTGAGAAGCCTGCGCTCAGATTGAAGTCTCGCGTCTCTTGATGAACGCATTCTCGCGTCTCTTGATGAACGCATTATAGCAAAGATTTGAATTGTAAAATCGTGCCCCAAAACGGGGGTCAAACTGTGCCCCAAAGACTGTTTGACACCCATCTAAGCAATTGTTATCTATAGACTATTGTGATTTCTATGAGTCCTGCTTGCGGAGCCACTTCCTTTTCACCTTGTGATCCCACCATTTGTTCATGGCGAACAGATTAGATGCCCTCTGGTTACATTATCGACGCTTATTTCCATAACTGGCCCTCTTGACACCGCAGCATTTCCGACAGGAATTAGAAACTTATGCTAGTTTAATGCGTTCACTCCCTGACAGCTGATTACATTTCCTAAGATTCAGTCCTGACAGGAGCTTATTGTGGGCACATTTCGCCAGAATACGATCACAAAACCTATTTTCAATTGGGCGCAAAAGGCCATGCCCCGTTTATCAGAAACGGAACGGGATGCTCTTAATGCCGGGGATACATGGTGGGATGCAGAAATTTTTACCGGCAACCCTGATTGGTCAAAACTCCAAGCCACGCCAATTCCTAAACTCACAGATGAAGAACAGGCTTTCATTGACGGGCCGGTCAATGAGCTTTGCGGTCTGATTGATGATTGGAAAATCGTCTGGGAAACAGGCGATATGGAACAAAAGGTCTGGGATTTTCTGCGAGACAATCGACTTTTCGGAATGATTATTCCCAAGAAATACGGAGGTCTTGAATTTTCAGCCTTCGCCCATTCGGAAATCGTCAAAAAGATTACCACCCGTTCCACCGTTGCGGCCGTGACAACTATGGTGCCGAACTCACTCGGCCCCGGCGAGCTTTTGATGCAGTTCGGGACGGATGAACAAAAGGACTATTGGCTGCCACGTCTGGCGGATGGTCGGGAAATCCCCTGTTTTGGGCTCACAAGCCGAGAAGCCGGATCCGATGCGGGGGCCATGGTGGATACAGGTGTTATCTGCAAAGGTGAATACAACGGCAAAGAAGTTCTTGGGATCAGATTAAACTGGCACAAACGCTACATTACACTTGGGCCTGTGGCGACAGTTCTCGGACTTGCTTTCAAATGTTATGATCCGGATCATTTGATCGGCGATGAAGAAGAGCTCGGAATTTCAGTGGCGCTCGTGCCGACGGACTTACCCGGTGTCGAAATTGGACGTCGTCACCTCCCCGCATTCCAAATGTTTCAAAATGGCCCTAATTGGGGAAAAGACGTATTCATTCCTTTTGAAAACATTTTGGGGGGTCAGGAAAGACTGGGTCAGGGTTGGGCGATGTTGATGAGCGCCCTTGCCGCCGGACGCGGTATTTCGCTTCCCGCCCTCTCCGCTGCCGGAACAACCCTGACCGCACGAACGTCAGGTGCGTATGCACGAATCCGTGAGCAATTTGGCGTGCCCATTAGTAAATTTGAAGGCATCCAGGAGCCTCTCGCCGCTTTGGCCGCGCGAGCTTATAAGTTAGACGCGGCTCGGCATTTAACCTGCGCTGCACTTGATGAAGGTCACAAGCCATCCGTAATTGCCGCGATTATGAAATATCATATGACAACGGCCCTTCGGGACTCTGTGACCGACGCCATGGACATTCATGGCGGCAAGGCCGTGATTGACGGCCCTCTGAATTATCTAGGTAATCTCTATAGGGCTGTCCCAGTCGCCATTACGGTGGAAGGCGCCAATATCATGACCCGTAGCCTGATGATTTTCGGCCAGGGCGCGATACGATGCCACCCTCACCTCCTGGATGAAATTCTGGCTTTAGAGAATGAAGATAAGGATCAGGCGCTCAAAGACTTCGATAAGTCTTTTTGGAAACATGTGGGTCATTCCACAAAAACTGTCTTCAGGTCTATTGGCAGAAGCTGGTTTGGCACTGGGACGTCTCCGGATAATGCCGAATTAAAACCCTATTATAAAGCTATGAGTCGTTATGCGTCCGCTCTGGCGATTGCCTCTGACATGTCCCTTCTCATTTTAGGCGGAAAACTAAAATTCAAGGAAATGCTGTCAGCCCGATTAGGCGACGTTCTTTCCGAACTTTATATGCTGTCCGCCATATTAAAACGCTGGGAAGATGAGGGGCGTCAGGCCGAAGATCTCCCATTAGTTGAATATAATATGCAAACCGGTTTTGTTGTTATCGAGAAAGCTCTTGACGAAGTCTATCAAAACTTCCCGAATAAATTAGTGGCTGGTTTCTTACGGGCGATTACCCTGCCTTTCGGTCGATCCCAAACCGCGCCTTCGGACGAACTAAAACAGACTTGCGCCAAACTCGTAACCACCAAAAACCCGACCCGCGAGAGACTTTCCGAAGGTATGTATCTTTGCGAACATCACAGCAGCGAAGGCATTAGCAGATTGGAGAAAGCTTTCGACCTTACCATTGAAGCTGCACCTGCAGAAGCCAAACTCCGTGAAGCCGATATATCCGACCCTAAAAAAGCCCTCGAAATGTCTATCATATCGAAGTCCGAATTTGACCTCTTGGAACGCGCGCGTGACGCCGCAGTAAAAGTGATTGAAGTCGATGATTTTGCCGCGGGCGACTTCGTGCGTTACGGCTGTCCTCCGGAAGAGGGAGAGCCAGAAGAAGCGGTTCGGGATTATCTGAAGCGCACATCTCCCGGGATTGCGAGCGCCGCAGAATGATAGGTAGAGACGTATATATAGTAGATGGTGCCCGTACGCCGTTTTTAAAAGCCCGCGGAGGGCCCGGACCTTTTACGCCTGTTGATTTGGCTGTCCAATGTGGTCGTCCGCTGCTCCTCAGGCAGTCATTTTCGCCGACAGATTTTGATCAGGTCATACTTGGCTGCGTGAATGTTGTGGCGGATGAGATGAATCCGGCCCGCGTCGCCGCGCTTCGACTGGGTATGGGATCTGAAATAGTCGCTTTTACAGTTCAGATAAATTGCGGCTCAGGCATGCAATCCATTGATACCGCCTATCGATATATTCGCGACGGCGGCTCGGATATGATTCTGGCCGGCGGGGCCGAAGCGCTCAGCCATGCTCCATTGGTTTATCGTCGTGAGGCGGTCGAATGGTTTGGGGCTTTGGCCGGGGCAAAATCCTTAGGCGAACGGCTCAAGCTCTTTACAAAACTAAGACCGTCCATGTTCAAGCCCGTTATCGGGTTGGAGCGCGGATTGACCGACCCAATTACGTCTTTGAACATGGGACAAACGGCCGAAGTTCTGGCTCATCTCTTTAACATTTCACGCGAGCAAGCGGATGAATACGCCGTTCAAAGCCAGCTTCGTCTCGCAAAGGCTCAGGACGAAGGTTATCTTGACGAGGAAGTACTTCCCGCCTTTTCACCCAATGGCGATGTATTTGAAACCGATGACGGGGTCAGACCTGACTCCAGCACGGAGAAATTGGCGAAGCTCAAACCTGTCTTTGAAAAACCTTATGGCAAAGTTACCCCCGGTAACAGTTCACAAATCACGGACGGCGCAAGCTGGGTTATTCTTGCCTCCGAAGACGCCGTCAAAAAACATAATTTAAAACCCAGAGCCAAATTAACGGATTCAAACTGGGCCGGGCTTGATCCTAAGATCATGGGACTTGGCCCTGTCATGAGTTCAACTCCGCTCCTCCAAAAACACAAGCTGGGCCTAAAAGATATCGATTTGTGGGAAATCAACGAGGCCTTTGCGGCCCAGGTTCTGGCCTGCCTCGCCGCTTGGCAGGACGAAGACTTCTGCAAAGATGTTCTTGGTCTTAAAAAACCTCTCGGCAAAATTAATAGAGATCAGCTTAATATTGACGGCGGGGCGATCAGCCTCGGCCACCCGGTCGGAACCAGCGGAAACCGCATCGTTCTTCATTTGGTCAACGCGCTTCACCGGACGGGCGGACAGCGCGGAATTGCCACTGAATGTATTGGCGGCGGCCTCGGCGGTGCCATGTTGATAGAGAGGGTTTAGATAATGACGCTGTATAATCCTGTTCTCTCCGCTCTCCAGTCTCGCGACATGGAAAAGGGCGGTCTCAATAATTACAAAGACTTCCGTCACTTTCGGGTGGGCCGCGATGAAAACAATGTCGCTTGGCTCTTATTCAGCCGCCAAGGTGAATCTGTAAACACTCTAAATCGAGACGTACTCGAAGATTTATCTTCGGTTTTAGATCATCTTGAGGACAATCCGCCTATGGGTCTGGTTGTCCGGTCAGAAAAGGAGAGCGGGTTTTGCGCCGGCGCTGACATTCGAGATTTCCGAGAAGTTAAGTCGCCCGAAATAATGATAGACGAGCTGTCTCAAGGCAAAGCCATTCTGGACCGACTGGAGGCTCTCCCCTATCCCACCATAGCTATCGTCCACGGCCACTGTCTGGGCGGCGGTTTTGAGCTGGCTTTAGCTTGTGATCACCGCATTGCGGTCGACGGAGCCAAATTCGGTTTTCCGGAAGTCCAACTCGGACTTCATCCGGGGCTAGACGGCTCTGTGAGACTAACTCGGCTGATTAACCCTATCGAAGCTATGACCTACATGCTTACAGGCAAAACAGCTTATACCCGTAAAGCGAAATCGCTCGGCATCGTCCATAAAGTTGTCGAGGAACGTCATGTTAAAGCCTGCGCGCAAGACATCATAAAAAACACGCCGAAATCCGGGACAAATTCGCCTATTGAAGGGTTGATAAAAACTGGTCTCGGACGTTCATTGACCGCTAAAAAAATGCGTTCCCATACAGAAAAACAAGCTCCGAAATCACATTATCCCGCCCCTTACGCTCTAATTGATCTCTGGGAAAAACACGGAGCTGACAGAGAAAAGATGTCTAGAGCCGAAACGCGGTCTTTTGCGAATCTGATGTTCTCCGAGACAGCGCAAAATCTAATCCGTGTATACTTCCTCCGCGAAGCCCTGAAGTCTTCTGGCGAGAGCAAATCAGAGTTTGATCACCTCCATATGATTGGCGCCGGGGCTATGGGCGGGGACATCGCGGCTTGGTCCGCGATACAAGGGCTGAATGTCTCTTTGGCGGATATTGAAAACGAGGCCATTGGCGTGGCTATGAAACGGGCCAAAGCCATGACGCAAAAACGTCATTTGAACTCCATGCAATCGCGCGACGCTTTGGATAGGTTGATACCAGACCCTCAACAAAACGGCGTTCAAAAGGCAGACATCCTTATAGAGGCCGGCCCGGAAGTCGAAAAAATTAAAAAACAGATTTACGCTTCTGTCGAGCCGGATCTGAAAACTACGGCCGTTCTGGCCACCAATACGTCGAGCCTTCCCCTGGCCGATATTGGACGCTCTCTCAAGAAAAAGGGACGCTTTGCCGGCATTCATTTCTTTAATCCGGTCGCCAGTCTGGATTTAGTCGAAATCGTGAATTGGAAGGGCGCAAACAAAGTCACAATGGATCGCGCCCGCGGTTTTATCGGACAGATTGGCAAACTCCCAGTCGACGTTAAAAGCGCGCCGGGATTTTTGGTCAATCGCGCACTTATGCCCTATATTCTTGAAGCCATCCTGATGCTGGAAGACGGAATTAAAGCCGAAACAATAGATAAAGCCGCCGAAGAATTTGGTATGCCAGTTGGCCCGATTGAACTGGCGGATCAAGTTGGTCTGGATATTTGCGAACATGTCGGGGACGTTCTTCGGGAGCAACTGGAAACCCCCGTTGCCGACATTCCTGAGTTTGTCAGTCAGAAAGTGAAAAACGGACATTTGGGTAAAAAAACCGGACAAGGGTTTTACAAATGGAAAAACGGAAAAGCTCAAAAAGAGGAGCCTGGAACCCCGCCTTCTAATGCGCAGGACCGCCTCATTCTGCCTATGCTCAACGCCTGCGCAACATGCCTTCGCAAAGATATCGTCTCGGACACGGACGCGCTGGATGGCGCTATGATATTTGCAACAGGCTTTGCACCCTTCCGGGGCGGACCCATGCGTTATGCGCAATCGCGGGGATATAATAAAGTTCACAATGGCTTGCTCGAACTGGAAAAAACCTATGGCGAACGCTTCAAACCTGACCCCTATTGGCAGGCATGAGCTCACTACAAATGGCTGATAAAACAGCAAAGTTCACAGATGCAGATTTATTAGCCGATAAAATCATTGAGCGTCTGGACGGTAAAATCGTCATGGCGACCCCTCTGGGCTTGGGTAAAGCCAACCATGTCATTAATGCCATTTATAATAAGGTCCGCAAAAATCCGTCTTATTCTCTCAAGATATACACGGCTCTCACCCTAAATACCCCGCAGGCATCATCAGATATGGAGCGCCGTTTCTTAGAGCCCCTTAAGCGGCGACTTTACGCAGGGTATTGTGAACTTGATTTCGCGCAAGACCTTCACGATGAAAATTTGCCAAGTAATGTTGAGGTCTGTGAATTTTTTCTGGCCGCCGGGCAATGGCTTGGTAATTCCTCCGTCCAGCAAAATTATATAAGCGCAAACTATTCCGACGCCGGGACTTATATTCTTGAAGACGGGATTAACCTGGTTGTCCAATTACTGGCTTCGGAAGAAAACAATTGGAATTATAGCTTGTCCTGTAACCCCGACATTACTCTTGACCTTCTAAAAGCGCGCGAATCAGGAAAATCAGACTTTATCGTCGTCGGTGAGTTGAATGAGAATTTGCCATTTATGCCCGGCGATGCAGAAATATCAGCGCGTGAAATCGATTATCTTTTAAAGGGCGACTGCGAAAGCTCAACGCTTTTCAATATCCCCAAAAGGCCCGTCAATCTTCCCGAATATGCCGCGGGGTTTTACGCCTCCGGCCTCATACCCGATAACGGTACCTTACAGATCGGGATCGGCTCTATTGGAGACGCCGTCGCTTACGCTCTTATCTTGAGGCAGAATAACAACAAAGATTATCGAAAAATCATGAGCGCCCTGCATCTTGACGAGAAATTAGAGCAGCTTCATCTCGACCCGTTTGAAACCGGACTGCACGGGATGAGCGAAATGTTCGTCGATAGCTTTCTGGATCTCATAGACGGCGGCGTCATAAAGCGTGAAGTTGACGGGATTCTCGTGCATGGCGGATTTTTCGTGGGGCCGACATCACTCTATTGCCGTCTCAAAGCGATGCCCGACACTTTGCGGCAAAAGATTAACATGACCCGGGTCAGGTTTATCAACGATGCCCATGAAGACTTTGAGGAAAAGCAAAAAAACCGACGTAGGGCACGCTTTATAAATAATGGCATGAAAGCCACTCTACTGGGAGCTGTTGTCTCTGACGGTCTTGAAAATGGTCAGGTCATCAGCGGCGTTGGGGGACAATATGATTTTGTCCGTCAGTCGTTTGCCTTGAACAATGCCCGCTCCCTAATAATGCTGAACGCTTTGCGCGACGGGAGGTCCCAGGCAGAGAGCAATATCGTCTGGAGCTATGGTCACATTACCATACCCCGCCATTTGAGAGATATTGTGATAACAGAATACGGTGTGGCAGATTTAAAAGGGGCCAATGATGCCGATGTGATCAAGAGAATGATTTCCGTAGCAGACGCGCAGTTTCAGGATGACCTTATAAAAACGGCACAGGAAAACGGTAAATTATCAAAGGGCTTCAACAAACCTGATTTTTGGTCGGAGAATACAAGCCGCCATATTGAGCAAAAACTTGCTCCTTTCCGCGAAAAGGGCCTGTTGCCCGAATACCCGTTTGGAACCGATTTTACAGCTGTCGAGCAAAAACTCATAAAAGCTTTGGACAAACTCAAACCTATCTCAAAGTCCAAATCAAAATTGATCCGAATGACCTGGAAAGGTTTCCGTAAAAAGCCGGACAAGGATCAACTTGCCGCGATTAGACGCATGGGCCTAGATAGGCCTCAAAACCTTGATGAACGGATTAAGGCCTATTTGTTGCGAGCAGTCCTCTAGAAGTGGTCTGCTAACTTACAAACTACCCTCTAAAATGTCTTTTTCAGCAGAGAGAGCGTTTTTGAACACAAAAAATGCCAATACGGCCAAAGGCAGCAACATCAACATTTCTCCACTCATCAAAACATTTCGGGACGCATGAAAGGCGTCCATTATCATCCAGGTCACACCCTCAATCAATACACCCGCTTCCAACGTCAGAAAAAGCGTTCCCACCAGAGCATTTAGGTAAATCATTTCATTATCCTTATTCAAGAAACACGTGTTTTACAGTGTCCACTAGGAATTTTGTGTTGAGCAGCTCTACTTGCAAGCCCCAAGAAACATTTTCTGTCCATTCAGGTAAATTTTTAATTTTGAAGCCGCTTTTTGGCGCTTCAAGTTCCGTTTCTAATTGAAATAATACACCCAGAATGCAGACAAAATTTTAGGGTCCACAGGATTCCTATGCATAAATGCATAAGAGATGCGTCTAAAAGACCGCTCAAACCCGTTGAAAACTCTATTTAAGGGGCCTACCTATCCCCGAGATTATTACTGTTTTCAAATTAGGTTCGAATTTGAACCTAACAGGAAGTCATTATGCCAGTGCTCAAATACCTCAAACTTTCGTCCTATTTAATCCCGCTCATTCTTATCGCTTGCCAAGCGGGCGATAAACAAGACGCACCCGCGCAGTCACAAGCGGCGACAACGGCAAACCAAGCTATGACTGTTCAAGCTGTAACAGTACGCAAACACAATGTCCCCAACATCATAGAACTCCCCGGACGCGTCGAACCCGTTAGACAAGCAGAAGTGCGCGCGCGAGTGACCGGAATTGTTCAAAAGCGCCTTTATGAAGAAGGGACTGATGTTACCGAAGGCCAAGCGCTTTTTAATATTGATCCCAGAGAAATGAAAGCCAATCTGGCGCAAGTAAAAGCCAGCTTACAGCGCGCCGAAGCCACGGCAGCGAATGCTCGAGCCGTTGTAGATCGATTTGAAAACCTCGTCGAATTGCAAGCTATCAGCCAACAGGAATATGACTCGGCTGTCGCGGCGTCCCGCGAAGCCGAAGCCAGCGTTATACAGATCAAGGCGCAAATAGACTCAGCGAATTTACAAGTGGGATATACAACCGTTCGCGCTCCGATAGCTGGACGCGCTCGCCGTGCCAACGTGACTGAAGGCGCCTTAGTTAGCGCCGGCGAGGCCACGTTGATGACCCAAATAGAACAGCTAGACCCAGTTTACGTCACTGTCGCTCAATCGTCATCCAAGGTTCTTGAAATTCGCCGAGCGATTGCGGATGGTACAATTGAAGTAGATGAGAATGGCCAGACAAAGGTAGAGCTATTTTTCGGAGATGGCAGTCCCTACTCTGAACCCGGATATGTGGACTTTTTGGATTTTTCTGTAAATGAAACCACCGGAACAGTTAATCTCAGAGCGGAATTCCCCAATCCCGATAATATTTTGCTTCCGGGGGAATTCGTTCACGCCCGGTTTTATGTAGGATCTAGAAGAGATGGCCTTTCTGTGCCGCAAAGTGCCGTAAGTATTGCTGAATCAGGGGCAAGCGTTTTTGTCGTCAACGCAGAAGGTAAAGTTCAAGCGAAGCCTGTCGAGCTCGGCCCTATGGATGGTCAGGAATGGGTGATAGAGAGCGGCCTGTCAGCTGGTGATCAAGTGATCACAAGCAATATCCAACAACTTCGACCCGGCACGCCCGTTAAAGTAGGCTCCGGATCCAGTTCAATTCCTTCATCGCAAGAAATTTCCCCTCAAACATCAGATTCCGCTGAAGACGGCAATCCGTGATTATGAGCTTCATAAAAAAGTTGGATTAAGCTGTGCCGCGTTTTTTTATTGATCGACCGATTTTTGCTTGGGTGATTTCACTCTGCATATTGCTCTCTGGATTTATTGCTTTGCGCGCACTTCCCGTTGAGCAGTACCCCGAAATCGCCCCGCCTTCACTTTCTATTTCAGTGGTTTACCCTGGGGCGGACGCGGAAACACTTGAACAAAATGTCATTCAGATCATAGAACAGCAACTCAATGGCGTTGAAGGCTTTCTTTATATGGATTCCTCGAGCCAATCTAATGGGACTGGCTCCATCACCCTGACTTTTGAGTCAGGAACAGATATTGATATTGCGCAAACCGAAGTCCAAAACCGTCTGGGCACGGTTGAAGCGCGCCTGCCGGAAGACGTCCGACGTCAGGGCATTCAAGTCCGCCAAGCCAACTCTTCATTCCTCCAAATTATCGCATTGACGTCGAAAAGCGGCGACTTGGGCACAACGGATTTGGGCAACATTGCCTCCATTCAGGTTATTGATGAATTACGACGCGTTCCGGGCGTCGGCGATGTCACTTTGTTTGGCTCTGAATACGCCATGCGTGTCTGGCTCGACCCGGAAAAGTTGGCGTCTTACGAATTAACGCCGTCAGAGGTGCTTTTCGCGATTAGAGAACAAAACAGCCAGACAGCGGGGGGCTCTCTTGGCGCTCTCCCTAATCTGGAACAAACACAAATTACGGCGACGATTATAACGCAGAATAGATTCTCGACCGTCGAACAATTTCAGAAAATCATCCTCAGGGCCGAAACGGGCGGGGCCACTGTTCGTCTGGAAGATGTCGCGCGTGTTGAGATAGGCGCACAAAGCTACGCCACCAGCACCACGCTAAATGGCCAGCCTATGGCGGGCATGGCCATTCAACTCGCAACGGGAGCGAATGCACTCGCGGCTGCCGAGGGCGTAGAAACTCGCATGAAGGAATTGGAGTCCAGTCTTCCCTCAGATGTCGAATGGAAAATCCCTTATGATACCACGCCTTTCGTTCGCGTATCTGTCAAGGAAGTTATTAAAACGCTCCTTGAGGCTATGGCCTTGGTTTTCCTTGTTATGTTCCTCTTTCTCCAAAGCTGGAGAGCAACGCTTATCCCGACTCTGGTTGTTCCGATCGCACTCGCGGGCGCTTGTCTTGGATTATGGCTATTCGGATTTTCCATAAATGTTTTGACCCTGTTCGGAATGGTTTTGGCAATTGGTATTCTTGTTGATGACGCGATCATTGTAATTGAAAATGTCGAACGGATCATGCGCGAGGAAGGTTTGCCTCCTAAGGAAGCGACTCGAAAAGCTATGGATCAAATTACGGGCGCTATCATCGGGATTACGCTTGTTCTCGTCGCTGTTTTCTTGCCTATGGCATTTTTTCCGGGATCAACCGGCGGGATTTACAAGCAATTTTCGGTCACTTTGGCGATTTCCATTTTGTTCTCTGCGCTCATGGCTCTGACGCTTACGCCCGCACTCTGCGCGACTTTTCTGAAGCCGATTCCTCAAGACACAGAGAAAGGAAGCGACACTAAGAAGGTATCCAAATGGAATATTGGCACTAGATTTTTTGGTGGATTTAATCGTTGGTTCGGGCGCATGACGGACAGATATGGACGGACAACAGACGGGATACTGTCCCGACCTCTTCGCGGTTTTGCCGTATTTTGCGTACTTGTTGGGTTAGCAGGTTTCCTATTCACCCGCCTGCCAACCGCTTTCCTCCCCGTAGAAGATCAAGGCTACTTGATTACAGCCGTTCAGGCGCCTCCCGGCGCAACGCGTGAAAGAACGGAAGCGACGATTGAGCCCGTTTCTGATTTCTGGCTGGACCAACCCGAAGTTGAGAATTTGGTTGTTGTTCGTGGATTCAGCTTTTTTGGCCAAGGTCAAAATAATGCTCTCATGTTCAGTCCGCTCTATGATTGGAAAAAGCGAAAGGAGGAAGAAAGTAAAGCCTCAGCATTGATGGGCAGAGCCATGGGCGAGTTTTCACAACTGGATAATGCGATGGTTTTTGTTATCCAACCCCCTGCTATTCGATCTCTGGGCAATGCCAGTGGGTTCAGCCTCAAACTTCAAGATAGAGGCGGACAGGGAAGAGAAGCTCTCACAAATGCGCGTAACCAGCTGTTAGGGTTAATGAGCCAGAGCGACATTATCACGAATGTCCGGCCTGAAGACCAAGCCGCCTCTCCACAATTACGTGTTAACATAGACCGGGTGCTTGCCCGATCACTTGGCTTGTCTATCTCGGACGTTAACAGCACATTGGCAATTAATTTTGGCTCGGCTTTTGCGAATGAGTTTATCCGTGGAGGTCGATCACTCCAGGTTTATGTCCAAGCTGATGCGCCTCACCGTATGACCGCAGAAGACGTTCTATCGCTACGCGTCCCAAATCAAACTGGAGAACTTGTTCCTTTCAGTACCTTCGCAACAGCAGAATGGACTGCCGGTCCGCCAAGTCTCGCGCGTTATAATGGGTATCCGGCCATGACGATTTCTGGAGAGGCCGCTCCGGGCAAGTCGTCAGGTGCCGCTTTGGCCGCCGTTGAGGAAATGGTCGCGCAACTTCCCCAAGGCATTGGGTCGGAATGGACCGGTCTCAGTTTTGAAGAAAAACGCTCCGCCGGCCAAATTGGCGCGTTGCTCGGATTATCTATCTTGGTTGTCTTCCTACTTCTCTCAGCCCTCTATGAGAGCTGGGCGATGCCTATCGCTGTACTCTTAATCGTCCCCATAGGTGTCCTAGGGGCCGTCACATTTTCAATGCTGAGAGGCTTATCGGCGGATGTGTATTTCAATGTTGGATTGATCACAATTATAGGTCTCGCCGCAAAGAATGCGATTCTCATCGTCGAATTTGCCATTGAAGAAGAAGAAACAGGAAAGTCTCCTCTCGAGGCTGTGAGAAGCGCCGCTCGATTACGACTACGCCCCATCATCATGACATCCATGGCATTTATTCTCGCCATGGTGCCGTTGGTGATTTCAAGCGGCGCTGGCGCAAATAGCCGTATCGCTGTAGGCACCGGCGTAATGGGCGGCATGGTAACGGCCACGGCCATCGGCATTTTCGTTATTCCGCTACTTTATTTATTAATCCGGAAGCACCTCAGCCGGAAAGATCCGACAGCTTCCGGACAATTGGAGACTCATAATAAAGAAGGGAGCGCGTCATGACGCGGTTACTCAGCTCAGTCTCTTTCTCGTTTATCCTGCTATCCGCCTGCTCGCACATTCAGCCGGAATATATTTCTCCCGACCCAGCCACGAACGCTGCTTACGATACCAGTCTTCAGCCCGAAGGGTCACTCGCAGCTAGCCAGATTAATTGGCAGGACTATTTCATTGATGAGCGGCTTCAGCTTTTAATCGAGACCGCCCTCGAAAATAATCGCAACCTACACGCCGCAACGGCAAGGATTGAACAAGCCCGGGCGCGCTTTCGTATTCAAGACAGTCGCCGCTTACCGACAGTGACCGCGACTGGCAACGCGGTGAGAAGCCGTGTTCCGACAGATTCGGGCAGTTTAGGCGGCGTCACAGGCGGCGGACAAGGCGCAAATGTGCCGAGTTCTATCACGTTCAACAATTTTGATATTGGGGTAGGAATTGCTTCTTATGAAATCGACTTTTGGGGGCGCCTAAGTAATCTAAGTGAAGCTGCGCGCGCGGAATATCTGGCAACTGAGGCGGCGCAGCGCGCTTTCTATATTTCCCTGATTGGCGATGTGGCCTCCACCTATTTCGACTTGATCGAATCCAAGGCTCAAATTGCGTTGGCAGAAGACACTATGAGATCAAGAGAGGAAGGGTTACGACTGGCTGAAATCCGATTGGAATCAGGCATAACATCCGCTCTTGATTTCCACCAATCCCAAGCTCTTCTGACCCAGGCTCAGCAGGCCTTGAGCAACCAGAAACTCTTGGAAGCGCAAAATCGAAACCAGCTTACTGTTCTTATTGGCGGTACATACCCCCAACAACTCCCGTCCGGGCTTTCACTAGGAGAGCAAACATCTAGTCTTCGTCTAGACGCGGGTTTGCCCTCCGACCTCTTACTGGTGCGTCCGGATATCATCTCCGCAGAACAAAGCCTTCGAAGCGCGAGTGCAAATATAGCTGTCGCCCGAACCGCCTTTTTCCCGACCATATCTTTGACCGGATCAGGCGGAGTTACGTCGAGCGAGCTCGGCGATCTTTTTGACACGGATAGCCTGACGTGGCGATTTGGCCCCTCTATTAGCCTTCCGATATTCGACGCAGGGGCCCGTAAAGCGGACCTCGCGCTTGCTCGGGCCGTCGAAGAAGAGGCCGTCGCGACCTATGATTTGACAATACAAAATGCGTTCCGGGACGTTTCCAACTCTCTAGCCGGCCGTCGTTGGCTGGCGGAACTCGTGGATGCGCGCCTCCGCAATGTCGAGGCGCAGGAGCAAATCGCCCGTCTCGCGCAATTGCAATATGATGAAGGTGTTGCAAATTATCTTGAAGTTCTCGATGCTGAACGAAATCTCTTTACCGCGCGACAAAGCCTATTGCAGGCCCGCCGGATGGAAGACCAAAATTCAGTCTCGCTCTTTATTGCACTTGGCGGCGGATTATCGAATACCCCCTCACCGAACTAAGACGAAGCCTATTTCAGACGAAAACTTCTGAGTTATTTCGGGGCATCTAACTGCGCTTCTGGCAAAGCGGCTTGGAATGCTTCTAATGCCTGACAAGCTTTTTCGACACGAAGGAGGTTCGGGAATCGGTCCATCTCTACGCCAAAACGGCGTGCATTATAAATTTGCGGCACAAGGCAACATTCAAAAAACATCGGCGTGTCAGTATAGAAAAATTTCGTATCGGGGCTCGCCATTTTCTCAAGGCATTCAAACCCTTTGGCGATCCAGTGAGCGGACCATTTTTTAACGCCCGCATCTTCCTGCCCATGCTCCGCCCGAATATATTTCAAAACGGACAGATTTTGGATGGGAGAAATATCGGAGGCAATAATCAAAGAGGCCGCTAATATACGAGACCGTAAAATTGCGTCCTCGGGCATCAGCGGATGGTTTGAATGTGTCGCGTCCAGATAATCCAGAATGGCTAGAGATTGAGTAAGGCGTGTTCCGTCCTCTAACTCCAAAACCGGTAGATAACCTTGCGGGTTACGTTCGGAATGTTCGGCTAGGAGCTGTTCGCCTTCCCGGAGATTGACCGGGACATGGCGGACTTCAATTCCTTTTAGGCCCAAAGCAATGCGAACTCGATAGCTCGCAGAGCTGCGCCAATATCCGTAAAGCGTCATCATAGACTAAACTTCTTTTCTTTAGGCATCCGGGCCTTCATATTTCTCGACGACATTTTGGATGCGTCCAAAAATAGATTTTCCTTCTGCGTCGTTCATCTCAATGCCGACTGTGTCGCCAAAGCGCATGAACGGCGTGATAAATTCGCCGGTCTGGATTTTTTCAATCATCCGAATTTCAGCGATGCAGCTATAACCGACGCCGCCTTCTTCAATTTTCTTGCCTTCGCCGCCTTCAAATTTATTTGAAACCGTACCGGACCCGATAATTGCGCCAGCGCTCAGGTCTCGCGTTTTAGCGGCGTGGGCGACAAGTTCTGACATATTAAATGTCATATCTTGTTTGACGTTGGCCTTGCCGAACGGCTTGCCGTTATAATCAACGAGGAGCGGAAGATCGATAGTTCCTTCGCCCCAAGCATCGCCCAATTCATCAGGGGTGACGGCAACTGGTGAGAAAGCACTTGATGCCTTGCCCTGTACAAAGCCAAAGCCTTTACGAAGCTCATTCGGGATGAGTCCGCGCAAGCTGACATCATTAACAAGCATAATGAGTTTGATGTGTTTTCCGGCGTCTTTGACGGAAACGCCCATCGGAACGTCATCTGTGATAACGGTAATTTCCGCTTCCATGTCGATGCCGTAAGCCTCATCAGCCGCGATGATAGGATCGCGCGGACCGATAAAGCTGTCAGAGCCACCCTGATACATAAGCGGGTCCGAATAAAAGCTTTCCGGCACTTCGGCGTCTCGGGCTTTGCGGACAAGTTCGACGTGATTGAGATAGGCCGAACCATCCATCCAGGTATAGGCGCGCGGTAGCGGTGAGTGACAAGCTGTCTGATCGAAATCAAAACTGTCCACCTTTCCAGCATTCAGCATTTCATACCTTGCGGCAAGCTGAGGCGCGTATAAATCCCAGTCATCAAGGGCCGTTTGAAGTGTAGGGACGATGTCGCTCGCATCTGCCGCCTTAGACAGATCACGGGAAACAATAATTAACTGGCCGTCGCGGCCATCTTTAAGGGAAGCGAGTTTCATATAAATCTAGCTTTCGTTTTGAATTTTTTCATGAAGCCACGCCGCATGACGCGGGGCTTTTTTCGTCTCTGACCATTCGGCCAGCATCTCTGGGGCTACAGTGCGTAGCTTCGTCATTTGTTCCGGCGTGTGAATATTTGCGGCCAGTTCAAGACGATGTCCATTGGGGTCGAAGAAATATATCGACTTGAATATCCCGTGATGGGTCGGTCCAAGGACGTCGATGCCTGCTGACTCGAGGCTTTCTTTCGCCTCCAACAAATCTTCGAGGGTTTCGACTCTCAAGGCGATATGCTGCACCCATTCCGGCGTGTTACGATCTCGGTCCATATCGGGCTGTTCCGGCAGTTCGAAAAAAGCCAGAACATTATTGTTACCCGCATCCATAAATATGTGCATGTAAGGATCATACGCCCCGGTCGAAGGTACGTGATCTTCGGCGATCGCCAGTTGGAAATCCATATTCAAATGGTTTTGATAAAACTCAACCGTTTCCTTGGCGTCTTTGCATCGATAGGCAACGTGATGAAATCCATCTGTCTTGATCGTCATTAGGCCCTCGCTTTAGGTTTGGGAGTTGTCTCCAAAACACCTCGTTCGATTTGATCACGTTCGATTGACTGGAAGAGAGCTTTAAAGTTGCCCTCACCAAATCCTTCATCGCCTTTGCGCTGAATAAACTCAAAGAATACCGGCCCAATTTGAGGCTGAGCGAAGATCTGCAATAACAGGCGCGGATCATTGTCGTCCGTGCTTCCGTCGAGAAGTAAGCCGCGGACTTTCAATTCCTCGGCGTCTTCGCCGTGATTAGGCAGGCGTTCGTCGAGCATATCGTAATATGTATCCGGCGGAGCCTTCATCAAGTTTACACCCGCATCGCGTAATTTATCGACGCAGACATAAAGATCATCGCAAGATAGAGCGATATGCTGAATGCCTTCGCCGCGATGCTCCAGCAGATATTCTTCGATCTGGCCTTTACCGTCTTCGCCCTCTTCATTGAGCGGGATACGAATTTTGCCATCCGGCGCGGTGAGAGCGCGGGATTTCAGACCCGTATATTCACCTTTAATATCAAAATAGCGGATTTCACGGAAATTGAATAGGCGTTCATAATATTCCGCCCAATAATCCATGCGGCCCCGGTAAACATTGTGGGTCAGGTGATCGACAACGTTAAAGCCGAAGCCTTTTGGATGTTTATCAACACCCTCTAAATATTCGAAATCAATATCATAGATTGAAAGGTCATCGCCGTAACGGTCAATGAAGTAAATCAGGCCGCCGCCAATGCCGCGTATCGCCGGAATGGAAAGTTCCATTGGCCCGACATGCGTATCTACCGTTTCTGCGCCAAGCTCAATTGCGCGCTCATAGGCCTGTTTCGCATTCTCGACACGAAAGCCCATACCGCAAGCGGAGGGACCGTGTTCGCGGCAGAAATGCCCGGCGGGAGATTTGTTTTCGTAATTTGTAATCAGGTTAATGTCGCCTTGACGCCATAACTCTACATCTTTGGACCGGTGACGGGCAATTTTGGTAAAACCCATCGTCGTAAATATCTTTTCCAAATGGCCTTTTTCAGGCGCAGAAAATTCGATGAATTCAAAGCCATCCAGCCCCATTGGGTTTTCAAAAAGATCAGCCATAACGCTCTCCAATTCTCTCAATATTATTAGTTGCGATAACAACTAACAGTAATTGGTTGCAATTGCAACATCTTTTTTGCATAAAGGTTGTATGTCTGTTGATGAAGATACGCATATCGACCTGGAAAGTTTCTGGCCTTATCAAGTGATTGTTCTGGCTGACCAGATAAGTCGCTACACGCTCGAAATTGTACGGTCAGAAGCAAATATTAACCAGAGCCAGTGGCGCGTTTTGGCCGCCATTGCCGATGAGCCCGGACGAACAGCCGCAGACGTCACGGCCGTCACCCCCATGGATAAAACGATTGTCAGCCGGGCTGTCAGCTCATTGATCGAGCAAGGGCTCGTTAAGAAAACACCAAGCCAAGGTGACAAGAGGCGTTCAACATTAGAGACGACGGCCGCAGGCCTGGAAACCTATTCGACTATTGCAAAAAAATTGGCTGGCACGCTTATTCCTTCCGGTGAGGACGCCTCAAAGACCAAAGATTTTGTAAAAAACTTGAAAGAGTTCAGTTCAAAGATGGATAAAATCAATCAGGCACAATCTTTGCCAAAAGCTTGATTTCCACTTCCGCTGTCTGATCGTTCTCAACAGCTTCGGACAAATTTACCATTGCCCCGGAATTGCGACTCTCCATATACCCTTTCGGAACTTCCGATTCCGAGCAACTGGCATGGCAAAACTCTATTTCAATTTTTCCGCAATGAATGCCGGTAAGTCGACTATTTTATTGCAGTCGTCTTATAACTATTTTGAACGCGGCATGCACACCTTGCTGTTAAAGCCTGTCATCGACAACCGCGAGGACAGCGGAGCTTTGATTACCTCCCGGATTGGATTGGAGTCTAAAGCAGACACTTTTTGCGAAGAAATTGATCTTGAGAAACACATCCTGAAATCTCACAAGAAAAAGCGGATTGATTGCGTTCTTCTGGACGAAGCCCAATTTCTGACTCGCGATCAAGTCTGGCAATTGGCCCGCGTGAGCGACGACCACGGTATCCCCATCATGTGCTATGGATTACGGACGGATTTTCAAGGCCGGCTTTTTCCGGGCAGCGCAGCGCTTTTGGCAATTGCGGACGATATACGCGAAATCCGAACGCTTTGCTGGTGTGGTCGCAAAGCGACCATGAATATGCGGGTGGATGCAACCGGCGGCGCGGTCACAGAAGGCGAACAGGTCGAAGTCGGAGGCAATGAACGCTATATCACATTATGCCGCCGCCATTGGCGAGAGAAACTTATCAACGCCCCTGCTACCGCGGAATAGTTCATCAGCTATATGTCGAAAGCTGCTTAACCAGCAGGTCAAAAAATCCCGGCGTATCTACTTCGTAAGCCCAACGCGCATTTCGCGGAAGCTCGGTCGCATACCAGAAATCTACAGCTGTGTGGCCGCGCGTCAGCTCTGACTCCGATTCAACCCGTATATTGCAGGATTTCAGGGTGAAAATCTCCGGCTTTAAAATGTAGGCCATAGTGCACGGGTCATGGAGCGGCGCGCCGTTTGTACCGTATTTCTCTGCATCAAACCGCCCATAGTGGGTAAGCAGGCTATACGCTGCATCTGCGACTGGATTACAGATATTCTTGATGCGCTCCAAAACGGCATCGGATGACAAAACCTGATGTGTAACATCAAGACCAAACACCACGAGCGGCACGCCGCTCTCAAAAACGATATCGGCCGCATGCGGGTCAACATAAATATTGAACTCGGCAGAGGGCGTAATGTTACCTCCTTCTTTCAAGGCCCCGCCCATCAAAACAATCTCTTTCATTTTCCCGGCAACCTCGGGGTTTTTCTGTAACGCCTTTGCAATATTCGTGAGCGGTCCGGTCGGGACAAGGGTGACACTTCTGTCGTCTGCCGCCATCAATGTTTCAACAATAAAATCGACGGCGTTTTGGGACTGAAGCGCCATTTCCGGTTCGGTAATTTCAATGCCTTCCAAACCCTCGCTGCCATGAACTTCTTCAGCAGTCGCAAGTGGGTATTTGAGCGGAGCATCGCAACCCGCATAAATCGGAATGTCCGTTCGTCCCGCTAACTCACAAAGAAGACGCGCATTGCGCTGTGTTTTCTCGAGGCTCGTATTTCCGGCCACGACTGTGATACCGAGTATCTCGTACTCGTCAGTTTTGGGCAGTGCCAAAAAAAGATTTATGGCGTCATCCTGTCCCGGATCGCAGTCAATAATCAGGCGTCTTGTCATCAATTTTTCCTTTAGGTTTCGTTTGGCCAAAAACGAAATGAACGCCTTGCATAACGGTCTCGAACACAAAAGAGAATAGCCGATAGGCGCTAGGCTCTTGATAGTGGCGCTTTCTTGGCTTAGGCGAACCCAAAATGTCTTAACTTGAGTAGTCCCATGGAAAAATTGTTTGTCAGCGCGGAAGAGCTATTGAAAGATTCCTTCGAACTGGCCTTGCAAATTTTTGAGAGCGGTTATCGCCCGTCCTTCATCGTCGGAGTTTGGCGCGGCGGCACACCTGTCGGAATCGCTATCCAGGAAGTGCTAGAACTGCTTGGTTGTGACACCGATCATTTTTCCATACGAACCTCTTCTTACGAAGCGATGGATAAACAATCCAAGACGGTCAAAGTTTACGGTCTTCAGCACCTGGTCGATACGATCAATGTAGACGATCAGCTTTTGATTATTGATGATATCTTCGACAGCGGGCGCAGCGTCGATGCCATCATCAGCAAACTGGAAGAAAAATGCCGCCGCAATACGCCGAGCGATATCCGCGTAGCCACCGTGTATTACAAACCGACACGCAATAAAACATCGCGAACACCAGATTTCTATTTGCATGAAACGGATGCCTGGACAGTCTTTCCGCATGAGCTTGAAGGCTGCTCCGCGGAAGAACTGAAAAAAACAAAACCTCTGCCGGATCGTATTTTCGAGCTTTTGCCTAAGTCTTAGAGAGTTTCAGAAGCGCTCCGACCTCAGCCCTTGTCGGAGCGGCACTCTGCGCCCCTAACTTGGTTGTTGCCAGAGCGCCAACTGTGCAGGCAAAATTCAACGCATCCATCTCTGACTGACCTTCAGCTAGAGCGACCGTAAGCGCTGCAGCGAAAGCATCTCCCGCCCCTGTTGTATCGATTACGTCTACCTTTGGCGGTTTGGCCGTTGCGATCAATTTTCCTTTTTTGAATAGCTTTGCACCCTCTCCTCCCAATGTTAGGGCCAGCAGTCCTGAATACCCTTCAAGCTCTGATAGATAGGCCGCATATTCACCTTCATTCACAATAATCAGATCAGCTCTCTGAAACACTTTGGCGACATTTGGTGTGAAGGGAGAAGTATTTATAGCGACAAATCCCTCAAACCCCTCCAGCCCTGCAAGCAGGGTCGGAACCGGAATTTCAAATTGGCTTAAAACCGCAGTTTCAGTGACCGGGCTTATGTGAGCAGGCAAAAACGCGGCATTCGCCCCGGATGCAACAGCAATTTGGTTTTCACCGTCTTCCGCCACATTAATAAATGCGACTCCGGTGGCTTCCTTGTCTATCGTCGCCACAGAGTTCAGATTTACGCCCGCCGCTCTTAAACTCGACAAGGCTTCGTTGGCGTAAGGGTCATCTCCCACGGCCGCTTGCAGGCGGACTTTAGCCCCAAGTCGCTGCGCTGCGAGCGCGGTATTCGCGCCCTTTCCGCCCGGCGTAGAGTGGAACTTCCCCTGAGTGACAGTCTCTCCGGCGCGCGGCAGATGAGCGGTCTGGATCACCATGTCCAGATTGATGGAACCAAGAACGCAAAGTGTAGGGGCAGTCGTCATAATTGTCTTTAGGATATGCAAGCCAACTTCAAAAGCTATTTTAATTTGGGTCGCGCTCGTGCTAGTTCCGATTCCCGCTAAATGACAGGCGGAGAAAATAAGTGATCCGTTATGATAAAAATTGAGCCCATTAGCTTCAATCTCTGGAAAAAAGAAAAAGAGGCTTTCGCCAAAAAATTTGGGGAATCTTTCCGCGAAACCGGTTTCGCCGTTATTTCGGACCACACCATTCCCGAAGCCGTCATCGATGAAGCGGACAACGCTGCGAAAGAGTTTTTCGCGCTGCCTGAGGACATAAAACGTCAATATGCTGACCCGGAAGACGGGCATCAACGCGGGCACTCCCCTTTCATGACGGAAAATGCCAAAGGTAAATCACAGGCGGACTTGAAAGAGTTCTGGCATACGGGACGGGCCCTACCCGAAGGATCTCCTTACCGGAAAACGATGAAGGACACGCCCTCCGTCAAAGAGCTCAACACTTTCGACGAGGATACTCGCGCGCTTTACGAAGAATTGGATAAATTCGGCGCCGACCTTTTACGGGCCGTTGCGCTCTATCTTGATTTGAAAGAAGACTGGTTTGAAGACAAGATAAATGTTGGAAACTCTATTCTGCGACTTCTTCATTACCCACCGCAGACCAAACCGCAGCCCGAAGGCAGCGTTCGCGCAGGCGCACATGAAGACATCAATCTGATTACCCTTCTACTCGGCGCCGAAGAAGCCGGCCTTCAGGCAAAGCACCGATCCGGAGAGTGGATGGACATTAACGCACCGGAGGGCGCCGTTGTGGTCAACGTTGGAGATATGTTGCAGCGTATGACGGCGGGTCTTTTGCCCTCAACGACCCACCGCGTTCTGAACCCCTCCCCCGAACGCGCAAAATTCCCGCGCTACTCCAAGCCGTTCTTCCTACATTTGAATAATGACGCCATGATAACGCCGATAGAAGGCTGTATCGAAAAAGGCGGTAAGGCCGAGCCGCCTATTACGGCGGGAGACTATCTGACGGAACGTCTGATAGAGATTGGGCTTATCAAGGCCTAAACCGCCACCAATATTCCCGCTAAGGCCGCACTCATCAAATTGGCGAGCGAGGCCGCAAAGACGGCTTTCACACCCATTTTGGCTATTTCGGGCATTCGGTCGGGAATAAGCGCCCCTAAACCACCCAATAAAATAGCGATCGAACTCAGATTGGCGAATCCGCAAAGGGCGAAGGTGAGAATGATGACTGTGCGATCAGAGAGTTGGTCCTGAATATTTACCAAGCTGATATAGGCAATAAACTCATTCAACACGACCTTCTCGCCAAAAATTGCGCCCGCCTGCTGAGCTTCGGCCCAAGGCACGTTCAGCGCGTACATAACAGGCGCAAAGATGAGTCCCAAAATACTTTGAACGCTCAAATTTTCCAGACCAAAGAAACCGCCAGCCCATCCCAGTAGTCCATTGCAAAGAGCTATAAGGGAGACAAAAGCGAGCAACATCGCGCCAATGCTTACCGCGAGAGCGACACCATTTTGAGCGCCCACCGCCGCCGCCATAATGACGTTGGAATGTTTAGTCGATCTGCCGAGCGAGAAAATATCTTCTTCTTTCTTGGCTCCCAGTTCAGGCGCAGGGTCAGGCATAATAATTTTAGCCATTAACAATCCGCCCGGCGCAGACATGAAACTCGCCGCGATCAAATATTCGGCGCTAATACCAAGCTGGATATATCCCGCCAGAACTGTACCGGCGATGGAGGCCAGTCCGGACACCATAATCGTGAAAAGCTCAAACCGGTTAATACTGGGAAGATAAGGTTTAAGCGTCAGAGGCGCTTCGGTTTGCCCCACGAAAATATTGGCTACAACATTGAGCGATTCAATCGGTTTAGTTCCGGTCAGAAAGTGAATGGCCTTACCGCCATATTTCACAACCAGCTGCATGAATTTCATATGATATAACACCTCCATTAAGGAGGCGAAGAAAATGACGACCGGAAGAACCCTGACAAGAAAGCTAAAGCCCAGGCTTTCATCCGCCAAGCCGCCGAAAACCATTTCTATTCCGGCCGTCGCGTAGCTGAGCAGCGTTGTGACTTTTTCGGACATCGCTTGCAAAACGACTTTCCCGAATGGCACATACAGCACCAGTACCGCTATCATAACTTGGAGGGCAAAACAGGAAAGTACGATCCGCGGGCTGATGGCCCGTTTATTATTGGAGGCGACAAACGCAACAATAAGAATAAGAGCTATACCGAAAAGGCCGAAGGCAGGATGATGCATAAGGTTCGCTTTCTAATCAGCCTAAAGCGCAAGGCTCATCTGAGGAAGAGGATTTGCTTCAGTCTCTGGCAGAATATTTACTAAACGGTCAATAAGGCCCGAAAGATCATTTATGTACTCGTCCTGAGTGACAATCTTATTGGCATGCTGGGCAGAAGGCGCGACATAAGTTTGATGAGCCGGTTCAACATCTTGATGAAACTGCTTGTGCACAAATTCTTTCGTCCGCCCACGCTCGGCGACATCACGCGCTAGACGGCGTTCAAACCGTTTTTCATAACTACATTTCATATAGACGCTGTGGTCAATTAGAGGACGAATTTCCTCCGCATTCAAAAGCAAGAGACCTTCCACGATAATAAAGGGCCGCGGCTTCAATGGTTCAGAGGGATGCCGCCTCTGATGAGTCGTAAAGTCGTAATTGGGAAGCTTTACAGCTTCACCTGCTTTTAAAGCAGCTATGTCAGAGGCGAGCTGCTTGAAGTCTAATGCCTCGGGAACATCGAAATTGGGCAGGTCTTGCGCACTATCGCGCTCTCTTATGTCAAAATAATAATCGTCTTGCCGGATGGCGAGGCAGCGTTCACCGCCCAGGCGGTGCTGAAGGTGACGGGCTAAGGTCGTTTTACCTGAACAACTCCCACCTGCGATAGCGATAACAAATGACATAAACAGCGATTCTTTATGTTTTAATGACAGCCTCGACGGCGTTTAGGCCCTAAAACGAATCTTAAAAGGATGCGAGTCCTAATTCAGTGGCCTCTTAAAAGGAATATATGCCTCATTATTGTGACTTTTAGGACACAGTCTGGAGTCTTTTTAAGCTGCTCACAGTAAATTACCCCTTATCACCTGCCAAACATGACGAGTCTGTCATAAAAGTGACAACAGCCGCCACTAAGAGCCGCCTCACTTTCAAATGCAATCTCACAAGGTAAAGATTATATCATGAAAAACACTCTTTCATCCCTCGGCTTTAATGCCGTTATGAGCGCATCCGCGTTTGCCCTAACGATGGGCATGGCGGCAACTGCCTCTGCTCAGGTTACGACCTCTGAAGTTCAGGGCTATGTGACAAACACTAATGGCAACCCAATTCCTGGGGCAAGTGTCACGCTTACAAACAATGCAACAGGTTTGAGCCGTTCACTTACAACTGACTCAGTTGGCGCTTTCGCAGCTCGGAACCTTCCTGTTGGCGGAACATATAACGTCACTGTTTCTGCAGACAACTATACTGGTGAACGCGTGGAAGACATTTCTTTGTCTCTCGGCGGCTCCGCCAATTTGAATTTCGCCCTTGAAGGCGGTTCCGTGACAGATGAAATCATCGTTGTTGCCCAGCGTAATGTTCTCGCTGAAGTAGCGGTTGGCCCATCAGCCAATTTCGGACTTGATACAATTCAAAGCGCGCCAGCTATCAACCGTAACATCACTGACATTCTTCGCCTTGACCCTCGCATCTATGTTGACGAGTCACGCGGCGATATCAACGCTGTACAGTGCGCCGGACAGAGCTCACGTTTTAACTCTCTGACACTTGACGGTGTTCGCATGAACGACTCATTTGGTTTGAACTCAAATGGTTATCCGACAGAACGCCAGCCTTTCTCGTTCGACGCTATCGAGCAGGTTTCTGTTGAACTCGCACCGTTTGACGTTGAGTATGGCGGGTTCACAGCTTGCCAAATCAATGCGGTTACTAAATCCGGTACAAACGAAATTCACGGCGGCGCTTTCATTGATTACACTGACGATGGCCTTCGCGGCGACAGAGTTGGTGATCGTGACGTGGAATTCGGCGAATTCGATGAAATCCGTTATGGTTTCAATGTTGGTGGACCGATCATTAAAGACAAATTGTTCTTTTTCACGTCCTATGAGAAGCTAGAAGGTGCGAACCTTTACAACGAGCAGCCTATCGGAAATGGTAACTTCCAGATCACTCAGGCCCAACTTGATGACATCATCAATATTGCTCAAACTCAATATCAGTACGATCCAGGAACGCTTCCGATCAGTAATCCGAACGAAGACGAAAAAGTTCTTGTCAAACTTGACTGGAACATCACGGATAACCACCGCGCTTCATTTGTTTATAACTACAATGACGGCTTCAACACTGTTCGTTCTGACGGCGACAGCACCGAAGTCGAGTTTTCGAACCACTTATATGAGCGCGGATCAAAACTAAACTCATATACCGGCTCTCTCTACTCTGATTGGACTGAGAACTTCTCTACTGAGCTACGTTTCAATTATCTTGACCTCGACGCCCGCGCTAATCCTGTTGGCGGAACAGATTTCGGTGAATTCCGTGTCTCTGTTGGCGACGTAGACGTATATCTCGGAGCTGATGACTCTCGTCATGCAAATGTGTTGGAATATGAAGTGATCACCATGGCAGCTAAGGCTGACTATATTACGGGTAATCACACGTTCTCCGGCGGTATTGAGCGTGAAGAACTCGACGTTTTCAACCTTTTCGTTCAGCATACAGAAACAGAAATTCGCTTTGATGGAATTGAAAACTTCCGCAATGGTTTTGCTGACGCAATTTACTACAATAATGCACCGTCAAATAATCCTGCCGATGCAGCGGCTGTTTGGGGTTACGCCACGAACACTATTTATGGTCAGGACGAATATGACTTCCAAAACGGCCTGAAGGTTGTTGCGGGTCTGCGTTATGATTTCTACACAACGGACGATGCACCAGAAGAGAATGCTGACTTTGTCGCCGATTACGGTTTCTCAAACTCAACAAATCTTGACGGCGAAGGCCTATTGCAGCCACGCCTTGGCTTCACATATGACGCCTCATCCGAGTTGCAGCTTTTCGGCGGCGCAGGGCTCTACTCCGGCGGCAATCCGAATGTTTGGCTTTCAAACAACTTCTCTGCCAACAACGTTCTTCAATTCGGTCAACGCGGTCGCTCCTTCGGTTACACTGACGGATCACGTAGCTTATTCGATGCTGACGTTGTCTATTCAGGCGTAGAAGACGGCGCCCCGGCAGGTCCTGGTTATGGCGTTCCATCTGAGCTGTTCGATGCGGTTGCCAGCGGTGTTGGTGACAACTTCGAGATTAACTATCTGGACCCAGACTTTGACATTCCTTCCGAATGGAAAGCCGCAGCTGGCTTTACATGGTCTCCAAGCTTCGACACTGGCGAAGACCTGTTCGGCGGAATCTGGACATTCACAGCTGACGCTCAGTACTCACGCAGCAACAACCAAGCCATCGTCCTCCGGGCTGACTTGGAAGCTGTTGGCACGACTGCAGATGGTTACACAGCTTACGACAGTGTTCGCGAGCCAGCTTTCGTCCTGACAAATGCAGACGAAGAAGCCAACTCATACGCTTTCTCTCTTGGATTGAACCGCCAGTGGGAAAACCACGCTATCACAGCAGGTTATGCCTATACGGATGCCAATGATATTCAGCCGATGACAAGTTCTGTTGCGTTCTCAAACTACACAAACCGTGCGTTTAATGACCCACAAGAGCAAGTCGCCTCAACTTCTAACTATAACATCAAGCACCGCTTCACAGCGTCTTACCGTTATGAGAAGGAATTCATTGCGGATTATGCCTCTAAAGCGTTTGTTTTCTTCCAACACAGCTCAGGCCGCCCTTACAGCCGGACAGTCTCTGGAAACAGCGCGTTTAACTTCACGCCGTTCCTAGAAGGCAATAACGTTCTCGTTCCTGGCACAGAGCGTAACGAGTTTACTGGACCATCATGGACAAAGGTTGACCTGAAGCTAACTCAAGAGCTTCCAGGACTTCGTGCAGATGATCGCGCGACCGTCTTCATGGTCATCGATAACCTCACGAACATGATCAACAGCGACTGGGGTCAGTTAGATGAGCCTAGCTTCCCACGCGGATTGTTGGTTGGACAGCCGTTCTCCACTTCAACAGACGCGTCTGCTTATGAAGTTCGTTTCGGAGCAACTTACGATTTCTAGGTTTGTTATCGCTTAGATAAAACGATATAAACGGAGGGCCTCGGTCCTCCGTTTTTTTATTCAGGCCCCTACCTTGTTTCAGGAATAGACATGATTAACACCCGCCGCCAAATTCTATCCGGCCTCAGCGCTCTAAGTCTTACCGCCTGCGCCACAGCTTCTTCTCCGGCTATAACGTCTCTGGGGTCTAGTTCCGAAAAAGGACTGAATTATTTATTCCCTCTTGGCGTGGCTTCCGGCGATCCGGTTTCAGATGGCTTTGTTTTATGGACACGTCTCGCGCCAATGCCCATGGCGGAAGACGGCGGTCTTTCAGCTCCTGTGAATGTGACGTGGCAGGTAGCAGAGGACGAAAACTTCGCCCGCGTTATCAAGGCCGGGCAATCAGTTGCAAATAAACAATGGGCGCATAGCGTCCATGTCGAGGTTCAAGGCCTTCAGCCTCTAAGACAATATTACTACCGCTTCATCGCCAACGGACAAAATAGTCCGACAGGGCGTGCCAAGACGGCGCCCATGTTCGGAGCGCCCGTTGACAAACTCCGTTTTGGCATTGCGTCCTGCCAGCATTATGAACAGGGGTTTTTCAACGCTTATAATGACATGGTCGCCCAAGACCCTGATCTTATTATCCATCTCGGCGATTACATTTACGAATCTTCTTGGGGACCACAGGTTAGGCGGCAAGCCACAACAGAAGCGATAAGCCTGACCGATTACCGCCGTCTGCATGCGCAATATAAAACGGATCCCGCTCTTCAGGCGGCCCATGCCCACGCGCCTTGGATATTCATCTGGGACGATCATGAAGTCGTGAATGATTATGCTGACCTGAATGATGAAAACTATATGCCGCTTGAGCAGATGCGGGCCCGCCGCGCCGCCGCATATAAAGCCTATTATGAACACATGCCTGTCCGCTTACGCAGCCGTCCTCACGGCGAAAATATGCGTTTGCATGACTATTTTTACTACGGAAATTTGATGACTATGGCTCTGACCGATGGCCGCCAATACCGTGATGATCAGGCCTGCCAAACACCTGAGGACGGCGGCGCGCAAATGGTGAACTGTCCTGACTTGAACGATCCGTCTCGTTCCATGTTTGGCAAGGCACAGGAACGTTGGCTCATGCCATCATTCCTTCGGTCTGGCGCGACATGGGAGGTTTTGGCACAACCCACATTATTTTCACGCCTTTATCAAAAAGACCGCGACGGCAATCCGGCCTCTTGGAGTGACGGCTGGGACGGATATAAACCGACTCGTGACATGATAATTCAAGCCGCTGAACAACGCCGACCAAAAAACTTTATCTCTATCGGCGGTGATATGCATAGTTGGTGGCAGGCCGACCTAAAGACGGATTACAGCAATCCCGACTCTCAAACAGTTGGCACAGAATTTGTGACAACTTCTGTCACGGCGCATAGCTATGCATATAATCGTTTTACCCAAATGTTGCCGGACAACCCGCATATCCATTTCTTTGACGACCGGAAGCGCGGGTACTCCCTTGTCAATGTGACGCCAGAGAACTGGACATTCGAAATGAAAGAAATGACGTCTGTTTATGATCCGAAGGCCCGAGCGCAAACCCGTAAAAAATATGTGGTCGAGAGCGGGACACAAGGAGCGTTTGAGGTTTAAATGATTTTCAAAACAGCCTTTTCATTGACAGAACAGTCTACACTCTTTAGGACGCGGAAATTTTATTTGTAACTCAGGCTCAAAGCTGAGAACAATTCAAACCGCTGAATTAAAGGAAGAATATTTTGAACCAAGTTGGAAGCCCCCCCGAATTTTTTGATGACCTTATGCAGGTTGAGGATATATCCGCTGTCGTAAGCGGGCTGAAAACTCTCTATGACGACGCTATTGCCCAGATAAATAAATCTTTTGGGGAATACGCGAAAACGGGCAAAAGAGAAGCCTCTGCAACCCCATGCTATCCTTATCTCTTAGTCGAAATTAAAACTCGGAAAAAAGACGGCGTCTCACCTTATGCTTTCGTTAGTATCCGCGGTGCTGGCTGGTATGGAACCTCCATTACGAATCCAAAAATTTTTGCGGATTATCTGATAGATCAACTCTCCAGCATCGAAGCGGCTTACGATGTTGATTACTATGTCGGCTATTGCAATCACGCCATTCCCGTCGCCTTTGCTATCGATCCATCTGCCTTTGAAATGGATAAGGAATATAGCTCCCGAATAGGTGAGTATTTCCCGCTTCCAAATCTAAAACATATCCATGACGACCTTGCGGATGGTGCGGTGGAACATCCAAGTGATCGCCCCCTTCCTCTAAGCCTCTTCCCGGCTCTTAGAACCGATTACTCACTGCAAAGACTGCGGCATTATTCCGGTACAAATCCCGAGCATTTTCAAAAATTTGTTATATTCACCAACTATCAGCGCTATGTGGATGAATTTATCGAGCATGCGAAGAAAGTTGTCGGAAAGGGCAATTATACGGGGTTTGCCAGTCCCGGCCAGGGCGTAATTGAAAAGGCGGAAGACTATCGGTCTGACCCAGCATTTAAGGGTCCGCAAATGCCGGCCTATCACCTGATTGCCGAGAATAATGAAGGCATTACCCTTATCAATATCGGTGTTGGCCCCTCAAATGCGAAAACCATCACAGACCACGTCGCTGTTTTGCGTTCTCATTGTTGGTTGATGTTGGGTCATTGCGGCGGTCTCAGGCGAACTCAAATTTTAGGCGACTTCGTCTTGGCTCACGCGTATTTGCGCGATGACCAAATCCTTGATGATGTCTTACCTCCTGCCATTCCCCTTCCCACCATTGCCGAGGTCCAAATCGCGCTGACCGAAGCGATTTCCAGCGTCATGTCTCTGACGGGACAAATGATGAAGCGGCACGTCCGCACGGGAACAGTCGTGACAACCGATGACCGAAACTGGGAAATGCGCTATGAAAAATTAAGGACGCGCCTCAATCAATCCCGCGCGATCGCAATTGATATGGAGAGCGCAACGATTGCCGCCAATGGCTATCGCTACCGCGTCCCTTATGGAACGCTCCTCTGCGTTTCCGACAGACCGCTGCACGGCGAGATCAAACTTCCCGGAACAGCCGAGGCCTTTTACCGAAGCCGTGTCGCGCAACATTTGAATATTGGTCTTGAGGCCATGTCTATATTAAAAGGGGAAGCGCAAAGCGGAACCCTTCATTCACGTAAACTCAGAAGTTTGGACGATCCTGTCTTTAGATAAATCGGAGCTATTGAATAATGTCATTTAACCGCCTCGGCGCCTGTGCGCTATTGCTACTTTCTGCTTGCACGACTGTGCCGCAGCCGACAGCGCCAATGCAGCCTTCGGAACCCATCACAGTTCCGGCAACTCAGTATCCAGGAGAACAGGGCAGTTTTGAAATGGGTCGCTTGGCTGTTAAAAACCGCCTTAATCAACCTAAGGCGCCAAAGCGCGCCAAGAATGTTATTCTGTTTGTGGGAGACGGTATGGGCGTCTCTACCGTCACAGCTATTCGCATACACGCCGGGCAAAAAATTGGAAAAACGGGGGAGGAACATATTCTTTCTATGGAAAGTCTCCCTCACGCCGCTCTTTCCAAGACTTACAATACGAACCAGCAAGTGTCTGACTCCGCCGGAACAGCGACTGCTTTAATGACGGGTCAAAAAACCAAAGCTGGCGTCATTAACGTTGCACCTGAAATCTCCAGAAATGATTGCGCGGGATCACTCGCCGCGCCCCTCGATAATTTTTTATTGCAAGCTGCGGACCAAGGTTACTCAACTGGAGTTGTATCCACAGCCCGGCTGACCCACGCAACACCTGCGACGACTTACTCGAATTCACCTAATCGCGATTGGGAAAGCTTAGGGGATCTACCGGAACTCGCCAAAAAGCAAGGATGCGTTCCAATTGCGGCTCAGCTGGAGGCCGCGCTCACATCCGGACGCCTTGATATTGCTATGGGCGGCGGAAAAGGGGAATTTGAAACCGGAGTTGAGGAAAGAGTTGGCGGAACTTACATTGAGAATAAGGAATCACTCGGCCGGATAAATTCGCAATCGCAACTCCCTCTGCTGGGGTTGTTTTCAAATAGCCATATGGAATTCGTTCGTGCCAAGGATGAAACCAATCAAGAGCCTTCGCTTGCAGATATGACGGCCAAGGCCATTGATCGGCTTGACGCTGAAGACAATGGTTACTTCCTTATGGTGGAAGGCGGTCGGATTGACCACGGCCACCATGCGGGTAGAGCAGAACTGGCTTTGGACGAAGGTGTTGCCTTCGATGAAGCCGTTGCCCAAACCTTATCACAGGTTGACTTATCAGAAACCCTCATAATCGTCACGGCCGACCACAGCCATGTCTTCACAATCGCCGGATACCCAACGCGAGGCAATCCGATACTAGATGTTGTCAAAGGTAATGACGAGCAAGGCGTGCCAAACGGCGAATATATCTTGGGGACGGACGGCCTTCCCTACACAACACTGGGATACCAAAATGGCCCCGGAGCAGTTGAAGGCGTTCGCGATCCTAGCGCCCAGCCCGGCGAAATCATTATTCAAAAGGCCGCTATTCCGACAGGCTATATTAGCAATGGCGAACAGCGTCACAGCGAAACACATGCCGGAGAAGACGTTCCCATCTTCGCCATTGGTCCGTCATCCGACCTGGTGTCCGGTGTGATGGAGCAAAATGTGATTTACCATATCATGCGTGAAGCGATGGGCTTCTAAGACGCGAAGTGCCAAAAACAAAAATGGGATTTCAATATAGAGAGGCTTTAGCCTCTCTTTTTTATTTCTTTATTGACGCCGATCACTTCGGAATTCAGGCAAACCTATTTTGATTTAGCCACCCTTCAAGATTGCGTTCATCGGCCAGTTCATCTCTCTCTTCCGCTAATCGCGCCTGGCTTTTTCGGAGCTGCGCCGTGAGCATATCCTGCCGAACAGTTTGTGTCTTTAATTCCAAAACTAAATTGGATTTCGCGGCTTCCGCCTGCTCCAACTCTTCTCTGAGCGTGACTAGATGCCTCAGCTGAGCCCGTTTCCATTGTTCAAATACCTTTACGTCACTCTGCACGTAGGCCCCCTCCTGGGAGTTATAGAGAGCGATATTTTGCTGTCGTATTTTATGATGAATTTCTGAAGTTTTAATTGATAAATTTTTAATATGGCGCATGGCCTCGGCGAGGTTTTTCTCAGCCTTCTGTTTCATAATTCTGTTTAGTTTCAGGAGAACCTCTATCTTGTCTGTCATCAGTTCTACCCTTTACGCTTCAAGCTATCCGCAAAGTGGATGGAGGCGGCCACAGCGGCGTAATGCTCTGGCTTGATAACGTCCCCGACTTCGACACCGGCATAGATGGAACGCGCGCAGGGCGGATCTGAATAGATTGGAATATCGCACTCCTTGGCTTTCTTTCGAATACGGAAAGCCAGCTCATCCACGCCTTTTGCCAAGAGAACAGGCACTGTTTTTTGCTCACGTTGCCATTTAAGCGCAACCGCGTAATGAGTCGGGTTGACGATAATGACATCAGCCTTGGCCACATCATTTATCATGGTCGCCTGCGAAAGCGCCAAGGCCCGGCGGCGGCGCTCCCCTTTCAAATGCGGGTCGCCCTCGCTTTCCTTATTCTCGTCCTTCACCTCTTTGAAAGTCATGCGAAGCTTCTTCATATGAGCAAACCACGCATAAGGAAGATCTACCAGCGTAATCAGCCCCATGGCGATAATCATAAAGACAATTAGCTGCAGGGCCGTCTTATTCATTTCAGGGACTATGAGAGCGTGCGGAATAGCGCTCATACCCGGCAGCTCTTTCAGCAAATTATAAAAGAAAAACATCGCGACAGAGGAGATGAAAAGCAGTTTGAAGAATCGTTTTCCGAACTCAACCATTCCCGTCATTCCATATTTTTGCTTGGCATTTGAAACCGGGGAAATTCGTGACAGTTTGGGCTTTAGCTTTGAAGGTGCGACAATAACGGCGCGCTGTAAAACGAGGGAAATAATGATAGCCAGAATAAGCAGCATGAAGATGGGGCCCAGAGCCAGAATGGGTTTCCAAAGAAATTCAGACGCGCCGTTTTGACCAAAGCGCGCCGTCTTTGAATTTAAAAGTGCGCTTCCCATATCTGCAGGGTGTTCAAGCATACTTGATAGAGAAATAAGCGCATTGGACGCAATCGTTTTTCCGAAAATGACAATGGCGATGGCGAGACCCATATAGAGCATCAAAGTATTCGCTTCAGTCGATTGCGGCGTATCGCCTTTCTCTCGGGATTTACGGATTTTGGTTTCCGAAGCATCAAAACTCTTCTCTTCGGCGCCGGACTGTTCGTTTTCACTCATAAGTCCTCCCTAACCCGCAAAGTTGAATGTGAGGCCATCTGTCTGAAATATACCCAGCCAGAGCGTTAAAATTGTTGTGACGGATACGGCCAAGAGGAGCAGGCCAATTCCGATAATCGCCGGCATACCGACAAAAGAGACGAGCAGTTGCGGCATTGCCCGGTTCACGAAACCCAAAAGCAAGTTGTAGATAAAGTTCAGAAGAATAAATGGAAACGCCAAAGATAGGCTCCAGCGAAACAGGTTCACGGCTTTGTCTGTTAAGTCATACGCAAAATTATTAAAATCCGGGACGGCACCCAAGGGGAAAACATCATAGGATTTTATGAGGATGGAAAAAGCTTCGATATGAAAATTCAATGTGATGAGGAGCGTAACACCCGCCAGCATAAGAAAGTTACTCAAAGTCGTATTCGGCTCCGTGGCAATACCCTCCCCCAAAGGCTGAGAAATCGACATCGCTTGAGAGATTATATTACCTGTGACTTGAAGCCCAATCGTCATAAGGCGAAGCGCAAACCCAAAGAAAAAACCAAAAACAGCTTCTTTGGAGATCAAAGCCGCAGCGTCTGAAAGCTGAGTTATAGGAACCGGCTGCGTCAGCACGACCGGCAGCATGAGCCATGTCAGTAAAATAGCCACCCCTATCCGAATACGAGGAGAAATCGTCCGTTCTCCGATTGTGGGGACAAGAAACATAAAGACGGACATCCGCGTAAAGATGGCCACGATCGCAAAAAGCGAATCCATGAAAGGCGTTATGACAGCCGTAAAGCCATCCAGAAACTCCATCAGGCTACGCCCATAATGGCAGGACGTTCTGTCGTGCCGATCTCCTCATAGGCCACGACTGGATTACGAACGCCCTTGGCATTCAAAACCGAGCGAATGAAACGGCGGCGTTTGGACGTCGTGGCAATCGCGGCGTAAACACCTTGCCTGGCAGATTTGTCGAGTTCCTTACGGACGCTACCGGCAAGACGGTTAAACTCATCCGGCGGCAAGGCCACGTCGCGGCGTCCGCTCTCATCCGTCGTCTCGCTGGCCGTAAACTGGTTTTCCCAATCCGGCCCAATCTGGATCAAAGGCAAGCGCCCTTGTGCGTCGCGAAGTTTGGAAACAAATTGGTAGCTCATCCGGTGACGCACAAAATCCGCTAACTGCTCCGTATTATTCAAAACCGTTTTGCCTTCCGCAATCGTCTCCACGATCAACGGAATATTCCGGATAGAGATACGCTCTTCCAATAGAAGACGGCACACCCCTTGTAACAAATCCAGAGGCACTTTTTCCGGAATGAATTCGTCCAGAATTTTCTTATTAGACTCGGAACGGCCCGGGTCACTGACGTTTTTAAACGTATCAAGTGTTTTCCGAAGCGTGCGGCGTGTCAGGAGCTTGGTAAAGTTATCCTGTATGACTTCGAGGAGGTGTGTCGCCAATACTTCAATCGGCGCAATGACGGTCACGCCGAGCATCATCAGCTCGTCTTCATGCTCTTTATCTATCCAGCGCGCCGGGGCCTGGAAGACAGGTTCCTTCGTATTTTCACCGGGAATATGCGGATGTTCTTCCGGATCGATCAATGCCAGCAACTGTTTTGATTTCAAACTTTGCGAGGCGATTTCAGTACCCTGAATTTTTATCTTGTAAACATTTTCGCCCAAGAGCGCATTATCGGTCAACCGGATGGAAGGCAGGACAAAACCAAATTCTTTTGCCACAAACTTACGAATTTTCTGAACGCGTTGGTCGAAACCGAATTCTTCGTTCATAACATTCGGAACAATATTTGGCGCAAGCTCGACACTGATTTCATCGATATCTAGCGCATCACCAAGTTTCTGCTCTTCCGGAATTTCTGTGACAGCATCGTCCGCGTCTTCAGGTTGTACATTTTCGGCTTGCTGACGAAGATAGGAAAAGTAAGCCACGATTCCGAGGATGGCGGCCCCGCCCATAAATGGAAGGAACGGCAGCCCTGGGAAAAAAGCGAAAATAACCATGATACCTGCGACTGCGCTCAGAGCCGCCGGGTATTGACCAAATTGCTTGAATAGGGCGAAATCGACTGTGCCCTCTCCGCGCCCTTTGGATAAGAGGAGGCCTGCAGCAACAGAAATGATAACAGCTGGAATCTGAGAAACCAGTCCGTCACCGACTGTCAAAATAGAATAGTTTTTAATCGCTTCGGAAAAAGAGATATTATGCACGCCAATTCCGATGGCAATACCGGCTATTAAATTCAAAAGCGTAATCAGGATGCCAGCAATCGCATCCCCTTTCATGAATTTCGAAACACCGTCCAAAGAGCCGAGAAAAGCTGTTTCTTCTTGCTCTGTGATCCTTCTTTCTGCCGCTTCAGCATGAGAAATCGCCCCGGCTGAGAGATCTGCGTCAATCGCCATTTGCTTGCCCGGCATGGCGTCGAGGGCAAAGCGAGCACCCACTTCGGCCATGCGGCCAGCGCCCTTGGCAATGACCATAAAGTTTACAATAACCAAAACAGAGAAAACAATCAGTCCAATAAAGATGTTCCCGCTCATGACGAACATCGCGAAACCTTCTATCACACCGCCCGCGGCGTCAGGACCCGTGTGCCCCTCTCCGATGATGAGTTTTGTCGATGATATGTTGAGGGAGAGCCGCAGAAGCAAAGCCGCCAACAAGACTGACGGGAATGAGCTGAAATCCAAAGGCCGCTCGATGAATAATGTAATTGTGAAAATGAGGATGGCGAATGCAAATGAGGCCGACAGTCCGATATCCAATACCCATGACGGCATAGGAAGTACCATCATCACAATGATGAACATCAGGCCGATGGATAAAAATACCGTCGGATTTTTTACTAATTCCCCCAGAGATTTTGGCATATTTAACCGGCGATCACTGGAATGACGAGAGAGTCAAAAAGATGAATGCACATCCGGGCCATAAACCCGGCCGTTGCGATGAAAACAAGGAGCATGGCCCCGAGCTTGGGTACGAAAGTCAGGGTCATTTCCTGAATCGAGGTCAGCGCTTGGAGCAAACCCACCGCCAGACCCACGAGCAAGGCTGTCCCCAAGAGCGGAAGAGACATAAGCGCGGCCGCCCAAAAGAACTCACGCATTATGGAAAGTATTTCCGCCTCGCCCATTAGACAGGCATTCTCAATAGCTCTTGATAAGCTTCAACAACGCGGTTTCGGATTGTCACAGCCGTTTCCAAAGCGACCTCAGCGTTCGCCATGGCCTGAACCACGGAATGGGCATCTGCTTGTCCGGCTGCCATCGCCTCAGTTGTCTTTTCTACATTCTGGAATACTTCCGCAAAAGCCTTAGCGCTTTCAGCCACACCTTCGCTGGCAGAGCCTTTAGCCTCTGTTCCCATTTCGGCCGGTTTTGCATTCGGCGAAAGGGCTTGTTTGGCAATTTGGTATTGGCGCATCGCGCCGAGGGATGTCGGTTCCATAATACGCTCCTATTAGTTTCTAAGCAGATCGATTAGGCTGCGATACATCTGAGTGGCTTGGCGAAATGTGGAAAGGTTGGCTTCATAGCTCCGGCCTGCCTCGCGCGCATCAGCCAGTTCAATCATCATATCTACGTTTGACGACATGACCATGCCCTCGGCATTTGCCATAGGGTGACCGGGATCATAAATTTGCTCGCCCTCGCTTTGATCAAGGGTCACATCTCCGATTTTCACACGCTCCGTCTGGTTTACGCGGTCCATCTCGGTCGTGAAGTTGACCAGTTTCCGGTTATAGCCGTTCGTATCTGCATTGGAGAGGTTTTCACTGGCAATGCGCAAGCGAAACGACTGCACATTCATGCCGCTGGAAGCAGCAGACATTGATTTTGAAATTGAGTTGTCCATCCTGGAGTGTCCTCATTTATACTAAATTTACAGGTTCTTACCGACCGCCATTTTCATCATTGAAAGGGATTTTCGGTAAAGCATCAGAGCAAGGGCGTGATCATTCTGGGTCTCTGCAGATTTCATCATCTGCTCTTCCAGTGATACAGAGTTCCCGTTCGGAGAGTAGGCGTCCCCGGAGGTTGTTTCCGTAACACTAAAATTCCCGGGATTAATGGGCTTCGTCCCCATTTGCGCCTCGTGAAAGACCTCGCTGAAAGGCTGTAGGTCTTTGGCTTTATATCCGGGAGTGTCCGAATTCGCGATATTTTCGGCAACAACGGCGTGGCGCTGCGCAGCATGAGACGCCATCGCGGAAACGAGGTTCTGTAGGTTTGTACTCTTCATCATGGCCCGACAATCCTTGTCTATGGTTTACCATGTGTTAATGGCTACACCAGAGAGTTGAACGAGAAGTTAACAAAGACGAACCTTATATTAACTTTATTCACCATAACTGCGAATTATGACCGACCTCGAAGACAGTTTTAACAAAGCGGATATTCCTGCACCTATGCGCTATTTTGGTCGTGTTGAGAAAATCACAGACCAAAGCGTACATGTCAGCGGCCTGAATCATCGCCTCGGTCAAGGCGCTCTTATTGAAATTGTAAAGTCAGACGGCTCAAAAGTCCGCGGCGAGGTCATTGCCTTGGAAGGTTCAAGAGCCATGGCATCTTTATACAGTTCTGTCGCTGACGTTAAAATCGGTCAGAGAGTAGAACATATACAAGCCACCCAACATTACCCTTCCGAAGACTGGATTGGAAAAATACTTGATTATGAAGGGCGGTGCATTGACGGAACGACGCCGATCAGCGGTTCCAACCGCGCAAAACTTGATGCTCTGCCGCCCTCCGCAATTCTGAGAAAGGCTTTGGGGCCGAGGCTAAATACGGGCGTCGCGGCACTCGACACATTTTTACCCCTCTGCCAAGGACAGCGAACTGGACTATTTGCGGGTTCAGGCGTCGGTAAATCAACGCTTCTTGGAACTATTGCACGGGCCAATAATGCAGATGTTACGATTATCGCCCTTATTGGGGAACGCGGCCGAGAAGTCCGTCACTTTGTCGAAAAGGTCATGGGCCCGGAAGGGATGAAAAAATCCATCGTTTTCGTCGCTACCTCGGATATGTCGGCCGCCATAAAACTCCGAACGGCGCAGCTCGCGATTGCCACAGCAGAATATTTTCGGGATGAAAGAAAACAGGTTCTTTTCCTCTTTGACTCGCTCACCCGTTATGCAGAAGCTCACCGCACCATTGCTCTCAACGCTGGTGAAGTGCCGGCGCTGAAAGCTTATCCCCCATCTACTTTCAAGGCCTTAGCGGCGCTCTGTGAACGATCTGGCCCAGGGCTGGATAACAGCGGCGACATCACCGCCGTTTTTAGTGTTTTGGTCGCCGGATCCAATATGGAAGAACCGGTCGCCGATATGGTACGAGGCATATTGGATGGTCACGTCGTGCTGTCACGTGAGATTGCCGAAAGAGGCAGATATCCTGCTTTTGATATCCGAAGAAGCGTCTCACGTTCTCTGCCGGACGCCGCATCGCCAGACGAGAACAAACTCCTTCAGTCAGGGAGAGAGTATATTATGCGATATGAAGAAGCCGAACCCATCCTTCAAGCCGGACTATATGTTCATGGGACTGACGAAAAGCTGGATAAAGCGATTGCCGCCTATCCTGCGTTGGACAGATTTATCGGAACAGACGAGACTCTGTCTATCGACGCCGCATATGAAAAACTCGGAAACGCTCTTAATCTTGCACCGGAGAGTGAAGCCGACACGACCTCGTCCTGACTTCTGGCTAACTAACCGTTGGAAAGAAGTAAGTTAAACAATCCGGAACTTCCGACACCAGAATTGGATTGCCCTAAAATCGACAGAGCCGCAAAACCGGGTGTTGACGTAGATGGCCCCGACTCAATTTGCTTACGCAAGAGAAAGTCATTGATAACCCGATCTACCGCTTCGGGGTCAGTGAAAACGTCTATCGACTTTCCACCAAATTTGCTTTGGGCCTTATCGGATAGAATCTCTTTTTGTTTGTCGATGTCCAGAGCTGCAAATTCAGTTGGTAAATTGAACGCGCCTTCTATCACCGTCCTCATCGGCACAGAACCCAGCAAGCGAAACCAACCAGCATTTTCGCTTAGGCCCGCTCCCGCGAGATCCTGTATTTCTCTTTGAAAGTTCAATGCGAGCCGCATAGAATCGTCAACATTGCCGACTTCTATTTCAAAGTTTTGCCGCTCATATTGGGTGGTAATTCTGTTTATATCTGTTTCCGACAAAGACAACTGACCCTCATCAAAATTGAAGGCTTTGGCCATTTCGATATAATCTGGATTATTGAGGCGCCGTGCAAAAGTGGATTGCTCGGCGATCCCTTCATCAAGTATTTTCCGAACGAATGCGCCTTTTGAAATTTCTTCACCTAGCCCAAATGCGCCCAAGGCAACTTTCAGGATTTTACGGTCTTGCATCAAGTCGTCGAGTGTTTCGACATTCTGTATATTATTTTTAAAATACTCTATGTCCCGTTTGATATCGGGGGATTTGGAAAAAATGTCTTCCTGTCGATCTAGGGTTCGCTGCAGAAATGACCAACCCGCTAAGCCGCCATTTGGGATGACAGGTGTAAAGGCCACGTGTTAGCTCGCGCGAGCCATACGCGGCGAAGACTGTTCAACCTCGTCAAATTCTTCTGTAATTTGCGCCGGATCAGATACAGACTTAAGCATTGCATCCTCAATCGCGAAAAGGGACCTCAAGTTATTCAGAACTGAGTAAAAATGCCCCTTGAGAAAAGCAAGTTTGGCTTTTTCCAAAGTTTCGCTCAATGCCGTCCCTTCAAATACCGCTTCCAATGCCAGAAGGCCAGAGCGGACATCTTCTTCAATCTTCAGCGCGTCATTATCGCCTGAAAGGATTAATTGAACGGCGTAATAAACGCGGCGAACAGGAGAGTTTACTTCATTCGGGTGAAGGGCATCACTTACGCGCAGGACATAGACATCATCGTCTGGCAAACAAATCTGGGACCTTTTTGATCCGTTCATCAACAGGGCGCCATTAACGAGAAATTTTTCATTTGGTTTAAGGCTGATAACTAGTCCGGACATATCAAGCGACCTCTCTGACAGTTTCGGACCCTTTTGCAGGTCCCTGGATAGCAGTTTTCAAACCTTCGATAATGGCCGTGTTTATTTCAATAAGAATTGCAAGACTGGCTTCGCCGCGTAAAATTCGCTGCGTATGACTCTGCGTGAATTCAGCTAGCGAGATAAGGTTTGTTTTTAGGTCAAGCGCCAACTTATTTTCAGGAGCGACGAGGTCACAAAACAGAATATTCCAGAGTTTGGCATTCTCGACAAGCGTCTCAGCCATTTCGCCTGTTAGTTTTGCGGGGTTTTTGTTGGCCTCAGCGCGGAGGCGGGCCGTGATGGAAGAAAAGAGTTGCAGCTCTATATGTTTATCTGACGCAGTCTGGCGTTTTGTCTGACCGTAACCACGGAGCGCATTTTGTTTCTGATCCATACTCTTAACTTCTCAAATACTTTGGGAATATCAGTGAGCCAAAGCGGGTGAACCGCTTTGGCTGGAATTATAGATTGGCTAGTCTTACTGGAAGAGAGCCAGTAGTGACTGTGGAGCCTGGTTCGCAATTGACAGAGCCTGAACGCCGAGCTGCTGCTGAACCTGCAGAGACTGAAGGCGGGCAGACGCTTCTTCGAGGTTGGCATCTGTCAGAGCGCCGATACCGGACTTCAAGCTGTCAGAAAGTGTCGTAATGAACTCATTCTGGTTGTCGATACGGCTTTGCTTGGAACCAAAGAAGGCGGTCGCGTCGATGGCTGTCTGAAGCAGGCCGTCAATCGCATCAAGAGCAGCGGAGGCTCCTGCGGCGTCCGAGATATCCAAATCTGCGAGAGCGGCAAGACCGCCTGCAGGAATAGCATCTGCGGCTTCAACACCTTCAACAGCCGCAACGTCTGCGTTTGATACTGTGCCGACCGCAACGTCAATATCTTCTGAACCATCACCGGCATTACCAGCGTTTGTAAATGTTAGAACATTGTCTGAGACTGAAACTGAAAGATTATCACGTATTAAGGCTTCGGCGCCCGTAGCACCTACATCAATTCCTGCGATGTAAGCAGAAATTTGAGTTTCGAGTGAAGCAGCGACTTCATCTTCATTCAAACCACCATCGACCGAAAACGCAACTTCACCAGCGCCGAGATCTAGATTATAAGTTGTTTCAGATGCAGTTGTTTCACCAGCGCCTGCAGTGATCGTCAGGTCTGATGTTTGCGCACCATCTGAGTCATCGAGAGTTGCAGCGGAGAACGTTGCGCCAAAGGCATCAGTTGAATCAATGTCTGCCCCAGTGATAGCATCAGCAGCTTCTACCGCTTCTACTGCATCAACGGCCGCACTGGTCGTCAGATCTTGACGGGCGACATCAACAGTACCTGTTGTGACAGTTCCGTCATTTGCACGGTTAAGAGAAGATAGAACAGATACAGTGTCACCGGCCTTCAACAGATTCTGACCGTTGAACGAAGCTGAATCGACAATTGAGCTGATTGTAGCTGTAATTTCATCGAGATCGGTTTGATACTTAGCGCGGTCATTATCTGTTACGGACGCATCATTGGCCGCAACAATCGCGCTTTTTGCACTTTTCAGCAAATCAGTCACTTCGTTAGCAGCGTCACGGGCAACGCCAACAGTCGCTGAACCTAGGTTCAAGCTATCTGAAAGTTGCGAAAAGCTTTCAACATCAGCCTGCATGACGGTCGCAATAGACCAGATAGCGGCGTTATCTGTTGAAGAATTGATTTTTTTACCGGTGGAAATTTCGCTTTGAACTGAAGCGAGGTTTTTGTTGATACCACGAAGTGTATCTAGCGCCACCATTGCGCTGTTATTTGTTAAAATACTGGACATAGGTTTTTCCTTTTTTCACCCATTCGGGCCTTTACCGTTGGGCATCAGCCCCAATTGTTAAGTCCCTCACGGGACACCTAAGTCATCCTTGACAATCTTTTGAACCTATTGGTTTCTAAAAGATAAACTCTCCTGAGTTGCTATTCTGGGATACACCCCAAAACATAATTAAATGTAAATCACACCAATTTTATTTTTAGGCCCTCAGAGTCTGGTAGATTCACGGTTTTACCAAATCGGTCATAGGCTCCAACCTTGGCTTCCCGGTTACGAATGGCATTGATTTGATTATAAGCGGACTTCACGCTGTTGATCGCAGACTTCATCAGATATTCATTCTCTTTCAAAAGGCTTTGTACTTTTTTGAGACTCTGTGCTGTCTTGGAGGCCTGCTCTACGGGGGCGCCATTTGAGAAGGCGGTGTTTAGCTGCGTCAGACAATTTTGCTTTAAATTCGCTGTTTCTTCGAGCGGGCGAAATTGACCTTTCTTGAGATGGGAGTTTTCAAACTCGACAACACTTCTCAGCTCATGAATAATTTCATCAAGATTTGACATTTAGATTTCCAGTCTCGCTCATCATTGCATTTTGCATTTTCAATTTTTGATAAAACTTGTCCTGAAGTCCCAATCCGCCATTGTCGGAAAGTTCTTCGGCAAATTTCTCTATATAAAAATCTGTGAAGGCGGCAACATCTTCTCCCCCGCCTTTGACCAGTGCATCGCCCAGTCCTGAAAATTTAAGCATTTGCCCTATAAAGGCGGCTTCGAAGTCTTTGGCAGCTTCTCTAAGTTCCGCTTCTTTTGCACTATCCGTACTGGCGCTATTCGTCGAAAAACTCGACGGTTCCAGCGTCTGGGTGCGTCCTGTCAATGCTATGGCGGCGATATCGTTCATAATTTCCTCTAATTCCGGCTTTAATCCATCCTCGTAAATTGTTGGTTAATTATATTTGTTTAGAATTGGTGCCATGCAGGCTTTGACTCTCAGTCTGTCCCCGGCAGGACGCGGGGATGAAAAATCGGCTCTATCAACTGCTTCGGCAGGGGAGGAAGAATCGCCTGCCCGGCTCTCTGAAGCCAAGAACTTTGAAGATAGCTTCAAAACGGCTTCCTCCGACAAAGACGCTTCCTCGAAAGACGCTGCAGGGACAGACTCAGGCCCCGAAACAACTAAAGGTTTGGATCCTGAAAAAGAAATTCCTGAAAAAAGAAGTCCTGTACAAAAGGATGCCCCTGAACAAAGTGAAAACCAGCCTCTCCTCCCTGAAGTTATGGCTGTGGAATTATCTCAAAATGATAAGAGGACAAACAACCCACAAAAGGGCGGCGAGGTTTCTGGCAAACTGGCAGGGGAACCGGATCATCTTCTGAACCACACGAAAAGTGAGACATTTTCTGGATCTCATTCAGAAACAACTACACGTGATATGAATAGTTCAGGGAATGGAAAACAAGATCAAACGGAAAGGGGCGTCTCAAAAGAGGTTGTAAATCTTAAATCCGATCAACTCGCTCCGAATACTTTGGAGCTACAAACACCTGGCGAAGGATTTTCAAAAATTGAGAAAGCAACCTTAACCGCCGAGGCACGAAGTGGGGAGATTACAAACTCTAAAATGAACGTCCCGCAACACTTCACCCCCCCTTCTCAAGAATCAAAAACAACTCTGGAAATTCCGTCTCTTCAGAAAGTAGACAAAGAGATTTCAGTATTAGAATCGGGCATAAAGGGACAGGACGCCTCAAGCGAACATGAAGTCAAGAAAACCTCTACCGAAGTTCAATTTAGAACCGACTCTGGAAAATATGTTGCCACCGACGTTGAATTAAAAGTCGATGCTACGAATAATCCCAAAGTAAGCACTATTATTTCTTCCGAAGCAGGATCAAAAGAGATCAATACTACCGTGCGAAAAGACGCAAGCGAGAAAATCGCCCTGCCAGTAAACGATACTACGTCCCAAATAAAAGACGCTGCAAATTTAGTTGAGGCCGACACGGTGGAAGAGCTTGTTAAAAAGCAAGTGGATCAAAAGACCCTCGGGAAAATGGACTTCCTAAATGGCGTCGTAGACAATCGTTCCGCGTCGATGGGGATTCAGATGTCAACCGGAATGGAGGGTAGCTTTGCCCTGACGTCTTTAACCTCCACCACCCTTTCCTCGACTTTCTCGCCGAGCGTCCAAATGATTTCCGCGACGGCCTCAGCGGCGGCCACAAATTTTAATGCTGTTTCGCAAGCAATTCTTGTTGCGAACGAAACTGCGAAGGGCGTGACGGTGCAGCTCGACCCTCCGGAAATGGGACGGGTCTATATCGATTTCGCCTTTGACGCGGATGACAAAGTGAACGTCGTCGTAAAGTCAGATCTCCCCGAGAGCCACTTCATGCTACGCGAACGGAGCGAGCAGTTTCTCAGCATCCTTAAGGAAAACGGGCTTGAAGACGTTAATCTCAGCTTTGAACAAAATGCACAGAATGGAGAATCAGATTCGAACGATAAGCCGGCAGAAAAAGCAATTTACATTTCCGCTGGTTCTGAAGAAGCGCGGCCGAGTAACTCGCCGCTACAGACTCTGTCCAATGACACTGAGACTTATGAAAGCCTAGACCTTAGATTATAGGATTTAATCATGAATATACCTGACCTTTTCTCCCTGACGACACAAACCAAGCCTTCCTCTATGCTCCGTGACGGCGGCCCGACCGTTGCCCAGCCAAACCTGACACGAAAAATTGACGGAAACCCGGCAAATAGCACCCAAAACGGAGGCTCCGAAGTCTCTGATCCAGCTACGACAAACTCGTCCTCCGGAGATGATCTGAGCACCGGTTCACAACAGGCTATCGGCGAAGAATTTGACACTTTTCTCACCTTGCTGACCGCACAAATTAAAAACCAAGACCCATTGGCTCCGCTCGATTCCACACAATTTGTTGAACAACTGGCAACTTTTTCCAACTTGGAATTACAGGCTAAGGGCAATCAAGTATTGGAAGATATTGCGCAAATGCTCGCGCAAAATTTATATAGTCAGTCGCAAAACCAAACTCCGACTGAGAGCTAAAACCCAAAGGCTTTTAGTTTTCGCTGTCCCGGCGGGCAATGTCGAGAATTAATACATTCTCTACACCGCTCTCTATTATACGCCTGGACGACCCCAATAACGTTTCCCGAACAATCTCAAAGGTTTTGGGAGACGTTAATTCTTCCGAGAACAGGCCCTGATTTGAGAGCTCCAGTAGATCACGCATGAAGGCGTCTCTGAGTTTTGGCTCCATATTAAAACTATCAGAGGGAGCCTGATCATTTAACTCGAGATTGAAGTTCATGATAACCAACCCTTCAATCTTTTTGTGATCCATAACTGGGATGACAAATTGTCTTTTGAATTTTAAATAACTGATTTCACCCGCATAGTCTGACGCGCCGTGTCCGCCAGATGATTTCTTATCCTTACTCTCTTTCTTGTGAGACTTCTCTTCGCCATGTCCGGCTTTGCCCTCGTCTTTCGAGCTCTTTTCTGCGGCTTTAGGCGCGTCTCCTCCGGCATTCGCTAGACCTGCATCCTTTACAACACTAGCCCCAACCGCGCCGCCAATAACGGCGATTATAAGAACAAGCGTTTTTAAAGCAGATTTCAACATAATAATCTCTTGAGGAAAAAAGGCTGATAATTCCTAGAAGGGAATTATCTTTTGTAGAAGTTTATTTCCAGCCCGAGGCTTTACAGTGTCTGTCACATTTCCGCGCCCACCATAATAAATTCTGGCATCCGCAATCTTGTCATAGGTAATGACATTCTGACGAGAAATATCCTCGGTCCGAATAAGACCACTTACTTGCAGCTGACGGACTTCGCTATTGACCATGATTTGCTGCTGGCCTGCGAGCTGTAAATAACCGTTCGGCTTTACATCGACGACTTGAACGGCAAGACGCAAAGTTATTGTTTCCTCGCGTTTTATCATGCCGTCACCATTTGTATTACGATCACGTGTAATATCGACAGCCGGCGTAAGACTCGCCCCGTCAGGTAAGTTCCGATTTATAATCTCCGGAAGACCAAACAGCGCTCCCACTCCAAAATTGTCCGAGGTCTGGCGGCTATTGGTTTCAGAATTTTTAATCTCAGCCTCATCCTCGATTTCAACGAGCACGGTGAGAAGGTCTCCGACCTGACTCGCCCGCCTGTCGCCGAATAGAGATTTGGGACTACTGCTCCAAAGCGAGGTTTCCTGCGGATTACCCGTGCTAATAGCAGGCCGTAATTGAGACTGCACATTCGGATCATATTCCGCGTAATAAGGCGCTGCAGGTGTTGGTGAAAACGCCGTATCTATTGGCGGCTCTCCGTTGGACGCGCAGCCAGACATAGCGAAGGACGCGGCGCCGACAGTCAATGTCAATATTTTAGCGATATATTTCATTTTGCCATCTCCACAACGCCTAGCGCCGTAACGCGGCCTTCAACTGCCTGGCGGGAATCCATATTCATGACGCGAACAATTTCGCCCATGGCCCCTTCAGACAATGCGCGTCCATTTGTTGATATTTCCAAACGTCCGACCCGGTAAATCATCGTGACGGGGCTGTTTCGTTTGACTAAAACAGGTTCTTGAACGTCGCGCTCCCGAATTTCCGTTCCGGTATAAACTGTGCGTGTTAATTCTTTTCCGACATATTGCGCAAGAACATCCTGAGGCGCCTCTGCCCCTTCTACATTTACGGAAATGTCTCCACTGGAAATCATTGTTCCCCGAGACAGAGTGGAGTTTGCGGTGACGGTCGCCGCGAATGCTGGAAAGGTGACAACGGGTAAAAGACCGAAAATAGCTCCTAAAATCAACCGTTTCATTTTATCGAATCCTTGTCGTCGCAGAGTACATTTCATCGGCGGCCGTAATGACCTTTGAATTGAGCTCATATCCACGCTGCGCTTCAATCAGCTCTGAGATTTCCTCGACCACATCCACACCCGAATCTTCGAGATAACCCTGACGCATTGTCCCTACGCCTTCAGTTCCTGGCTCCGCAATAATCGGGGCCCCAGAGCCGGCTGTTTCGCGGTAAAGATTACCGCCCATGGCTTCCAGGCCCTTGGCGTTTGCAAAGACAGACATAGAAATCCGGCCGATAGATTGACCTTCAGTCGCATTATCAAAAAAGGCCGTGACCTCACCGTCCAAACTGATTGAAATCTGACGGGCATCACTTGGAATGGTAATATTGTCAGCCAATTGATAGCCGTCGGAGTTCACGATCAAGCCTTCCGCGTCCCGGTAAAACTTACCATCGCGTGTATATGCGGACTCACCACTTGGCATCGTGATTTCAAAAAACCCGCGCCCCTCAATCGCGAGATCGAGATCGCCGCCTGTCTGACCTAAAGCCCCTTGGACGATTTCCATTGAAACTGTGGAAGGCCGAACCCCCATACCCATCTGAATACCCGCCGGGACAATTGTTCCCGTCTGTGAACTGACTGAGCCAGGCGTGAGATGTTGTTGGTAGATTAGGTCTGCAAATTCCGCGACCCTTGGCTGATACGCCGTGGTGCTCATATTGGCGATGTTATTGGAAATAACATCTACGCGGGTTTGTTGCGCCGCCATTCCTGTTGCGGCTATTTTTAGAGCGTTCATCCTGAACCTCCCTTTGTTGCGGCCTGAAATCAGACCTTATGAAACTTGCCTAATCGTTGTTATGGTTTGCTTGACGCGCTCGTCTTCCATTTCAAGAAGCTTTTGTCCCGCATCGTAATGACGTTGAACTTCGATCATGCGGGCAATCTCGCTGACCGGCTCAACATTACTATCTTCAAGATACCCTTGTAGGACCCGCCCCGTCTCCATGGGCTCAAAGCCGCCATCGGATATCCAATTATTTCCGCCCGCTCTGGAGAGTTGGTTTTGATCTGCCGTCACTATCCCAAGCCGCCCAAGTTCGATCCCGCCGGCGCTAATGCTGCCGTCCGAAGCGATAATAATTTCATCGGCCTCTAATGGAATTTGGATTTGACCTTCTCCGGCGTCCAGAACGGGATTGCCGTCCGGATTTATAAGTATGCCAGCAGCATCCGTCATAAAATGACCTGCGCGCGTGAGGCGCGTCTGACCATCAACATCAACAAGGAAAAACCCTTCCCCTTGTATGGCTAAATCCAAACTGCCACCGGTTGAGCGCATTTCACCATCCGTAAAATTGCTGGCATGTCCTGCCAACCTGCCCATAGAAAGAGAGTGCCTTGCAGCATCAGCTGTGCCCGCGGACCCTATCGCAGCGACATATTCCGAGAAGACGGCGCCTTCCTGCTTGTATCCAATAGTATTAGCGTTCGCGATATTGTTCGCGATTGTGCTGAGTTCTTTCATCAGGCCTGATTGCCTGGAAATATTTACGTAGCTCGCATTATCCATGACTTAAAAACGCCTTTGAAATTTTGATTTGCTCTTCTAAATCCGAAAGGTCTGTCGCCAGAGTTTTTCTCCACTTTGACCCTTGCAGATCATTCGCGTCCAAGGTCGGTTTCGCCAATACGTTCAGGATGGAAGGTGAGTTATCAGAATTGGACGGCTGAGCTTTCTTATCGGAAGCGCCCGCTTCAGCAATTATATTTTTCTCACGCTCTGACAGCATTAGGGCTTGGGACCAATCTTGTTCAAGCCAAGCCACACTCAATTCATAAGAGGATTTTTTGCTCTCTTGCCTCATGTCCTTTATAGCCAGCTTAGCCAGGCCCAAATTAGATGTGACGAGAGCATATTCCATTATTGGGTTTTCAAGATCCCGAAGAACCACAGGAGAAGAGCTTTTATATTTTGATGCATCAAAACGTCCTGACTTCATGTCCAGGAGGATACGGGCTTTTTCGAGACTTCCCCTTTGCGCATTATTGAATCGCTCGCCGCTCTGTTGAATCACCGTAACGAGTTCAGGCAGACCAAGCGACAAAGATGCTTCGAGGGCGGCAGACTTCAAGTTCTCCCAGTTGGCCGTTTTTTTAAGAAAACCCGCCTGCCTTAAAAATGTGTCCAAAGCCGATGATTGAAGAGCTTTGTTATCGCTATGAAAATGCGCATCCAATAAAGCTGAAATCTCGCCTTGGGCCTTCTCATACTCTAATGTGCCTTCTTCCAGGAAAGTCTGCGCAGAATAAATAGAGTCATTAAGACGGTTTTGAGCCAATTGTCCGGAAATCAATTGATAAGCAGCTTGTTGTTTTCCTGAAGACTCCTTCAATCGGGCACTAACATCTTCGAGGTCCGCTTCCAAAGTGGTTCCGAACGCCTTGCCTTGAAGGGACTTCATTTCAGCCAGATAATTAACCGAATTGGCTCGGTAAATACTGTCACGCTCTGACAGGAAATTGAACTTTCCAACCGCTTTGTCTGGCATTGTATCTTTCTGCAAAAGCGCAGAGAGATAGATATAGTCAAAGTCGGAGTTGTCATCTTTAGGTAAGACATTACCGTCTTCCCGCGCTTTGTTTTCCAGTCTTTCCCATATATATTGCGCAACGTTTCGATGGTTCGATTCAGCCGCAACAATGGCGGAGGTAATCAGAACCCTTTCCTTTAAATTAGGAGGAAAGTCATCAAGCGCATAATATATATTTCTAATATCCGTCATTTTTAGCGGATCAGAAAACTGTGTTGGCGCCTCCAGAAAAGCCCAAAGGGACGCAACTGCACTACAGTCTTTATATTCCGAAAGAACCGGCTCATCAGGGCGAACCTCTGGAAAGGTTATGATTTTTGCCACCTGTTTCAAACGCTGGCCAGCAGCGGAATTCTCGGAATGAAGGATGTCCAGAGCTTCGTCGCCTAGACCAAGCGCTAAATATGCTCTTGCCAAACCTAATGTACCGCTTGAATCTGCTTCAGGATCGAAATTAGCTTTCGCGTCGGACAAAGCTTCATAAGTTCTGAAATCTTCCAGATCGGAAAAATCCAATAATTCTGCCGTGTCGCAGCTGAACGGCTCAGATTTCGTTTCAGAAATTTCCATGATGTCATTTGAAGCGGGTTGCTTTTCTGGTTCAGGCTGAGCTCCAGTCATTCCTGGCTTTCTCCTGACAATGCCTTTCTCCTGCGCGTCTTTTAAAATCGCTGCTAAAGTGTCCGAGGCTGACTCTATGGAATAGTCGGCCTTTCCTTCAGACGGTTCAGCGCCATCAGCCAATACGATCGCACCGCCCAAAACAGAAAATGAGGCGACCGCGAGCGCGGCCCCTCTTAAGGCTTTTCGGGAAAAGATATGAGGAGGAGACTCTCTCACTAAGCCGCCACTTTTCTTAACTCTTTCAGCGCTTCTTCTATAGAGGTAAAGCTTGGCCGCTGATGTTTTGGCGCGCTCCGGCGCGCCACTTCAATTGCAATTTGAGTTTCATTTTTGTGAAGACTTGAAACCAGAACTTCTCTTATGAGCGCGTAGAAATAATGCTCTTGCTCGCGTATGGATTTCACCTTTGTCGCGAATGGTCCAACGAGCGAATAGGCCAGGAAAACACCTAGAAAGGTTCCGACCAAAGCCCCGCCAATCATGCCGCCTAAAACTTCCGGCGGCTTATCAATGGAGGCCATGGTTTTAATCACGCCCAACACAGCGGCAACAATTCCGAGGGCTGGCAAAGCATCGGCCATGTTTTGTAAAGCGTGAGAGCCATGAAGCGCTTCTTCCTTCATGCCTTCAAGCTGTTTGTCCAAAAGCTCTTCCACTTGATAAACATCATCAAAATTCATCAACATGGAGCGGATTGTATCGCAGATCAGTTCGACAAATTGAGTGGAAGCGAGAATACGCGGATATTGTTGGAAAAGCGCAGATTCTTGCGGATTTTCGATGTGTTCCTCAACTTTAACCGGGCTCTCTTTAGAGATACGGACCAGTTCGTGCATCAAACATAAAAGGTCTTGATAATCCGATTTTTTCCATTTCGGCCCCTTAAAGACGGCCAGAATGTCTTTCCCGGTTGATTTAATGGTGTGCATGTCATTTCCGCACGCGAAGGCGCCAATAGCCGCGCCGCCAATAATCATCATTTCATATGGAAGTGAGTGAAGAATAATTTCAAGCTTACCGCCAGCAAGCATATATCCGCCGAACACGCAAATGACAGTTAGTATTATACCGAAGATGGAGCTCATGAATCGGGCTTAACCATGATGTATTACCTATTCTTTAATAATATGGGGATTAGGCATTTGACAGAGCTTTGAACTCAGCCGGGCTTAACAAATCACATCGCCCCGAAATTCCTCTGAAATATCTTCGCTGAGTTTGACAGCGCGCCGGGTCTTGTGAATGCCCAATAATCCGTTCGCTACCGCAAGGCGCTGATCGCGCATCTCAACTTCAAGGCTTATATTCTCCAAAGAAACACCCGGGAGGGGCAGAACCTGCCCTATTTCCAGCCGCGTACAATCCGCGACAGACATCCGCAAACTATCGAGCACGGCTCTGACAGAGGTCACACTCGTATCTATATGACGACCTAAATATTTTGCATTTTCCGGCAGGACGAAATCCTCTGTAGATTCCTGACCGGTTTCTAACGACTTAAGGGTCTCTTCCAGATAAATGAGCGGTAAGATAATCTGAAGCGAAACATTTTGCGTCTCATCGCTTTCGTCCAGACGCGCTTTAAAACCCAAAGAAATTTTGGTCCAAGCTTTGTGCTCCTCGGAAAATGAGACGGCTGAAAGCTCAATCTCTTCTTTTTGAAACTCACCAAGGCTTGCTACATCTAATTGTGAATTCTGAACTTCTGCTTTCGATCCCTGATGGCCCAACATATCAATGAGCTTATCTTTTACGAAGGTGATAAAGGGCTCCATCATAAAAAGATCCAGCTCCGACGCCACATAATCTTCCACACCGGAAAAGTTCGAAACCTTCCCATCTATTCCGCTTTTATTCAGCAAAGCGGCCAAAGGGGCGCTTGCCAGACAGAGACAGGAAATTTCTTTCTCTGCCGGGCCAAATCCCGCATATAATCCGCTCTTGGGTAGGATTTCCGTAAACTCGCTACGCATCAGCGGCTCAGCGGAGAAACTCTCTTCCGACCAATTTATCCCGCCCGTCATCTCTTCGAGGATACCCAGACAGCCCTTTGTCATCTCTTTCCAAACGAGAAAAATATTGGCCTCATTCAAGTCAGAGGCAGGGGGCTGCGCTGTCATTTTCTTACGTAATACGCTCATTTTTCTCTCGGCGCTTAAGTGTTACGCTCCCAAATAACGGGACAACCCTTGCCATTCCCTTAATTTTTTAAGTGAATTTTAACCCTGTTTCTTACGCCTAAACTTAGACTTTTTTGTCACATTTCGCGTCAACCTAGGACGGAATCACTCAAATGGACGATGCGGCTCGCCCGATAATCATCAGAAAGAAAAAGGTTTATGCTGCTGAAGGGCATCATGGCGGCGCGTGGAAGGTTGCTTATGCAGACTTCGTAACCGCGATGATGGCCTTTTTCCTGTTGATGTGGCTCCTCAACGCCACAACAGAAGAGCAGCGCAAAGGGATAGCCGATTATTTTAATCCAAGCATTCCGATTGCTGCTGTTTCAGGTGGCGGCTCCGATGCTTTGCAAGGGGATACGATCTTTGCGGATTCATCGCTCGCCAAGAACGGAACAGGCTCTGATACGAAGAAACCCGATCCGGAAGTAGACGCGGAAACCTCTACTATGGATCAACAAATGGAAGCTTTGAACAAAGCCTTGGCCGCCGAAGAAAATAGCCTGGCGGCGCATATGCAGATGAAGATGAGTCCCGAGGGTCTGGTAATTGAGCTAACCGATCAACGTGAAGATCCTCTCTTTAAATCTGGAAGCGCGAGCCCCTCTCCTGTTTTGTCAAAACTCACAAAAATTGTAGCGGACTCTTTCAAAACTGTTGCAAATGAAGTGAAAATAGTGGGCCACACGGACAGCTATAGTTTTAGCGGCAGCACCGGATATTCAAATTGGGAGCTCTCTACAGATCGCGCAAATACGGCACGCAGATTGCTTTCCGGGCACGGGTTTCCGCTTGAGCAAATTTCTGAAGTCTCAGGTAAATCCTCGACTGCGCCTCTCTCGGATGATCCTTATTCCCCGCAAAATCGGCGAATTTCTATCACTATTCTAAATTAAGTTACTGCGGAAAAGCCCCTGTTTTCTGGGCCTCTAACGCCCTACACCTTTTATTAACCGCGTCCGTCTAGCTTTGAAGCACATACATTTACTTCAAGGATTGAACGAATGACTATATCTTCTTCCCTCAATGCAGGGGTCATGGGTCTAAACGTCAATGCGACACGCTTGGCAACGATCTCGGACAATATCGCTAACTCCGCCACTTACGGCTATAAGAGAAGCGACGTTGATTTCTCAAGTCTAGTCATCGATCAAGGCCAATCCCGATACTCAGCCGGCGGCGTCCGGGCAACGAACTATAAAGACGTCACCAGCACCGGTTCTTTAATTTCTACCGGACGATCCACCGACATTGCAGTCGACGGAAATGGTATGATCCCCGTTACAAACTTCTCAGGCGTCACACAAAATGGCGGAGAACGCGACTTTATGATGGTCCCGACAGGCGGGTTTTCTCCTGATGAGAATGGTTTTCTGCGCACGACGAGCGGCCTTTTCCTCTTAGGCTGGCCAACAGATGCAAACGGAGTGCCACAAGGCGCCACTCGGGGAAGCCCCGCTGGTCTGCAACCCGTCAATACGGCTATCGGGCAGTTCAGCGCCGAGCCCACACGAAACATCAATTTAGGTGTGAACCTTCCGGCCGACGCCGGCGGAGCGTTAGATCCTTTTGTTCTTCCGATTGATTATTTTGACTCACTCGGCTTGAACCAAGCGCTCGAACTTTCTTTCGAACCAGATACATCTGCTGGCGCGGCGCCAAATAGCTGGAATGTATCCATCACAGACAGCGCCGGCGACCCAGCGACACCTGTCGCGACTTTTGGCGTCACATTTAATGGTGATGCAAATGGCGGCTCGATCGCATCTGTCACGCCAGGTACGGGCGCAACTTATAATGACGCGACGGGTCAGCTTTCCTTTGACGTCGAAGGCGGGCCCATGAATGCATTCATCGGAACACCAAATGGCACATCGGGCCTTACACAATTGGGAACAAGCTTCTCTCCATATAACGTCACTAAGGACGGTTCTCCGGTTGGCGATCTACAAAGCGTAGAGGTAACGCCGGGCGGGTTTGTAGAAGCTGTATATAATACAGGCTTTCGCCGGACTATTTACCAAATCCCTGTCGCTGAAGTGCCAAATCCAAACGGTATGGAAGCCCTTGGCGGACAGGCTTACACGACCTCTGCTGACAGCGGTGATGTATATTTCTGGGATGCCGGTGACGGTCCTACGGGAACATATGAAGGCTACGCGCTGATGGAATCCAATACGGATGTTGCTTCAGAACTGACTGCTTTGATCGAGACGCAGCGGGCCTATTCTTCAAACGCTAAGATCATTCAAACCGTTGATGAAATGTTACAGGAAACAACCAATCTTAAGCGCTAGAAATAGCCTTTAGGCCAGTTCAAAAGTCGTCTGGCCGGGAAACTTAACAGGGACACCTAAATGTCTTTATCGCAAGCTTTATCAAGCGCCAATTCAGGCCTTGCGAGCACGAGCCGACGCGCAGACGTGTCGGCTTCCAACATCGCCAATGCGTCAACGCCGGGCTATGTCCGGCGTTCTGTTATTACATCTGAAAATGTCGCCGGAGGTCAAAGTGGCGGCGTATCAATCACGGCAATTGAGCGGTCGCAGGACCTGGCTGTCAGCCGGCTTCGTCGCGACGCGGATTCCGCTGCCGGACGGTCTTCCGTCATCGCGCAGGCTTATCAGACTTTGAACACTGAACTGGGAAGCCCCAGTGACGGCTACGGTCTCTTCGCAACACTTGAAAATCTTGAGAGCGCTCTGAAAAACCTTGAAGCGACCCCTGAATCTGCAGCCCTGCAAAATGCCGTGTTGTCAGCTGCTAACGAAACCACCCATCAGTTCAATGCTTTATCCCATCTCGCCACATCCCTGCGGGAAACAGCAGATAGCAATATCGATAAATCCGTTAACAAGGTGAATGAGTCCCTTTACCGGCTTCAGGATATAAATGCGAAATTTGGGTCGATTGATGAAAGTAGCAGCGAAGGCGCCGCTCTAGAGGATGAACGGCAAAGGCTTATAGACGGCATTGCTGAAATTCTCCCGATTAAAGATGTCGTGCGGGACAATGGGCAAGTCGACATTCTTACCAGTTCCGGGGTTTATTTATTGTCGGGCAATGTCCGAGAGCTTTCTTTTGAACGCGCAGGAACAATACCGGAGGGAGATCGGCTTGGAGAAGCTGGAAGCCGCCTGTCCGGTTTATTTGTCGGCGAACAGAACCTGACACCCGGTACAGACGGACGCCATTCTTTACAATCCGGCAGTCTGGCAGGACAGTTTAACATTCGGGATTCTGTCGCGACAGATTTTTCTGACTCACTAGATGGACTGGCCGCGGATCTGATTTCGCGATTTTCAAATGATGCTCTCGATCCCACAAAAGCCGCAGGTGCTCCCGGAATCTTCACAGATGGCGGCTTGGCCCACGATCCTGCCAATTTATCCGGCACGGCGGCGCGTCTGAAACTTAACAATGCTATCAACCCGAATGCAGGCGGGGACGTTTCTCGCCTTCGGGATGGTCTAGGCGCAACGACCCCGGGGAACTCTGGTAACACCGCAATAATTTCCGGTCTGGTTAGCGCGATGACAGATCGTCAAAACGCGCCCTCCGGAACAAATTTGCAAGGTCAGTTCAGCGTCATCGATTCTATAGCAGGCCTAACGTCTCAAATCGGTGAACAAACTCTCCGCCACGATTCTATCAATGCGAGCACCATCGCGCGCCGTGACGTTTTGAGCGATACCGAGCTAAGCAGGTCCGCGGTCGATACGGATGCAGAGCTGCAAAACCTATTGATTATTGAACAGGCCTACGCGGCAAACGCACGTGTTATTCAAACCATCAGCGATATGATTGATCGCCTGATGCAGATTTAGGGCTAGATATGCAGATTAATAGCTATCCAGATCTACTCTCGTTTACCCGCCGCAATCGCACGACTGCGCAAATACGCGAACGCATTCAAACCGCCTCTCAAGAGGCTGTCACAGGCCTCAAATCCGACCTGACTAAAGCAACAGACGGGGATTTGGGACGGGCGCATTTGTTAAAGAAAGCCCAGAGCGACATAGAGCAATCGCAAAACATCAATACGCTTTCCAAGTCACGCCTTTCTCTGATGTCCGGCGCTCTCACGAGTACGCTCGATGTTATAGATAATATCGACAGCCGGGCCATTGTCGCCCTGAATACGGATAATGTGTTCGGCACAGACGCGCTCATCAGTGAAGCCCGCGCAAGCGTCGAAAATATCATGAGTTCTCTCAGTGTGAAACATGGCGAGCGTAATTTGTTTTCAGGCGACAGAACCGATACCACCACTTTTGGCGATGCAGATGTCTTTCTGTCCGATATCGAAAACCTTATTGCGACAGCGCCTGATACAGACGCCGCGATAACGGCAATAGACGATTACTTCAGTGACGGCGGCGATTTTGAAACCCGCATCTATCAAGGCGGCGACGGAAAATCCCCTGCCCTTCCTCTTGGCAATGGACGTACAATCGAAGTGCCGGTTTCCGGAAAGTCTAATAGCATAAAAGATGTGCTGAAGGGCCTGGCTATTTTGGCAACGTCTAAAAGCGCTCTTCCTGAAGGTGATAACGCCTCATTTGACACCCTCGTAACCAATGGCGCGGCGTCTATTACAAAAGCAACATCAGGTATTGTGAGACTAAACGGCGAACTCGGAATTTTTGCCCAGAGTCTTGAATCGGCTGCAGAGCAGCATGAAAGCGAGGCTCTGGATCTGGCCACCTCTTTCCAAAATCTCTTTGGCCGGGATCAATTTGAAGCGGCGGGAGAGCTCAAACAGCTCCAGGTCCAGCTTGAAGCCTCCTATGCCATAACGGCCCGACTTTCTAATCTCACCTTAACGAAATTCTTGTGATATCTATGCGCTCTTTATTTTTATCATGCCTCGGCCTTCTTTTCACCTTGTCGGCTTTAGTACCTTTCGAAGCCTCGGCATCCGTCAAGATTAAAGACATTGTTGATGTCGAAGGCGTCCGGAGCAATGATTTGGTAGGATATGGCCTCGTCATCGGCCTCGACGGGACAGGTGATACGATCCGGAACTCCCCTTACACCGAAGAAGCCCTCTCTAACCTCTTGGAACGCTTGGGCGTCAATATTCAGGGCAGTGATTTCCGGCCTAATAATGTGGCGGCAGTCTTGGTCACCTCCTCCTTACCTCCCTTCGCCCGGCTCGGCTCTAAAATAGACATTAATGTGTCTTCTATTGGAGATGCGAAAAGCCTGGCCGGCGGAACGCTCGTCATGACTCCTCTCAACGCCGCAGACGGCGAAGTCTATGCGCTCGCTCAGGGCAGCGTTTTAATTAGCGGATTTCAAGCTGAGGGCGAGAGCGCGTCTATCACCGAAGGCGTCCCAACCTCCGGCACTATCCCCAACGGCGCGCGTATCGAGCGGGAAGTCAATTTTGAATTTGGCAAGATGGAGCGTATCCGCCTTGCCCTTCGCTCACCTGACTTCACAACAGCAGAACGTCTTGAGTCTAAAATCAACACGAGCTTAGGCGGAAAATATGCCCTGCTTCTGGATTCAGGTACAGTCGAACTAGATCTTTCACAGAGCACCGTCTCCCCGGCTCGTTTTATGGGCCGCATTGAGAATTTGACCTTGCAACCGGCTCAGAAAGCACGTGTGGTCGTGGATAAGCGCTCCGGCACAATCGTTCTGGGGCAAGACGTGAAAGTCTCGTCCGTTGCGATTGCACAGGGTAATCTCTCCATTACAATTTCAGAGACCCCAGTCGCCTCACAACCGAACCCCTTCGGGTTCGGAGAGTCGATCGTTCTCCCGCGCACGGATATTTCAGTAAGGGACGGAGAGCCCGGAAACATTGCAATTCTGGAAGACAATGTAACTCTGCCCGACCTCGTGGCCGGTTTAAACGCTCTGGGCGTTTCTCCCAGAGAAATGATTGATATTCTCAAGACAATTAAGACGGCCGGCGCGCTGCACGCTGAGCTCATCCTCCAATAGTTTGTGAAGCGGAAGCCAAGTGCTTCCGCCTACTATCTATTTCGATCAGGAAGATTGAATCCAAAAGAGTTATATTTGGTGTTTAAGCCGCATCCTCTTCGACAGGAGCTTTCACCAAAATAATTTTTTCAGATCTGTGCAGGCTCGTGACATAGCTCATGAAGTTATTAATGGCCTTGTCGGACTCTGCAGGCGTCTGCTCAGGAAGAGCTTCTATTTCTTCCTTCATTCTCTCAGCCATGCGTTGAGAGATATTTGCCATCAAAAATTCAACGCTTTCTGCTGACTCTGTTCCTCCGGCCTGCAACGCCAAGAGAAGATCGTCTTTCGGAAAGTCTTTAAATATAATTTGAATGGCAGAGGTCGGAAGTCTAACAGGCAGATCTTCAAAGGTCAGCATGCCCTTACGGATGGCTTTCGCTCTTTCCTCGTCGCTGTTTTCCAAGTCTAGAAGTAGTTTATCACGTTTGTCTTTTGACACCATGGAGAGCAGTTCTGCCGTATAATCAATTGCCGCATCGTTGGTGGAGACCTCAGCCACTTCCAGACAGTTTTTGCGAACCAGCTTCTCTATGGCCCGCTGCGCAAAAGGCGCAATTTCGCGGTTTTCGGACAGGATTTTCACATAGGCAACGGATATCTCGTCGGGAACGGATGAAAGGATTTCTCCGGCTAGCCCCGTCGGGAGTTTTGAAATTACGAACGTCGAAATCTCTGTTTTCTGCTTGAGTAGAAACTCTATTATCTGTTCAACGGGTTTTTCCGCCAAGGCGCCCCAGACGTCACTTTGCGGACCAAGCGATGTTTTCGGCATCGTCGATGCCGACAGCCGTTTCAGCCTGTCTGAATCCAATACCTTTTCGGCCATGTCCAAAGCTCTTTCAGGACCGGCCAGCATCGTATTCTTTCGGCCGTTTACCTTGACGACAAAATCCGCCACGACGGCGAGCATGGCTTCTCTAGGCACTTCGTGAAGCTGTTTAAGAGCTTCGACAAATTTTCGCAGATGCGCGTCAGACAGTTTCTCTGCGATCGGGGACGCATAATCAGGTCCCATAGACACCAGAATAATGGCGGCTCTTTGCGGCAGGCTCAGATGATCGATTTGGGGCGGCCGTCCATTTCCTTGTCCGCCCGCTCTGGCAGAGTTTGAGGTAGAACTAAAATCTCGCGGCATCACTTCACCTTTTAACATCAGGCGACTCCATATCCTCGTAAAAGGGCTTCAGTCACTTTAAGCCATCCATCGGCCATAACGAAAAATGCCAACTTAAAGGGCAGAGACACCACGGCGGGCGGAACCATCATCATCCCCATAGCCATCAGAATGGAGGCGACCAAGAGGTCAATGATGAGAAATGGCATAAAAATAACGAACCCGATTTGGAAGGCCTGTTTGATCTCGGACAGCATGAAGGACGTGACAAGAAGTGGAAGCGGTGCTTCTCCGGAAAGGTCATAATTTCTTTCCGGCATGGTGGCGGCCAAGCGCTCGATTGTGTCCGCCTCTACGCGGGCTTCCATAAAACTCCGAAAGGGTGTCAAAGTTCGATCGATGGCCTGCTGCTCCGTAATCATGCCGTCCATATAAGGCGACAGGCCTTCATCCCAGGACGTCGTAAATACCGGCTCCATCACAAAAAAGGTCAAGAACATCGCCAGACCCATAATCATCATATTGGGCGGAGATTGCTGCAAGCCGAGCGCCTGCCGCAGGAAAGAAAAAACGATCACCATAAATGGAAGACAGGTGATCATCATCGCCAGGCCGGGGGCCAGGCTCAACACTGTCACAATGAGGAAAAGCTGAATGACGCGCGCATCCAGACCAACCGAGCCATCCTCATTAGGGCTATTGAGAAGCTCGCCCAAGGCCTCTCCCGCATCCGGCGGGGTTTGAGGGGCGGCTTGGCCAACGGCGATAGCAGGGAGCAGGACGAGCACAGCTAGCACCGCCAATAAAACCAGAAATCGTTTTGGCGTTAAATAGCGACGTGCAATCGCAAGTGTCATGAAAGCATATCTTCAGAAATATCGACGATTTCTGTAATCTTCAAACCAATCTCACCCGTCGCCACATCTGTTTCTATCAATTCCCCGCGCGCGATAACGCGGTTATCAATACAAACGTCAACCGGATCGTTTATGGATTTGTCCATTTCCAAGACCGAATCTTTTTTGAGTTTCAAGAGTTCGGCAATCGTCGGCCGCGCTGTGCCAATAACGATTTGAACCGTAACTGGGAGTGCATATATCGATCTTTTATACGTTGCTCCGGCCTGTCCATCCCGGCGTTCCGCCATAGGAATATCTCCGGCGTTTGCAGATTTTGTCTTTTCAAACTCGGCCTGATCTTTTGCTGATTGATTTTTATCGGTCATGAAGCCTCCTGCATGTCTTCATTTTCGCCCAAATCATTGCCTGCAGGGGCTTCTGTTCTGCCAGATGAGCGTTCTACAGTTTTCTTCGGCGCGCACTCTATTCCCAAAAGACCGAGGCAAGTTTGAGCGGTCTTTACCGGGTCAATTTTCGTGACGGAATCACCTCTGAAAAAGTGAACCGCACTTTTGTCCATTTCATTACTTTCAACAAGGGTCAATTCCGGTCCGAATGACTTTTGGAGAAAGGATTTTGCAATTTCGTTATCCGGATTAAGATTTACAGAGAGACGAAGATCCGCCTGCGACGTCGCTGCTTCGGATATAACGCACTGAATTTCATGACGCAGTATCTCTTGAGACAGTTCGGGCAAGAGTGCCTGGAGGCACTGTTTCACGACTTCACCGTGACTTGTTTCCATATCCCGGGTCATATCCTTCATCGAAGACTTCAGACCTTCCAAGGCCGCTTCCATGACGCGGATTGTTTGCTCATACATTTCGGATGCTTCGGCTTTTCCGGCTTCAAACCCGTTCGAATAATCAATCTGCCGGGCGGCTCTACTCTGCCCTGAGATAGCACCACCGCCGCCTGGGTGGAACTTTGCCATATCCGGATAGATAACACCCGAATCCGGTTGCGGCGTTATCAAGTCTTCTTGCTTTTTAACAATCGACTGAGCTGAAAAATGAGCCGCCATTAACTGGCCTCCGAGGCGTCAGCGCTTAACCAGTTGGCCAGTAAGCTAGCGGCATCATCAATTTGCTCGCTGGCTCGGTTATTGAGCATATCTATCGGGTCGGAAGAGGGCGGCCCCTCAATCCCAAGGGGGGGAGCGTTTGCCGCGATTAAAGCCTGATTTTGACGGCCATTTTCCAGTCCCGGCGTGTCGCTGTTCAAAGACATGGGAAGTAAGCCCGGCGCTGTTTCGCCGGAAGCGTTTTGGTCTCGCGCCAGCAGAGGTTTGACCACAAAAAGACCAAGTACCAAAGCAACAATACCAAGAATTAAAGATTGAACCGTGCTCCACAGATACTGCTCTTTAAACTGCGCCCAAACACTTGGTTTCGTAATTAAGTCCGTTTCGATGGGGCGATCAAAAGGAAGAGATTTTAGAGTCAGCACATCTCCTCTTTCTTTATTGAGCCCGGAGGCTGCGGCCACAAGGTCCGTAAGTGTGGCCATTTCTTCTTCTGATCTGGGCTCTTGCGTAATAGTTCCGTCTTCGGCCACGACTTGCGCATCACTCACTAAGACCGCCACGGTCATCCGCTTCACGGCGCCAGGCGTAATTTCCCGGTTTCTAAGGATTTCAGAAACTTCATACGTAACAGTTTCGCTGGTTTCGCTTCGCTCTGACTGGTTGTTGCCGCCGCCGGCAGCGCCCTCAGGCAAATTACTGGCAACTGTCACAGAGCCGCTCGTCCCTTGGCTGGTATCGGCAATTTCTGACGTCATTTGAGATTTAAGAACGCGGCCTTCAGGATCAAAGCTTCTCTCTGTCAGGCTCTCTCGTGTATGATCGATGTCCAGAGAAACATTAACACGCGCATTTCCGGCCCCGACGCGGGCTTCCAACATAGATAGCAAATTGGCTTTTAGCTTGGCCGCTCGTTCTACCTCCCCATTGCCCGCCATATCAGACTGATCATTCAGCCCCGGCCCGGCAATTAAGCCGCGCATGGTATCCACGACAGCCACGTCTTCGGGGTTAAGGCCGACGATCGCCAGCGCGGTCACATATTGAATGGCTTTTGCTTGTTCGCCGTTCAGACCGCTTGAGGTTGACACCGTGACAGACGCTGTGGTCGCCTTCGGGCCTTTACGAAATCCGGTTGCTTTTTGCGTGCCTAAATGAACCCGCGCCGCGCGTATGTTTTGCATCGTCAGAATCGTGCGGGCGAGCTCACCCTCTTTGGCCCGCCAGTAAGTCGCGTCAAACATCTCCGTTGACATGGCAAAGCTGTTCATCGTGTCGAAGAGTTCATAGCCGACAACTGATTGTTTGGGCAGACCTTCTCTCGCGAGCTCCAGCCTTAATGAGTCCCGTCGGGCGCTTTCCGTGTAAATTGCATTGCCTCTGACATCATATTTTACGTTAAGATTATCGAGCTTTGCAATCACGTCCCCCGCGGCCGCTGAATCCAGTCCGGAGTAAAGAAGATCCATTTTTGGCTTGAGGGCAGTCGACATCAACAGGAAAACGAGAGCCAGTGTCGCGAGCACGCTCCCTATTGAAATTATTTGCTTTTGTAACGGAAGCCCCCGCCACACATTTACGATGTTCATCCTGTTGCCTTGGGAAAAATCCTGTTTACCAAATCGGCGCATCACATGCTTTTTTCAGATATTAACGAATATAATTAACAGACAGTTTACTTCTGTGTGTTTTTTATGAATTTCCAAAACGGTGCATGTAGGAAACGAGCGCGTGGCTGAAAAAAAGAATGAGCAGGAGACGGCAGAGAATGTCGAAGCGGCAGATGCCGATTCTGCGCCTGAGTCTCAGCCCGAGAAAAAAGGCGGGATCCTCGGGGCGATCATAACCCCCCTCATCCTAGCGGCGGCCTCATTCGGAACAGTTTACCTCTTACCCACCAATGAAGGCGCCCTCCCCGCAGGATCTCATACTGCAGCCGCATCTAATATAGCGACTCCGCATGACATGATGCCGACAAACCTTGAAATTGTAGAGATGAACGAATTTGTCGTCTCAATAAGAGATGACAGGAATGTACTGCGTATGAGAGTTGCCCTAGAAGTCCCAAAGGACATCCTGAGCGAGGTTGAAGCCAATGATTTGCGTCTCAGAGACGCTTTTATGGGCTATTTAAGAGCCGTCGAAGTTTCAGAACTTCAGGACCCGGCGTTTCTTCCTCAATTACGGGCTCAACTTCTGCGCCGATCCAAGCTGGTTCTCGGACCTGATAAAGTGGCCGGCGTTCTAATAACTGACTTTTTGATAAGATAGTGGAATTTATGTCTCAGATACCTCTCAATATGGATATGATCCAAGATATTATTCTACTGTTTATTTCAGGTTTAGCCTGTGTTTACTGCATCAAACTCAACAGAAAGCTAAAGGGTCTCAGCAATCTTAAAAGCGGTGTAGGTGCCTCCATCGTTTCTTTGACGGAAGCCATTCACAAAACGCATCACGCCGCGCAGAAGGCTCAGGCTTCGACGGAAGATTCCGTCAAGATGTTGAAGCAACTTATTGAGAAAGCAGAAACGCTCTCCACCCAGCTTGAAGCGACAACAATTGATGCTGAGCGACGCCTTAAGACAGCGCGGTCGCTTAACGCGGCCTTGGAAGAAAAAGTGACGGTTACTCTGCCGAACAGCGTCATGAAAGCCCAGAATACGGCGTCCAGCTTATTAAAGGTTGTCTCCGACATTGAGAGTTACAGAAGCGGCCTGACGGCTAAATCTGCACCAAAAGTTGTGTCTATTGAGACGCCCCATATAACGCTGGAACAAGACAATGAAACGCCGCTCGCCAAAACGGAAACCTCAAAGCCAGACGACAAACCGTCCGAATCAGAGATAAGCGAACTGACGCCGGAAATGGCAAAATCGTCTATGGAAGAGCTTTTCGATGAAATGGAAGTTTTGGCAGAAAAAGCGGGTCTGAAAAAAACAGGTCTTTTAACCCGCCTTAAGCAAGCCCGTTCATGACAAAAAAGATACTCCCGATAATCTCCGTCAGTTTCGGCGTTATATTTCTGATTCAAGCCGGCAATCTGTCCCTCGCTGCCGCGGATGTGAAAACGGATATAGCCAATTCGAAATCACCGATATCAGAGGCTATATCCGGCAACGAGAATTCCGAAGGCCTGATAAGCCCCAATAATAGCGAAAATGTTTGTCTCACCGGCGCTGTCGCCGAAACCCTAATAAAGGAACGAAGCCTACTGGATGAACGTCAGGTTGAAATGGCAAAGCGCGAAACGGCTCTGAAAGCCCTAGAAACCAAAGTTGAGAAGGATGTCGCCAGCCTCGACGTCACTCAGAAGACGATCCAAGCGCAAATAGATAAAATGGAAAAGGTCGCTCGGGACGACATCACCCATCTGGTGGAAATGTATAAGACAATGAAGCCGAAAAAAGCGGCAGAAATCTTTAACAGTATGGACGCCGGTTTTGCTGCCGGGTTCCTGCGCGAAATGGACAGCGCCCAAGCAGGTTTGATTATGTCCGAAATGGGCGCACGTAAATCCTATGAGATAAGCCTAATTATCGCAAACCGCGGATCGAACTGGCGCTAATCTAACCTGAGCGACACATTCCCTCTCTGGATCAAGTATTAAGCGGCGGAAGCTATACTGTCTCCATCTGCCGTTTTCTGTTTGAAGCAGGCATATCGATCCTGAAACTCAACCATGCTAGTCAGAGCCTCGATATCCAGAAACTCGATCCGTTGACGTTTATATTGAATATATCCTGCCTTTTCCAATTCACTCATAACTTTGCTAACGGTCACGTTGGTCAGTCCGAGAGAGTCGGCAATATCGTATTGTGTCAATGGCAGAAAAAGACTTTGGCTGTCTTCTTCGTCTTTGACGGCAACTTTGCTTTTCAAAAGAAGAAGAAAATAGACAATTTTATGTTTCGCATCCATACGGCTCATAGAGCAGATGCGTTCTTGCAGGATAATGTCCTGAAGCCCTATCAGCGAGATAAAATACTCCATCAGCTCTGGCGATTTACGCATAATTTCTAGAAAATCAGTTCGCTCAATAGAAATGAGGCGTGTAGGGCACAAAGCTTTCAGGGAACTCGGAGCTTTCTTCCCGGAAAGGAATTCCAGTCCTATTAGGTCCGAAGGGGTATAGAAGTTTAAAAGCTGTCGCCCCCCATTAGCCAATACATTTAGGGACGTTAGCCATCCCTGCTCGACGATATAGACCCGGGTAAACGGGTCGCCCGCTTGGTAGACAAAGTCGCCATCACTATAGGAATGGCGCTGAATACCCTGAGTATCTGTATAGTCCTTAGGTGCATCAGACAGAACACTATCTATTCGCAGAATATGTTTAGTGAATGCATTGAGCACGAAATTCTCCTTTTTATATAACTATTTAACCCTTTTTGAGAGAACTTCGTTCCAACCCGACTGATAAACTTTACAAGTTTATCTGAAACAGTCACCGAAACGCCACATTAGGCGGCTTAGCTAAGGCCCTGTAGAACCTAGGTTCCGAAATATATTTGGGTCTACCTAAATCACCTGCTACCTCTAACCATTTGCAAAAAGTCTGTGACCCGCATATGTCCAAAGCAGCCTCGCGGCTCAGAAGGAAAAATCAAAATGACTGAGGTGTATTCTACGTCGTTTGAAGGACAAAAGCCCGGCACGTCGGGTTTAAGAAAAAAAGTGAGCGTCTTTCAACAATCGGGTTATCTCGAAAACTTTGTTCAAGCTATTTTTGACTCAGTGCCTGAGCTTAAGGGCGGGACACTGATTCTGGGCGGCGATGGCCGTTTTTATAACGATGTAGCCATACAGGTTATCCTTAGAATAGCGGCTGCCAACGGCGTTTCTCAGACGATTGTGGGGCAAAATGGACTTCTCTCGACGCCGGCTGTCTCCCATTTAATCCGACTTCATAAAGCCGCTGGTGGGATAGTTCTGTCGGCTAGCCATAATCCAGGTGGGCCGAAAGGCGATTTTGGCATCAAATTTAATGGCGATAATGGCGGGCCTGCGCCCGAAGCTGTTACGGACGCTATATTTGAGCGAACTCAACATATCGACAGATACAAAATTGCCAAAGGAAGTGACGTTGAGCTGTCAGATATCGGGAAAACGCAACTCGACGAAATGACCGTTAAAATCATAGATCCTGTCGCAGATTATCTGACGATTATGGAAGAATTGTTTGATTTTGACGCCATTAAAAACCTCCTAGACGGCAAGAAGCTTTGCTTTGATGCCATGCATGCCGTCACGGGGCCTTATGCCAAAGCCATATTTTGCGAACGTCTTGGCCTATCGGAAGACAGCGTCATAAACGGCGCGCCAAAACCAGATTTCGGGGGCGGACACCCGGATCCCAATCCGGTCTATGCCAAAGAGCTTTTTGACACCATGTTTTCAGAAAACGCGCCGTTTTTCGGGGCCGCCTCTGACGGGGATGGTGACCGAAATATTGTGCTTGGCCCCAATATTTATATTTCCCCCTCAGACAGCATCGCCGTACTGGCCGCAAATGCGACGGATGTGCCGGGATATGAAAATGGTATACCCGGCGTCGCGCGTTCCATGCCCACCAGCCGCGCCGTCGATATCGTCGCTAAGGATTTAGGCATCGAGCATTTCGAGACTCCCACAGGATGGAAGTTCTTCGGCAATCTGTTGGATGCAGGCCGAATTGCGCTTTGCGGAGAAGAAAGCGCCGGAGCCAGTTCCGATCACATTCGCGAAAAGGATGGCCTCTGGGCGATACTTATGTGGCTCAATATTTTGGCTTCTCGCCATCAATCCGTCGAAGATGTAATTTCTGACCACTGGCTCACCTATGGTCGGCATTACTACTCGCGCCATGACTATGAAGGGGTCGAAAAGGCAAAGGCAGACGCCGTCATGTCAGGCCTTTCCGAAAAGCTGGAAAGTCTCGTTGGAAAAACGTTTCAAGATGAAACCGTCTCAAAAGCGGATAATTTTTCTTATCATGATCCGGTGGATGGCTCGGTCTCGCACAATCAAGGCCTTCGGGTTGAGTTTGAAAGTGGGAGCCGCTTTGTCATTCGGCTATCCGGTACAGGCACTGTTGGGGCTACGCTCAGGCTCTATCTAGAAAAATATGAGCCCAGAGACGGTGACTTGAAACAGGATGTGCAAACCGCGCTGCAGCCCATCGCCGAGATTGCCGAGGAGATTGCGAAGATCAAATCAACGGTGAACAGAGATGAGCCATCACTAATTTCTTAAGCGATTTTCCAGATCAATTTGGTTTCAGATGACGGCCGTTTTTAAATCTGCGCTTTCATCTGCAATCGCTTTTTTATCTAAGGTCTTCCCTTTTCCCAGAACCATTCGGCCCAGCATAAATTCCCGAGGCGAGTTCACCGCATCGACGGCGAGAAGCTTATCGCCCTTAAAATAAAAGGCGGCAAATTCTCGGGAGTTTTTAATATCTCCGCGAATGATGAGGTCGTCATAGCCATCTGACAGACCGGCAATTTGCAATTTCAAATCAAACTGATCCGACCAAAACCAAGGCAGGCTGTTATAGGGTTTAGGATTGCCATTTATGTGGTTTGCGACTGTCTTCGCCTGTTCTGTGGCGTTCGGAACAGATTCTAGCCGGACGTGACGTTCATAAATCGGATTAAAATGCCAAGTCACATCTCCTGCCGCGTAAATATCAACGTCAGATGTCTGGCAAAACGCATTGACTTCGACGCCATTGCCAACCGTTAGTCCTGACATTTCAGCAAGTTCCATATTCGGTATCACGCCAATGCCGATAATTACCATGTCAGCGTCAAAATTCTGCTGACAAGAGGTAGACACATTCAATCTGTCATTTGATTTTGAAATCGCCGACGCGACCACGCCTTCCAGAATATTGACGCCCTCTTCTTGATGCACCCGTTTATAGAAACGGGATAGCTCTGGCGCGGTCACGCGCTGGAGAATACGCGGCATAGCTTCGAGGATAGTCACCTCCATGCCTTGTTTCTTCAAAGAGGCTCCTGTTTCAAGACCGATATAGCCTCCGCCAATTATAACCGCGCGTTTTCCCGGAGCGACTTGAGATTTGATTGCCAAGACATCTTTTTTATCCCGAAGATAATAGACCCCTTTTGTATCCTCACCAGGAACGGGTAAATTTCTGACCCGAGCGCCCGTTGACAAAACAAGTTTGTCATAAGGATAAACATCGCCATCATCTGTTAGAACGGTTTTCTTTTCACGGTTTATGGCCCCAACCCTGACGCCGAGTTTTAAGTCGATATTTGCTTTTTCGTAGACTTCCGCAGGGCGAATGAGAATTTCAGCGAGTGATTTATTTCCGGATAAGAAATCCTTAGATAAAGGCGGGCGATGGTAGGGTAAGTCCGCTTCCTCTCCGATAACAATAATGGACCCTTCCCATCCGCCCTGGCGCAGGGAAATGCAGAGTTGAGCTGCCGCATGGCTGGCCCCAATAATAACACATTTTTCGGTCATGAATTAGCCTTTGTTTTTTCTATTCTCGATGAGGTCATCAACGACTTCCGGGTCAGCAAGGGTTGATGTATCGCCTAAATTATCAAATTGCTCCCCTGCTATTTTGCGTAGGATTCGGCGCATAATTTTGCCGGAACGCGTTTTTGGAAGGCGCGAGGCAAATTGAATAAGGTCAGGCGCGGCAATCGGACCGATTTCAGAGCGAACATGTTTTACCAGCTCTTTTCGCAAGGCCTCATCCGGCTCTATTCCATATGTGCAAGTCACATAGGCATAGATGCCCTGACCTTTGATGTCATGCGGATACCCGACGACAGCCGCTTCGGCCACGGCGGCGTGAGAGACCAGAGCGCTCTCCACTTCAGCGGTTCCCATGCGGTGACCCGATACATTGATGACGTCATCCACCCGGCCCGTAATCCAGTAAAATCCGTCCGCGTCCCGTTTGCATCCATCGCCTGTAAAATAGCTCCCGGGATAGGCCGAGAAATAGGTGTCGATAAAGCGCTGGTGATCGCCGTAAACCGTGCGCATCTGGCCCGGCCAGCTTTGTTTGATAATTAAGTTTCCTTCGGCTTCACCCTCCAACTCCTGACCGTCCGCATCAACGAGAGCGGGCTCAATTCCAAAATAAGGCAATGTCGCGGATCCCGGCTTCATCGGCGTCGTTCCCGGAAGCGGGACAATCATCGCGCCGCCCGTTTCAGTTTGCCACCACGTATCGACGATGGGACAGCGCCCCTCGCCCACTGTGTGAAAATACCATTCCCATGCTTCAGGATTAATCGGCTCGCCCACCGTGCCCAGAACCCTGAGAGAGCTTCGGTCTGTAGATTTCACCGGCCCGTCGCCTTCGCGCATCAGCGCGCGGATAGCCGTCGGCGCGGTATAAAAGAGCGAGACTTTATGCTTGTCACAAACTTGCCAGAAACGGGACGCATCCGGATAGGTCGGCACGCCTTCGAACATCACCGTTGTCGCGCCATTGGCGAGCGGCCCATAAATTATGTAAGTGTGTCCCGTCACCCAGCCGACATCCGCCGTGCACCAATAGACATCGCCTTCTTTTAGATCGAAAACATGTTCATGTGTCATGGCCGCCCAGACGAGGTAGCCGCCCGTCGTATGGAGCACGCCCTTCGGCTTACCTGTCGAACCAGACGTGTAGAGAATAAAGAGCGGGTCTTCCGCGTTCATCGGCTCCGGCGGGCAGTCGTCGGAAACGTTTTTCTCCGCCTCATGCAGCCAGACATCGCGGCCATTGTTCCAGTTCACGTCACCGCCCGTCCGTCGGACACATAAAACCTTAGAGACAGGTTTGCCAGCTCTGGCGGCAATATCGCAAGCGGCGTCGCAATTGGCTTTCAGCGGAATGGATTTAGAGCCTCTCACTCCCTCGTCAGCGGTGATGACAACCGCACTGTCACAATCGGTTATGCGTCCGGCTAAAGCCTCAGGAGAGAAGCCGCCAAATACGACTGAATGCACCGCGCCGATACGGGCGCAAGCTAGCATAGCAAATCCGGCTTCGGGAATCATTGGCATATAAAGCGTCACCCGATCGCCTTTTTTCACGCCTAGGTCTTTCAGCACATTGGCAAGACGGCAGACCTCTAAGTAAGCTTCTTTAAAAGTAAAAGTTTTGCTGTCGAACGGCTCATCGCCTTCCCAAATGATAGCCGGCTTGTCCCCGCGTGTGGCCAAGTGTCGGTCAAGACAGTTGGCGGACACGTTTAAAACGCCGTCCTCATACCATTTTACGGACAGATCGGCTTTGTCCCAATTGACGTTTTTGACCTTTGTATAAGGCTTCATCCAGTCCAAACGCTGCCCCATCTCTCCCCAAAAGCTTTCGGGGTCAGTAATCGACGCGGCATACATAGACCCGTATTGCTCCGCCCCTATATTGGCTTTTCGGCTAAAATCAGTTGGAACGGGATAGGTCTTAACGTCGTCACTCATAAACTTTGTCCTTCACTGTACCGGGGATACGGATATCATCTACGAGGGACTGGATAGCAAGCGGCGGCGGCGCTGTCACGAGAGACACAATCACGCCGACAGCCAGAGATACCCACATAAAGGCAAACCCAATGCCTTCGGGCGAAATGCCGAACCACCATCCGGCCTTCGTCCCGGCTAGGAATTTGAAATAGCTGATGTAACACACCGTTGAAATTAAGCCCGTCAACATGGCGGCAATGGCGCCTTCGCGGTTCATTCGCTTCCAAAAAATTCCCAAAAAGATAATCGGGAAGAGCGAGGCTGCGGCAATTCCAAACGCAAAGGCCACGACCTGCGCCACAAACGGCAGACTCGACGCAAACGCTCCGATAAATCCGGCGGCAATCACCGCGGCGGCGGCGGCCAGTCGAGCGGCGAGCATTTCCTGTTTCTCTGTCATATCCGGTGTAAAGGTACGTTTTAAAAGGTCGTGCGACACGGCGGAGCTTATGACCATTAACAGCCCCGCGGCCGTGGAAAGCGCGGCCGCGAGTCCCCCGGCCACCACCAAACCTATTACCCATCCCGGCAACTGCGCAATTTGCGGGTTCGCCAGCACAAAAATATCCCGATTGGGATCGACTTCATTCTCTAGGCCGTCCGGTGCATTCGGCCCGCGATACTGCATGATGCCGTCCTGATTTTTATCTTCGAAAGATAAGAGTCCTGTTTTCTCCCAATCCTTATACCAGGCCGGAACAGGCTTCCCGCCTTCGGATATTATTTCTGCCGCGCGCGCTTCGTAATCTTCTCCGTCCTGGATATAGGTCGCTTCATTCACTGTCTCGACAAAATTCATTCGCGCAAAAGCTCCGACAGCCGGAGCCGTTGTGTAGAGCAAAGCAATGAAGACGAGCGCCCACCCAGCAGATTTTCGTGCCGCCTTTGCGGAGTTGACCGTAAAAAACCGTATAATCACATGCGGAAGACCAGCTGTGCCAAACATAAGCGCCGCCGTGATACAAAAGACATCAATCTTGGATTTATTTGTCGAGGTATATTCAATGAAGCCCAGATCCGTCAGAACAGTATTTAGCTTGTCCAACATGGGCACTTCTGTTCCCACAGCATTTCCGATGAAGCCTAATTGCGGAACGACGTTTCCAGTAATGATAAGCGAAATAAAAATCGCCGGCACGGTATAGGCGAATATCATCACAACATATTGTGCAACCTGCGTGTAGGTGATGCCTTTCATGCCGCCCCATACGGCATAAACGAACACAATCGCGGACCCGATAAAAATACCGAGATTGAAATCCACGCCTAGAAAACCTGAGAACGCCACACCGACGCCCTTCATTTGTCCGGCAATATAGGTGAAGCTCACCATGAGCGCGCAGATAACCGCAATGACGCGCGCCAGTTTTGAGTAATACCGATCACCGACGAAATCCGGCACCGTAAACTTCCCGAACTCTCGCAAATAGGGCGCGAGCAAGAGGGCCAATAGAACGTAGCCGCCCGTCCATCCCATCAGATAAACAGAGCCGCCATAACCGAGAAAAGCAATTAACCCGGCCATGGACAAAAAGCTCGCCGCGCTCATCCAATCCGCGCCCGTGGCCATGCCGTTCAACGCGGGATGGACGTCATGCCCAGCCACATAAAACTCATCCGTGGAGCCAGCGCGCGCCCAAATAGCAATGCCAATATAAATCCCGAAGGTCAGGATGACGAAGAAATAGGTCCAAAGGGTCTGATCCATCATCTTAGCCCTTTATCCCGTACTTACGTTCGAGACGCGTCATCTGAATACAATAAATGATAATCAAGAGAACGAAGATATAAATCGATCCGTTCTGCGCCATCCAAAACCCCAAAGGGGCGCCCCCGATAGAAAAATTATCAAGCGCTTCGCGGAATAAAATCCCCGCTCCGAATGACACAAGAAACCATACCAACAGAAGGGAAACCGTTAGCCGTTTCGTCGCCCGCCAATAAAGCGCGCGGTTCTTAATCTGATCATCCGTCATGATATCTCCCCTGATTTTTAGAGGAGTGTAGCAAGCATGCGCCAGAAGGCTATGAAGAAATTAGGGGGTTGTTGCTCTTTTATTCCTGAAACGAAAGTCAGTTTAAGAGGGTATCCAAATTACAAATATGCAGCAGGTTCCAGAAGTCACAGGAATAATTCATTTATTTACCTATGCTTTGAAAATTTTCTTAAAGACTTAAATTGACGTGAATTCAAGCGGTTGCGAACGGGGTTCTAATGATCCACTGCAAGTAATTGTTTTCTGAAAAACTTTGAAGTGCCATTACAACTTAAACCATAGGAAATAGTTAGGTAAAAATGCGAATTCTTTTCATCCTTATATGTTTGCTCTTTGTTGGGTGTGGAGGTGGAGGTAGTTCATCAAATCCCGGAACAACTCCCCCACCGCCTTCGGGCGGATCAGGCAACCCTAAAACCCCGCCAACCATCACTTATAAGTTAAACAGCTCAGTCGTGTTTGAAGAGGGTTACATAATAATCGATGCAGAGGATAGCACAGGCGGCTCGAGTTCTATTGATACAATTGACGTTATTCAAAGAACTGGGGCAGAAAGCAAACGCTTGAGCAACCTGAATCGTCTCCATTGGCTGTTCCTCGCGCCAAATTACAACGTGGACGGCGAGCAAAATATTTCGTTCGAAATCACAGCAACCAATTATGACGGACTTACAACGACGAAAACTTTTGACGTGACGGTTATTGGTCGAAGTGGCCCCGGAACGATTGTGGGTGAATACAATCCGCCCCTCGAGCTATTGGTGGGAACAGGCCGTTCTACTTCAACTCGAATGTCTCATGAAACTGTTATCGCAAAACGTCAGGCAAGTGAAAGTTTCAATGCCGACAAGGAAGAACTTATATTCCCCGGGTGGATTTACCCCGAAACAGAATTCAACCAGGAGCACATCATACGGAGCGAAGAATTATTTAATGATGTAAGCTTTATTGAACGTGGCAACCTAGGGTTATTTAGTGTGTTTGCAAATAGCTTGAGTATTCTGAATCAAGTCGACAATAGGCTCGATTGGCTCGTTCTTGATGACCAAAACATTACTGATGACGGGCAAGATTTACGTAAATACCGACTAATGGATAGTATAGATATTCAATCCCCTTGTTTTGTTGCCCCCATTGTGTCCCTCCCTCAAGATTATGTCTTAATTGGGCAGAGAAACCTAGGGTTCTCCGCTGTCAATTTAAATGAAGTTTCAAACGCGGAGGGGTTAACGCGGGAGTTTGATTCGGAAATTGATTACTCGTTCGGGGAAGGTCACTCCTTTTGTCATTTTCTGCAAACAAGATTAGCTGATCACATAGCGCCCTGGAACGTAGAGGGACGTGTTGCCCTCCCGTCTTTAATAGCTGTCGATTATGATTCCAATGACCTCGTTCTCGTTGCGGATCGTGATGCACTCGGCGAATATGAAATAATCGATAAGTTACCTCTAGACACCGGGACCGATAAAACCCTTAAAATTGTCCGCGTGTATTCGAGGGGATCCCCAAGTCGATGGCCGCGTTGGATGGTAATTCTGCTTGCAGATGATACACACGACGGCGACCATCGCCTTATGCTCGTCACACAAGATTTTCCATCGGGCGAGATATTGCAAACAAGAATTGAGCTCGGAGACGGTATACCCTCAGATCTACTGATTGGAAATTATGGAGGCAAACGCGCCGGAGACCAATTTGCCGAGGATTTAGTTGTCATCAGAAGCTCATCGCCAACTGCTTTGTATTTTGATGATATCGGCACGAACACCGTCACAACCGCTGACAACCCCATTTACGCGGAGGCCGTAGAATTTGAAATTGGAGAAGGCGCAGGGACGGCAGTATCAGTCGAACATCGTGCTATACTCACGGCGCTAGAACAGATTTTGGTATCCTACCCTGAGACCGGTGAATTGCGGTTATTCACCGTAGACCCAGAGAACGATCCTGAAATTGACCCGTATCAATGAGGTTTGAAAAATATTCTATATTTCAAAGATTTAGAGAACTCTGATCTGCAGAATACGAATGGGCTTTCTTGAGAGTTTTAGCCTTGACTCCAGAATCGTTTTTGCCGGCGTGGCAGCCGTATTTTAAAATAATTCGAGTTTGGCTTTCTAGAAAACTTAAATTTCTCAATCTCCCTTTTACCCCTGTTATAACCTTTTCCTCCATCCACACGGCGGCGGGCGTTCTTAGTTTGGTCGGTTTATATGAGGTGGGACAGTGAGTGCCGAAGAAGGCGGGTAAAGGTTAAACGACCCCGGCGCCGGGCGAAGCCTGAGGCAAACCTGGTAGAGGTCGGTGACAAAGGCCTTCTCGCAGTTTGGATGGACGAAGTGTCTGGATTTAAAGGTGGAATCAAATACGACGAAGTTCCGAACCGCTGACTGTGTCGGCGGAACAAATTACAAAGCCGTCGTTATATCCGGCATATGGGCGATCGGCATAATCGCGCCCGGGTGGCGAATGACATGACTGGCAAGAAGGTTGCCGGCTTGGGCGGCCTTTACATTGTCATGGTTACGACATTTTGCGAAGATGAAACCGGCGTTGAAACTGTCTCCGGCGCCCGTTGTATCAACAGGTTGTTCGCACACCGCGACAGGGACTTTTTGCGCCTCTAGCCCTTTTTCATAAATGATCGCGCCCCGCGGCCCACATTTCAAGACCACGGTATTTACGCCGAGCTCATGCCAGCGCGCAACATGTGCTTCGCCCGGCATTTGGCCGTAAAGAAGATTTTCATCGTCGATGGTTGCCAGCATCAAGGTTGCATGGGTCGCAAATTTTTCAATGGCTTTGCGGGCCGTTTCATGGTTCGGCCATCCATTCGGTCGGTAATTCGGATCAAAAGCAACCTGACCGCCTCTCGCTTTGACACTTTTAGCAATCTCAGCCAGTTGCGCCCGCTCAGATTCATTGAAAATCGACAGGGTAATTCCAGAAATATAGAACCAGTCAACTTGCCTCATATATTCAACCGAAGAGTCGGAACCATCCAAGTTGAAAAAGTTTCGGGCAGCACTATTTTGCCGCCAATAATAAAATGACCGCTCGCCCTGATGGTCGGTTTGTACGGCGTAAATTCCAGGCAAACGCTCCGGGTCCCGCAACACATGCGAAACCTGGACACATTCACGCTGCCAATCTTTTACCAAGCCATCTGAATATGGGTCACGCCCCAAGGCGGTTACCAATTGGGGGAGCACCCCCAGACGCGCCAGATAAATTGAGGTGTTTAAAATATCTCCGCCATAGGACAGTTTTGCGCCCTGCCCTGTCGGGTGCGTTAATTCCAGCATCGCTTCGCCCATAAGAGCAATCTTTACGCCCGGCATAACTATTTCTCTCTGTTCTGAACGATATTCAGGGCTTCGCGAGACAATTCTTCAATGGCTTGAAAGTCCCGCTTTTGAATGGCTCCCATAGGGGTCAACCAACTACCGCCGCAAGCAATGATGGCCGGAATATCAAGATAATCCATAAGGTTTTCGGCGTTCACTCCTCCTGTCGGCATAAAGCGAACATCACGAAATACGGATGACAGAGCCCTTAGCATTTTAGGGCCGCCTGCGAGACTCGCCGGAAAAAATTTTACGGTACGAAGCCCTATATTCCAAGCCGTTTGGAGCTCGGTCGCGGTAGCAATCCCCGGTAGTATCGGCAGGTCATGTTCATTGGCCATAGCAACAACACCTTCGTTCAGTCCCGGCGAAACAATAAACTTAGCCCCGGCTTCTATCGCCTGTTCCGCGTGTTTTGCTGACAAGACCGTTCCGGCTCCGACGAGGGCCTTTGGAAACGCATTGGTAATAGCGTTCAGGCAGTCAAAGGCCGCTTCAGTTCTGAGGACGACCTCCAATACTTGGAGACCGCCCCCCAATAAGGCCTTCGAAACAGCAATGGCTTCTTCAGGGTCATTGGACTGAACCAGAGGCACGACGGGCGCCTGTGATAGTCGAGTGAATAGTTTTTCGGTCATAATTCTATGAGAAGAACATGCCGCCGTTAATGTCGATATTTGCGCCTGTGATGTAGCTGGATGCATCAGAGGCGAGGTAGACGACCGTATCGGCGCAATCATCCGGATGCCCTTGACGGCGCAGAGGTACAGAAGCTTCCACGTTTTTACGCGCGGCGTCCGGCGTAAATGTATCATGGAATGTCGTGTCGATCATGCCGGGGCAAAGCGCGTTGACGCGAATGCCTTGCGGACCGAGCTCTTTTGCCATTGACCGCGTGAAAGTCACAACGGCACCTTTGGAAACAGAATAAGCAGACGCGCCGCCGCCGCCGCCGTCGCGGCCAGCCAGAGAGGCCAGATTAACGATAGCGCTCCCGGACGGCATATGCGGCACAGCGGCCTGTGTGGCCAGGAATGTCGAGTTCATGTTCAACGACATAACTTTGTTCAAAAACTCTTCGTCCATTTCCGCAAGTTTCTTACGAGCCACGAGACCGCCTACATTATTGACCAGAATATCAATATTGCCACCAAAAGCCTTGCGGGCTTCGGCAACCAAGTTGTCGACATCGGCTTTTTTAGTCATGTCGCCTTTCACCAGAATGGCCTTGCCGCCGTTCTTTTCAATCGTGGCCACGGTCTCATCGCCCGCGTCTTTATTGCTGTGGTAATTGACGACAACGTGCGCTCCGGCTTCGGCCAATTTGATGGAACAAGAGCGACCAATATCGCGTGTTCCACCTGTCACAATAGCGACTTTTCCTTTTAGATTTGTCATGATTTTTCCTGTTTCTTTAAATGTGAAGGTGAAAGTTAAGTTTTAAGGAGCCGATCGGTAACCGACGGGTTTTAGTGGGCCAATATTGCCGCATAGTATCCAGACGCTCGCAATTGCGGTGAGGGCCAATACTGCGCCTAATACAAAGACGGGTGTGTAATTTGCGCCTAATGTCAGCACGGGCACCAGATAGGTCAGCCCGGCAGCGGCGAACTTGGCAGCCATTCCGGCAAAGCCAGACAAGGTGCCTACCGTTTTGCCGCCGTAAAAATCACTGGGCAATGTTTGGACATTGCCAATAGCGGTTTGAAAACCGAACAAGATGATGAACATTAGTGTGAGAGCCAGCACAGGCGTGACGGCGACAGACATGGCCAGCAAAGCCGGCAACATGATCAAACAGCCCAATGTGATGGTAAATTTTCGTGTTCTGTTGACACTCCAGCCTGCCTTGAAGCGGTTCTGCGCCAGAAGGCCGCCAAACCACGCCCCCAGCATCGCGCCCACATAAGGGAGCCAACCGGATGCGGCGAGTTGTTTAATATCAAAGCCGTGGACTTCGAAAAGATAGGTCGGGATCCAGATAATGAATAACCACCAGATCGGATCAATCGCGGCCGAGGCAATGATTACGCCCCAGCTTTGTTTGCGAGAGAGCAGCTCTGCGGTGGACGGATTATACCCGCCGTCGAGATTGCCGTCTTCGTTTAAATCCTCGTTGATTTGTCCGCTGAGGATATATTCCCGCTCTTCATCTGTAAGCCATGAATGATATCTGGGCGGAGCTTTCACGATAACCAACCAAGGCACGAGCCAGACTAGACCAACGCCGCCGACGAGGATGAAAATCAATTTCCAATCCATGACGATGGCGAGATAGGCAATCAGCGGAATTGAAATAATTCCGCCAATAGCCGCGCCGGAGTTAAATATCCCCTGCGCCAGAGCCCGTTCATTGACCGGGAACCATTCGGCATTGGCTTTTGCCGCGCCTGGCCAGTTTCCGGCCTCGGCCACACCCAAAAGAGCTCGAAAGAAGCTGAAGGTCAAAATGCCCTGCGCAAAGGCGTGCAATGCCGTCGCAACCGACCACACACCGATGGAGAGGACAAAGCCCAGACGCGTTCCAATCCAATCGAAAATCTTACCAAAAATAGCCTGTCCAATGGCATATGAAAAGATAAAGACGACAGAGATAATACCCAGAATATGTTTATGCCCATCGGCGTCCATATCTGGAAATAAATCGGGCGCAATATGATTTGGCCACAGGACATTTAAGGTTTGGCGATCAATATAATTTATGATCGTCGCCAAGGCGACGAGACCGACAACAAACCAGCGTAGATTCCCTTTCACGACGTTTCCCCTTTTTTATAATTTTCGAAAAAGTCCTCGCGAATGGGCGAAAACATGTCGAGTAATGCTCCCGCTTCGATACAGACAGCGCCGTGGCGCACATGCGGCGGAATAAAATAGCTATCGCCAGCGGTCTGGCGTTTGGTGACGCCGTCTATTGTAACGTCGAAAACTCCGCTCTCCACATAGGAAACCTGAGAATGATAATGCTCGTGCTGATAGCCTTCAGCGCCGGCTTCAAAAACCGCCTTCACCAGCATCAGCTCGTCATTATGGCCGAGAATCTGGCGTTTAATACCGGGGTCGACGTCTTCAAACGGGACCTTGTCTCCAAATAGAAAGTTCGGACTTTGCATGATTAATTCCCCCCGGTTTTGTGTTTTTCAGAATGGAAAAGTTTATAGGGCCCTGTCCAGCTCATCACGGTTCCCCCCACGTCAACTGTATGAGCTGCGTCTTTCGCCATGTCGCCGGACACACCGAGCCCTACGACCTCGCCGTCTTTGGTCTCAATACGAATATAATCGTCGGATCCGTTCTCGAAGTGATCTACGGATTTAACAATCGAATGACTATTTACGGTGAACTCGACTGTCGGATTATATTCGCCGTGCGGCTCGATGACGGACGCGATAGAAATGCCGTTTGCGGAATTGGCCCGAATTATAAAGGCCGGCTCGCGGCGTAAATTGAAGTTTGGATCCGTCGCGCCAATTTCGGCGAAGATGATTTCCGAACTGTATGGCACAGACGACATCACGGAATAGAATTTTTTATCTAAAAGCCACGTCACTTGCGAAGAGCCGTTGACCGCCTGCCCGCTGCCGACACGCCATAAATGTTGATACCCGTTTTTATCGCCTAAAGGCCGACGGAAAGTAGTCTCCGCCGCCAACTCGAAATTCGTTTCTGTGAGCTGACCATTGTAATAAAATGGCAGATCATACTGATGCGAACTTTCAGAATGTCCCTCTATGAGGTCGATAATGATGGGATTTGGAAAAGCCGCATCCGTGACCATCGCCATCGTGCGGTCCATGGCCACATCGGCGTAGGCTGTGTCGATTTCGGCAGACGTAATTTTGAGCGTTTCGCCATTCGAAAATGTCCCCAGAGCTGGCGCGTATTGATTGCCTGTCTCGGTATCACCCTTGAAGTGGCTGATCTCGTCTACAACCAGAGTATTATGGGCAATGGTTTGCTTTGCGAAGCTGTTATTTTCGGCGAGATAATGTCCGCCATATTTTGCTTCAACATTTAGAAATCGGGCTGCACCATAGTCGCGAATGACTTCGTGGCCCGCATCGTAAAGCAAGAAACCAAGCTTATCAAAATGACCGTGGCCCAAACCTTGAGACGTATTTTTAACAACTAGCGAAAGATCGTTAGGATCGCTTGACGCTCTTATAATATCCAGGGCCCCTTCCGTGCCGTTTTCGCCGTCTCTAAGTCGCATCGTTTTATAATCAAAAGGCTCTGCCTTTCCCGCCGATATATCTTTTGAAACCTTTCGGCTTTCGGGGGTCAGGACAAATTTTCCCTGCGCTTCGGCAATTGAGAGGAGTCCCGGATCGCCCGTCAGGTCATAGGCAATCGCGACGCCGTGCAGCAGCTCTGCCGTCGCAATGCCCTTATCTTTCAAGGCGTCATTTATCGGAAAGAACAGACCGCCATAGCTTTGCTGAATGGTGGTGTAGATGGCCTTCTTAAGAATTCCGTCGCGGCGCTCGAAAATTTTTCGTTCGGGATTATTCTGCTCTACAGCTTGAGCAAAAATGACGAACGGCATGAGCGCGTAACGCTGATAATATGGCCCCTCATTATAATATCCATCCGGAGAGAAAAGCTTTTCCATTTGCTTCAGAAAGCCGGCGTCTCCGGATTTATCCAAGCCCATCAAGGCCTGCTCTACATAGTCTTGATCGTCTATCGCATAGCCGGTTAGGCCGACAGCTGCCGTTGCCCATGTACCGTGATTATGAATCTTGTTGAAGGTTTTAGGAGATCCGTCGGATAGGAAGTCCGCCATGTTGCGAAGCAAATCCGTTTCAATTAACTGGCGCTGCTCTTCGGAAAGTGTCTCTTTGACCGCGTCATACCCTTGCGCCACATGAAGAAGCCACCAGCTTTCATTCAGGTTCTGCCAAAACATTCGGCCCGGTGACTGTTCTTTCTGAGCCGGATGAAGACCCCAACCCGGATAAACTTCGGCGTAAGCTTGCATCAACTTTCCGGCGTAGTCGGCGTATTTTTCCTCATCCGTTAATTTATAGAGCTGCCCGGCATTATAAATCAGTTTAGCGCTCTCTTTATGTTTTTCGTGCGTAAAGCCTCCGCCTGCGTCCTTCGGAACAGGCAGTGATATTGGCGACTTCATCTGCGCGTCCAGGCTCTGCTTAGCATTTGAAAGAGTTTGCTCGAACCCATCCGCCTGCGGCGTCTGGGCAATGGGGCGGGTTTGGGCACGGCTCTCACAAGACGCCAGAACAATGCCTAGCGCTAAAGCTGAGGCCAGCTGCAGGACGGGGCGACTCATCGGTTTAGCCCCTCATTATCTGTTATCAGAGCGGTGGGCTCTAATCCGCTATTTAATTCTACGACGACGGGCGCAGGTGTATCTTTGAAAGTGTTTTTGAATATTTTGGTTTTGGGCTCGCCCACGGTGTGTTTAATCAAAAATGGCTCAACGCCATCGAATGTATTGTTGGAAATATTCGTCACCTGAACCCCTTGCAGATAAAGGGAGGAGTCTGTCTTGTTGCGTTTACCACTGCCGACATTTGTAAGGCTGGAATTCTTCAAATTAAAATGAGGGCCAAATGTACTCTCATCTGTGCCGCCCCGATAGTAATCCACAATCGAACCTTGGACGCTTTCGAAATCAGAGTTCAAAATGGTTAAATATTCCGCATTATAGGTTCCGTAGTCATCGGTCTCCTTATCCAGCTTCAGAATTGCCCCTGTGACATCTTTAAAGCTGGAATTACGTATGGCGATATTGTCTGCGAATGTGCCTTTGGAAACTGAGATGATATTGAAAGAGTGATTGACGTTCATCTCTGTGAAATTTGTATCCATTATTTCCAAACGGTAGTTTTCAAGCATGGAGTAAGGGCTTGTTCTGATGACAGAATTTCCCGCATTGTCAGGGGCCGATTTACCCGAGATATTTAGGCCCTGTATTTGAAGACTCCCGCCATTGAGGATCTCGAACAAAGTGGTTCGTTCAAATGTGAGATTTACCTCTCCCTCGGCTTGGAAGGTTAGCGGCTTGTCAATTTTCAAAAACTTGCGAACGACATAGTCTCCGGGGCTCAGTGAAATTATGTCTCCGGCTTTGGCCGTCTCTACGGCGGAAGTTAAGCTCCCCTCTTCGGGAGTCACGGCTATGGTTTCGCCGGAGCCAAACGCAATCACGGGCTCGGCTTTAGGGTACCAGGAAACCCCGGTCTGATTTTTTTGTGTCACGGAAAGGTCGCGAGACACCCCGGCAGAAATCTCGGATTGAGGATACATTAATCCGTTCTCGGCCCGCTCCATCTTGAGCCGCGCGCGAGAAAATCCCGTCGTAAAGTCTGGCGGATCCATCGACCCCAATACATTCTTAGTAAAGTCAATCCCAGACATGTCGTCATACACGGTGAACACATCCCGGCCGTCTTCATTAAAGATCAAGTTACTTTCAAAAACACTGTCCGAAGGCACAGCGGTTCGCTCTTCATCGCTTCCAGCTCCGAACTGAACATTATCGCTATTAATGAGGCTGTTGTTTTTGATGACCGCGTCTTTTACGGGGTCGTACCGATTGATAGGGCCGTTCGGCACGCCGTTCATCACGACGAATGCCCCGCCAAAACGAGTGCCTTTGAGGCCCTCCATATAATTGTTCTGGATGGTTTGACCCGCATTGATAACGCGAATACCGCCGGTGTGGTCTGCGCCATTACCAAAAAACACGTTGTTTTCGACAAGATTATTATTTCCGTGGCGCATCGTTAAGGTGCCCCGGGATTGGAAGAAAGTGTTATTCCGGAAAACATTCCGGCCAGATTTGTTGGAAATAATTTCCAACTCGCCGTCGCATCGGTCGAAATAATTATTTTCGACGACTGTAAGCGAATCCGTTCGTGAATAGTGACTGGTCCCAATTCTCAGGGTTTCGCCGCCATTGGATCCGAGGATCTGACGAGGCCCAAAGTAATTGTGATCAATGAGGTGATTGTTTTCCTGGCTGTCTTCGGTGTTGAGCCGCACCGCCATAGTCACGCCCTTATTGCGCTTTCCAACGATGTGATTATGGTCAAAACGGTTGTTTTTTCCGTACATCATCACCCAGAAATCGACTTCCTGGCGTTCGGGCTGATTATAATTATCTATGACGACTTCCGTCACCCGGGAGTTATTTGCGAGGTTCTTGGAATTCTGCCGGAAAGAGATGACTTCGCTGGTTGGGGTATAGCCGTCCTTAAACACGAGGCCTGAGACCTCTAGATAATTTCCGGCAATTCTGAGATTGGATTGACCCGTTAGGAAAACCTCGCCAGAGGTTTCGGCGGTTAATCGGATCGGCTTGTCTTTTTCACCTTCGCCGATGAAGAGGACTTCAAAATCCTCCCACTTTCCATTGGCGAGCTTGACGACATCGCCCGGCTCCAGCTCTTTTACGATCTCTTCAAAGGATTTTTGGTCTTTAACGAGAAACTCTTCCGCCTGGGCGCTGTAAGACGTCGCCCCCATAATCGCCGTCGTTGAGACGAACATACACAATAGGCGCGAAAAGCGTTTCATACCAAATTCCCCAATATTTTATTTATAGGGGAAATATCGACAATCTAGACAGGATTGTCAACCAATATATTAAACCAATTTTGCCAGATTGGTATAGTCAATAAGAGAGGCGTTTTGCGTCTAATCCAGCTGCGCGCTGAGCAAAAAACGAGAGCGGCTTTCAGAGGTTTTTTTCTTTACCGCCCTGTAGGCTTCCTCTTCGGAGGCCACCAAAAGCGCCTCAATCATGCGCGTGAAGTGCGCGCGCATAGCGATGCGCGCGGCCGAGGAATCCCGGTTCTTAAGCGCGTCCAGAATAGCTTGGTGTTCATCTTCTCGGTGACTTGGATCTTTGTCGCAAACCGAACGGTAAACCTTTTGCAATTGCGACGCTTCTTTACGCATTCCCCACATGCTGCCGATGACATAAATGATAGCGGGGTTATTCGTCGCCTTTGCTATCGTCAGGTGGAACTCCTCATCGGCCTCATCGGCTGTCATGTCTGAGTCGATTTTCCCCATCATCACTTGGATAAGCCGTTCAAGTTCGGCAATGGTTTCGTCGGTTATCATGGGAGCCGCCAAAGCTGCAGACTCCGCCTCGAAGAGCGCTCTGGCTTCCGTCAATTCAAAGGGACCAACTTTTGGCAATCCATGCGCCGTATATTCGCTTCCGTCCAAAACATAGGCTCCGGACCCAACCTTAATTTCAAGTCGTCCTTGCGCCTGAAGGGCGATTTCGGCCTCGCGAATGGCAACGCGGCTCACGCCAAATTTTTCGGCTAAGTCCCGCTCTCCGGGCAGTCGGCTTCCGGGCGGAAATACACCCGAATCTATAAGCTCTAAAATCTGATTTGCTACTTTGTGGTATAAACGTTGTTCAGCCATGATTTTCCCAAATGTTATCTATACCAATATTAACATTTTTCCCCATTTGTCTATACCAATAGTCCGAATCTCTAATTTAATGTCTAATTCGGTTCACCTGGATATTAACGCCTCGCCGTCGCGAGACGTCTGAATTTATTTAGAGAATGGTGGCAGCAGCCCTCTTTATTAGAATGTGTAGCTGGCCCCGAAGACGATACGGCGATCGGTGATACCTTGGTAACACAGCAGCCCACCATCGCTTACGCAGTAAACGTCTGAAGAGGCCTCCGTCAGATTAACCGCGTCGACTTGAACAGTGAATTGATCCGTCACGTCATAGGCGACAGACCCATTGAGCTGACCCCGAGCTTCTTGGATGCCTGTGAACCCAATTGGGGTCAAGATATTGCCGGTGCCTGGCAAATCCGTTGTCGCGAAAGAATCACGCCAAGTATAACGCAATCGAGCTGACAGACCATATTTCTCATAATATCCAGTCAAGTTATAAGCATGATTGGAGAGATTTGGTAAAGTTGCTGCCTCGCGCGTTGGAGCGTTAAACCCTTGCGCAGCCAAAATGGCGAGGTTTCGACTTCCCGAAACCGGGACAAAACCGGTATTATTATCTTCGTTTTGGTATGTGTAGTTGGCAAGGAGACCAAAACCGGACGCCCAAGCGAAACTACCAAGTCTGTCCTCCCAATCCGCAAAATTATATTGCAGCGCCACTTCGACGCCCTCTTGCGTGGTAGAATTATCAGAGTTGAAAGTTGATTGATTGCCGACACAAACGCCGACCTCGCCATTCCCGAAGATACCGGCCTCTGTTCCCGGAGAGAAAATTCCGCCATTTTCACAAGGCGCAGTCGTATCACGAACTCCGCCTGTTTCATCCGGCGTATCGACGACGTTTCCGAAAAGGCCGCTTCGTTCTTTACGGAAAACGCCGACACTCAACACGGCTTCTGGCGCAAAATACCAGTCAACAGAGGCGTCCCAACTCTCAATTTCCTCCGGAACGAGGAACGGGTTACCACCAATAGAATTGCCATTAACACCACCAAAATCCGGGAATGTTCTTGCGGCTGTCACGTCATTGAAGTCGGGGCGGCGAATATCTTCGGAATATGACCCACGCAAGATAATGTCGTCGGTCACATCAAATGCAAGGTTCACGCGCGGTAGGTAATGATCATAACTGCTGTCAATTGTGACCAATGTCGCGACGCCGTCGGTAAATTGGTTAGCTGTCGACTCTAGGTCCGTATCTATATAGCGCAGACCTGCATTGCCGCTGAGCCTTCCAAAGCCAAAATTTGCCTGGCCGTAAATCGCAGTCGTTTTTTCTTTAATATTAAAGAAAGCTGATTCATCGGAGGTCAAACCCGATGTGAATATCGGTCCAAGACCTTGCGCCGCAGCGGCGGCATTGATCGTGGCGACAGCCGCTGAAGTGTCCCGCGTTAAATTCGGGCTTACCTGCAGCACTCCGTCAACCGCCAAGGAATTTCCTGTTCCGGAAGCAAAATTGTCGGGGATTTCACTTAGAAGCTGAGTAATGCCTGACGCATTCAAGCTTCCTGAAAGTGTGCCGCTGCCGCTGACGGACGCAGACCGGTCATCTCTGATACTCGTGCGCTCACCAAATCGAGCGCCAACTTCCACAGAGCTGAGAAAGTCAGATAGGCCTGTCTGAGAGAAGTCGTAAATTCCGTCAATACGCCAAGCCCTGTCAACATTTTCCCGAACATCCGCGCTGTAACCCGGATTACCATCAAACACATAATTGTTTGGGTCTAGGAGCTGGCCTTCAGTTGGCGCAAAGGGGTCATCGAAATTGACGTCAAAGCCGAAACCGTCGCTGAGGTCAAAGATGAAGGGTGTACCGTTTTCATCTCGGAAATCACTGCCGCTCGGAGCAATATATGAGTTCGGATTAATAAAATTGAGGTTGACGAACAAGTTCGGATTAATCGTGTCGGAACTGGACCTCGCAAACTCAGCCTTAAGTGTCAGGGCCTCCGTTGCTTCCCACTCACCACCAAGCCTCAAGGTTGTTGTTTCAGTGAAACGTGATCCCGCATCGGAACCAATCCGCAGGAACGGGGCGCCCCGTCCGCTCGCGCCTATATCACCTTGCAGCGGAGAAAAAGTACCTGCCGTGACAGCGAGAATGTCTCCAAAGGCTTGGGTGCCGCCCTCGCCTGGAGCAGACCCTAAGTCGTAAGTTTCAAAAGCTGTAAAGTTTGCATTAGCGCCATTGGACTGATCACTACCGCCATTAAGAAAACTAACGGTAGACGCCTGAACTCTCGACCCTGACAGGCTTTGTTGCTGATCATTATAGACGACATCTGCAAAAAGCTTCAAACTATCGGTTGGTTTAGCCTCTAAAGAACCCGCAATATTAAAAGTTTCAAACTCCTGCGTTCTTTGAACCTGGTTCAGGAACTGAACCCCCAAAAAGGAATCTGCTCCGGTCGGACAATGGGACGGCGGCGTGTCGCCTGTGCAATCAACCAGATTGTCCCTATCCAGACGTGGACGGAATGCCGTGTTCTCGGATTCTGTATAACTCCCGCTCAGGACAAAGCCGATCTCTTGGCCTTTCGCGTTCTCCCAGTTCTTGCCCAGGGCCCCGGAAACTCTCGGCGAAATACCTTCGGTCAGACTACTGTCTTCTCCTTGAACGCGAATAGACGCCAAGGTGTCTCTCAGATCAAGAGGACGGATTGTTCTCAGGTTGATTGTACCGCCGACCGCACCTTCAATGTGGTGCGCCTCAGGCGCTTTGACGACTTCAAGACCCGCGATGATAGCCGGATTAACATCTGTAAAATTGATACCGCCGCGGCCATTTCCGGCGCCGACCGTTGTGACACCGTTGAACTGAATAAGGTTTTGATCTGATCCGCGAATCTGAACGCCTGTCCCCACCCCTTCTGTTCGGGTAATTTGAATACCTGTGATGTTTTCGAGAACCTCGGCCAAGTTCTGATCCGGAAGCTTACCGATATCTTCAGCGATAATAACTTCAACAAGGCTATCGGCCTGACGTTTTTCAACAAGCGCGTTTTCGAGCGATTGGCGAATGCCGGTAGCGACAACCTCATCTGTAGGATCATTTTGTTCTGCTTGGATGTCTTGCTCAACCTGCGCGTCTTGCGCCATCACCATTTGGGGCAAGGCTAGAGTCGAAACCCCGACGCTGAGTAAAAGAGACTTTTTGAAAAATGAGTACCCGAAGGTGTCGCGTAGCTGCGTCATAATTATTCCCCTATATCGTGGTGAAACCGAATTTTTACGGATTCCGTTTTTGTTACCGCATAAAAACCAATATTTTGAAATCTGTCAACCTATTTGATTGACCAAACTTAGCTTTATTGGTCATACCAATTGTCAGGGGCGGAGCGTAGTTCCGGTGACTTTCTGAAAATACAACGGTTAAATAGCGGCAAGATGAAACCTATCTTCTCGGTACAAGCTTTGGAGATACGGCTTGAAAGCAGAGAACTTACTTTCTAAAAAATGTAGTCCCTTCATGCCCTTAACGCGCCAAGACGAATGTGTCTAAACTCTAGCGCTAGTAAGGGAATTGAGGCGGAAGTTAAATCTTTTCGCGCCTCATGAAAACGCAGTGCGAGTACTTAGACCAGGTCGAGATCCAATAAGATATTTCACCATTTTGATGCTTTTTGTTAAGCAAATACAATCAATATGCTCATCGTGGGAAGCGCGGCCATACCAATTTCCATAAAAAAGCACGCTCTTCGAATCCGAAAAGCGTGCAAGTGCAAGGAGTCTTGTAAGGAGGCTCTTAGAATTTTCCTCTTATTCCGAAGAACACACGCGGACCGTAAACATTCACCTCATAGAGGTCATCTTGTGTCCATTTGTATTGATTTTTTGGCTCATCGAAGAGGTTGATCGCTTCAACAGATAGCCTGATATTATCATTTACTTTATAAGACGCCCGGGCTTCAAACACTCCGACATCGCCGACGTAACGGATACGCGTGCTATTGGAAGTAAATGGCTGGAAGTAATCGCTCCGGTATTTGTAGATGCCCTGAAGGTCCAGGTCTCCAATTTGATAATAAAGCTGCGCAGAGAACACATGCTCAGACAGCCCCGGAATGCCGGCGGGTGCGACAATGCCTTCATTCGTCAGTACAAAGTCACCATTCTCATCCCGGAAGCCAATATCACCATATAAGCTATCTTCGAATTCAAAGTTCGACTCGGCATAGTTGTAGCTAAGCTTGGTCCCAAATCCACTCAACAAACCTGGTAGATAAGAGAAGCGGTGAGAAGCTGTAATTTCCACGCCAAAGAGCTCGCTTGTCTCCTGATTAGATTGCGTCAATGTCACCGGAACTGTTACGTCCCGACCGTCAATGACATAGGTTTCAGTGGAACGCGCAAACTCGAAACCACCTTTGAATTGCTTGTAATAAGTACTTAAAGCAAAGATCGAGTCAGGGTTTGGATACCACTCGACTCCAACGTCCACATTCCACGATGTAAGCGGCTGGGAATTTGGATTACCAGACGCATTCACGCCCTGAATGAGTCCGTCAATGGTCGTGATTGGATCGTCATCATCTCCATCATTCGTCGTAAAGACACGGCTAAAATTCATATCCGCCGGATCGGCACGAGATAGACCCCGGAATACGCCGGCGCGGAAAAGAACTTCATCGTTGATATCAACGATCATATTCGCGCTCGGAAGAATTTCCGTATAGCCGCCTCCGCCGGTGACGCGCTCTGCATTATTCTGGGAGGGGGTAATCTCCAAACCGCCATCGGTATTTGTTGAAATAGTATATCCCTGACGATAGCCGACGGAATCCACGGATGTATCGACAACTCGCACGCCAAAATTACCGCGCCAAGGCAAACCGTCCAATGTTGTGTCGTAGGTCGCCATCACGTAACCAGCGAGAGTGGTCTCGGTGACATCGGTCGTAGAGGAGATTTCTTCCATCAGATCCGGAATCTGGAACGGAATACCCGCAAAACCGAGAACTCCTTCCGCGATACAATTGGGGTCAAATGTGGCCCAAGAGTTTCTCTCGCTCAGTATTTGTCCATCACTACTCACATTAGTAACAAGCGCGCCCTCTCGGACGGAACTCAGGAAATTATCCTCTGGGAAATTTGTGCGGCAGCTTGAGTTTAAATTAGCGATGACCTCGTTGCCTGCATCGATTTGGGCTTGAATAGCGGCGGCCTCTTCCGGCGTATCGCCATCCCCTGCATCGTCACCGTCGGAGTTACGGTCGTTCCGGATTTCAAACTCCAAACGGCCCTGGCTATTATTACCGCCATCCAGCGCCAAATATTCCAGCTCAGAGTACCTCACGCCTGCTTCAATACTGTTAATAGGGCCAAAGTCAGCGTCATAAAGGAAATCCAGTCGCGCAGCCTTGCTGGTATTTCGACGGTCGAGGTCTTTGTCGATCCGCACCCGATACCGGTCAATAAACATTGAGTGATCTGTCACATCAAATTCGTCATTGAATAGAGTATATTGCGGAATGCCTGAATCGAGATCCCATTGAATAACCGGCGTGACATCTGATTGAGCCCTAAACTGAATACCCTGCTCTGTTCGCTTTGTTTCAGAAAAGGACACATCGGCAGACATACTCAGACGGTCTGTGACATCATAAGCCACGTTCAATCCACCGCCAATATAAGTTTCCTCTCGCTCGTAATTATCCCCTTGAACTTCAAGTGAATTGTCGGTGACGAAATTCGTAATCGCGCCAAGGTTTGTAAACTCGAGCTGATCAAATGTGCTGGTGTTTTCATTCCCCGGCAGATCAATATCCCGATCATTTCTCTTCTGACCGTTAAATGTCAGGTTATTTCGCGTTTCCGATTGGACACGCTTTGACCATTCCACGTCAAGATTGACATCCCATCGATCATTCGGCTGCCATTGTAGCGCCGAGAAAATAGCGTCGCGCTCGTCACGTGTATCGTTTTGACGGTAGTGTCGCTGTGACGGAACAAAGGCAAAGGTTTCACCAGAATCTATTGCTACTCCGGTTTCCGGGTCGATAGCCGTGTTATAACCTCCATTATTGCTGCTACCGGCCGGGTTATCCTCGCAATCATCATCTGTTGATGTGTTGTTCGAAAAGCCTTGGTTCTGGGTACTGCCGACCAAACAGGCAAAAGAAGAACTCCCTGTGTTGCTCGTCGATTGAATCTCCTGTTCGGGCTGCGAAATATCGCTACGCTGAACCCCGATAGAGAACCCGATATCGCCGCCATTTGGAAGTTCATATTGATCGACATATGATAGTGTACCGCGATATCCGATATCTCCGGCCCGGGTATCCTCTTGATTAAGTTGGTCTGGATTGACGTTGCCTTTAAGGTCTACTTGAAAACGTTGGTTGTCATAATCCAACGGCTTAAGTGTTTCGATTTGGATTTGACCTGCCACCCCGCCTTCAATTTGACTGGCATCCTGCGTTTTAAAGACCGCTAATTTGCTCATCAGCTCAGATGGAAATTGTGAGAAATTTACCGATCTGTCCCCCGATCCGTTTGTCGCTTCACGTCCATTGAAAATTGTTGAAGACAAATATGGCCCTAATCCGCGGATAGAGACTTCTGTAGCGCCGCCATTTTCCCGATGTGACGCCACACCCGTAATTGTTTCCAAGGCCTCTCCGATCGACAAAGCGGGAAGGTCGCCGATTTCAGAAGCCGATAAGCCGTCAACGATTTGGTCAGAATTGCGTTTCAGGGAGATGGAATCCTGAATCACTTGACGGGTACCCGTAGCGACCACTTCGTCATCTACCAGATCCTCATCCAAATAAGGATCTTGTGCGTAGGCAGCACTTGCAACACAGAGAGTCGGCATCCCCACCCCTAAAAGCAGTGACTTTTTTAGGAAGCCTGCCGTCAGGCGAGCAAATATAGCTTTTCCGGAAGTTGATGAGTGCATATCGCAAATCCCCTATTCATTATAACTTTTATTATTACTGAGGTTTAATGAACCGATATATATATCAGTGTCAACCCGTTATCACTACCAATTAATGATAATTGGTATTACCAATTTAATATCTCATTGGTTTACCACGTAATTTATCTACTGAATGATTAGTAAAATTTGGCGGGAAGCCTCCCGTTGCAGAGGTCGGCGTATGGGAATCGGTCAGATTAGGCTAAGTCGCGTTAAAATTTCAGAGCCTACAAAATCATTCAGTCCCCAATCACCCTCGTGGGTCGACTGAAGCCCCTCACCGATCGACAACTAGACTAAACTCGTTCTTACCTAGATGGGGCAAGTCGAGTTTACCTGAGGCAGTTTCGGAGCCGCCATCAAAAAAAATCGCATGGACGTAACACGAGGGAGTTACATGACATGCCACGCAATTTCCGCCATACTGGAAACATGAAAGCACATTCCTTCCAGACGGTTTCCGATATTCGTATAGAAAATGGAGGCGCGTCGAAGCTCGACCAATATGTCGACGGACTTTGTTTGAATAAACGGATTGCTGTCATTACCGATAAGGGCGTGGCCTCACTCGGTTTGATGGATGCAGGTCTCGCCGCACTTCAAGACGCCGGCTATAAGGTTTTGGTGTTTGACGACGTCGTCGCCGACCCGCCCGAAGCGATCGTCCTTAAAGGCGTTGAAGCCGTCAAAGGATTTCAGGCTGGCCTCGTCATTGGTTTTGGCGGCGGCAGCCCCATGGATACCGCCAAGGTCATTGCCTATATGGCGGCCCATGACCGCCCTATCCAAGAAGTGTATGGCGTCGGGAATGCAACAGGCAAACGGCTTCCACTCATGCTCATCCCAACCACATCAGGGACGGGATCAGAAGTCACCAATGTCGCTATTATTACGACAGGCGAGACCGAGAAAAGCGGCATTGTGGCGGACGCGCTTTATGCCGACCGAGTTTTGCTCGATAGCGCACTCACCGTTGGCCTTCCGAAATCGATCACAGCGGCGACCGGGATTGATGCCATGGTTCACGCGATTGAGGCCTACACGTCGGTGAAGCAAAAGAACCCGATTTCTGATGCTCTGGCCCTGACGGCTCTAGGCAAGCTTCGAAACTCCATTGTTCAAGCGTGTAATCATCCGGACGATTTGGAGGCGCGGGAAACCATGCTTATTGGCGCCATGCTCGCCGGCCAGGCCTTTTCCAACGCCCCGGTCGGCGCGGTTCACGCCCTTGCCTACCCTCTCGGAGGGTTCTTCCATGTGCCGCACGGCCTCTCAAACGCGCTCGTTTTGACCGAGGTTCTGAAATACAATCAGTCCAATGCCGAGGCATGGTATGGCGAAATCGCAGGGAGCCTTGGTCTTGCTGCAAATGGCGGCGCGCTGATTGACGATCTTATTCGGATCAAAAACGAAACGGCCGTTCCCCTCACCCTGACCGAAGTCAACATTCCAGCAGACGCCATCCCGATTATGGCTGAAGACGCGATGACCAAAGACCGAGTTCTACAAAACAACCCACGCGCCATGAGTTATGATGCCACGGTCAAAATTTATGAATCGATTTTATAATGCGCGCTCAACCTAACGCGCTGAAGGATTACCTACATTATTTGGATATCCCGACGCGCTGGTCGGATAATGATGTCTACGGCCATATAAATAACGCCGTGTATTATTTATATTTCGATACGGTCGTAAACGAGTACCTAATCCAAAAAGGCCTGCTCGATATAGAAACGTCAGATATTATAGGGTTAGTCGTGAAAACAAATTGCGATTATTTTGCGCCCGCCAGTTTTCCGGACACCATCAAAGCCGGGCTACGAGTTTCGCATATCGGAAATTCCAGCGTGACCTACGAAATCGGATTATTCCGAAATGAAGAGAAAGAAGCCTGCGCACAAGGTCAATTCACCCATGTCTATGTCGACAAACGTTTCCGCCGCCCGGTGGAACTCTCGGATGAAACGCGGGCGGCGCTAGAAACTCTTAAAAAGTAAGTCGATCTATCCGGTAAACTGCATGCCCATCCACTGGGCGATCAAAGCCGGTTTTTCACCGCCTTCGATTTCTACAGTTACGTCATAGGTAATGAGCACCTGACCCGGACGCTTTTCTTCGACTGCCGCGACGACAAAACGGCCGCGAACTTTGGCCCCAGACGGAACCGGAGCGAGGAAACGGACTTTATCAAAGCCGTAATTCACGCCCATTTTGACACCTTCTAACGTGATGGAGGCTGTTTCCCCCATCTTCACGAGCATGGACAAGGTCAGGAACCCATGGGCAACCGTCCCGCCAAAAGGCGTCATTTTCGCCATATCTGGGTTGATATGAATGAACTGGTGGTCTTCAGTCACATCTGCAAATTGATTGATCCGGTCCTGCTCAATCTTAAGCCAATCCGAAACGCCGGATTCTTTGCCGATCATGGCTTTCGCTTCTTCAAGTGAAACTGTCTTCATCGTATTCCCCGTTTCGGTTTTAATTATTTATGACTTAAGAGCCGCCGCGCGTTTCAGGAGCTTCTCGCCTTGCATCCCGCCTTGGGTCATTTCCAGCATGTTATCTTCTGAAATGATCTTTGACCAGTTGGCGGCCACGTTTTCTGCCGTTTGTTCGCCTGGCGCAAAACTCACGCCGTCCGTTTCGAAAACTTTCGTCGCCGCATATCCCCCGGCCCCGGCGACCAGAATAGTGCGGTTGGGCGCGTCGTCACAGACCAGATAGACCAGTCCCTGGCTGACGCTTTCCACATCCAGCATCGCCAGAATTTCAGGCGGCATCAGATCTTCCGTCATGCGCGTCGCCGCCACCGGGGACAGCGCATTGACTTTGATGTTATATTTCGCGCCCTCAAGGCAGAGCGTCCGCATAAAGCCCGACAGACCCGCTTTTGCGGCGCCGTAATTGGACTGCCCGAAATTACCATACATACCCGAGCTGCTGGAGGTCATGGCAATACGGCCATATTCCCGCTCCCGCATATGCGCCCAGACGGCTTTTGTGCAAATGGCAGATCCCATGACATGGACATCCAGAACCGTCCGGAAATCCTCCATCGCCATTTTGGCGAAAGACTTATCCCGCAATATTCCCGCATTATTCACAAGGATATCCACATGGCCGAAATGATCGATCGCTTCGCCGACCATAGCTTCCACTTCGTCCGCTTTGGTTACATTCGCCCCGTTCGCAATAGCGTCGCCGCCGGCGTCTTTGATTTCTTTGGCCACATTTTCCGCCATGGTCGCGGACGAACCGGATCCATCCACAGCCCCGCCCAAATCATTGACCACAATTTTAACGCCGCGTTTGGCCAGCGCCAGAGCATGGCTTTTGCCCAAACCGCCGCCCGCGCCGGTTACAATGGCCACGCGGTCTTTAAACTCTACTTCACTCATTATTCATCTCACTACTCTTAATCCAATTTACTTCATATCCCAGCGGAGGGGCTTTCGTTGTGGAATTTTCTTTCAGCACAAACACTTCTATTGATGGACAATACCCTTGGTCGATCTGTTTCGGATGTTCCCATTGCTTAAACTTTCGCTCGCAAATCATTTTCACGCTATTTTTCGCTGATTCCTTGTCATCGGCTTCAACTGTCATTGAATTCTCAAATCCAAATTCTTCAAGGCGGCCTTTATTATCCAAAAGAAAGTTCCGACCAATTATTTCACAGAGAAACCAAGGCAAAGCGACCAAAGCCCCTTTTAAACTACTTCAAACAATCCAGCCGCGCCCATACCGCCACCGATACACATGGTCGAGACAACATATTTCGCGCCGCGGCGTTTGCCTTCAATAAGGGCGTGAGCAACCATACGCGCGCCGCTCATGCCGTAAGGATGACCGATTGAGATGGCGCCGCCATTGACGTTCATTTTCTCTGTCGGAATGCCGAGCTTCTTTTGGCAATAAAGAACCTGAACCGCGAAAGCCTCATTCAGCTCCCATAGATCGATATCTTCCATTTTGAGGCCAGTCTGCTGGAGCAGTTTTGGCACAGCATATACTGGCCCTATTCCCATTTCATCGGGCTCGAGACCCGCAACGGCCATTCCGCGGTAGATACCGAGCGGAGAGAGGCTCCGGCGCTCAGCTTCTTTGCGTTCCATAAGAACAGAAACAGATGCCCCGTCAGACAGTTGAGACGCATTCCCGGCGGTGATGGTTTTTTCGGGGCCGCGAACAGGCTTCAAACCTTGCAGGCCTTCGAGATTCGTGGAGGGGCGATTGCCTTCGTCCTTTTCGAGCTTTGTTTCGGATTTGGAGATTTCGCCCGTTTCCTTGTTTTTGACCATCATGGTTGAGGCTAGAGGGACAATCTCGCCGTCAAACTTTCCGGCTTCTTGCGCGGCGTGTGTGCGCTGCTGAGACAGAAGCGCATATTCATCCATTTCGTCCCGCGTGACGCCGTAGCGCTCTGCGACGATTTCAGCTGTATCAATCATCTGGATATAGGCTTGGGGATGCTTCTCCAAAACAGTTGGGTCGGGCGCAATCCGCATTTCGGGTGTCTGCACCATAGAAATGCTCTCCACACCGCCGCCAATTGTAATGGTCTGATTATCAGCCATAATCTGTTTTGCGGCCACGCCAATCGCCATCATGCCAGAGGAACACTGACGGTCCAGGCTCATGCCCGGAACGGTTACCGGCAGATTGGAGGCAAGAACCGCATTGCGGCCGATAGTGACCTGAACGCCTTGCTGCATGGCGCAGCCCATAATCACGTCTTCCACTTCTGCGCCATCAATTCCGGCGCGCTTTACAGCTTCGTCGATACAATGTCCCGCAAGCGTTGGGGACGGCGTCGCATTGAAAGCGCCGCGATAGGCGCGTCCGATAGGTGTTCTAGCAGTAGAAATGAGGACGGCTTCACGCATGATTTTTCCAATCGTTGTTTGCAATGTCTTTTGGGGCGCTTCCCCACGCCCTCTCCATCCCCTTGTAACGCGAGGATTTAAGATGTCTACGGCCCCAAAAATGAACGGGCCTCAACCATTTGTGAAGGTGCAAAAAGGGCCGGATGACCCTTTATTTTTGCACGCAAATACGGTCTAAGGAGGCAAATTCAAACAAGAATGAATAGAGGAAAGGTTCTCTCATGACTGAGGCTTATATTTATGACGCGGTCCGAACACCGCGCGGCAAAGGGAAATCGGACGGCAGTTTGCACGAAATCACCGCCCTTAACCTGTCGGTTCAGGTTCTCCAGGCCCTGCGCGACCGGAACAATTTAGACACCGCTGAAGTCGAAGATGTCGCCTTGGGCTGCGTCTCTCCTGTCGGTGAACAAGGCGCCGTTATCACGCGGACAGCCGTCATGAATGCAGGCTACGCACAAACCACTGGCGGCATCCAGGTCAATCGCTTCTGTGCTTCAGGCCTAGAAGCTTCCAACATTGCGGCTGCAAAAGTCATGTCCGGTGAATGTGACCTTACGATTGGTGGCGGCGTTGAAAGCATGTCCCGCGTCCCTATGGGATCTGACGGCGGCGCTTGGCCCTCCGACCCGGCTTCTGCCTTTCACAATTATTTCGTGCCGCAAGGCGTTTCCGCCGACCTGATCGCCACCAAATACGGATTTTCCCGTGACGACGTAGATGCCTATGCCGTCGAAAGCCATAAACGCGCGAAAAAGGCCTGGGATGAAGGTCGGTTCAAGAAATCTATCATGCCGGTCAAGGACGTCATGGGCGTCAATGTTCTCGACCATGATGAAACCATCCGTCCCGAGACAGATATGCAAAGCCTTGGCGCTCTGAACCCGTCCTTTAAAATGATGGGTGAAAATTTTGGTTTCAATGGCGTTGCCATTCAGAAATACCCTGAGGTTGAGAAAATCAACCATGTCCATCACGCTGGTAACTCTTCCGGTATCGTTGACGGCGCCGCTGGCCTGTTAATCGGCAACAAGGAAGTCGGTGAACGTCTCGGCCTGAAACCACGCGCGCGCATCCGCTCAATGGCGTCTATCGGCTCAGATCCAACCATTATGCTTACCGGTCCGGAATTTGCGGCTAAAAAAGCGCTGAAGCGCGCCGGCATGAATGTGAACGACATTGACCTTTACGAATTAAACGAAGCGTTTGCGGCGGTTGTCCTGCGCTTCATGCAAGCCCTCGACATCGACCATAAAGATATCAACGTAAATGGCGGCGCGATTGCCATGGGCCACCCTCTCGGGGCGACAGGCGCCATGATCCTCGGCACAATGGTGGATGAGCTTGAGCGGGCTGACAAGGAAACCTCTCTCGTCACGCTCTGCATCGGCGGCGGTATGGGAACGGCCACAATTATCGAGCGCGTTTAATCGCAGCTGACGAAAGGATAAAACTATGAGTGATTATAAAACAATTTCCATGGATCTGGATTCCGATGGAATCCTAACGCTGACAATTGATGTGCCTAACCAAGGTATGAATGTCTGGGACGAACATTTGATGTCGGAATTCCCGGACTTCGTAGAGCGCCTTCTCTCCGACGATGACGTCAAAGGCGCGGTTATCTGTTCCGGCCGCGAAAACGCCTTTATGGCCGGCGCCGACCTTCGCATGTTGGAGCAAAATTCCGGCGAGTTGAACAAAGAGTCTTTTGACCAAGGCATGACGCTCAACACTCTCTTCCGCCGGATGGAAACAGGCGGCCATACAGTGCGCCAAATGCAACGTGAAGGCAAAAAAGCCAAACCTGTGGCTGTGGCTGTCGAAGGCCTTGCGCTTGGCGGCGGATTGGAACTCGTTCTCGCCTGTCACCACCGCGTGGTGGCGAACAATCCAAAAATTAAACTCGGTCTTCCCGAAGTGCTTGTCGGCCTTCTCCCGGGCGGCGGCGGAACGCAGCGTACCCCTCGCCTCGTCGGTCTGCAAAATGCAGCGATGATGTGCACACAGGGAAAAAATCTCGACCCGAAAAAAGCTCTCGCTCAAGGCCTCATCAACGAGGTTGTCGAGCCCGGCAAAACGGTTGAGGCCGCGAAAGCCTGGGTTAAAGATAATACAAAAGGCGTGCTCCAACCTTGGGATGTCAAAGGCTTTAAAGTCCCGGGCGGCGCAGGCTCTATGAACCCGAAAGCCGTTCAATTCTTCGTCGCAGCCAATGCCATGGCGCTTAAAGAAAGCAAGAATAATTATCCTGCCATCAAGGCCATTATGTCTTGCCTCTATGAAGGTACGATGGTTCCAATGGATACCGCCATCGCGATTGAGGTGAAGTATTTCTGCAAACTTCTGGCTGACCCCGTTGCCAAGAACATGATCCGCACTTTGTTTGTGAATAAGCAAGCGGCTGAAAAAGGTGCGCAGCGCCCGGAAGGCATTGAAAAAATCGACATTAAAAAAGTTGGCGTCCTGGGCGCAGGCTTGATGGGATCGGGCATCGCGCATGTAACCGCCAAGGCAGGCATGGAAGTTATCTCACTTGATCGCTCCATGGAGGAAGCTGAGAAATCCGTCGCCTATACGAAAAAGATTTTGGACAAGAGCGTTTCTCGTGGTCGCATGACCCAGGAAAAGGCTGACGCCTTCCTCGCCCGGATAACGCCAACAGATAATTATGACGACCTGAAAGACGTCGATCTGATTATCGAAGCGGTCTTCGAACGTCCTGACGTCAAAGCCGATGTCATCAAAAAGACGGAAGCCGTGATCGGAAAAGACGTTGTATTCGCGTCGAATACCTCCACCCTCCCTATTGGCGGATTGGCGAAAAACTCTTCCCGTCCGGATCAGTTTATCGGCATGCATTTCTTCTCTCCCGTCGAGAAAATGCCGCTCCTGGAAATCATCCCGCATGAGGGCACAGGCGATCTCGCTTTGGCCGCCGCGTTTGATTACAATAAGAAAATCCGCAAAACCCCTATCGTCGTGAAAGACGTGCGCGGATTCTTTACCAACCGCGTTTTCCCGCCCTATGCCAATGAAGCCAGCCTGATGGTCACAGAAGGCATCAGCATGGCGCTCATCGAAAATTGCGCCGCGAAGCTAGGCTTGCCAATTGGCCCGCTCGCCGTGACAGATGAGACGACTCTCAAGCTCGGCTATGACATTATGACCTCTACGAAAGAGGAGATGGGCGACGATTATGAGCCAACCGGATCCGAAGAGTTTTACGAAAATATGGTCACAAAATGGGATCGCGCCGGACGCCGCTTCGGAGCAGGATTTTACGACTATGACGAAGACGGAAAACGGCTGGGTCTTTGGAAGGGCATGAGCGACCACTATCCGCTCGCAGACGACCAACCTTCTCCTGAAGAAGTAATGGAACGTCTCCTATATGCCCAGCTTATTCCAACCGCGAAATGTTACGCCGAAGGCGTCGTGCCGGATCCGCAAAGTGCCGATCTCGGTGCTATCTTCGGATGGGGTTTCCCGCCTTATACGGGGGGCCCGCTTTCCTATATCGACACAATCGGTCTGGAAGCCTTTGTTACAACGGCGGATAATCTGGCGCAGCGTCACGGCGCGCGTTTCACGCCGCCGCAAATGTTCCGCGACAAGGCAAAAGCCGGCGAAACGATATATGAGAAGAAATCGAAAGCTGGCAAAAAAGCCGCATAATTCGTCCCTTAATTTGAATTATATAAGCGCCTCTTCGGAGGCGCTTTTTAATTGGCCCAGCATCTATTTCCTTTAGCCAGAAACCCTCAACTTTGCGGTTTGGTTTCGCCGTCAACATTTCGCCCGAAAAATAAGATCACAAGTCCAAAGACCCACGAGCCCCATTTTTCGATAATTTCGGCAATAGGCCCTTGGACATTTGAAAATATTACAGCTGTGAAAAACGCAATAAGAACGGCGAAGAACACGGCACTGCCTTTCACTCTCCAGCCAAGGCATTTAGTTAAAATAGTGGGACCAAAGGCTGCCCCTAAAGCGACCCAACTAAACAAAACGCGTTTGAAAATAGTTTGATCGGCAAAGAGGGTTAGCAAAACAGCAAACACAGCGACCGCCACCATGGCTAATCGCCCAAAGAACAGCGCTCTTTTTGGGTGGGAATATTTAATTCCAATGTCATGCGAGACAGCAGAGGCGGCGGCCAATAGCAGGCTATCCACAGTTGACATGACTGCTGACAAAACGGCCGCTGTAATAATGCCCGCCAACACGGCCGGAAGGAATTCTTTCGCCGCGGCAAAAAACAAAGCTTCTGTACCCGTCTCAATGCCCGTGGCCCGTCCGGCAAACGCAAGGCAGACCAGTCCTGAATAGATTACCACGCCCCACAAAATCGTTATGAGCGCGCCTTGAACGCGTTCTCTATCCGTCCGAACCGACATGATGCGGTTCAGTAATTGTGGCTGCCCAAGCGCGCCTAATCCTGTACCAAACAATCCCATCGCCAGTCCAATGCCGGCCATCCCCACGGCCCCGCCCGTAAAGCTGAAATAACTTTCAGGCTGTGTGGTTTGCAGCGCGTCCATTAAAGATCCGAAACCACCTGCGGCGCTCACAGCGGCAATTGGAACGAGCACACAAGCCAGCATCATCACGACCGCTTGCAAGGCGTCCGTAATACTGGCAGCCAGGAACCCGCCCAGAAAACAGTATATGACGATGATAGCCGCTCCCAGCAGAACAGCCTCTGTGACATTCATTCCAAAGACTTCGGTTAGGGCATTCCCTGCGGCCTGAAATTGCGAGGAGATGTAAAAAATGAAACAGAAAAGGATCATGGCCGCACAGACGATACCAATCCTCTTTTTCCAAACTGCTGTCACATCGGCCGTCATGAAATCAACGATTGTTAAATGCCCCTTGGAAGCCGTCTCAGCGTTTAATTTGGGTCCCATCACCAACCAAGTCAGTAGATATCCGCCAAATATCCCCGGGATAAGCCAGAGCCCGACGACGCCTTGCGTGTAGACCACGCCGGTAAATCCAAGAAGAACCCAAGCGGACGATGTCGAGGCCGCGTAAGAAAGCCCCGCCGTCCACGGCCCTAATCCGCCGCCTGCCCCTTTGCCTGCGAGGAAGAAATCATCTTCGGAATTAACACGCTTTGACGCCCAAAAACCGACGCCTAACAGGATTACTTTATAAGCAATCAGCGTGATAAATACGATTGTGGTAGATGACATAATATCCCCTTTCTTCTTTACTAGGCCGATTACTTTTCGGGTGTCCAGTAAAACGAATACGCCCGCTCCCGCGCAGATGTCATAAGCAAAAAAAAAGACCCGGCAGAGCAGGTCTTCTTGGATTTAATTAGATTCTCTTCGGACCGCTTATTTCCGCGCAGCGGCGATAGACTTTTCAATGTCCGGCAATGTCGCATTGATCAGCGTCTTGTTCATTTCCAGCAAGATTTTGTCATTGACTTCTTTATGTAGAAGCGGGCGAATTTCACCTAGAGTTTCCGGGTCTGCGGCCAGGATAAGATTTTCAAACTTTCCTTTGTGAACATATTCATAAAGCCGCTCGGCAATTTGCTTGGAAAAAGTCGCTTCCATCGACTCTTTATCGGAACGTTCAGCCGGTGACTTCCCCGAAGGGCCTTCATCTGCAAGGTTTTGAGGCGTCCAATGATCTTCCATTTTCAAATGCGCGCCGTTCTGGCGGTATAGTTTGGCTTCCTCGCCGGTCGCCGTTAATATCAACGTGTCTTGTGGTAGATGTAAATCAGTCATTTTCTCTCCTTTTATAAGTGTGACAAAACAACGTCACGGCGATGTGTTTGTTGCAATAAATCAAGGAATTACACAGGAGGAAAACGTTTTCCTAAGGTTTTCACGCCAAACTCTTGGCATAATTCCTTGATACTTATTTGATAAATATCGGGAGTTGAACTGAGGTTTTTATGGACGCTGACGTCAAATTTTCAATGAGGACGGGCCGGGTAGGGCGAATTCTCTTGACCCAACCCGCTAAACGTAACGCACTGAGTGCGGTTATGTGGAGGCAACTCCTAGGCTGCCTTGAAGAAGCCGCTGAAACACCAGCCTTAAAAGCTCTCGTCATCACAGGCGACGGAGAACATTTCGCCGCCGGAGCGGATATCTCGGAGTTTGAAACGCTCTATGCCACCCCCGAAAGCTCGAAAGCGATTTCTTTTACCATCGCCCAAGCCTTGGAAGCCGTTGCTATTTTTCCGAAGCCGACGATAGCTAAAATCCGTGGCGCCTGTGTTGGCGGAGGCTGCGGTATTGCCATGGCTTGCGATATTCGTATTGCAGACGGCACGTCCCAATTTGCTATTACCCCCGGCAATCTTGGCTTGGTTTATCCATTCTCGGATATAAAGCGTTTAATTCAAGCGATAGGCATAAGCCGCGCGAAAGATATGCTTTTCTCCGCCCGCACAGTCCTAGCCGAAGAAGCCATGCAAATGGGGTTGATAAACCGCCTCACAGATCAATATGAGCTGGACCAAGTTGTGCGTGATTACGCCATGTTAATTGCAGACACGTCCGGGGAGTCTCTTTCCATGACCAATAAAATGTTTGTTGCTTATGAAGCCGGACAAAGAGAGGAATCACAAAAGACAAAAAATTGGTTCCAGGCAGGCTTCTCAAGCAAGGATTTCAAGGAAGGCTATCAGGCTTTTCTAGAAAAGCGGAAACCTGATTTTTAAAGAGTTCTGCTTGAAATGATTTCAATCTGGCCAGAAGATTTATTTGTAATCTTTTGCCATGGAAGGCGTAAGGCTCTGAATAAATGAATTGGCCTGTTGCATAAGCTCCCTGCGGGTATCTTTGGCCATTTTCTCGAGATTTCGATAGGGCATCGCCAAGCGGTTATTATCTTGTAGCTTCTCTTTGTTTCGATCCAGAAAGTGCCAGTAGAGAGAGTTAAACGGACAAGCGTTCTCGCCAGTCCGCTCTTTCACATCGTAAGCGCAGCTTTTGCAGTAATCACTCATCCGGTTAATGTAGGACCCGCTGCTCGCGTAAGGTTTGGATCCCAGTAACCCGCCATCGCCATATTGGCTCATGCCTAAAGTATTCGGCAGTTCCACCCATTCAAACGCATCCAGATAAACTGACAAATACCATTCATGAACGTCATAGGGATCGACCCCGATGAGCAAAGCAAAATTACCTGTAATCATCAATCGCTGAATATGATGGGCGTAAGCAAAGTCCAAAGTTTGGGTAATCGTTTGGGAGAGACAATTCATATCCGTCTGTCCCGTCCAATAGAAATCCGGGAGCTTTAGTTCTGCTTCCAGAAAATTCTTTGTCTCATATCCCGGCATTTCAAGCCAATAAATACCGCGTACATATTCGCGCCATCCAATGATCTGGCGGATATAGCCTTCGACCGCGTTGATGGGAGCCTTGCCGTCCTTGTAAGCCGCTTCCACACGCTCACAGACTTCCATAGGACTTAATAAACCCGCATTGATGTAAGGCGAAACCAGAGAGTGGAACATGAACGGTTGATCCATGACCATGGCGTCCTGATAATCGCCGAATTGTGATAATTGGTTTTTGAGGAAGTAATCCAGGCTTTCAAGGGCCTGGTTCCGTGTCACCGCGTAAAAGAATTCGTCCGTATTCCCCATTCGGGAATCAAATACCTCATTCACCATTTGGATGACGTCACGGGTCGTTTCATCCGGTTTGAATCTTAGCGGCTCTGGGAAAGCCATTTTATCTTTCGGGGGCTTGCGGTTTTGCTTGTCAAAGTTCCATTTTCCTTCGACAGGTTTATCGCCGTCCATAAGCAGGTTCGTTTTGCGGCGCATTTCATGGTAAAAATGTTCCATGCGGAAAGATTTTCGGCCTTTGGCCCAGTCAGAGAACTCGTCCTTTGTCGAAATGAAACGATCATCGTGAGTAATTGAAACCGGGACGCCGAAAGCGGACCCCCACCCCTCAACGTCTTTTAAAACCCGGTAGACAGATGGTTCGCAGACCCGGACCTGATCAATATCGTGACGTGTTAATGCACGCCTTACCTCTTTACGAAACGTGCCCGCATTTTCTTCATCAGTCAGTGTGACGTAGTCGACCTCCCACCCTTCTCGCCGCATTTCTTCTGAAAAATGCCGCATGGCCGAAAACAGAAAAACGAGTTTTGTGCGATGATGCGGCACCGTTGTCGCCTCATGCATCACCTCCATCATTAAAATGACGCTCTCTTCAGGGTCACTTACCGCGATAGACGATAAGCTTTGAGAGAGCTGATCCGCAAAAACAGGTATCAAAGTTTTAGACATATATTTGCTACGTGCATTTCAGGCCGAAGTGTCAAAATTATCTCGTCACAGGGCGGATTGGCCGTTAAGACACGTGTATGATATCTCTTCCGCCCCTTCCCCAAATTGTTATTGAACCTATCGTCCGTCTCGCATTGGCCGAAGATTTTGGGGTTTCCGGCGACCTGACAGCTAATCTGCTTATTCCCGAACAGGCGAGCGGAAGTCTCGTTATGAGAGCCCGTGAGAACGGCGTCATTGCGGGACTGCAAGCCGCGGCGCTCACCTACGCACTTGTCGACCCTGAAATGACTTTTACCCCGCAAATCGAAGACGGCGCCTTGGTCAAAGCCGGTGAAATCATCGTTAAACTCAAAGGGCCTAGCCGTAGTCTGCTAAGCGCGGAACGCGTTGGCTTGAATTTTCTTGGCCGCCTGTCGGGGGTTGCCTCATTAACCCGTCAATATGTTGATCAGGTCAAAGGCACGAATGTCCGCATCGCCGCGACGCGGAAAACCACGCCGGGATTGCGCGCCCTGGAGAAGCAAGCGGTACTGGCCGGAGGAGGGTTTGCGCACCGCGAGAGCTTGGCCGCCGCTATTATGGTCAAGGATAATCACATTGCACTGGCCGGGGGCGTCGATGCGGCGCTCTCCACGCTCAAATCCAGAGCCGATCATATGACCCGTATCAGCGTCGAAGTAGACACGCTGGAACAGCTCAAAACCGTTTTGACCTTTGAGCCGGACGTTATTTTACTGGATAATATGGGGCCTGAGAAATTGCGTGAGGCGGTCAATCTCGTCTCTACGTCAAAGCACCGCCGCCCAATTCTAGAGGCGTCGGGGGGCGTGAATTTAGAGACTGTGCTGGGGCTGGCAGAAACAGGTATAGACGTTATCTCTGTAGGCGCTTTGACCCATTCCGCCCCGAATTTCGACATCGGCATGGACGCCGCTTAAAAATACCCACTAAACTCGGGGCAAAAGAAAAGCGCCTCCGATGGAAACGCTTTTAAAATCTGTGTTTTTAGAATTTAGGCCTAAGTCGGAGGCGCAACGCTCATAGTCGTGCTCTTCTGAACTGGCTTTTCCTGCCATTTGAAGCGATAGAATTTATGAACGCCGATTTGGCCGTTAAAGCGAAGCGAATCTGCCCAATGCGGGTTCACCCAAACCGTATGATAATGTGTCGCCTTATTGGTCAGCTCAGGCGCAGCGCCTGTTATGCTCAGTTTGGCAATCGCTTTTGCGCGGTCCCAGGCTTTACCTTTCGGAAGGCGCTCATTGGAGCCATCACAAGCAAAGCTGAACTGGCAACCTGTTCTGCGCTCTGCACCTTGATAAACGACGCCGCAGATAGAATTCGGGTAATGTTTGGAAGCCACGCGGTTTTGAATAACTTCAGCAACGCCGATCTGACCGGACCGTGTTTCGGAGCGGGCCTCATAGTAGACAGCTTCGGAAAGACAGTTAAATTCTTTCATGTCATATTTCGCCAATTGACGAATAATCGGCTGTGTTTTCGTCAGGGCTTTAATCGTTGCATTGTCGCGTTGAGCCCCGGTTTGAAGATTTATATCTGTTGTCAGCTCTGTCATTTCAGAAGCAAATGACTCTTCTGCATAAAAGTCAGACTGCTCGGAAGATTGCACAACGTCTGTAAAGACATCAGCTTTAATCGCCCATTCCGCAGCAAGACGCTGTGACTCCGCTTTTTGAGCGATAGCCGGAAAAGCAACACTTGCCGCTCCAACCGCGATGACACCCAAAGACCAGCCCGCAAAGATATATCGTTTCTTAGCCATTGGCGCGCTCAATAAAGGTCTGTGGGAAAAGCCACAACAGTCGGTTCCATGCCCAATGCAGTTTTTTGCGAATATCGACGAAACTGTTGCAATCCGGTCACTCAAAACTACTATATATTGTGTCATATTTTCTGAAATAGCACATCTAGATATTTTTTTAAGGAAAAATAAGACTTATTTTACCTTTTTTGACCTCTAATTAGCCGAAACTTTTCCACCTAAGGTTCGTAACTGCTATTTTTTGGCCGAGATTCGCTTCGCCTTGAAGAGTCTAAAGCAGTGTAAAATTGAGTTCTTAATCCGAAATTTCAGGGCTGTCTGAATGAGAAATTGTATTCCTTTCGGATATGTCCAATAGACGGCCCCATGAAGATTGCACTCCTCATTCTGGTCTCCGCGCTATTTACCGCTGCCATTTCCGGCGTGTTCGGCATGGGGGGCGGTTTGATCTTTATGGGGATCATCGCAACCTTCCTGACGGTCTCCGAAGCCATGGTGGTTCACGGCGCGGTGCAGAGCGTCAGCAATAGCTTCCGCGCCTACCTTCTAAGGGATGGGATATGCTGGAATATTCTCGGATGGCAGCTTCTCGGCGCTTTACCTGCTATTCTGCTTTTGGCCCTCGCCTCTGTCACGCTTAATAAGGGGCAGCTTTTCCTCGCCCTCGGCCTGCTTCCGCTTCTCCTCTGGCTGCCCAAAGGGTGGCTACAAGGCGACGCCAAGAAACCGTCTAATGCTGTTCTTTGCGGAGCGATGGTCATGGGTCTGAACCTGACAGCAGGCGTAGCCGGTCCGGCTCTCGATTTCTTTTACGTCAAGACCACCCTAACCCGTCATCAGATCGTATCGACAAAAGCCGTGACCATGTTTGCGTCTCACATGGTCAAAATTCTTTACTTTGGCCTCCCGCTGGCCGCCAGGGCCGGACTGGGCGGATTGCCGCCTTGGTGGGTCTTCCTCCTCGCTATCCCTGCGGTTATGGCCGGAACCTATATGGGAACGCGCCTGTTAAAGCATTTCTCAGATGTCGGCTTCCGATCCATTAGTCGCTATCTCGTCACCTTTATCGGTTTCGTCTATTTGCTGAGAGGTTTATCTCTTTTGGGCTTTCTTTGATTAAGCCACATATAAAGGCTTATCCCGGATAGGGTGACGACGGTCCCGATGCCGTCCCAAAAGGAAAAGGGCTCACCCAAAACGACAATCGCCGCCACAATCGTCGCCAAGGGACCAATCATCCCCATCACGGCAACCGTTTGGGCCCCAATTCGCCCCATGGCCACATTAATTAAAAAACTCGGCAATATAGTGGAGAAAAACGCAATCGCGGCACCAAGAAAATAAATCCTCGGCGGCAAGCTCAGAGCCTCGGCAACCCCCTCTTGGGTTAGGCTATAAATTACGAAATGCGTCAGGATCGCGGCTCCGGCGCCGATCATGGCAAGGCAGGTAAATATCTTCGACCCGACCTTGTCAATCAGCCGCTTGGCCAGGAGTTGAAACAATCCAAACAGAACGGCGGCGCATAAAAGCAGAGCGCTGCCCAAAGGTACATTCAATCCAGTAGCGATATCACCGCCCAGAAAGACAATCCCCAACCCGCTATAAGCCAAGACAATAGCCGCAATTCCGCCTTTGGTTATTCGCCCTCCAAAAAAGAGCGCGCCGAGAATGACCACAAATACGGGATAGGTGAACAGCAAAAGCCGTTCCAACTGAGCCGTAATGTATTTCAGGCCTGAAAAATCCAGAAAGGTACAAACATAATATCCCATCACCCCCAAAAGCGCGGCCTGAAGGATGTGTTTGAACGGAATGGCTGCGCCGTCTTTCCGCAGGGAAAAAATCAAAATCCCTATATAAATCGGCAAGGCAAATCCCATTCGCAAAGCCATTAATGTAATCGCGTCCAGATCATTGGCATTTAATCCCCCGGTCGGAAGATAAGCCACCTTCACCAGGATTGCCTTCATGGAAAAAAGCATCGCCCCAAGCGCCGCAAAGACATACCCTGCCTTGGCTTTGTGCAGAGGCTCAGGAGAAGCCCCTCCTATAAGGGGTTGAACCGCTGTTTCCCGCCAAGTGGTTCTCATGTCGAGCGGTCCTTTTTGCGGCGGGACTTGAAAAATGCTTTCAACAGATCTGCTGACTCTTCACCCAATATGCCTGACTGCGTTTCAGGGCGATGATGGCAAGTTGGCTGTTCAAAAAAGCGGACGCCACTTTCAACCGCCCCCCCTTTCATATCGACTGCGCCGTAAACCACTCGCCCAAGTCGCGCTTGTGATATAGCCCCGGCGCACATCGTGCAGGGCTCCAAAGTGACATACAGCGTCAATCCGCTGAGGCGATAATTTCCGGATATTTGAGCCGCCTTTCGCAATGTTAGGATTTCTGCATGGGCCGTTGGGTCGCTTTCTGAAATCGGCGCATTGCCTGATTTTGCGACTATTTTCTGTGTGACAGGGTTGACCAGAACCGCCCCGACGGGCACTTCGCCCCGTAGAGATGAGGCTTGCGCTTCCTCCAGCGCTAGGCGCATATAGTCTTCATCCGTCATAGACGCTTCATCTGCGTCCAAACCCAAATGGTCAAGTCATGCCCGATATGCAAAAAAGCGACCCATCCAAATCCAAAGGGCAAAGCAAGCCGAAACTTGCCGATAAGCCCGGCGACCGGATTGCGAAGTTTCTCGCTAGGGTCGGCGTGGGCTCGCGCCGCGACGTCGAAAGAATGATCGAAGACGGTCGTGTCAAGGTGAATGGAAAAGTCCTGACCACCCCGGCTTTCAAGGTAACTGGCAAAGAAAAAATTCTCGTCGACAATGCGCCTGTGGAAGCCCCGGATATCCCGCGTATGTGGAGATATCACAAACCCGACGGTTTGGTGACTTCTCACAAAGACGAGCAAGGCCGAAGAACCATGTTCGAAGCCTTACCCACCGATATGCCGCGCGTGATTTCTGTGGGACGTCTCGATTTGACATCCGAAGGGCTCATCCTTTTGACCAATGATGGCGAGCTTGCCCGCGCGCTAGAGCTCCCCAGCACAGGTTGGTCCCGCCGCTACCGCGCCCGCGCCTATGGTAAGGTGACACAAGAACAATTGGATACCCTTAAAAAAGGCGTTGTCATTGACGGCATTCCCACCGGCGAAATCATTGCCACGCTGGATCGACAGCAAGGCGACAATGCCTGGATCAACGTCACCCTCCATGACGGTAAAAACCGGGAAGTCCGGCGCGCGCTTGAAACGCTCGATCTGAAAGTGAACCGCCTCATCCGTGTTTCTTTCGGTCCCTATATGCTCGGCGATCTCGGCAAAGGGGCGTGCGAGGAAATTAAAACGCGCGTTTTGCGCGATCAGGTCGGACATCTTATTGACATTCCCGAAGAAAAAACGACCACGCGCAAACCCAAACGCGGAAGTCATGCCAGCGCCAAACGGTTTCAAGAGAAACCGAAAGACGAAAATGCCCCTAAAGGACGAGGTAAATTTGCCAAAGGCGGTGCAAAACCCGCGTCAAAAGCTAAATCCAAACGACCGGCCAAAAAGGTCGTCGGCAATGCGTATGGTAAGCCCGGGGGGAAAACCTCCGGCAAATTCGCCCCAAGATCTCATGGGAAAAGCGGTCAAGGAAAAGGGAAGAAATAATGCGAATAGTCTCGGGGTCATTACGGGGCCGAAACATCATAACCCCTGACGGGCGAAAAACTCGCCCGACAAGCGATCAGACCCGAGAATCCGTGTTTAATATCCTCACTCACGCCGAATGGGCGCCCCCTTTAGAGGGCGCCATCGTCGCCGATATCTTCGCCGGGTCAGGCGCTTTAGGCTTGGAAGCCATCTCTAGAGGCGCGGAATTTTGCCTCTTCGTTGAAACAGAACCCAAAGCCCGCGGCGCCATTCGGGATAATATCGATCAGATGAATCTGTTCGGCTGCACCCGCATCCACCGCCACAATGCGGTGAAGCTCAAAATTGCGCCAGGTAATCTTCGCGGCCCCTTCACCCATATCTTCATGGATCCGCCTTACAATAAGGGACTATGGCGCCCCGTCCTTTCGCGGCTCAAAGAATACGACCTCATCGCGGAAAACGGCGTCATCATTCTAGAAGACAGCGTCGAAGCCGAAATCGATATCAAAGGCTATGAAGTGCTCGCCGATAAAAATTGGGGCGCGGCGCGGGTTTTATTCCTCAGAGAAGAATAGAAACTGGAATCGCTTTAATGCGCGGCCTACCCATCCACACCCTTGGCCCAAGTGGTCTGATACAAATCAAACCGCCGATCCCGCAGGTTTCGCACCGTGCCTTCCGCCCTTGCCCAATCCAGATCCGTTAGATCAAGATTGGCCATGGCGACGGTTTCCACATTTTCAGTGCAGAGCGCGGCCACGCCGTCCCGGGCAAAGGGAAAATCGCACGGCGTAATGATACAGCTCTCGGCGTAATTGATGTCCATATTCTCGACGCCCGGCAGATTGCCCACATTGCCGGACATGACGACATAGCATTGGTTTTCAATCGCCCGGGCCTGCGCGCAATAGCGCACCCGCATATAGCCCTGACGATTATCCGTACAAAACGGCACAAAGAGAATTCGCGCGCCCTCATCCGCCATACGGCGGGCCAGTTCAGGAAATTCGCTATCGTAACAAATTAAGACGCCGATAGGCCCGCAATCCGTATCAATCGTGCTGACTTCGTCCCCGCCTTTAATGTTCCAGTGGCGGCGTTCATTTGGCGTTGGGTGGATTTTTTCCTGCGCGTGGACAGAGCCGTCCCGCAGGAAGACATAAGCGATGTTCTGAATATCGCCGTCATCGGTTTGTGTCGGATGCGACCCGCCAATGATATTGATATTATATCCGACGGCGAGCTTGCGCATTTCTTCGATAAAAATCGGCGTATATTCCGTCAGCTTTTCAATCGACTCTCGAGCCGACAAGCGGTGATCGGCGAGCGCCAACAAAGGCAGAGTGAACAGTTCGGGAAAGACCACAAAATCCGTTTTATAAGCCGAGACACTGTCGACGAAAAACTCGACGCTGCCCATAAAATCTTCAAAACTCTCGACCCGGCGCATTTGCAGCTGCACGGTCGCGACGCGCACCACGGATTTTTGCGCTGTTTCGGAATGCACCGTCTCCCGCGTTTCCGGCATATAGGGGTTATACCACCGCATGAGAACGGCATTGCCGCCCGAAGCCGGATCTTCGGGTAAATAATTTGGAATTATTTGAACGGGCTCGAACCCCTGGCGGAGCTGAAAGTTCACCACGGAATCAATCACCTTTTTGTCTCTAACGGCCGCGATATATTCCATCTGATCCGGAAATTTTTTCTTGCGCTTGCCCCATCCCGGCATGCGTCCGCCAAACATGATGCCTTTTAATTCATAGCTTTCACAGAGAGCTTTACGAGCGTCATAAAGGCGCTCGCCGATGCGCAATCGCCGCCGCGTCGGATCCACGCAGACATCGGTGCCATAGAGCCAATCACCATTCGGGTTGTGCTGTGAACCATATCCCCCGCCTGTAATTTCCATCCAGCTATACGGAGTAAGCGCGCGCTTTTCTTTGATAATAAAGCTTGCCGCGTAGCCGACAATTTCGCCTTCGGACTCGACAACGAATTGCCCTTCGGGGAAATTGGAAATCTGGCCGCGCACTTCGCTGGTCTTATAGGTTTCCATGGTCGGATAGGCTTTCTCAACCAGATTGATAATGCCTTTGATGTCTTTGAGCGACGCTGTCCGAATAGTCAGCTGCGCCCCTGCTTTTGATTTGGCCAAGGGAAGGTCCTTAAAAAAGTTGGCGGGGATATGCCGCGTCAGTAAAACTAACGGTAGTCTATAGGAGAATTAGCGACGCCCAAACAGTCTTTCAATGTCGGCCAGCTTTAATTCCACATAGGTCGGGCGACCATGATTGCATTGGCCGGAGTGCGGAGTGGCCTCCATCTGTCGTAGCAGCGAGTTCATTTCCGATCCATTCAGACGACGACCCGCGCGAACGGAGCCGTGGCACGCCATGGTCCCGCAGACATGTTCAAATTTTTCCTTGAGGCTCAATGCTTCGTCATATTCAGAAATATCGTCAGCCAGATCCCGCAACAGGCCCTGGACGTCCATCTCGCCGAGCAAGGCCGGGGTTTCCCGTACGGCCACGGCGCCAGTGCCAAAGGGTTCAATATTCAGGCCCATTTCCGCCAGTTCATCCGCGCGTTCCAACAGGCGCGCCGCATCGGTTTCGCCGAGTTCCACAATATCCGGAATGAGAAGGGCTTGCCGTTCCACGCCTTTGCCGCGCATGGCGTCTTTCATTCGTTCATAGACTAGTCGCTCATGTGCGGCGTGTTGATCGACAATGACAATACCATCCAAAGTCTGCGCGACGACATAGGTTTCATGGAGCTGCGCGCGCGCCGCGCCGAGCGGTTTCGCCGTGAGGTCTTCCCCCTGCCCCTGCACGGGATAACCTTGCGAGTTATAGGCTTGCCCCCCTTCGTAAGAAGATGCGCCATCAAAGGCCTCTCCGCTTTCTTCGACCTTGGCGGAAAATCCGTCGACGAGAGGCTGCAAGGCCGGGTCATTCCGATATGGCGGCTGGTAATTCGGCGCGTAGCCGCCGCGTTGCGGACTGTAATTACCTTGAAGCGGCATATGGCTCTGGCCGGTCTGAATACGGCCCAAAGCATAGTCGCTCACCGTTGTGCTGGCGCGGTGGCCGGCTTCCTGCAAAGCGTGGCGCAAGGATTTGACGATGAGGCCGCGTACGAGGCCGGGATTACGGAAGCGCACCTCTGACTTTGCCGGATGGACGTTCACATCCACATGGTCTTGCGGCAGGTCGACATAAAGTGCGACCACCGCATGACGATCCCGCGCAAGGTAATCCTGATAGGCCCCTCGCACGGCCCCGTGCAAGAGTTTGTCTTTGACCGGACGTCCATTGACGAACAGATACTGATGTTGCGAATTTCCGCGAGAAAAGGTGGGAAGACCCGCAAATCCCGTCAGCGCAATATCTTCTCTGATTTGATTAATGGGAACGGCATTGGCGCTGAAATCCTCGCCCAATATTCCGGCCAGACGCGCCAAACGGCCGTCCATATCATCGCTCTGACCTGCCAGTTTCAGCGACACTCTCGAGGTCGACCCCAGTGTCATCCCCACATGCGGATTGGCCATGGCCAGACGTTTCACTGTATCCGAAATGGCCATAGCCTCGCTGCGTTCGGATTTTAGGAATTTTAGGCGCGCGGGTGTGGCATAAAACAAATCGCGGACTTCAACCCGCGTGCCGTGCAAGCCGAACCGGGCGGCAGGTTTAGGCGGCATGACCTTGCCGCCTTCGACGCGCAAATCCCATGCGCTATCAGAATCGACCGTTTGGCTCAAAAGGGAGAGCCGCGCGACCGAGCCAATGGAAGGCAAGGCCTCTCCGCGAAATCCCATGGTCGAAATATTCAAGAGATCCCAATCCCCTTGCGAATTCGGGGAAAGCTTTGAAGTCGCGTGACGTTCCACCGCAATCGGAAGTTCTTCGGAGCTCATGCCGCGCCCGTCATCGGTTATCGAAATCAGTGTCCGGCCACCATCTTCATAACGAATATCGACCTGCGTCGCCCCGGCATCAATTGCATTTTCGACGAGCTCTTTGATCACGCTGGCCGGGCGCTCAATCACCTCCCCGGCCGCAATCCGGTTGACGGTTTCATTGGGCAGGCGGCGAATCGTTATCGGCAGAGCGCTCATTAAAAAAGCCTAGCGACTGAGAGGTCACTAGGCCATGATAAGCAGCAGGTTAAGCTGTGGACACTAAAGCCCAGGCAGTTTTGGTCCGCCGGGGCGTTTGGAAATCTCGACCTGACCGCCGCCTGTTGCAGCATTTACGGATTCAAGGCGCTGGGCTTCGCGCTCTGCATCGAGCTGAACGATTTCGCCTTTATCATTGACCAATTGGCCGTCTTGCCAAAATAGAATTCGACTCGCGAAACCTTGTGACTTGCGTTCTACAGAATTTTGACCGTCAATTTTTATGCGAATTTCCGGATCTGCTCGTCCGACATTGGCTTGGCGCATCAAGAGAGCTTCGCCCTCACTCGGCTCAGCCGCATCAATGTCGCCAATAAGCGCTTCACGGGCAGCGCGTTGAGAATAATTGTCTTCAGCGGAGCTTTCCCCGACACGCGGGGGACGCAGATTATATTCCGGCGGAATCACCAATGGGGCTTTGGTCAGGATATTAAACTCGTTCGGGGTATCCTTGCGAAGACCAAGGGCTTTCGACGTCGATGTGCATCCAATCAGGAAAGCCGAAGCGGTCGTTGCGAGAATAATCGGGGCAAAAATGCGGCGCATACTGTCCGTCCTTCATCAATTTTTTTAACGCCATAGCGTCTATCAAGGCATGCGCCAAGTGACCAAAGGTTTATTTCGCAGTTTTTGGTTCGTCCCGGGTTAGAAAAGCGCCCGCAAAAAGCATTACCACGCCCACCGTAATGGCGCTGTCGGCAATGTTAAATGCATAATTAAAGCCAATATCACTAAAATCGATAAAGTCTGTCACGGCGCCAAAGAAGAATCGGTCAATCGCATTACCAAGCGCGCCGCCAATGACCAGACCCAATCCCCATTGAGATAATCTGTCCCGAGTTTGCCCCAGAACCCAGAATAAAAGCCCGCTCATTCCAAAAGCAAAAACCGTCAATAGCCAGCGCTTGAGCGGCGAATCACCTTGCAATAACCCCCAGCTAATGCCCTGGTTACAGACAAGAGAAAAATCCATGATGGGGCTGAGGTCGTATTTAACTGCTGGGGTTGGATTAATTTCGCATATATTCAGCGGCTTATCGAAGAAGCGGATAATGGCAAATTTCGTTAGTTGATCAGCCAGAATAAGGAAAAATGGCAACAAAACGCCGAACCGCAGCCATATCTGCCTGCGCGTTTGCGGCAATAATGGTTGATCGTCAGTTTGGGTCGTAGTTTCGGTCATGGGCGCGCGATTGCCACGAAACCGCAGATTTGGCAATCGCTGACAGAAATTAGAGAAAAACCGCTCCGCAAACGCCTGTAATTGTAACCAATCTTTCATTGGCGTGGGGCGACGAACTCGTTAGACAGTTTCTAAAGATTAGACTGAAAGCGGCTTTCATGAGCCCCTTTCGGGAAGAACGGGACTTTACAAATGCCAAAACTTCAACCTTCCCCAGTGAAGACAGTTTCACGCTTTCTCGGCAGTGCGTGTAGCGCCGCCATGATTTTGGGATGGGGGTCTCTGGCTTTTGCTCAGGTCACAATCGAAGATGACCGCACGGAAGCTGTTGATACAGCAACCGCAGGCGATGATGGCGGACCAAGTGATGTCACGATTACATCAGATGGTAGCGTCGTGGTGGAGGATGCTGGCCCGGCGGTCACGTTGAATTCAAATAACGACCTCACCAATGAAGGTGAAATCCGGATTTCGGACGTCGACGATGCGACAGCTGTTTCTCTGGAAGGCGGCGCAGATAGAAATTTTTCTAACAATGGCACCATCACCCTTAATGAAGATTTTCCTGCGGAAGACACGAATGGCGATAATGTGGCGGATGGCCCCCGCGCTCAGGGTTCCGGACGCACAGGCATTCTGATTTCTGGAGCGTCGCCTTTTGAAGGTAATGTTTCCCTCGAAGCCGGCTCTATTATCAATGTCGAAGGCAATGAAAGCTACGGCGTCAACGTTACGGATAACACGATGACCGCCGCTCTCGAAGGGAATTTGAGCAATGAAGGCCGGATATCTTTAATAGGCGACAATGGCGCGGGTGTTAACGTCGCAGGAGACGTCACAGGAAACATTACGAATACAGGCTCAGTCTCTGCGCTCGGCGAAGGGTCAAACGCTTACAATATAAGCGGCGATGTACAGGGCGGATTTGTAAATTCCGGCACGCTAGGCTCCAATGGTTTCCGCCTGACAAGTCGTCCTGGATTTCAAGGCACGGGGACTGGCCGGGAGGATCTCACCGCTGAAAACCTTCAGGATGCTGGATCTTCGATTTCTATTTCCGGTAATATCACAGGCGGCGTGCACTTCGACTTGGTTCAGGAGCCTGTTCTGGATGCGGACGGCAATGAGACCGGAGAGCTCCAAACCGTAAGAACGTCGAGTGTCACCCAATTGGGCAGCGCTCCAGCCGTACTTATCGACGGAAACGGGACCCCTATTTCTATTGGCCGCGTTAGTGCCGTTACCAATCCGGCAGACGAAAATTTTGACGAATCTTTACAATTCGCCTTCGTCAACGAAGGCAGCATCACGTCACAGGGTCTGTTTGACGATTTCGACGCCACGGTTCTTTCAATTCAGGATGCCGAACTTGAAGGCGGGCTGAGCAATAGTGGAACCCTGACGGTCTCTGCATTTAGCGGCACTGGTGCATATACAGTTCCAGGGGTTTCAGCGGGCGATGGATATGCGCGCGTTATCGTTCTCGGCGATGGCGCAATTGTCGAACATATCAATAATACCGGCGTTGTATCCGCAACCGCTTCCGAGCCTGCAGACGAAATCTTTGCAGATCAGGCCAATCCGGTGACAACCACGATCAATCTTCGCGCCACTGCAATTGATATTTCTGATGCGGCAACGACAAGTTCCATATACAATAGAGGCTCGATTTCTGCGGTCCTCGTCGGACGTTCCGGCGAAGCTTTTGCCATACGCGACGAGTCCGGCACCCTCTCCGAAGTTACTAATGAAGGTTTAATTTCGGCGGAAGGCCGGACGTCAGACCCAACAGAGGCCGCGGATCTGAACTTTACCCTCGTCGCAATTGATGCGTCCGCCAACACGACTGGCTTCACCTATACTCAGCAGCTTCGCGAAGACACAGACCCCGACGATGATATCGATCCGATTTCTCCCGTAACAACTGGCGACATCCGCCTAGGCTCTGGCGATGATTTGATTGTCGCCTCGGCGGGTTCAATTAGCGGCGATATTGATTTCGGCGGCGGACAAGACACGCTCACACTTTCCGGCGGCTCTGCCTATACAGGCCTTATTGAGACAACCGGGGAAGTTACTTTGAATGTTTCTGAAGGAAGCGTTCTCACCTTAACTGAAGGACAGTCTCTCTCTGTGGCCGATGCAAGCTTTGACGGAACGTCTACCTTTATTCCGACCCTAAACGGGGGCACCGGCTTGGCATCGGCACTTAATGCAAGCGGGACGGTCAGCTTCGCAGAAGGCGCCGCGATTTCGCCGCGCTTTAACAATATTTCGGAGAACATCAGCCAAGAGTTTATCCTCGCGGATGCAGCTTTGCTGGATATTACCGAAAACACGCTTGCCATGCTCAACGGCAACACAACCGCGTCCCAGCCCTTTCTCTATGACTTCGCTTATAGTCTGGACGGCGAGAATGCCCTGGTCGTGACGGTTGATCTGCGAGACCCTAACTTGTCAATCGAACAAGGCGGGCTTGGGCTGGATGCCGCGCAAGCGGCCGCTTTTGGTCCGGCTCTCGAAGCCTTCGTCGCGAACGGCGAACTTGGGTCAGCAATTGCCAACATCACCAATGGCGCAGAATTCAATCAGGCTTACAACCAGCTTCTACCTGAATTTTCTGCGGCCGCCCGCGAATTTGTTTTGGCGAATGTGGACGGAGCCACCGGCGCCGTCGGAACCCATCTCGACTCGGTCAGGCGCTCCCCCGACAAACCGGGCGGCGCCTGGATTCAGGAATTTGCGTATTTTGCAGACCGGGATTTGGCCGGATTGTCTGAACAATATCGCGGGGAAGGGTTTGGCTTTACAGGCGGACTGGATACGGCGTTCGGACCTTTCCACGCTGTAGGTATTAATTTCGGCTTTGCCAGTACTGAAATTGAAGATGTGGTCGGGCAGGATGAGCCTCTGGATGTGATTACGCTGCAAACGGGACTCTATGCCGGCTACGCACAAGCAATGGGCCAAGGCGAATTTGGCGTCGAACTCTACGCCGGCGGCGGTTACAATAAATTTGAGCAGGAACGCCGCGTCCTTATCAACAATTTCTTCGGACGGGCGTCTGCCGATTATAGCGGTTATCACCTGAATGGCTCCGCCCGCTTTGGATATGACCTTCCATTATCTGAGAAATACTGGATACGCCCTGCTGTGTCGTTTGATTATCTACGTCTCGACGAAGATGGTTATACCGAAGAAGGGACAGAAGGCGTCGCGCTTGACGTTAGCGGCCGCACAACGGACCGCGCCTCAGCAACCGCTATGATGAATTTCGGTGCGCGCTTTGAAGGTAAGCGGACATGGATCCGGCCGGCTCTTCGCGTGGGTTATCGCTACGCCTTTATCAATGACCCCGCCCTGACAGAATTTGGATTTGCAGGCTTGAATGGCCAAAGAGCAAGTTTGGGGTCTTTTGGGTTCCCGGATAGCGGCTTTCTTGTTGGTTTCTCTGTGGCGGCCGGGTCTGAATATTCCTCCATTGGCTTTGATTTGGACAGCGATATCCGTGACGGCTTCATTCGCCATACGGGCCGCGTGGTCATCCGTTTGTTATTCTAGACGCATCTATCATGGAACGCCTACGCCATAGTCCCTATCTTTCGGGACTATGGGAACGCCTGGGCGCGCCAACCGACTCTCTGGAAACACTCACCCGGCAAGCAAGCCATGCTGCCTCGGCCGAGGCGTTACAAACACTCAAAGATAAATTCGCTCTGCGATGGGCGCTGAGCAGTTTCGAGGACGAAATTGATTTTGATGCTTTGGGAAAATATCAAAGCCGGTTCGCAGACGCCACAGTTGATGCGGCCCTTCGTCTGGCCTGGGCCGAAACCGTCAAAAGATTCAAATTAAAGTCTCCGGAACTCAAAGGCTTATTCCTCCTCGGTCTCGGCAAACTAGGCGGAGACGATCTCAATTTCTCGTCAGATATTGACCTGATAGCTTTTTATGATTCAGCCGTCCTCCCCGTTCCCGAAAGCATGGGCCAGAATTTTGTGATTAATCACTGCCTCAAAGGCCTGACCCAAATTCTCTTCCCGCGCAACGCACCGCACCATATCTGGCGGGTCGACTGGCGTTTGCGCCCGGAAAGTTCCGGCTCAGGCCTCGCTTTATCGACGTCCAAGGCAGAGAAATTCTATTTCTTTCGCGCTCTGCCTTGGCACCGATTAGCCCTCATGAAAGCGCGTGTCATTGCCGGGGACATAGGAATCGGGGAAACTTTTTTGGAAAGCCTTGCTCCTTTTATCTGGAGACAGAACCTGGATTTCCGCGCTCTGGACGACCTCGCCGAGCTAAAATCCCGTATTAACACCGAGCATCCGGGATTGGCGCAAGAACGCCGCGCGCCCGCCCCCATCACTGATGACGCAAGAGGGTTTAACTTAAAGCTTGGCGCGGGCGGTATTCGCGAAATAGAATTCCTCGCAAATGCGAGGCAACTTGTCTGGGGCGGGAAACAAGCCGAGCTACAAACCACGAATACGCGCGCCGCTCTGCAAGAGCTGGCCGAGCTGAACCATCTTAGCCAGGAGGAAGCCAGTACGCTGCGGGCGCATTACGCCACATTGCGACAAATCGAAAACACAGTTCAAATTATTCGAAACGAACAAGCTCACAAAATTCCAGAAGCAGAAGAGGATTTGGAGGCTGTTCTCGCGCTGTTGGAATATTCGGATAAGTCCGACCTCGACGGGGAGATTCTGGCCATTCGAACCTATGTGAATGAACGGTTCAAAAGTTTATTTCAGGCCGAGTCGAGCACCGCGCGGACGCCCCTTGCGGACTACAAAATTGAATTAAGTCCCGTCGCGAAAGAAATTGCTGAAAGTTGGCTGGACGGATTTGACGATCACGGCCTGCCGCAATCGCTTAAAGGTCGATATCGAGGTCTGGGCAAACGGCTCCTCAACCGAATTATTCTAAGTATCGCTGACACGAACCTGGCCCTGAGTCGTGTCGATGAGTTTTTACGTTCCATATCTCGCTCGGCGCAATATTTTGATCTGTTGGAACGACATGAAGGTTTGCTCGACACGCTCATAACGCCGCTCCTTCACTCACCGCATATGACATCTATTTTGGATCAGTCACCTCACATCATAGATATCTTCTTAACGCCGCTTCAGTCGCTCGAAGAAAATGCCCAGACCATATTGGCAGAACCGGATTACGGCCTGCGCTTGGATCGTTTGCGGCGTTTTGTTAACGAGCATATTTTTTCCTATTATCACGGCTTTATGGAAAAGTCTGACAGCCTGGAAACGTTACAACAAAACCTGACATCTTTGGCCCAGATTACCTTGGAAAAGTCTATCCAAATTGTAAAAGACGAATTGGATCTCGGCGAACTGGATATGATGGTTCTGGGACTTGGCAAGATGGGCACCTCTTCCATGGCGCCGAAATCCGATCTGGATCTGGTTTTTATTTTCAGTGACGAAACAGACAGCGAGCTTGCCTCGCAAGTCGTCCGCCGCCTCCGGACAACACTGACAACCCCGTTGAAAGAAGGTATCGCTTATGAGCTGGATATGCGTCTGCGTCCGTCTGGGCGAAGCGGCCCGCCCGGCGTAAAATTCTCCAGTTTTAAATCCCATCACTTAGATCGGGCGCATAGCTGGGAACATATTGCCTTGGCCCATGCCCGCCCTGTCGCCGGAAGTAAGGTTTTGGGAGAGGAGGTATCTGCCCTGTGTAGAGATATTCTCACAAAACCCCGCGATGAAACGCAATTTCTACAGGATGCCCAAATCATGTGGCGGCGCATTGAGGAACAGCGCATTATCGAAACTCCTCACGATCAATTTAACTCCAAGCTCCGTCCCGGTGGACTCATGCAAGCGCAATACATTCAGGCCTGCCGGAAAGTTCTTGGCTTATCGAGCAATTTTGAATTAGAGAATGCGATTAAATTTTGGCAGTATCAGCAGGTATGGGAACGCCTTCTTGGCCTTAAACTGCAGTCTTTTGATAAGGTGGCTGAACGCTTTAAGGGCGGCGTCTTCAAAGAAAATGGCGAGAGCCTCAGCGTTTCCGATTATGTGAAGCGTAGCGCCGTGCACGCCAAATTTGTCGAAGCAAATATGAGGGATATGTTTGATAAAATTCCTGCTCCGGAGACCAAAGACGGCCGGCCCGTCCTCTGGTCTTGAACTTAATACACAAACCATCTGTGAAAGCGCTTGCCAGACGGCGCAGAGCCTTCATATTAAATCCGATTCACCGAATGTTCTGACTGAAAATTATGAGCAAATCCAAAGACGATTCCCTATTCGACGGCAAGCAAGACGCCGCCAGTAAAAATTATTCCGCCAAGGACATCCAGGTCCTTGAGGGGCTGGAGCCTGTGCGCCTGCGACCGGGTATGTATATTGGCGGGACAGATGATCGGGCGCTGCACCATCTTTTTGCCGAAGTCATTGATAACTCCATGGACGAAGCTGTTGCCGGACATGCCACCCGGATAGAGGTCGAATTAGAGGCAGATGGCTATCTGTCTATTTCTGACAATGGCCGCGGCATTCCCGTCGACCCCCATCCGAAATACCCAAAAAAATCTGCTCTCGAGGTCATCATGACCGAACTTCATTCGGGCGGTAAATTCTCTTCCAAAGCTTATGAAACCTCGGGCGGACTTCACGGGGTGGGCGTCTCTGTCGTCAACGCCTTGTCCGACCATCTGGAAGTGGAAGTGGCCAGAGACAAACAGCTTTACCGTATGACATTCCGGCGCGGAAAACCCGACGGAAAGATAGAGAAACTGGGCGCCATCAATAACCGTCGCGGCACGAAAGTTCGCTTCCACCCTGATCCGGAAATATTTGGCCCGAAAGCGCAGTTCAAAGCTCCTCGCCTCTTCCGCATGGCACGCGCAAAAGCCTACCTCGAACCCGGCGTCGAAATTCGCTGGAAATGCGCCGAAGAACTGGTCAAGCAAACCGATGAAGTTGAGGCTGAAGCGGTCTTTCACTTCCCCGGGGGTTTGGCTGATTTTTTGTCTGAGACCATTGGTAAAAAAGCGACCATCACGTCAGAGCTTTTCGCGGGCCGGTCAAAAAAATCCGGAGGCCATGGCCGCGTTGAATGGGCCATTACATGGAGTCCCGAAGGGTTTGGCGAAGCGGACAGCTTTATCCGCTCTTATTGTAACACAGTGCCGACTCCCGAGGGCGGCACCCATGTGGCAGGCCTGCGCGCCGCGATTACCAAGGGCCTGCGCGCCTACGCCGATATCGCGGGAATGGGCAAGAAATTCAGCCATGTTCAGCCCGACGATGTGATGTTCGGTGCAGGGGCGCTTGTCTCAGTGTTTATTTCAGACCCGGATTTCGTGGGACAAACCAAAGACAGGCTCTCCAGTTCAGAAGCGACAAAACTTGTAGAGACCGCGGTTCGGGACCCGTTTGATCATTACCTTGCAAGCTCTCCTAAGGACGCTAATCTCCTTATGGAATGGGCCATTGAGCGCGCCGATGAACGCGTCAAACGTCGCAAGGCGCGTGACGTCAAACGCAAATCTGCGACGAAGAAGCTTCGCCTGCCCGGCAAACTCGCGGACTGCTCCCGCAAAGGCTCTGACGACACTGAAATCTTTATCGTCGAGGGGGATTCCGCCGGCGGTTCAGCCAAGCAGGCGCGGTCGCGCGACACGCAGGCTATCCTGCCTCTCAAAGGCAAAATCCTGAACGTCGAATCGGCGACCATGGATAAAATCCAGCGCAATGCGGAAATCTCAGACCTCTGTGTCGCTCTGGGGGTCGGACTCGGCAAAAAATTCGAAATGGATGATCTTCGTTATGAACGCATCGTTATTATGACCGACGCCGATGTGGACGGCGCGCATATTGCGGCGCTACTCATCACCTTTTTCTATCGCTACACACCGGGCCTGATTGAAGAAGGCCGGCTTTTTATGGCGATGCCGCCGCTTTATAAAATGAGCGCCGGAGGGACCACCGTCTATGCCATTGACGACGCCCACCGCGAAGAGCTGATGAACACGGTTTTCAAAGGTAAAAGCAAGGTCGATATCGGACGCTTTAAAGGCCTCGGCGAAATGAACCCGAACCAGCTAAAATCCACGACAATGGATCCGAAAACCCGAACACTCGCCCGCATCACGATCGACCCCAGCGCCCTGCCCACAACAGAAGCCCTCGTCGAAACCCTGATGGGCAAACGCGCCGATTTGCGATTCCAATACATTCAGGACCACGCGCAGTTTATTGAAGAGGTGGATGTCTAAACCTTCCTCCTCGAAGATTGGACTTGCTAAGAATAGTACTGCCCTTAAAATTATCGTGGATAAACTAGACTCAAGGTCCGCCGATGACATTTTTCAGAATTTTTCTCGCCGTCATATTCATAAGCTTATTTGCTTATACGGTGGTCACCATAAGTCAGCACGGATGGAACCTTCTCCCTATATTTTTCGGCGACATGAAAGCGATGACTTGGCCAGGTCAGTTTAATTTCGATTTTTTCGGCTTTTTGCTTTTATCCGGTCTTTGGGTCAGTTGGCGCAATCACTTCTCTGGCTTAGGGCTCGCACTTGGAGTATTGGCCGTCTTTGGCGGAATGCTATTTCTGTCAGCCTATCTACTTTTTCTCAGCTTTAAGACAAACGATTTAAAGAGCTTATTGATAGAGTTCTAACGCCTCAAAGCATCTTCCATCGCGCTTTCCGGCACATTGCACTCAATTACCCACACATCATAGACGCGGTGATCCAGCGCGCTGATGGCAGGGTCGGAGCCAAACATCCAGCCGGAGAAAATGGTCTCCTGCGCTTCATCCTTTTGGTCCGAAGCTTCGGCAATTTTGCCCTGCCCGTTTAGCTGCGTTTCTTTGATTTGGAGAAAGGCATAGGTTTCAGGAATTTCTGTTGGCGGCTTTTTTTCGCAATGTCGGGCGGTGATAGAGAGATTGCCATATTCCAGCGTTTCGCCGATTTGTACGGTATAATCCTTGGTTGTTGCGGTTACCTTATCTAAAGTCCGCAGAACTACGGCGGTGCCGACCAGGTTCTCAACGTCGTCTTCTTCGTCTGTATCTTGCGAAAAGGCGGGTCCCGCCATCATAAGCGAGAGGCAGAGCGTTAAAGACAAGGCAGCCTTTTTTAACAAGCTCTCCGAAAACCGAATAGAATTAGGCATCCGGCGACCAAGCCTCATAATCTGCCGCCACCTTTTGTCGGGCGCCGCCGCGGTCAAGGCTGCCTTTCGGCTTATAGGCGTGGAGCGTTCCGGTCATATTCGGGATATGCTCTTTTTCCCAATTATGGACTTTGTATCCATCCTCGGTCGGAGGTAGTTCGCTCGTATGGGTGAGCCAGCCCTGCCACGCGGCGGGAATGCGCGAAGCGTCAGCGTAACCCGTATAAGTGACCCAGCGGCGTTTGCGGCCGTCATAGGTCTCTTTTTTCTCTTCATAATAGATGTTACCGAAATCATCTTCGCCAATTTTCGCGCCTCGGCGACCAATCATGAGGTTTGTCCCGAAGGTCGAGCCGTTCCACCATGTAAAAAGGCGTTTCAGAAAAGACATTTGCTGTGCTCACTTTATAGCTTGCGTTCAAGACGCTTACGGGGCGTTATGCCCCCGCTGAGCGTCAAGGTAAAGCCGAGATGTGACTGAATTAGGGCCGCAAAACGGCAAACTGTGATGTGAATATCACAGGCAGGGAGAATCTACAGCACCTTACGACTTATTTAGTCTACCCAAGCCTTTCGGGGCTTTATACGGGCGGGTGATGAAACATTACACGTATATCCTGACCGGTTTGGTCTTTCTTATCATGTCTTCCGCGTTGCCTGCGCAGGCACAAATTCGGGTCGATGCCCGGATGCATGCGTCCTCGGGGTCATGTTCTCAATGTGATCTATCAAATAAACGCATGAACGGTGTAAAGCTCAAAAACGCCGACTTTACCGGGTCTATCTTTAACAATTCCAACTTGTCGGGCGGACAAATTGACGGGTCGAACCTGACCGGAGCCCATTTCAAGAAGGCGCTTTTATACCGGATTGAAGGTCAAAAAGTCATGATGGACGAGGCCGTTCTCGAAGACGCGACCCTCACAGAAGCCCACGTAACTGAGTCTGTTTTGCGCAAGGCCAATTTGCGCCGCGCAGATTTGTCGCGAGGCCGGTTTCAACGAAACGATTTTAGCGGTGCGGATCTGGAGAGCGTTAAGGCGCCGGACGTCAATTTCGAAGGGTCAAACTTTGAAGGCGCTCATCTTGACCACATGAATTTGGATAAAGCTATTCTTGATGATTCCAGGATGAAGGGCGCAAGCTTTGGTTACGCGCTTATGTCCGAAGTATCGCTTAAAGGGACCGATTTGTCAGACGCCAAGCTCTCTAATGTTCAAGGTTTGAAACAGGAGCAATTGGATCCGGCCTGCGGGAATATGAATACGGAATTACCTAACGGACTTTCCATATCCTATTGTGAAGGCACGCTCGACAAGGTTGCCGAGCATTCTCATGACAATATGGACCCTAGCCTTATTCAGGCCGCTGTGCGCCTTGACCGCGCCATTAAAGACATTGAATTTATTATGGACGCAACACCGGCAGAAAATCGTGCCATGCGCAAAAAGCTGGAAAGCATCCATTCCGATTTGGTCAGCTCCAAACGGGTAATCGAAAAATAGGCATTCTGATTTCGACTCAGAGAGGCCTGAAAACCGGGCGGCTTAAAGCCGCGCCGGTGGCTTGACTAAGCCTATTTCTGATCGACCACGGGGACGAGTTTCAAATTCAACTCTTTTAACTGAGCCGGATCGGCCTCGCCCGGTGCGTTCATCATCAGGTCTTGGGCCTGCCCGTTCATCGGGAAAAGGATCACGTCGCGGATTGTGTTCACACCCGCAAGGAGCATAACAATACGGTCAACGCCCGGCGCAATCCCGCCATGCGGCGGCGCGCCATATTTAAACGCATTGATCATGCCCGCGAATTTGTCTTCGACGACTTCCGGGCCGTACCCAGCCATTTCAAAGGCTTTATACATGATTTCCGGTTTGTGGTTCCGGATCGCGCCGGACGACAGCTCTACGCCGTTGCAGACGATATCATATTGATAGGCCAGAATATCGAGCTGCTTTTCAACCGTATCGGCGGCCTGCAGCACGTCCATTCCGCCTTGCGGCATAGAGAACGGGTTGTGCGAGAAGTCGACCTTTTTATTATCTTCATCCCATTCGAACATCGGGAAATCGACAATCCAGCAGAATTTAAATCCGGCCTTTTCATCAATCAGATCAAGGTCAGCGGCGACCTTATTCCGCGCCGCGCCGGCGAGCTTATAAGCGTCGCCTTTCTTGCCGGCAGAGAAGAAAATACCGTCGCCTGCGCCGAGGCCCATTTTCTCAAGTAGCGATTTCAAATGCTCAGGCTCAAAATTCTTCAGGACTGGGTCTTGGGAATCAACGCCGCCGCCGTCTGCCTCTTTCAAGCGGGCATAGCCGAGACCCGGCGCCTGCATTTCTTTCTTCGCCCATTTATCCAGATTATCAAAAAATTTGCGGGACTGGTTCGCGGCCGCCTGCGGAGCCGGAATTGCGATAACCTTCCCGCCGCCTTTGGTGATTTTAGCAAAAATACCAAAGCCTGTTTTAGCTTCGTCTGTAAAGAATTCCGAAACATCGGTCAGTTCGAAAGGAATGCGCAAATCGGGTTTGTCAGATCCGTATTTCTCCATGGATTCCTTATAGGGAATACGCGGGAAAGGCGTCTGAACTTCGCGGCCATCGGCAAATTCTTCAAACACGCCGGCCATGACCGGCTCAATTGCGTTAAACACATCTTCTTGGGTAACAAAGCTCATTTCCACATCAAGCTGATAGAACTCGCCCGGAGAGCGATCCGCGCGCGCGTCTTCGTCTCGGAAACACGGCGCGATCTGGAAATAACGGTCAAAGCCCGCCACCATCAAAAGCTGTTTAAACTGCTGCGGCGCTTGCGGCAGCGCGTAAAATTTACCGGGGTTCAAACGGGACGGCACGAGAAAATCGCGCGCGCCTTCGGGCGAGCTGGCCGTCAGGATCGGCGTCTGGAATTCGGTAAAGCCTTGGTCAATCATGCGGCGGCGCAGCGAATTAATCACCTGACCGCGCAGGATAATATTCTTATGCAATGTCTCGCGGCGCAGATCCAGATAGCGGTGTTTCAGACGGATATCTTCGGGATATTCCTGCTCGCCAAATACAGGCAAAGGCAGTGATTCGGCCTGGCTCTCAATATGGAAAGTTTCGGCGCGAAGCTCGACTTCGCCCGTTGGGATTTCCGCGTTTACCGCCTCTTTATCACGGGCAAGAACTTCACCTGTGACGGTGATAACCGACTCGGACGGGCAACGCTTGGCCGCCTCGTAAAATTCGACATTCGGATAGATAACGACTTGCGTCAGTCCGTAATGGTCACGCAGGTCTATGAACAAGGCATTGGCATGTTCACGTTTCCGGTGAACCCAACCGGAAAGTTTGGCGGTCTCGCCGACATGGGACTGGCGTAATTCGCCGCAAGTATGGCTACGGAAAGCGTGCATTTCAGACTCCTCAGCCCGTGTTCAGGGCTCTTGAGGCGCAAGACGGAGAAACGGTCCGCCGCGCCGGGTTAATGTGTGCGGGGACATCGGGAAAATCGGGCGAAAAGTCAAGTCTGGTGACGCATGAATAGTCCCGGCGCCGCGCTCAAATCTGAACAGGGCGCCGGGTCAGGTTTTTAATTCAGTCTCTCTGCGATCGCGTTCAATGTATCACTCAGAGCTATCTGTTTCTTACTAGCCGGGGCGTCAGCTCCACTCGTGTTCAAGCTCGCCGCCATGGATTGTAGCGACTCTGACAACTCCGCATCGGTCTGGCGAGAATTGAGCGTGACCCGCGCTTTATCGAGAGCGGCTTTTAATTCATCGGCGCTCCCCTCGGCCATAGACTCGCTCCGTTCCAACTGGTCGATATAGGCGAGCGCGATGACCGGGTCGGCGGGCCAAGTGACAGAAAATTGCTGTTGCGGATTAAAGACGCCGCCTTGATTGGCCAAGCGCGCTGCCGCAATCTCGTTTTCGCTTAGATATTCACTGGGCAAGAGAGAGAAAACGTCAAGTCCGCGGGCAATTTCTGTCCCGTATATTTTCCCGTCATACCAATAGGTTGACCAATAGCCGCCCAGCACAAGTTTGTCTTTATGGATCGGCCCGCGGTCAAAATAGGCAATCTCGACCGGGTTGGCTGAATCCGTGAAATCAATGACGGACAAACCGCCCTGATACCAGGCTTGCGCGAAAATATCGCGGCCCGGAACCGGAATAATGGAGCCGTTATGGGCCACACAATTTTCTGAATCCGTTTGTGGGGCGGGCATTTTATAGTAGCCCTTAAACTCCAATTCTCGGTTATTGATGTCGTAAATGGCATCTGCGCCCCAGTCTTTCGGGTCATAGGCCCGGCAACGGGCCCGGCTGCCGCCGCCCCACTCATCGGTGAACAGAACCTTGCTGCCGTCATTATTAAACGTCGCGGAATGCCAATAGGCAAATCCCTTATCCACGACTTCATCTATCCGTGTTGGCTTGAGCGGGTCTGAAATATCAAAGATAATTCCGTTCCCGGAGCAAGCCCCGGCCGCCAGATTGGCTTCCGGAAAGACGGTAATGTCGTGGCACTGATTGGTTTGGCGCGTTTCCTGCGTATCCTCCCCATGATCGCCGCCTTGCCAGAGTCCGGCCAGTCGGCCCGTTTCCGGGTCGGCAAAGACGGCGGGGCTGTCTACGATGCGCGCTTTTGACGGATCCGCCACGGGAATTTCGATAACATCAATTCGGAACAGGGCCGTGCGGTCATCGCCCGGAATATTGCCGATACAACCGGCGAGTTCTTCTTCGTCGCGGACGGAAGACGTCCCGGAATTATAGACGATGATTTTATCTTCATCACTCGTCACGACAGAATGGGTGTGAGACCCGCGGCAGGTCTGAACCTGCCCGACCTGAACGGGCGCGGCCCAGTCACTGACGTCGAAAATGCGCAGTCCGCGAAAGCGCTCATCGCTCACATCCTGGTTAATGCCCTGCAGACCGCAATCCACACGGCCCCGGGTTTGCTCGACGGACATGATCAAAAGATCGCCGACAATCGAGACATCCCCCTGCCCGCCCGGACAGACAACGGAACTCAGTAATTTCGGAATGCCGTCTTCCTGAAGTCTATAGGCGTTAAAGCCGTGATAGCTACCCGCCACCATCACATCGCCGGAAAACGCCATATCGGTATTGGAAAAGCTCAGCAAAGGCGACCGTTCGCCCCATTGCGTATCTTCATTGCTCTGGCCGTCATCCCGGTCCTGTGTCTCATCAGACATATTGGCTTCACCGGACATGTCAGCCTCATCGGACTCTTCCGCCATGTCCATGGAGTCAGACGCCTCTTCAGCCTCTTTCTCTTTTTTGGGCTTTATCGGTGGCAATCCGGACGGGTTTTTCGGATCAAAAAATCCAGCCGGCTTGGGCAAGGAGGCGACGAGTTTCAGATTCATCGACGCCTGTCCCGCATCTTCAAACCCCGGAGACAAGGTCGCGCGCGGATCGGTCGAGAGACTGCCAAGAACGGCGTTCATCCGTTCGATTTCGGCGATCTGATCTGTCCTGACATCGGAAATGAACTCATACAGAACCGGATCATAGGCAGACCCCGGCTGATCGGTGAGGTCATCCACCATGGTGACCGCGCCTTCATGATGCTCAATCATCAATTCCAGAAAGAGGCGATCAAATTCGGTCGACTCTGCATCCGCGAGAGCTTTCAACTGTTCGGGCGTCGCCATGCCCTCCATCATGCTATGGTCATGCATAGACCCCATCGTCCCATGATCCATTTTGGGCGGCGTGAGTCCCTCGCCCCGGTCACTCAGCCAGCCTTGCATGAATTCGATCTCATCCGCCTGAGAGGCATCAATCCGCCCCGCCACATCGCGCAATTCCTCTTTATTCGTCCGGTCTTCGACCAGAGCCGCCATCTCAACCGCCTGAGCGTGATGAATAATCATATTCTGCATGAACAGAACATCGTCCAGAGAATAGCTCGTATCCGCAATATCAGTGGCTTCTTCAGCGCTAAGCGTGCGGGCGGACTGGCCCGGCGCGCCGGGTTGAACAATAGGGGCGTCCTGCGCCGCGGCAACACTCGCCAGGCTGGTCATCATGACAGTGAGAGACCCAAAAGCGAGAGTCCTGGCGAAAGTGTGAGGAAATGTGGTCAATGAATTGGCTCCTTGAAAATTATTATACGGCGGCCGCCGGTCTTTATTTAAAACACGCTACCAGAATAAATTGGCAAACGGAAAGTATTAACAGGAGGTTTTAGAGGTAATTAAGTTTTCGGAGGCGGGTTTTGTTGAAATCCGACGTTCCCTAGCCTCACAAATTTTTATAAGTTGGAGCTGATTTTCGGGAACCAAAACCCTCGAATTATGTTCGTCTGGAAACGCTGTGAGCCCGAAAGAGTTTAGTCGTTTGACGCCGAATTTGGAGTGACGAACTTGCTAGATCTTTTCACCGTCAACGCTCCGGTCGTTGGATTGGTAATACTTGTCATAATCTTTATAGGATTCTTGTTAGAGCGGCATCCTCCGGCGGTCATTTCTACGGCTGGAGCCGCCATATTCATCGCATTGGGATTCGTAAAACCCGAGGAAGCGCTAGTGGCATTTTCCAATAGCGCCGTTATAGCGATTGGCGGAATGTGCATTATTTCCGCCGCCTTAGTACGAACCGGAGCCATGGAGGCTTTGGTTGTCAAGATATTCAAAGTCGCCGACACATGGCCAAAACTTGCATTGGTCGGCATGTTGTTAACAGCGCTTTTGGCGTCAGCGTTTATAAATAATACTCCGGTCGTTTTAATTCTGATCCCCGTCTTCATCGAGCTGGCAGGCAAGTTAAAGATCGCGCCAAAAAAGCTCTTAATTCCCTTATCCTACACCTCCATTTTGGGAGGAACGTGCACCTTATTAGGGACATCAACCAACCTTCTCGTTGATGGCGTAGCCCGCGCGAATGGTCAGAGCGCATTCGGTATTTTTGAGATCAGTCTTGTCGGCATTATTTCGGCGTTATCTGGTCTGTTATATCTATTTCTTATCGGTCGACATTTACTTCCTGGGGAGTCTGATTCAGACGAGTTACGTCGTCCGAATGCCGAGCCGCTATTCCTGACCGAGATGAAAATTCCGGCCGAGAGCCCCCTTATCGAAGTTAACCTTGAAAAGATGAAATTTCTAAAGGCTCGAGGCATTGATTTTTTTGGCGTCCGGCGCGGCTTACAGATGTTTCGCAATCCAGAACCCGACTTTGAAATAACGGCTGGGGATGTCCTCGTTGCGCGCGCCACACGCGCGGAGGTCATGGCGCTGATTGAGCGCAAAGATTTGGATACGGGTTTGCATAAGCGGACAATGAGTGAGGAGACCCTTGAGACTTTAGAGATATCCCTTCCGCCGCGGGCAGATAATGCTGGCCAGCGGTTGCAAGACCTCTCACTCCTCTCGGATTTTCCTGTTCGGATCGCCGGCATCAATGCGGCTATCGGCAATAAAGGTCCGGACTTGCAAACAGCCCGCCTCAAAGCCGGTGATACTTTGCTCATGCAGGCCAAAGCCGCGACGTTCAACCAAATGCGCCGCGCCGGAAAAATTATCATCAGCGACCGACCCGTGCCTCAACCCTTCCGGCGTCGACATGTCCCCATTGCCGTGATTGCCCTTTTGGCAGTAATCAGTTTTGCCGCCTTCGGAATCCTGCCCATAGCAGTTATGGCAATTCTGGCAGTTGCCCTGATTTTGATCACGCGTTGTATCGACGCCAGTGAAGCCTGGGCTTCGCTTGAGGGAAATGTTCTCATACTCATCATCGGTATGCTGATAGTGGGGCAAGGATTGCAGACGGCAGGCTCCATAGAACTTGTCGTCAACGCCGCCGCGCCGCTCATGGCCAAAGCCTCCCCTTTCCTTATTTTGCTTGGCATCTATGCCCTAACCTCGTTTCTCACGGAAACCGTCACAAATAATGCAGTCGCAGTGATACTCACACCAATTGTTATAGAAATCGGCCTGCAGAACGGGATAGACCCGCGTCCTCTGCTATTCGCGGTTATGTTTGGAGCGAGCGCCAGCTTTGCCACGCCCATCGGTTATCAGACCAATACGCTTGTTCACGCGGCGGGGCACTATACCTTTTCCAACTTCTTAAAAGTCGGCGTCCCCATGAACCTCTGGGTCGGCCTATCGACCTGTGTCGCGATATATTTCCTCGTGTGAGGCCCTTCACTTCATTAGTCGCCAAAGAAAAACCCGCCTTGTGGCGGGTTTCTGCTGAGCATTAGTCGGAGGCTTTACGCATCCTCTTTCGGGTTATCCTCCGGAGAAGGGAGACCCTTGGACTTATCCGGACCGGACAGGCCCTGCTTGGCGGGCGGGACAATCTTGAAGGTTAGTTTTTCCTTCTTCTTGTCAACGCCGACTTTAACCAGACCGCCTGATTTCAGCTTGCCAAAGAGTATCTCATCCGCGAGCGGTTTTTTAATATGCTCTTGTATCGTCCGGGCCAGAGGACGGGCGCCGTAACGCTTGTCATAGCCTTCATTGGCGAGCCAGAGATTGGCCGCTTTGGACAGGTCGAATTCGATTTTGCGGTCGGCGAGTTGCGCCTCGAGCTGAATAACGAATTTGTCCACTACCTTAGCAATGTCTTCGGGCGTAAGCGCCGCGAAGGACACCACAGCGTCCAGGCGGTTGCGGAATTCCGGCGTGAAACGGCGTTTGATGGCCTCTTCCTGCTCGTCTTCCTTCAGGCCGCGTCCGAAACCGATGCCGGCTTTCGCCGCATCTGCCGCGCCCGCATTGGTCGTCATAATAACGATGACATTGCGGAAATCGACCTTGCGGCCATTGGCGTCCGTCAGGAAGCCATTATCCATCACCTGCAATAGGATATTGTAAATATCCGGATGGGCTTTCTCGATCTCATCGAGCAGCAAAATGCTGTGCGGATTCTGGTTTACGGCATCGGTCAGAAGTCCGCCCTGATCATATCCGACATAGCCGGGGGGCGCTCCGATGAGGCGCGACACAGTATGCCGCTCCATATATTCGGACATGTCAAAGCGCAGCAATTCCAGACCTTGGGTCATAGCAAGCTGTTTCGCGACTTCGGTTTTCCCGACGCCTGTTGGTCCGGCGAATAAATAAGCGCCAATTGGCTTATCCGGTTCGCGCAGTCCGGCGCGGGCGAGCTTGACCGCAGAGGTGACCTGCTCAATCGCTTTATCCTGGCCAAAGACCATGCGTTTCAGATCCATAGACAAGGATTTGAGCGCTTTTTCGTCATCACGCGAAATGGATTTCGGCGGGATGCGGGCAATCTTGGCAATGACAGATTCGATTTCCTTGATATCGATCTTTTTCTTGCGCTTGGCCTCTTCAACCAGACGCGTCCGTGCGCCTGCTTCGTCGATAATATCAATTGCCTTATCCGGTAATTTCCGATCCGTTATATGCCGTACGGAAAGGTCGACCGCGCCCTGAATGGCCGCGGCGGTATATTTCACATTATGAAATTCCTCAAAATAGGATTTGAGGCCCTGAAGGATTTTCACAGCGTCTTCCGGCGTCGGTTCGGACACGTCGATTTTGAGGAAACGGCGGGACAGCGCCCGGTCTTTCTCGAAATGCTGACGATATTCCTTATAGGTCGTCGATCCCATGCAGCGCAGCTTCCCGCTCTGCAGAGCCGGCTTGAGCAGGTTGGAGGCGTCCATCGCCCCGCCGCTCGTCGCGCCGGCGCCGATGATGGTGTGAATTTCGTCGATAAACAAAACCGCACCTGGCGTATCCTGCAACTTGTTCACAACGGCTTTCAGGCGTTCTTCGAAATCACCGCGATAGCGCGTCCCCGCAAGCAGCGCGCCCATATCGAGCGAGTAAATCGTCGCGTCCAAGAGGACATCCGGCACTTCTTCATTAACAATACGGCGCGCGATACCCTCAGCGATGGCCGTTTTACCTACGCCGGGATCGCCCACGAGAAGCGGGTTGTTCTTGCGGCGTCGGGACAGCACCATAATGCAGCGCTCTACCTCTTCATCACGGCCAATAAGCGGATCAATATCGCCCTCTTTGGCCTTTTTATTGAGGTTTACCGTATATTCCTGTAACGGATCTTTTTGCTTGGCATCCTCGCCGTCCATTTCTTGCCCGGCACCTAAAATCGGCTTGGAGACATTCGCGTCGCCGTTTTTGGAAATGCCGTGGCTGATATAATTCACAGCGTCATAGCGCGTCATATCCCGCTCTTGCAGGAAATAGACCGCGTGGGATTCGCGCTCGGCAAAAAGCGCCACAAGCGCATTTGCGCCTGTAACTTCTTCGCGGCCCGAAGATTGCACATGAATAACCGCGCGCTGAATCACCCGGTGGAACCCGGCGGTCGGGCGCGCTTCTTCGAAATCATCCACGATGAGCGAAGCGAGATCTTCATCTAGATATTTCGCAACATCGGTGCGAAGAGGTTCAATATCGACGTCACACGCCTTGATAACCGCGGCGGCGTCTTTGTCATCCAACAACGCAAGCAGCAAATGCTCAAGCGTGGCCAGCTCGTGTTTACGATCCGTGGCCAGCGTCAAGGCGCGGTGAATGGTGTCTTCCAAGACTGGAGAAAATGAAGCCATTTAATTTTCCTTCCTTCTGATAACCAGATTTGGGGAGGGTCAATCCGAAATCAAGGCATATATATGTCGAAGCTGCTTTACGGGGAGTGCAGACTTAAAACGCATCCTATCAGATTCTCTCAAGTTACACCCATTCCTTGGTGTTTTGAAAGAGGGTTGACCCGCTATTAGCTACTCTATCCCCAATTTAGAGTAGCAAGATGGACAGTTTTAATTACGCACGAACTTATGCTCATGGATTTACGGTTTCCCACGTATAGGGCAGTTTTCAGAAATATGCGGAAACAGGCTCTGCCCACCGTGTATTTGTCTAATGCCGCGCAGACCGTTCAGATTACATGATTATGCCGCTATGGAAGTTTGGCTATTTACAAAAAAAAATAGTTACCTAAAGATTAAGCCGTGGGGAAGCGATGAAATCAATATCATCGAATTATCAAAACATTTACGGGGACGTCCAATGACGACTAAACTTCTTTCGGCATCAGCCATTGTATTATTAATGGGGGTTGCCACTCCTGCATTTGCAGATTGTTCGCGCGTATTGCAGCCCGACGAAGTTGTATTTTATCACGACGCAAATTGTGAAAACACAGCTTTTCGTCTCAAAGCGGGGGACAAATCCCATCGCCTGAGTGAACATAAAACCAGTGACGGCAAAACTCATGACTACAATGATGATTTGTCGTCCGTGGGCGTCGGCGCGAATATGACCGTTACCCTGTACCAAGACAAGGATTACGGCGGTGATAAGGTCACGCTTTATCCCGGAGGTCACCCCCATTTGGAACAGTACGGAGATGCCGTTAGCTCGGTCAAAGTGGAAAATTTCGACGGCGGAAAGCTCGTTTCCCTGTTTAAAAAAAATGGGAACATGAGTGATCATCCCACGCAGACGGTTCAGTATCTAGCACCTGGAAAGTATAACTTTGGCAATTCTCAAAACGAATTACTTTTGGATGACGATGCCGAGTCGATTTATGTCCCCGCCGGACTTGAAGCTGTTCTTTGGACAAAATGGAAGGGCGAAGGTAAATCTGTCACTCTCAAAGGAGGCGCCGACGGAGCTCAGATAGACCTCGCCAATGAGGGCGTCGCAAACAATGTTCAGAGCATAGAAGTACGCAAATCTGGATATAAACTTGTTAAAGCTGTTGTATCCGACCTCCGCGCCGATCCGGCCAAATCTGCTGAAGCGGTGAGAACCGGTCAGACGGCTCAGTGCGTTGCGGCGCAAACTGGCGCTCTAAAATGCAAAGGCGAACTCAAATACAGCGAAGCGCAATCCGTCGAGGCCTCAACGACAGACAGCCTGTCTGCGACTGAAAGCCTAACGGTCACTGAGACTAGCGAAGTTTCCGTCGAAGGTGTCGGCAGCCAGTCTCTGGAAGTTAGCGTCGGTCTTGCGGTTGAGGAAGCCCATAGTGACACAGACACGAAAGGGACGACAAAAACTCAAGAGATTTCGGTCGGGTACGAAGTTGATCCCGAGCCCGGCACAACGCTTGACGTTCAGCTAAGCGCCGAAATGCAGCCAATGATCGGTGATATTACTTATCATTACGAGAATGTGCACGACTCCAGCGACACCTATACAACGAAAGGCACGCTGTCTTACGACAACTATTCGACAGCCCGGATCGTCGTTACCGATGAAAATGAAAATGAGGTCGCACATGACGCAGATGAGCGCACCTCCACCAAGTCATCCGAGAAACCTGCGGCTGAACCATCCGCAGATAGCGTCAGCGCTTATGACGGTTACATGAGCATCGTCTCAGCTATGGCGACGGCAGAAGATAAGGTTGTCCATCCCTTCATTGACGATGGAAATCATGAATTTCACCTACTTGATGGAGGCCACTCCCTTGTCGAAGGCAAAATGCATGTCTCCCGCAGCGGAAATCACTATCTAATATTCAATGAAGGCAACCTTTTTGTTCGCGACGAGGACGGCAAAATGGTTTGGGGACTTCGTGACCAGATTTCTCGCCCGGGCCATATAGGAAAAATCGTCTATCAAAATGATGGCAATTTGGCCGCGTATGACTCCAATGGCGGCTATATGTGGTCTGCCCTGCACGAGGCCTCCCCGGCCGGGACAGAACTGCACCTCAACGATAAAGGTGTTTTGCAAATTCGTCATCCTGATGGAACCATTGCCTGGTCTTCAGCTGAATAACGACGCCGCATCAGTCAAAAAAAAACCGGGCAACTCCGCCCGGCTTTTTTATATTCAGTTCGGAAAACCCAAAAAGTGGGATTTCCAAAGACTAACACATCAAACTTTTTCCAATGTACATTGCAAAGGATGCTGGTTACGTTTCGCCGCATCCATGACTTGCGTCACTTTTGTCTCGGCGATCTCAAATGTATAGACGCCGCAGGTTCCCATACCGGATTGATGGACTTGCAACATAACTTGCGTGGCTTCCTCCTGGGTCTTTTTAAAAATTCCCATCAGGATAGAGACCACAAATTCCATCGGCGTGTAGTCATCATTCATTAACAGCACGCGGTACATGGACGGCTTTTTTGTCTTGGGCCGGACTTTGGTTGCAACGCCTCTCTCCGGCGCGCCGCTCTCATCGTCATCGCCCACGCCGTCTTCGGGCCCGGAAAGCCATAATGGAATCATCTTTGTCATTCCATATAATGTAAGGAGTCTCTGTGAATTTGAAAAGGGCCGGGGTGCGGAAGAGGTGGGGATGTTACGGACGGGCGCGGGCTTCAATGGCTGCCAGTTCCGCCTCGATTTCTTGGCGCGGCAGCCATATGCCTCTGACCATCACGCCAGCGGGTGATTGTAAGTTATCAAGATCGTCCAACGGGTTGCTTTCCAGTAAAATCAGATCGGCACGCATGTCCGGCGCAATAGTCCCGAATTTATCAACGTCCTCAAAATAAGCCCCTATTGCGGAAGTCCCGCTGATCAACACGTCTCTATTCGTCAATCCGGCTTCTTTCATGGCGTCAATTTCATGGTGAATTGAAAACCCCGGAACACTGAAAAGCTGCGGCGCATCGGTTCCGAACAGAATTTCAACGCCCTCCTCTTGAAGAATTTTCAGCAGTTTGAGGCGGTTCGTCTCATGTATTTGCGGATCTCCTTCGGTGAGAAACCCAATTCGGTCACGCCAGCTCTGCACAATTTCGGAACGAATATATTTTAATTCATCATATTGATTTAGATCGTCTAAACTCCCGGCGCCGATCAAAGTCTTCCAGAGCGCAGAGGTCGGGACGACGGCTACACCCGCGTTTTTTGTCTGGCGCGCGATCTCTCGGAAATCGTCATCCGAAATAGGATTTGAAAACCCGTCGAGATGCGCCATATAGCCGTCCATATGATCCAGCGTTCTTTGGCCGGCGACCAGAGAGTGAATCAACCCGACTTCCTCCGGCACATGACCTCCAAAATCAATTTCCAAAGCCTTCGCCCGAAGAGCCATCGCATCGTATTCTGCGCGGGTTAGCCCGGGATGCACCTTCAACAAATCCCATCCCTCCATCACTTGAGCGGTTACGCTCTCTTCGGCTTCTTTCGGCGATGAAATGCTGTTTCCATTAAAACTTGGGCCAGCCAAATAAAGTGTGGGGGAAAGGCGATCACTTGACTTGGCGTCTTCGCGTAATTGCAACTGTCCCGGCGAACCTAACATGCCGCGAACAGTTGTAACGCCATTAGAAAGATAAAGAAAAAGCGTGTCATTGACCTGTTGCTCGCCTTGCGACAGAGGCGGAATGTGGCCGTGCATTTCACCGAAACCGGGCATCAGAAAATGCCCTTCGCCGTCAATCACAGTAGCGCCTCCAGGGATATCCGTTGTTTCTGCGTCCGAAACACTGAGGATCCTATCCCCGGAGATTACAACTGTTTGATTCTCTAAAACCTTCAGACCGTTCGCCGCTTGACTGTCCATAGGAAGAACGGACACATTCACAAAAGCAGTCGCAGGATTGTCCTGAGCCAAAGCCGAATAGCTAAAAATAAATAACGCCGTCAAAGCGGTTAAGCTGATAACATTGAGTAGTGACAAGTGTATGCGGCGTAGCATTTTGACCCCCGAGTTATAAATTATTATCAAAACTTACCTATTCTGCACCTGAAAACCAGTGACATTTTCTTTAGAGAGTTGGTCAGATTGAAAAAGACCCCCACCTTTCCCTTCAAAAACCCCAATATTTCCAACCCTTTACAGAAAATCGAAGAGATAGATCCTCACTTCCTGATTTGCCCCTATTATCAGAATTGTTCTTTTGTTCATGGACAGGAAGACGTCACCTTCTGGAGCACAAGACGGCGGGACTGAGCGACCTTTCGTGACTGAGAGGTGTGTGCCGGGTCTGTCAATGCGCGTGCCTGACGCTCGAGGCTCTAACCTCTTTCTTCCGAAAGTATCCGGAAGAAAGAGACCGAGACCTTAGACTGCGGGCGCCCCCTGAAAAATGGGGGTTAGCTGCAAGGCCGCTGCGATAAAACCGCTGCCGCGGGGCTTGGCCCTTGCGAAACATAACCAAATTCGGTCTCCGGCAAGGATACCGACCCCGCGGGCTGTCCACCTTATTCAAGGACGAACGCAAAGGCTCCGCACCCGATGGCGAGCAGGAAGGAACGCTTGGGCGATGCACACTTCAATTTTTTCCTGTCATTCCGCACAAGGCCGGTAGGCCGCAGATGCGGTGCGTCGCCCAAGTGTTTATTAACCCTCTCGAAAGGCTTCCCTCCTATCCCATGTCTATGCGCCGCGCTTTTCTTGTGACAGCTCTGATTTGGCTTGCCTGTACTTGGTCTGCCCTTGCTTGCGCGCAAGACACTCCCGCCTATAAACCAACGGGGCGATATGCCTCCATCATTGTCGATACGGATAATCTCGATATTCTCCATGCGCGCCAGATAGATGAGCTTCGATATCCGGCGTCCCTTACCAAAGTCATGACACTTTACCTAGCTTTTGACGCGCTGGATTCTGGTCAGCTGCGTCTGGAAGAGGAAGTCAAAGTCTCTTCAACGGCGGCGCGCACCCCTCCAGTTGATATCGGTCTGCAAGCCGGAGAAATGGTGAGTGTGGACACCCTCCTCCAAGCCATAGCGGTGCGCAGCGCAAATGACGCCGCCGTGGTTCTGGCCGAACGTCTGGGGGGATCGGAAGCCGGATTCGCTGAGTTGATGACCGCTAAAGCCCGCAGCCTCGGCATGAGTCAGACAACGTTTAAAACCGCAAATGGACTGCCGCATCCCGAGCAACTGACAACGGCCCGCGATATGGCGAAACTCGCGAATGCTGTTCTGGTCAATCACCGCCGCCATTATCATTATTTCGGGCTAAAGACCTTCACCTTTAATGGCCGCACTTATCGAAACACCAATCGGCTCTTGCGTGACCGGGAAGACGTTGACGGGTTCAAGACGGGTTACACTCGAGACAGCGGATACAATCTGATTGTTTCTGCGCAACAAAACGGACGGCGTCTCATTGCGGTTGTTCTGGGCGGTGCCAGCGGCGCTTCCCGAAATTCACATATGTCGGATCTGGTAGACCGGGGCTTTGACGTTATGGGCGTAAAACCTCAGACCATAAAAATTGCCGAGGTGCCGGAAACAGCCCCTGCCCCTCCAACGGCGACAGAAAGCACTAAGACGCCCAGCATATTGCGTCTTAGAGGGCAAAATGAGCCTATTTTCGTGCCTGCTGCCTCCTCTCAATTTCACGGACAAGGCCTTCGCCTTCCGAGCGGGAATTGGTCTGTGCAACTCGGTCTGTTTGATCAAGAAAACGCAGCGTCCGCCCACCTTGAAAGTTTCGCTTTACTGCCGGATTTAGCCGATGCAACGCCGGCTCTCATTCAGAGAGGCTCTGGCGTTGCAGCCAGAATGACGGGTCTTTCGGCACAATCAGCGCGTGCCGCTTGTAAAGCGCTTGTCAAAACGCGCCACGGGTGCTTGATTATCGGGCCCAGTTCGTAATCTTTCAGGCTCACCGCTTTATGGCGTCATCTCCTCTTATTTCCCGTACGCAAAAAGATTTGCGCGGCCAGATTGCTGAGTGGCGAGGTTCAGGCGATCGCATCAGCTTTGTCCCGACTATGGGCGCGCTGCATGAAGGCCACCTGACTCTAATAAGGCTGGCCCGGGAAAAGGCCGAGCGGGTTGTGGTTTCTATTTTCGTCAATCCCACTCAATTTGCGCCTGGCGAAGATCTGGACGCTTACCCGCGCACGGAAGCCGCCGACAGAGAAAAACTGACGGCGGAAGGGGTGGACCTGATTTATATTCCCCATCCTGATTCCATGTATGACGTTCATCATGCCACCACGGTAAAAGTCGGCGGCGTTGCGAAAGGTCTTGAAACCGACCACCGACCAACTTTTTTCGACGGCGTTTCTCTCGTCGTGACCAAACTCTTCAACCGCGTCCAGCCGGATACAGCCGTGTTCGGAGAGAAGGATTATCAGCAACTCGCCACTATTCGCCGTTTGGTCGAGGATCTCGACATGCCCATTCAAATTATTGGCGCGCCGATTGCCCGCGACGACTACGGCCTCGCTCTATCCTCTCGTAATCAGTATTTTGACGAAGAGGGTCTGGCGATAGCGCGGCGATTAAACAAGATCATGTTCGCCTGCGCTGAGGAGATGGAAAACGGGCGCAATGTGGACCGCGCGGCGGAGGATGCCGCCAAAGCTCTCTTAAAAGCCGGTTTTTCAAATATCGACTATGTCGAAACGCGGAGTAAAAACTCGCTCACCGTTTTGGAAGGCGGCGTCTTGAATGCGCCCTCGCGCCTGCTGATTGCCGCGCATTGCAAGGGCGTCAGGCTGATTGATAATTGCGCCGTGAATGCGAAAGAATAATGTGTTAGTCTGCCAGGACGCCGATATTTCGAATACCAAATTTATTTAAAACGGGACGACCCCGAAAGGCTAAGTCATGATTACGCTTCATCATCTAGAAAACTCCCAGTCCATTCGTATTCTTTGGCTGCTCGAAGAGCTCGAAATGGAATATGATTTTAAGATGTATGACCGGGATTCCAAAACAATGTTGGCCCCGGCAGAGTATAAAGCCATTTCTCCGCTTGGAACCGCCCCGGTGATTACGGACGGAAATGTGGCTCTCGCCGAAAGTAATGCAATTATTGATTATATTCTGGATAAGGCGGAGGCGGAGACCTGGCGTCCCGGGCCGACGTCAAAGAACCGCGAAAAATATCTCTTCTGGTTTCACGCCTCTCAAGGCAGCCTACAGTCTATACTGACCATGAGCCTCGTTTTAACGATCACCACGTCAAGATCGCCCGGCCTCATACGTCCTTTAATCAAGAAGGTTTTGGGAATGACGCAGGCCGGTTTTGTTAAACCCCGGTTAAAAGCTATTTTGACCCTTCTGGAACAGGATTTATCCGGGTCGAAATTTGTCGCGGGCGGCCGGATAACGGCGGCCGATATCGCGCTTGGCTATACTCTGGAAATGGCCGGGATGAGAGGCCTGCTGGATGACTATCCGAATTGTCTGGATTATGTGGAACGGATGACCTCCAGACCCGGATTTAAACGGGCCATTGAAAAAGACGGCAAATATACGGGTATCCCGACTTAAACTCCGGAAATCACCAAGCGCCTAGATTAACCAGTTTCATGCGTAAGGCGGGGGGTAGCTCCTCCCCGCTGCCCGGGCCGGTCAAATCCTCCGGCGCGTCGCCAGCTTGGAGGTATCGCCAGCCCTGAAAAGCTCGCCGCGGTGTCGGCACAACGGGAATGAGCTCCGGCTCCATGACAATAGCGCAGGCGCGGTGTCCGTTTTTGACGGTTTCTTCCAGATCGACAATTTTATTCCGGCACTGAATGATGCCCTTAATCACCCAGTATAGAGAGCCCCCATCCAGCAATTCTTCCCGGCGGCGCGGAAACATCCGGGTCACGTGGACATGGTTTGGCGATTGTCCATTGGCCTGTCGGCGGCGAACCACTACTTTTTGCCAGTCGCGTAAAGTCGAAATCGATTCAGATCCGACGGATAATTTTTGTAAATGCAGCGTCACACTCAAGCATAGCGCGCTCAGCGTGATTCTCTAAGGAACGTTTACAGCTTCGGTATGAGAGATTTTAAAATGTTCGCTCAAATGGTTCCATGTCGACGAGGTAGCCAGGCACTTTGGGATCTACTTTAAAGGTCACCATATCGCTGGGCGTTGTATCGGGAACCAATCCCGCCTTGCTTATCACGCGGCCAAAAAGTGATTTAACCTGACGTTTTACGGGGCCATCTTGACTGTAACTTGGGTTCATACCGAAACGGTGGCGCAGCGCAGCATTAGTGACCATAGCCGCGTTTTTCATCGCACTTTCCCGCGTTGAATATTCGGTAGTTACCGAAACGCAAAAAGTTTGATTGTCCACGCGGTGCGGCGAGTTCAAAGGCCAAGTAGCGGCCTGATCCGCTTCCAGCTCGATAACGGTTGCATGTTTTTCAAAATATTCCTGATAAGGTAAATCATCATCAATATAATTTGTTATTGAATTCTCATGGGCTTCGTCCGGAATAAACTCCGTTGTCATCGGGTAGAGATAAAGAACCTTCTTACCGCGAACGTGCCATAGAATCGTTTCGGTTTTGTCAAAATGATAAGGAACCCGGGCCACTGGCGAACTGATCAAGATACCGCCTTTGGCGTTATAGACACTCGTTCCGCTTAGCTCTGCCAGATCGCCATACATTTTATCTAGGACGGTTTTATACTCCGGATGAATATTCATGGCTTGGCGGACATTGATCCAAACCTTTCCGGCTTTCGCTGCGTCTATCAAGACTTTCGCGGGCACGTCCCTGAAGTCCCCGGTCCGAAATTTGTTGGGGAAATCTGGATATTCCGAAACGCCCATTGTGCAGACATCCAATTTATTCTGCGGATGTTTTTCTAAAAGTTCAATGAGAGCTTCATCCGTGAACAGTCCTGTTTCGGAAATTTTATGACGAAAGGTCATAATCTCTTTTTGAAACTTTTTTGACTTATCTTCTGTCCAGTCCGTAATCATGTTCGCCACTTAAAATTCACCTTTTGCGCCTTTGCGCTCTGACAAATGAGCGCGATAATGGCCTCGACTACAGGAAAATGATTTATTTTCCGTATGTCCCAAACGCCAATAGTCAGCAGGGTTAAAATACTCCTAATTTATTTAATGCTTCTTCGGATCGCATAATAAATTGCCCCTAATACCATCACTGAGCCGATCAAAAGCCCGGACAGAATAAGCAGAGGTGCGTATTCGCCCAAAAACTCTTCGGCACCTCTAAAGTAAGCCGCAAGTGAAGCGCCCAAGAGAACAAAACCCGTCAGCATAATTACCCAAAAACCTAGATTACCGGATTCAACTGTGTCGTCTTCAGGAGGCGCATGTCGTTCAATGTACCGAGAAGCGCTGTCAGATGTCGCCGCAACAGCACTTTCCTCCTGAGAGCTATCCATATCGATTATTTCAAGCTTCTCATCCTCTTCTTTAGAGGCCTCAAATACAGCGGCTTCTATTTCAGCCTTGGAGGGCACGCGCCTGACACTTTGCACTGCCTCCGTAATGTCTTCGCCCTCTTCCTCTCTCGGCTTTGTTGGGAAGGCGACAAGGTTGTCTTCGTTCTGATATCCTGAACTTAACTCGTCAGCTGAATTTATTTCTTCCGACTCTTGTCCTTGAATGAGACTTTCTGGCCAGTTTTGAGTCTCCGCAACGTCTTCATCCCGCGCTTTATCGATCAAGGCATCGAGGCGATCCGAAATATCGGCCGCCGCTTCTGCAATGACTGACCTGTTAGAAGTGAGCCCCTCTCTATCTTGGCCGTCTGAGATATCATCAGGCGAATGGAACTCTTCCGAAGGCTGCATCCAAGGCGCATCCGAGTCATCCTGCGATCCCTCAATGGTGTCGGAATCCTCAACAATCTCGCTCAACATCAATATCCCGGCCGGACCGTCCTCGCGGCGACGAGAAGGCGTCCGTTCAGCGTTGTGCGGTGCTCGCGCGACGATGCCTGCAGCAGGATCATCCGTAAATATTGGAAGTCCGTCTTCTGTTTTTAATCCGGCTATGTCCTCATCCCTCACAGGAGGCAAATCAATACCAGAGGCGGGACGTGGCTTTTTATCTAAACGAAGGAAAAGCGCTTTTTCCGCAGTCCGGCGACGCATTAAGGCGTCTACTACATATGTTTGGCCATTGATCGTTGATTTTCGCCAGACGTCCAGACCATTGGCGGCGTCCAGAGGACGTCCATTATTCAGAGCACGCAATGTATCCGATTCTAGAAAGGCTTTAGGACCAATATTATACGCAAAACTGACTAACGCATCGAATTGCCCTTGCGATAAAGGTGCATGGACATTTTCATTAATCATGTCCTCAAATGCTTGCAGATCCGTTTTCAGGAGATCCTCTGCTTCATCTTTGGACAGTTGCGCTGGGGCTTCATCGGAAAGTCGATGACCATAGCCCACGACCCGTTGCCCAGTGACTAATGTTCGGTCAACTGGACGGTAGCCTTCATAGGCTTTGATCAATTTTAGGCCGGTTGATGACAAGGTCAGCCCATGTGAAGCGGTCAAAGTGCTCATTTTCGTCCCAAACTGTTACAAATCACGCATGGTTTCAGGCGTGACCGTGCAATTTTCAGACCATAACTCGCTTTGAACGAGAGTTTTTCGGAAAGAATGAGCTTTAAAGCAACATAATGGCGGCAAAGCCTAGGAATGCAAAGAATCCGACGATATCTGTTACAGTCGTAACAAATACGGAGGAGGCAACCGCGGGATCGGCTCCGAAATGTTTGAGTATAAGCGGAACGCTCACCCCGGCTATGCCAGCAAAAACATGATTTATGATCATGGCGATAAATGCCACGAGAGCGAGCTTTGAATCTCCAAACCAGACAAAAGCAATCAGGGCAAGGACCACTGCAAAAACAATCCCGATTATCAACGCGGCGATGGCCTCCCGGCGAACAGCACGCCAGGCCGTGCGGGACGTCAAATCTCTCTCTGTCAAAGCCCGTACCGCAACCGTTAAGGCTTGCGTACCCGCATTTCCGCCCATTGACGCCACGATTGGCATCAAAACCGCAAGGGCTACAATTTGCGAAATCGCATAATCAAACTGAGCAATCACGACGGAGGCAAGGACAGCCGTCAGCAGGTTGACGAAGAGCCAAGGCGCTCGGGATTTAACTGTAGATATGGCTGTATCGGTAAGGCCTGCATCGTTGACGCCGGCCAGAGCTAAAATGTCTTCTTTGTTTTCGTTCTGAATAATATGAATAATGTCATCCACAGTCATCATACCGACCATGCGTCCGTCTTTGTCCACCACCGGGGCAGAAATAAGATGATATTTTTCAAAAAAGTATGCGGCTTCTTCTTGGTCCAGATCCTGTCCAATAGTGACAATCAAGCTTTCGACCACGCTCTCTAGCGTCACATCGCGTGGCAAACGCATCAATCTTGAAACCGGAACATACCCCAAAGGTTTGAAGTCCGCATCAATGACGTAAATATTGAAAAACAAATCCGGGAGTTCTTCTCCCGTTGTTCTCATATGATCAATCGTGTCGCCTACGCTCCAAAACCGAGGCGCCGCCACGAATTCTCTTTGCATGAGGCGGCCAATTGTTTCGTCGTCAAAAGCAAGAGAAGCTTCCAAAGCGGCCCGCTCTGTCGGCTTTAAGGCCTCCATCACGTCTTCGCGCTGGGCGTCATCCATTTCCTCGACAATTTGGGTGGCGTCGTCATTGTCAATGAGAGTCAGGGCATCCGCGATTTGAGCGGCTGGCAAGAGGGGAAGAATATCTTCCACGACCTCATCTTTTAGCTCCGCCAAGAGATCACCGGAAATGAGCTGAGGCGCGCGCGAAATCAGCTCAACTCGCTCTTCAGAGGTCAACTCTTCGAGCTGATCGGCAAAATCCGCTGGATGAAGACCCTCTAGGGACGCCAGCATCGAGACATTATCTTCCATCTCAAGCGCCAGTTTAAGCTCATTGCCGAGATCATCCTCTTGCAAATCCAGCTCGTCTTTGTCTCTTTCAAGGGTTTGGTCTGTTGTATTCATAACGCAAAGCCTCGCTCTCGGTGATCGCGGTTTTTGAGTGAGAAAAACCCATGTCTGTTAACATTCCGGCTTTGCTTTAAAAACAAGCGGGGGTCAAAGCGAAATCGGTTTCATCTGGACATTTATAAGTTTAGCACAGGCCATGGACATGATGACAGCCTATATTTTTTTCGGATGCATATTAATTTCAGTTCTGGTCGTCTTATCTTGGATAGATATACGCACTTACCGGCTTCCAGACGTGCTAACTCTTCCTCTCATAGCAGCTGGGTGCGTCTTTACCTATTCTGTCTCTCCTGAAAGCCTCGCATCATCCGTTATTGGCGCTATCATTGGGTATGCAGGCTTTATCGCACTTGAATATGCGTTTCGGTATTTTTATCAAAAAGAAGGTTTGGGCCGGGGGGACGCAAAGCTACTTGCTGCCGGCGGGGCTTGGTGCGGTTGGTTTGGCCTCCCATATATCCTCTTAATCGCCAGTTTATGCGGATTGGTATTTACACAAATGCCGTCTTACAAAAACAAAGCGGAAACGGGAAATTTCAACATCCCCTTCGGTCCGTTCCTGTCTTTGGCGATTGCGGTAATTTGGTTCGGACAGAGCTATATAGAATTGCAATAAATTAGGCGCTTGAGTCCGTTATTGCGTCGCACAATTACTGAGCGCAACAACGGGCGTCACTCGATCCCACCCATCACTCGTTTTACTAACTATTTGCCCGGCAAAGCTTTGGCCGTCTTTTAGACTCTTTCCTGGCTCCAGCGACAAAGTCGCAAATTGTCCGCCAGGAAGCTCATAACGGCGTTCTTCAGCATCTAGGCCTTCATTTCCCACGCGAGCCACACTTAGAATTTGGCCGTCCAAAAACAGCTTCCCTTCACTCGACGTTTCAAATCCAATGAATTTTCTGGATGTATCTGTTGTCCAGATAAACAGACCACACTCTCCGGGGCTCAATTTTTGAGGAGGCAAACCTGTCTGCACAACCGCAATTTTGCTCGCGCTTTCACTTTGATTATTCGGCGTTGTTCCGCATCCACTCAGAAAGAGTGAAATTGAAATAACCAGAAGGGATGGCGGAAAATATTTCACAATATCAGCCTAACGCCATTTTCCCTGTTCTACCAATCGGAATTCAGCGCCTTGAGCTGTTTGGCCTCTCTCTTCAAATCCGAACAGGGGTAAAACCTGAGCGGCGTCACTGTCCCGGCTTATAACTTTCATGTCGGAATGATATTGTCCATTCCAGGAGATTGACACTTTTGCTGTGATAGATTGTAAATCATCCTGACCCGATAGGTTAAACACAAAATTTCCGTCGGCGTCGCAATTCAAAGGCCCTGCTAAACCCGGCCCTTCCCAAGAAAAGAGTGCGCGGTTTCTTGTAAGAACGTCGGTTCTCGCCGAACCGGATAGAATTTCACATTTCCCCTGCTTATCCCATTTTATCTCGTCGAACTGAACGATAACCTGTCCTGCCAACCCTTGAAGACGGGGATCTGGCATAGGCAGGCTGGCAACATTGATACGGAAATTCAAATCCTTGGCCGCATACTGTCCAATGGCCCCTTCAGCCTGGAGTCCCATGGCGACCACAGAGGCCTGAACAGGCGTCCCTCCTGTTAATAAACCTAGAGGATTTAATTTGTACTCAACGGAATCCAGGTCTCGTAAAGAGGTCATGTTCCCTCTCCAAACCGTTCCCCGATAGACCGTTTCAGCTTGCACAATATTGGCAGGCAGAGCGAGAGGTGCGACCCAAGAGAGCGGTAGAAAGATAATCAAGCCAAGGAGAATTCCTGGTAAAAGCCAGAATAAACGTCGCATCACTGACCGCTACTTAGAAAGTCGTCAATTTTAGAAACGTCACGTCCAGACTGATTCATATCCTCCTGACGCATTCTGTTCAGGCGGCTTTGGGTAAGCGGCCTTGCATCATCGGCGTCACGGATAATCGTCGGACGGAGAAAAACCATTAGATTAGTCTTGACGCGTGACCTATCCTTATTTCGGAACAATGCCCCGACTACAGGGACGTCACCTAATAGAGGCACTTTTTCCAAAGTGATTTGTTCATCATCCTGCAACAATCCGCCCAACACAATTATCTCGCCATTATTTGCGAGAACCGTGGTCTCGATCTGGCGTTTATTCGTCACAAAATCCTGAGACAGCGTCGTCACAGCACCTGCGATAGAACTGACCTCTTGGGCTATTTCCAGGCGCACGACATCACCCTCGCTGATTTGCGGGAGAACATTAAGTTTAATGCCCACCTCTTTTCGTTCAAAAGTTCGGAAGGGATTAACGTTATTTGATCCCAAGCTTTCCCCGGTCGTAATCGGAATTTCTTGCCCAACCAAAAAAGTGGCCGGCACATTATCAAGGGTCGTAACAAAAGGCGTAGATAGGATATTACTTTCCTCATCGCGCTCCAGAGCGTTCGCAATAACCGCAAACAAAGTATCATTACTGATACCGCCTATTCCGGCCGTGCCTCCGGTCAGAGCGCTGAGTGAATTAAGCGCAGCCGTTTGTGCCGCCTGATCCACATCCAGTCCGAATTCATCTCCGGCCAAGGCCCCGGTCAGAGCCAAAATATTTGGCGCTGCACTGAAATTGGAAGAAACGAGCGGCACTGTATTCCCGTTGATGCCGCCGACAGCAAACTGAACGCCAAGCTCTTTGGCCGCTGTGTCAGAAATTTCGACGATGATGGCTTCGACCAACACTTGAGGACGGCGCACATCCAGCCGGCGAATAATACCTTCTAAAGACGCCTGCGTTTCAGCATCCGCGCTGACAACAAGCGTGTTCGAAAAGCTGTCATAAGCCACCGTCGGAGCGGGTTTCCCATCTACGGCATAAGACGGGAGCAATGTTGACAAGACTTCTACAAGAGTGGTTCCATTTGCAAACCGAAGAGGGATAACGCTGACCGCGCCCCTTGGAATGAGAGAGCCCACATCCATCTTTTCAACGATTGGGCGTAGGCGGGCGACGTCCTGCGGGGGTCCCTCCAGCAAAAGAGAATTTGATCCGGGAATTGCCACAACCTTCACGCGCGGGTCCTGCCCGGCAAGTTGAGTTAAGGCTTCTTCTGCGTCAATCGCACTGAGTTGGCGAAGCTGTATTGATTCTGTAACGCTCCCATCCGTGTCCATGGCCTCAACAATTTCACGGGCCTTTCTGAGGTTTTCGGGAAAATCAGTGACGACAATAATGTTTCCGCCCGGATTAGCCGTTACCAAACCCTGGCTGTGCATAACAGGTTTAATGAGTCGCGCTGCTTCAGCGGCGTCTTCGTAATTCAATCGAATAATTATGGTCGACAGTCGTCCATTAATCCCATTTCCATCCACATATGGAGAATCTCCGGCAGCCCCTTGGAGTAAAGTAACACGGTACTCGCCCGTGGCTGTGCGGATGAGCGTGTATCCGTGCACCCGCATCACGTCTTTAAAGACTTCAAAAACTTCTGACTTGGAAAGGGACTGATCGGAACTGATTGTGACGCGTCCTTGAACGCGCGGGTCTACAATAAAGGTATTGCCTGTTACGGTGGCCACATCGTTGATAAAAGAGCGTATATCTACATCCTGCATCGTTATCACATGCTCTCCAGTCGCTTGGGCCGAAGCCGAGAGCGGTACAGTCGATAGAGCCGTGGCGGCCAATAATCCGCCGAGATAAAATTTCAATTTGAATTTAAAAGGCATCATGAGTTCAAGATCCGATTTGTACGGTAACTGGCGAGCCATCCCGAAGGATGTCGAGTTTGACCTGATTGGCATTTTTCAAATTTGCTATCAAACCCTGTAAATCGGGCTGACTTTGCAAAAGACTATTTCCATTTATAGCTGTGACTATATCGCCGGACTGCAGACCAAATTCTTCTAAATTGGCGGCGCCGCTTCTCGCTTTAATTTCGTACCCGATGAGGGTTCCTGACTCAAAATTGGGGTTGAGCTGAACCGACTTCATCAACGCTGACGCATCTATCTGCTCAGTTGGGTTTGTTGTGATGGGATTGCTTTCCTCAGAGGCATTTCCGGGAATGGACACTGACTGAGACACTCTGTCAATCTGAGTTTCCGACAATCCTGTTTTCTCGTCACGTTGGAAGGTCAATCGCTGCACTTCTCCATTTACCTTTAAAACAACGAAATCCGGATACACATTTTGCAAAGTGACACCATTCATGACCTCTTCGCCAACTGTATAAGACTGTTCTTGATTATCCGGCGTCCTCAAGGTGGCAATTTGACTTGAGCCGGATATCCGGCCCAACAACCTGATTTTTAATGTCGTTTCGGGGGCGTCAAACCCCTCTGCCCGAACCACTGTCTCCGTTTCATTCGAGGCGGGAAGGCGGAATGGATTAGACGAAAAATCATAGACCCGTTCTGAGACCGAGGAACCACTTGGGGAAACTGTCGCCACGTTTGGCAGAGTTGTCCAAAGGCTTTCGGGGTTCGTTAAAAGAAGGATAGCGCGAATAACGACCCACCCCAAAGCGACAAGCAATAGGATTTGCAGGACTCGTAATACAGGCAAAACCCAGCCAGCTTGGCCCCCTGCCCCTAACTTTCCTACAAATGCCGCCATAAAGTGTGTCTAATTCCTAGTTTCGAATGAAGTCTTAAGACCTTCGAATATCCGTTCAAGTCGTGCGGTTAACAAGTCAGCGTGTCAATTACGTGACACAGTCCCGCTTCCAGGCAGCTGTTCTACACCCGATATGAAACCGGGTATGAGACGCTCACCTCCTGCCTGTTCAAAGGCATATCCTATAGCCATAATTTCTTTATCCTGCCCGCTTTGGCCCATGAAAGAGACGCCGACGGGCAATCCTTTCACGGCCCCCATTGGAACCGTGATATGCGGATAACCTGCAATGGCCGCGATCCATCCGGCGCCTGTTCCGCCGGGGTAGCTGTCTCCGTAAACATGATCGATAAGGAAACTCGGCGCTGTGCTGGGGGCGACTAGCGCATCCAAATCATTCCCAGACATCATTTTATCAATGCCGTCTTCTCGTGTGGTTTTAAGAACAAGAGCCAAAGCCTCTTTATACTCTTTTGTTTCCAAATCTCCGAGTTCTTCAGACATTTCCATTATGTCCTGGTCAAAGACGGCCATTTCAGCGTCAGTATCTGCATTCTCAGCAATGACCGCTGTAAGGGTGCGAGATTTTACATCCGGCGCAACCTCAGCGAGATAGTCATTTAGTGTGGTTTTGAATTCATATTTGAGAACGTTGAAGGACGCTTCATTAAAGCCTTCCGGCGGCTCAAACTCTTCAATTTCAACCAATTCTGCGCCCTGCGACTCAAGCGTTTCCAAAACCGCCTCAAAATTTTCGTTCACACCGTCCACATTCCCGCGCGCAAAGTTCAATACGCCTATTCGTTTGCCAGCTAGAGTTCCGGCCATGACGGCGTCGCGCCAGGCCGAGCCTTCACCCGTCATAGCATCCATCATTATGGCCGCGTCCTCGACTGTCAGCGTCATCGGACCCGCCGTATCCTGAGTTGAAGAAATGGGCACGATCAGATCTTGGGGGATAAGCCCTACGGTGGGTTTAAATCCAACGATTCCATTCATGGCAGACGGACAAATAATTGACCCGTTTGTTTCTGTGCCAATGGCGGCGGGAACTATTCCCGCTGCAACGGCCGCGCCGCTACCCGAACTCGATCCGCACGGGCTGCGGTTCAGGGCGTGGGGATTCTTCGTCTGCGCCCCGAGCGCGCTCCAACCACTTGTCGAGTTTGTTGACCGAAAATTTGCCCATTGCGATAAATTGGACTTGCCCAGAATGACAGCGCCGGCTTCTCTTAAACTCTCGACAAGCGGAGAGTCTCGCCCCGTATCGTTTTGCTTGAGTGTTGAGCTGCCAGCGGTTGTTGGCATGTCCAATGTTTCTACATTGTCTTTGATGAGAACGGGAACGCCGTGAAGCAAGCTCCTCTCTGAGTCTTCTTCATCTAGCGACCTGGCAATATCAAGCGCGTTCGGGTTGACCGTCAAAACGCTTTGTAGATTAGGTCCGGCATGGTCAATCGTGGCAATCCGGTTTAGCGCAAATTCAACGCGTTGAACTGAGCTCTGATCTGACGACGGATTTATGCCGCGGTAGGCCTCTGGGTCCTTATAAATCGCTTCTAAATCCGCTTCGCTTTCGACAACTCCGGTTTCCTGAATCGGCTTTCCGGGCTCCGGTTGGGAGGGGTTACATCCAACTAAGAATACGACGGCTAGAGCCGCTCCACGATTTAAATGTTTTATAGACATTTTTACCTAACCTTTTGTCGTGACCATTGTTCTTCCTTGATAGAAGGTAAACAAGCTGACGCCAAGTCATCTTAAGTCAGGTACGTAAAATCCTTTGCACGGGATGCCTCGCTATTTCTGTTAAGACCCGTTAAGGGAGGAGCGAAAATAAAGGAATGTTCCAGCTCTGGAATAAAGGTGTTGAAGAGAAGATATGACTTCCAATATTATTGACGGAAAAACCATTGCCGCAGATTTACGTACAAAAGTCAAAACGGCAGTAGAAACCCTGAGCGGTCAGCCGACATTGGCGGTCGTGCTGGTCGGCGAAGATCCGGCAAGCCAAGTTTACGTCCGCTCTAAAATAAAATTTACCGAAGAATGTGGGATGCGATCCGTCCAACGACGCCTGCCCGCCGACGCAACCCAAGACCAAGTTGAAGAAACCGTCCGGGCTTTGAATTCAGACGAGAGCATAGATGGTATATTGGTTCAGCTTCCCCTTCCAAAAGGACTGGACAGCGACGCGGTTATTGAAGAGATTGATCCTGCGAAAGATGTAGACGGCCTGACGGATATTTCTGCCGGGCGTTTGATTTTAGGGAAACCCGGACTGCGTCCCTGCACCCCAACGGGATGCGTTATTCTTGCAAAATCCGCCCTTGGCAATTTAAACGGCAAGCATTGCGTTATTCTAGGGCGCTCCATTTTAGTCGGAAAACCTGCCGCTTTGTTATTTCTTGAGCAAAACTGTACCGTAACAATCGCGCATTCCCGAACCGAAAACCTTCCGACTGTCTGCAGAGGCGCGGACATCTTGGTTCCGGCCGTAGGACGAGCCGAAATGGTTAAAGGGGATTGGGTTAAAGCGGGGGCTTGCGTCATTGATGTAGGGATAAACCGGGTTCCAAACCCGGATAGACCTGGCAAATCCCGGCTCGTCGGAGATGTCGCCTATGGCGAAGCATCTTCTGTAGCCGGAGCGATTACGCCTGTTCCCGGCGGCGTCGGACCCATGACAATTGCTTGCCTCCTTAGAAACACGGTCTTGGCCGCTTGTTCAAGACGGGGGTGGAAGGCACCGGAGATTTTGGACATCTAAGCGCTTCGACTAAATTGAGGCGAGCGTGTTTTCTTTTCAAAACTTTTCAGAAAGTGGTTATGACAAAACTTATTGCCAAATCTGCTCTGCGTCAGCGTTTTTCTGATGCGCTCTCAACCATGTACCGCAAAGAAGTTCCAGCCTATGGAACTTTGCTGGATATTGTTGCTGAGGTAAATAAAGAGGTTGATCCTGAACAGTCTGTGGGCGCGGAACGACTTGGCCAAGAACGCCACGGCGCTATTCGTGTTGGCACGGCGAAAGATTTGTCGACAATTGCCCGGCTCTTTGATTTGCTCGGAATGGAGCCAGTTGGGTATTACGATCTCTCTGTGGCAGGATTGCCGATACATTCGACGGCTTTCCGTCCCGTTACGCCAGAGGCGCTTGAGCAAAGTCCATTTAGAATGTTCACGTCTTTACTGCGCCCTGAGTTAATTGATGACAATGAATTACGGGAGGATGCTGTATCCGCTCTTTCAGAGCGGGATATTTTCACAGGTGAGCTTTTAAATCTGCTTGAAAAGGCCGAAAAACAAGGCGGGATAGGCGAAAATGAAGCAGACAAATTTATCGCTGAATTCCTCAAAACTTTTCAGTGGCATGACCGAGCACAGGTTTCTTTAGGCACTTACAAGCGGATGAAAAGTCATCATCCATTATTAGCGGATATTGTCAGCTTTCAGGGACCGCATATCAATCATCTGACGCCCCGCACATTGGATATTGATAATGCACAAGAAAAAATGCTTGCAAAAGGCTTGGAAGCAAAAGATGTGATTGAAGGCCCGCCAAAAAGAAAATGCCCTATTCTTTTACGTCAAACCGCTTTCAAAGCGCTCAGCGAAGATATTTTATTCGAGGACAACGGAAATTGGACACAAAGAACGCATACGGCCCGATTTGGCGAGATCGAACAGCGCGGAGCCGCTTTAACGCCGAAAGGCCGCGAATTATATGACCGGTGTCTGGCGGCAAAAGACTTTTCAGAATTTCCAGACGACTGGGACTCGATTCGAAACGCCGGTTTAGCATATTTCCGAAAGACGGATGACGGGTTTAAAGCGCTAACATATGAAGATTTTCTGCCCGTTAGCGCTGCGGGTATTTTTCGGTCCAATTTAGGTGAAGACGGCGAAGCGCAGTCTTTAAAAGCCAGCGCTAATCAAGAGGCTTTCGAGAAAGCGTTGGGCCGACCTGTGCATGATATGTTTGACCTCTATGCTGCTCAGGTCGATTGATTCTAAATTTTAAATAAAAAAGACCGGGCCCTTAGGCCCGGCCAAAATCTACCTCCCCGCAGATTTATCTCAGACACTTATACTGACCAGAGGCATTACAAGTGTTGGAATAAAGCGGGCCGGTGACGAGGTTAGCAATCACCGACCCTACACCTTTGGCCGAAGCTTCAGGTGATCCTCAAAAGGCAGAAAATAACCCCTGCCTTGGTTCTTAGAAGCTTGTAGAAAGTGACGCTGAGAAATTGACGCCGCGCTTATAGGTGTTGAACTCGGACCGCCCAGCCCCTTCGCTTGTTTGGAATTCCTCATGGTCGGTGTTCAAGAGGTTTCGAGCGCTCAGGCCGAGATTGAACTCTTGACCACGAACTTCCATCTTATGGCGATAAACCAGATCTAGCTGCGGACCCGGGCTTTCGATAACGTCAGGAACATTGCTTAGCCCTCTCAATCCGCGGCGGGAAACACGGTCGTCAACCCAACCAAACAATATAGTGAATTGCGTATTGTCTGATTCCCAACCAAATTGAGAATTTACGATATTCTCAGGCGTTCCTTGCAATGGCTGTCCATCAATTCCGAATAGCTCGGCCGAAATCGGGGTGCCATCTGCTTGAATAATCACATCGTCAGCTTCGGCATTAACAGTCGCATCCGTGTAAGTGTAGTTCACAGTAAAGAACCATTCCCGTGAGTTCAGAAACGGAATATCTCCAGGCATGTCAAAATTTGTCCGAAATTCAGCTTCCATACCGAGTAATTCAGCGGCGGGGGCGTTAATGAAAGAGGTTTCAAAAACGTTCGCTGAAGTTTCGAATGTCGATTCTTCGATGGGGTTTTTAATGTTTTTATAAAATCCAGACACAGTAATAAACTGATTGCGGCCAAAATAACGCTCTAGACGGACATCAAAGTTCTCGAATTCGGAGTCGACGATATTGGGGTTACCCACAAAAGTACGGTCCGTCTCTGGGTCTAGAAAACGCGAGGAAGCCAGTTCACGGAATTGAGGCCGCGCAATCGTATTGGAATATCCAAGACGTAGTTGTGTGTCATCGAGGAAGTTCCAAGTAAATGAGGCAGACGGCAAAATGTAGTTATTGTCCAAATTGGAGGTCACCCCCAAATTGCTGAATCGATCCAAAGTCTGAACATTTAATTCGGAGTCCTCAAAGCGGACGCCGTAATCCGCGCGCACTGTCGGCGAAAATTCGATATCGGCTTTGAGGTAAGCGCCGAAGACATCCAAATCACCAAGATAGTTATCGCTTGGACGAGGCGGAATTTCTTGGATTGTAAAAATAGGCCCAATTGTTGCCGCAGAGAATAAAAGGTCCACGCGAGCGGCCGCCAATTGTGGGTCAAGTTGAGTCGACGTCGTATACTGAAGATTTAAATCGGCAAATTCTCTGTCTGTTTGCGAATATTCTACACCGCCAGAAATTTCGACTTCCCAAGGACTTGTGCTTGGTACGTAATAACTCAGGTCCAAGCCTCCGCTCGTAATTTCATCATTCACTTCGGAAAATGAAATACTATGGGCGTTATTGCCCGGGAAAAGTAACGCATCACCTCGAAGTTGACGCTCAAGTTGGCGCTCATAAGGCGCGTCACGGCTCGCCATTGAATAGGAACCACGCCAATTTGCGGTCAGATCCCCAAGCAAGTGCTCGCCATTGAGCTGTGTGAAAAGAAGCTCTCGTTCATAATAACCGTTTTTCTCCAAGAACACGCCATCCGGCTCACTGAATGTTCTGCCTTGATCAATCTGAGCTTCTTTGGCTGTGTCATGTACGTAAAAAACAGTCCCTTGAACCGAGTCGCCGGAATCAAAGTTTAACGTCGTCGAGGCCAAAGCATTTAATGTAACTTGATAAGTGGATTCAACAGATTCCAAGCTGTCTTCAATTCTGCCATTTGCCTGAACTTGACGGGTCGATCTTTCAGTCGTCCAGGCGTTGTCAAAACCAGCTGTACCCACAAATCCAAGTTCGCCGAATCCAACACCAATGGTTTTGGCTGCGTCGATTGAGACATTCATATCCGGGAAGGTTTCGTCATATGACTGAAGAACTGTCAAATTGGGATCGACAAGAAGCTGCCCTATCAGTTCGAGATCCGCGTCAGACTGATCCTGCAGACGTTGCCCCCCTTTAATTACTTCAAGTAATGGTTCGGGAATATCCCGAGTTCCATCATCAAATCCCAACGCGTCATAGTCTCCGCCATGGACAAAAAGGCTTTCTTTACCGGTCGTCTCTGTGTTCGCGCCAATACCGAGCTTCACCTTGAAGAAATCTTCCGGCGGTGTTTTCAGCGTGTTGAGCGCAATAACCCCGCCGCCAAATTCCCCCGGATAATTAGGAGAATAAGTTTTCTGAACGGTGATGCCATTCAAAACACTTGATGGGAAAAGATCCAGTGGCACAGTTCGTCTAAGAGGCTGCGGACTTGGTAGAGGAGACCCATTGAGCAAAGCGGAGGAGTAGCGATCGCCTAAACCCCGAACATAGGCAAATCGACCGCCAACAATGCTCAATCCACTGACGCGGGTTAGCGCCAAGGCTGCATCTGAGTCTCCCTGACGAATTAAATCTTCTGCTTGCAGAAAAGACGCCACTTGGGACGTCGCGCGTTGCGGGTCAGGGATGAAGCTGCCTGTCACGACGACTTCATCAATACGCGTCTCACTCTCGCCATTACTGGTATCTTGGGCGCTGGCCTGAAAACTTAATGCAGCTGCAGATAAAGCAAGGACTGCCTTTAATGATGATCTGTAAATCATGGGAAACCTTTGATTACAACTTAGAAAGGGGGCGTCTGTATTCGAGAATAAAGACCGACCCCGGGCATTTGATTTTGATGAACCGAAAATTCAGAGGCCGCGAAAACCGCGGCCTCTGCTATCATCTATTGAATTAGCAAGGGTTTGTGTCTTCGAGGCCACACGTCCAACCTTGCCACCATGTGTCATCCGCATCTTTGACGGCGCCGACATAATCAACCATGTCGAAGAATCCGTTCGCCGGAAGCGGCGTGACTGTTACGCTGTTTTCATTGTCACCATTGATAAAGGTGTTTGTCAGGCTGTTTCCGCCGACCACGTTGTTCGGATCCGCATCGACTGCCGCTTGACCCGTCACTGGGTCAGCCCCGTCTCCGGTTCTCACAAGACCTGCGCCGCAATCAAACAAAACGGATTGGAAGGCCGGATCCGCGCCAGGCGTGAAGCCTACAGTACCGTCACCTGCGCTGTCTTCGTAATCGAGGCAGAAGTTCTGCTCGACGAGAATACCGTTTAGGTAATTTCCGATAGTTCCGGTATTCATGCGGATACCGTGACTATCTGTATTATTGATTGCTGAGTTATTGACCAATGTGAAGTTCGAGAAGGTGGCATCTGACGCTGGAGTTGCGCCCGGTGCAACGGAACTTGCCTCGATACCGTTATCGGATGAATCTCCACCGCGCTGGATTGCGATTACGAACTGAACATTACCGTTATATCCATTATCTGTATCGAGTTGCTCGTCGTCATTTCCGGTTACAACAACATATTTTGCGTTTACGTTTCCGCCGAAGAATTCAATGCCGTCATCCGAGTTATTGTGGACTTGAACATTTTCAATAACGGTGCCGTTCCCGACGCCGCCAAGCGTAATCCCGTTTAGTTCTACATCTGTAGCAACTTCAAAACCGGCATACTTAACTTGAACAAATCTGAGAGAGCCTGAATTATCATCCTCATCAGAACCACCATAAAGTGCGTCGGGCTCTGTCACGCCTTCTACTGCGTTTTCACAAGCGTTCGTGCCGCCGGTTGCACCTGGTACATTACACCGGTTAATCGGAGCATCGCCAAGAATGACAAGTCCGCCCCACTCGCCGATCGCATTGGCACGGTCACCCGAGGCGTCTGTTACATCATTTTCAGAAGTGAATATAACAGGGTTAGAGCGCGTTCCGTTTGCAAAAATTTGCGAGCCGCGGTTTACGACCAGATAATCCGAACCGCCACGTCCAAAGACCGTTACGCCTGACTCGATCGTCAATGTCGCTTCATCGCCCTCTGGTGCAGCGCCGCCTGCACCGATATCCACACCGATGTCAACGCGTCCAACAAGGGCGTAAAGATTGCCCCGTGTAAGACGAAGTGAGTCTGTTACAACACCAGTAACGTTACAAAGATTTTGACCGTTTAACTGTCCAGCGGCCGTTGTACCAGTAGGGCACTCTGGATCAGGGAATACGTCTTGCGTCCATCCGGTCGCCCAGTTGTCAGTCTCAGATTCCTCAGGACCAAAAGCACCGATGTAATCAACATCATCAAAGAAATCGTCTTCGAGGTTTGTCGCTTGAACGGCAAGTTCATTCGGTCCCGGAAAGAAGCCGCCCAAAGAGTTGGTCCCGACGACATTATTTCCGTCTGCATCAACAGCTGCTTGTCCGGTCGCCGGGTCTGCGCCGTCACCGGTTCTCACAAGACCCGCGCCGCAATCAAATAAGACAGACTGGAAGGCCGGGTCGTTGACTGGGCTAAAGCCAGGCATACCATCCCCTGCATTGTCTTCATAATCTAGGCAAGAATTTGCTTCGACAATGATTCCGTTCACATAAGTCCCGACCGTACCTGTATTAAGGCGAATACCGTTACTATCTGTGTTGCCATTCCCGATAAGCGAAAAGTTTGAGATGGTCGCATCTGAAGCTGGCGTGGCACCCGGATTGACGGAACTGGCTTCAATACCATTGTCAGAAGAATCGCCGCCGCGCTGCGAGGCAAGAACATATTGGATATTGCCTTGGTAGCCATTGTCTGTGTCCAGCTGCTCGTCATCATTGCCTGTCAGAGCAAGATATTTCGCATTAACTGTTCCGCCGAAAAATTCGATGCCGTCATCAGAGTTGTTGTGTACTTGGATATGGTCGACGGTCGTCCCGGAACCGACGCCGCCCATTGTAAGGCCGTTCAGTTCCACGTCAGTTGCAACCTCAAACCCGGCGTGGCGAATCTGAATATATTGAAGCGTCCCGCTGTCCGATAATGGGTCGCCGCCGCCGTATAGCGCGTCAGGTTCCGTTACGCCTTCAATTGCGTTTTCACAATCTGCTGTTCCGGCATTAACGCCCGGAACATTACAGCGATTGATTGGCGCATTGCCTAGAACGACCAAGCCGCCCCATTCGCCAATCGCGTTTACGCGATCACCAGTAGCTGTAATGTCGCTTTTGCTTGTCATGATGATTGGCGCATTCGCTGTGCCAGCCGCTTCAATCTGATGTCCGCGATTTACGACGATGTAGTCTTCGCCGGAGTCGCCAGCAATCATAACGCCGGGTTCGATCGTCAGAACAACCGGAGAATCAGTTCCGTCTGCACCCGCGTCTGTTCCGACATTGAGGCGTCCCGTGAGCTCATATATGACGCCTTCGCGGAACTCTAATGTCGCGCTTTCTGTCAGTGTACCATTTAGGCTCTCCAAATTGCCGAGAGGCGTACTACACAATGTCATGCTTCCCAAAGGTGTGCCGTCTGTCCCGTCAGGACACGTGCTTGCAGAGGGCGGAGGGGGCGGAGGCGGAGGCGGTGGTGGCGGAGTTGTAGGATCAACGACTGTTAGCCCGGGAGAGATAATATCGCTACCCTGTTGGCAGCCGACTAAAGCTAGGCAGGCCGCAGATGCCAATAGCAGATTACGCATAGATAGTTTCATTGAGATATCCTTCACCATTAAAAATCTTTGGGTGCGGATAGCTCACATCTAAGACTCTGCTCGTCCGCATTTGGATGGGGATTTGACAGCGTAATATGACAGGCAAGTAATGCTATTGTGCCAATTTCGTAAAACTTACGTGACGATATGGTTATGGTTTTTTGACGAAACCGTCATAAAAAAGCCAGCCGGAGGTCCGACTGGCTAAAACAAGTTAGAACTGATTTAGATTTGAGTTAGGCTTTAATACGCGACAATTCTTCACGCGGCGCTCGCCAATCAGGGCGTAACTCCGCAGCCTGCTTATAAGCTTCGAGCGCGCCAGATGTGTCGCCAGTCAACTCCTTGGTCATACCTAAACCATAATAGGCAAGCGGAGCGGCGTCATTGTGAGTCATACAATCATTGAAATAATCAATTGCGGTCGCATAATCTTTTCGCATCATTGCCGTGAATCCCTCGCCAAGAAACGCTATTTCGTTAACATTGTTGAGTTTCGCAGCGGATTTGAAATCCCGGGACGCCCTGTCATACTCCCCATTGGAAAGTTGTAACCAGCCGCGGCGGGTCAGAATATCTGATTTTATGTCATAATTCGGAATTGAAGCTCTATATGCCTTCGTGCAAGCGCGAATAGCCTTATTCGGCGCCGCATCTACATCCGACCCCATGCAGAGTTGAATATTCTGATCCGCGTTGGAAACGACGACGTGACTAGATTCAAAATCACTAGCAAATGCCGGGGCAGCGCTGATTGATGCCACAAAGACTGTGGAAATTAGGATGTTTTTCATGGTGATCTCCTTTTTGAACATCACCAACGTATTTTAGACTGCAAACATGCGCCGTTGGCCTACACATCGTTAGCCTAACCTCTATGACACTTTTATTACAATACTTGTTACATTACTGTCAAGAAACTGTTTTAGTTACTCGGCATCTACCCTAGCCTGTTGAATTAAAAGCTGTTTTCTTTGAAATATGCTAAATTTGAGATTATATGGACCCGCAAAATTATCGGAATAGCCAAATAACCCATGTGAATCACTCGGAATTCAAGCTCAGAAAAGAACAACCAGATATCCGTTGATAGATTGGAGTCCTTGCCTATAAAGTTCCTCTGGCCGAATATCGCCACAAACCCACTTACCGTAGCGCGATCTACGCGCATTAAGGAAAAAAGCTTGACGACAATTGAGGAATTAGAGGCTTTGAGAAAAACCGCTTCGAACGGTGACGTTCAGGCAATGACTACAATTGGCAAACGTCTCATCGCAGAGCCAAGGTCCTCCAAATGCGTTGAGGACGGCCAGCTATTTTTGAAACAAGCGATGGAAGCGGGAAACGGCGAGGCAGCCGAATTCGTCGCCGTGATGTTCGCCTCTGGTATGGTGGGCGAACAGAACTGGAAACAGGCACTTGATTATCTGGCTTTGGCAGCCTCGCTCGGATGGCAACCAGCTTCCCGGCAGCTTTCAATTCTCGCAGACTCTCCTAATAGTGAAGGTTTGTGGGAAGCGAGTAAAGCCGATGTATCCGAATTGCGGGCGCGAATTGATGTTGATTCCTTGTTGCAAATTCCTGACAAACAAAGTCTCTGCGAAGCGCCCCGAATTCGTAAATTTGATAATTTTTTGCCCGATCGCTTTTGCGACTGGATGATTGACGAAGCTCGCCCGAAGCTCGCCCGCGCTCGCACATATGACGACACGGCTGTCGAAGGGAAGGAAAGCGACGCAAGAACCAATTCGTCTGTGAGCTTTAACCTTCTAGATCTGGACCTTGTTCTACTTTTAATTCAAACGCGTATTTCAAAGATCGCCTTTGTACCAATGTACACGATGGAAAACTCTATGGTGATGCATTACAATATTGGCGAGCAGTTTCACCCGCATCACGATTACCTTGACCCAACCAAAGAGGCTCACGCGGCTGATATGAGAAAATTTGGCCAGCGCCTTGCAACATGTTTGATCTATCTGAACCAGGACTTCGAGGGAGCCGAGACGTCCTTTCCCAAGATTGGTCAAAAATTCCGATGTGATAAGGGCGGCGCTCTTTTATTTGCCAATGTCGATCTGAATGGCCAACCTGATCCACATACGCTGCATGCGGGCCTGCCGCCAACCCGTGGGGAAAAATGGCTCTTCTCTCAATGGATCCGCAGCGGTCCGCTCCCTCAATAGCCGTGAGAAACAAATGCCTTACCCCGGGAAATTCAAATGAGTGAGGGAAATTCTTTCGACATCATCATTATTGGCGCCGGGCTTTCCGGCGTTGGCGCGGCCTGTCGTTATCGCACAGAATTCCCTGATGATAAAATCGCCATCATCGAATCTCGCGAGGCAATAGGCGGGACTTGGGATTTATTTCGATATCCCGGCATTCGTTCAGATTCTGATATGCTCACGCTCGGCTATGACTTCCGGCCTTGGGTCGGTGACAAAACCCTGGCGGACGGAACAAGCATTCGCGAATATATTGAAACTGTCGCAAATGAATATGACATCACGAAATACATTCAGTTCAATTCTAAAGTCACCGAAATGAATTTTTCATGTGATACAGACTTTTGGACCCTGACCGTAATCGACGCGAAGACCAACAAGCCTCGTAAATTGCGCGCACGCGTCGTTCTCTCTGCCGCCGGTTACTACAAATATGAAAAAGGCTATACGCCCCATTTTGACGGGCGGGAAAATTTCGAGGGCGAGATCGTCCATCCCCAGCACTGGCCAGAAAAATTTGAATATGCACGAAAAAAAGTTGTGGTGATTGGGTCGGGCGCAACAGCCGTCACACTCATTCCTGAAATGGCAAAAATTGCCGATCATGTCACCATGTTGCAACGCTCGCCTACTTACATTGCGTCTATTCCTGCCAGAGATAAAATAGGAAACTTTTTTCGAGCGCTGCTGCCCGAAAAAACCGCTTACAAAATCAACCGCGCTAAGAATATCTGGATAGCCCGTAAAATGTATAGCAGGGCCCGAAAAAACCCGAAGAAAGCCAGGGAATGGTTTCGCAAGAAAACCATCGCCGCCTTGGGGCCTGACTACCCCGTCGACACACATTTCAATCCTGATTACGACCCTTGGGATCAACGCGTCTGCATAATTCCTGACGGGGACTTATTTAACGTCATCCGGGACGGTAAGGCCAGTGTCATCACAGACCATATCGACCACTTTACGCCAGGCGGGATAAAATTAAAATCGGGCAAAGAATTAGCAGCCGATGTCATTGTCACGGCCACAGGCTTAGACGTCATTTTTAACGGCGGCGCTGATTTTAAGATCGATAATAGAGCTATCTCTATTTCAGAAAAATTTGGGTATAAAGGAATGATGTATTCGGGCGTGCCCAATATGATCTCGGTCTTTGGCTATACCAATGCGTCCTGGACCTTACGCGCCGACCTCATTTCCCAATATGCCGTACGGCTTATTTCCCACATGAAAGAAAACGGATATACGCGGGCCGTCCCTACCGCGCCCGAGAACATGGCCCGAAAGCCTTGGATTGAATTCCAAGCCGGATATTTGCAACGAGTGATGGATAAACTTCCGAGCCAGGGCGACAGACACCCTTGGCTAAATCTTCAAGACTATAAGACAGACATCAAACTCATGCTTGAACACCCAATTAACGACGAGGCTATAAAGTTTTCAAATAGCACCTAGGGCCGGGTCGCGCATGAGCGTTTTCACCTAGCGAATGAAATCACCATCTAATTATAGGCGATTTAGTTACAACCTTTTGACTGAAGCGGATCAGCCAATCATTTTAAAGCCTAGCGGCTTTGAGTATTGGCTATTATCGCGTCAATCAATCCATTTGCTAACGAATTTTCGATTTCTTCGGGCGGCGGCGGCGCTTCAGGTGCCGGCGGGGCGGGTTCGAAAATACCGCTTGCAATAGCTTGAGCGTTTAAAGAGTTGTCGGGCCTGCCATCTCTTAGATCATCGCTTACATTTTCCGCCGAAGCATTCCGCCCGAGTCGATCTAATGTAATTAACGCATCCACGACCTGGTCTTCTGTTTTGTAAACTCGCTGGATTCGCAATCCAAGCTCGGAGCAATCGATTTCAGGAGGAGCTTTTTCGATAGCTTCCGGCCCGCATCTATCAGCGTAATTACGTAATTGATCTACGGTCAAAGATTCCTGCGTTTCTTGGTCTGCTATCTGATAGGCGGCGTCTGTCTGATCCTGGCTTGTTATCTGCGCAATTGAGGACGTTGAATCTTTATCAAGTTGCGACGTAGCCGGAAGCTCTGATTTAGGAAGAACGCTATTCGTCACAGCGGCGGAACCTTGGCTTGCACAACTGGGAAGACTCAAGAAGACCGCTATTAGTAGAGCGGTGGAACTAACGGATAATGATATGTTCATAGGATATCCATAAATTTTCTTCGGAGAAAAGCTAACCAAAACTCCTCATAGCCTAGTTTTTATTTATCTTCCGGGCGGTCCGAAAGGCATATTGTAGGCATCATACTGCTCTACTGTGATAGTTGCGCCGCCATTCTGTTCGATCTGGGTACCTTCAAGATAATCAGGAAGGGTAAGACTATCTCCAAACTGACGGTGTATCGCCGTATTGTCATCCCCCGTCTGTAGAATGTTGGATACATTCTTATCGCCGACTTGTACCTGTTCTGAACGGTTATTATCTCCACTTTGTGTTGAGGTGGCAAGATTATCATCCCCGTCTTGGGTCACTGTGGCTATGTTAGAATAAAACCCTACACCCCCAATCAATGCAGTCTGGTTTAAAGCTGCATAATTACCTATGCCAGTCTGCAAGACTTCAGCTGAATTGGCGAGGCCGTCTGTTAAGCCTGCCGCATTCTGGATAATATCTATTTCGTTCTGGCTGCCCAACTGGGAAAAATTTGTTTTATTGGACGCTCCGGAGCTTCTTTGCTCCACGATATATTGATTATCATCTCCTTCGATTGTGCCCATTGTTGTATTGTTATCGCCGTCTTGATCGATCTCGCCGGACAGTTCGCCGTTGCCGCGGCCGTCCGATATAATAGTCGCTGTGTTACCGCTTCCGGTTTGAGTGATGCTCGCCGTATTGCGACCATTGCTTGACACAATTGCCAAATTCTCGGGGCCAACTTGTTCTATGTTGACAGTGCCGCCGTTGTCCAAAGTGTTATTTTGCGCGCTTGCAATTTGTGCGCTTCCCGCCATGACCCCGCCGCAAAGAATAAACTTCAATGCCTTGAAGGCAGTAATCCGTAAATTTTTCCGTGCCATGAGTCTCTCCGAAAGTTGATGTAAGGGGACCGCCCCCAAAGGGGCGATCTGATATTTAAAATCGGCTGACTACTGATTTACAGTGGCCATATTGCCTGAACCCATCTGCATGGTTGTGGCAATGTTTCCGCTCGTCACCGTTTGGTCGTGTATGGCATCGTTTCCGTCGCCATCTTGGGTGATGTAGCTCTCGTTATCGCTTTGAGTTTGCGTGACCCAAGCGTCATTTCCGTCGCCATCTTGAGTAATCTCGCTCAAATTGTCGAAGCCGCCCTGTGTCAACATTGCAAATTGGTTGTCGCCATTTTGTGTGACAGTTGAGCTTCCATCGGTACCATTTTGATTGACGTCGGCTGTGCTGTCATTGCTTAGCTGATTAACGAGGCTGTAATTATCAACTCCGATTTGATCAACAAATGCAACGTTGCCAGTAAGACCCTGATTAACAGTAGATTCGTTATCATCTCCATCTTGGTTAACAGTCGCTGTGTTGCCGCCTGATTCTCCAAATTCGAGTGTGCCCAGGAACGTAGGAACTAGCAGCCCGCTATCTTGTGTCGTGGAAGACGTGTTGCCATTTCCTATTTGGGTAGTTGTGGCGGTGTTATCGTCATCACTTTGTACGATAGACGCAGTGTTCTGATCACCAGAAATCTGATTAATCGTTGCGGACAAGGTGAAGTCTACGGCGGTGTCAGATGACTGATCGATTGTGGCAGACCCAGACGTACCTGCTTGAGTCACATCAGCTTCGAATACACCGCTCAGAGCGTTGCTTGCATTTTGGGTAACTAAAGATGTGTTATCCGCGCCTGATTGGTTAACACTGGCACCCAAAATACCTGATACATCGCCAGTAGCAGATTGGTTTACGGTTGATGTTTCATCCGTTCCGCTCTGAACCACATCTGCGCCAACTAGGCCAGATGGATTGCCAGTTGCAAGTTGTGTTACGTCTGACTCGTTGTCCGAGCCTGACTGGGTAACATTCGCCAAAGTGCCTGCGGCAAACGAACCTGTTTCTTGATCGATATCAGAGTCGTTGTTTACACCGTCTTGATTAACATTTGCAACGTTCAACAAACCGTTCTGGAGAACATCAGAAAGATGCTCGGAGCCGTCCTGAGCAACATTTGCGATGTTTAAATCGCCAGTTTGGTCAGTCATGGACGTGTTATCGGAGCCATTCTGGACGACTGCCACATAATTGTTCTCGCCATCTGCTTGAGAATTATCGGCAGTATTTCCATCGCCAGTTGTCACAACACTTAGAAAGTCGTTGTTTCCGGTTTGGAAGTTAGCAGAGCTGTTTCCGTTTCCGTCCTGAGTAACAAACGCTTCGTTTCCGCTCACGGCCGCTCCGCCGAGTGTACCTTGGGAGATGGAAGCTGTGTTGCCTACTCCAGTCGCCGGAGCTGCACCGGCATTCCCCTGCGCGATGGACGCATAGTTAGACGCGAAATTTCCGTCTGCATTGCCATCATTGCCCGTTACATTTGCATTGTCGCTGTTTTGCTCCACTGTCGCTGTATTCGTGCTAGCACCCGCATCGGAGTTTTCCTGAACGACGAAGACTTCACCATTATTACCTTCTTGGGTAATACTTGAAGAGTTCGCTGCTGTGTTGAAGCTGTTAGATCCTACTGGGTCTTCAGACTGAGTTACATTGGCGAGGTTATCATCACCGTCTTGATCGATGACTGACAGGCCCTCTTGGCCGCTGGTCTGATCAACAGCAGCAATATTTCCTGCACCGTCTTGGTCAATATCAGAGGTTTGAACCATCTGCGCATAAGCGCCACTGGTTGAAAGCGCCAAGATAGAGGCTGTTGTTATAAATAGTTTTTTCATTGTCTTAATTTCCTTTTGCACCCCGAAAGGTTGTTGCATTTAATGAATGCGCCAACGCGCTTGGTATTTGGCGGGCCTGAACTGGCCCGCCAAAGTTTTATCTTACTGATTGGTTGTGGCTGTGTTGCCAGAACCGCTCTGAGAAATGTTAGAAACATTTCCGCTTGTTACAGTCTGATTGACGGTCGCGGTGTTATCGCTTCCTTCCTGCATAATATCGGCAACGTTGTTGTCAGTTGTTTGCAAGACGGTGGCGAGGTTATCGAAAGCAGGCATTGGGTTGTTGCCCTGACGAATTTTACTGCTGTTTCCGACACCACTTTGCAGCACTTCAGCCATGTTAAATGATCCTACACGCTGATCTATGCGGCTGGTATTGTCTGATCCAGATTGGTCAACATTGGCTTCATTGTCAGACCCGCGTTGGATAATGCCTGAGTCGTTATCGGACCCGATTTGGTCTACAAAAGCGATGAGACGGCTTCCGCCCTGATCCGCATTGCTGATATTGTTAGAACCGCCTTGGTTAACGGTCGCTTCGTCATATTGCGATTGCTTGAGGCTGCTAAATCCGTCCTGACCCGTTTGAGTGACCAGAGCCAGGTTGTTGCTGCGGTGCTGACTCACATAGGAGTAGTTTGCCGCACCGGATTGATCGACTATTGTGCTGTTGGCTTGACGTGTTTGTAAAACCTCAGACTCATTGTCCATACCGGATTGGAAAACATCCACGCGTGATGCAGGATCGAACTCAGTGTCACCAGAAACCTCATACTGTGTAATCGTAGAGCGGTGACCACTTCCGTCTTGAGAGTTATAAGCCGCTGCCCCAGTTAGGCCCAGGCCATTCAGGCTATTGTCTGTCTGCGAAATGCTTGACTGGTTATCTTCACCGTTTTGAATAATACGGCCATTATTAGCGAAGCCCGAAGGCACTGTGCTGTCCGTGTCACTGTCACTCGCATCAAAGCTTGAAACTTGTTCAATCGATGCGACATTGGTGTCGCCGCCCGGATTTGTGCTGTTTTGCGTAATACGAGCACGGCTCATATCGCCGACTTGGTTGATTGTGGCAGAGTTAGCCGCCGTTCCAAAGCTGTTGGACCCTACGTTCGGGTTTTCAGTTTGGGTTACTTCTGCCAAGTTATCATCGCCATTTTGGTCAATATCCGAAAGCCCTTCTTCACCGCCCGTTTGATTAACAGTTGCTTCATTGTTCATTCCATTTTGTAGAATGTCTGAAGTTTGAACTTGGGCGTATGCACCGCCGGTAGAAAGCGCCAGCATGGACGCCGTTAGAATAAGTAGTTTTTTCATCGTTTTAGTCTCCAGTTTGCCCCACATTAAGAGCGGTTTTTGCGCCGAAATGACGCGTTCAGTTAGATTTTTGTCGCAAGGGAGACGGGAATTTTCGAGGAGACAATGAAAACCGGTTCAACACATCCCGTGGGGTTGCTGCCGCCCAGCAGGGCGTTTGCCTGTAAACAGGCTGGAATCCGCGTTCACACTGTGGTACGCACAGGTGACGGTTTCCAAGGGTGGCAAATACCACCGCAGCATGTGTTGTCCAACTTGCATCCATGTCTCTCGGCAAATTCTGCCGCTGTCCTTGGACAAATTTTGAACGGAACTGCAATTCCATTCAAAATCCGCGGAAATCGTCACTTCTATTCCATAGCTATTGCCACAAAATCAAACCCTGACGTTTTCCTATCTCATCGCACCAATTCCTGACGCGATGAAATTCATTAAAGCCACTTTTTTTGAAGCGGCTTAATTATCGGCCTTTAGACGCGACCGATAAATTCTGTAAAATCCATACTCTTTTTCTAGGGGACCTGAGCGGTCGAGCCTTGCGAAAATGAATTTGTTATGTGTGTTTGTGCCACTTGAAGATCAGGCTTAGCATCAACTGGCTTAATCTGGGCCTCAGCAACTTTTTGTTCCGAGTTTATTTTCCGCGGCGACCTAGGTCGCGTTAACTGCATTTGAGCGGTTTGATTGGGCTTAGCTGCGGGCGTAATGCTCGCATGCGCAGCCTGATAGGAACCATCACGTTCATATTGATATTGGTGAAGGAGTTTGAGTCCCGCAATCCGGTCATCGAATTCCCATAAGCCGGTCTCTACTCCCTCCATAATCAGAGCATAAACCGACTTTTCGACTGCCTGCCTGAGAGCTAATAAACCCGGTTCATTTGACGTGATGCCCGCATCCGCCTCAAGCAAGTTATCGAAAGAAACGAAGCGGAAAGCATTGGCGGCTATCCCGACAGACGCAATTGTTTTTTCCGTAGTCACAGAAGCAAGGACTTCCCCAGTTTTAACGCTTACAGCCCGTAAGTGAACCGAAACGACATTTTGCCTGTAATCGGTTTGCCCACCGACACCGAGGTAACGCGCTGCCACTCCGCCGGTCACAGTATTCGTATCATAACCGACGATTCCGCCCTCAAGAATTATACCGGCAAATAAAAGCGGTGGCAGCGCATTTGAATTAATTTGCGTTTCACCAAGGTACCGCGCGCGCATCTCTGTGATAATTTGGCGCTCTTTAAGCAGGTTGTTCAAGTTTGAACGTTCGATAACGGTAAACCAACTCCGAGAGCCTGCATCGTGGAGTGCTTTAATTAAAAGCTCATCGCCGCCCTGGGTCACTGCCCGCGAAAGTGTCTGTCCCGCTTCCGTGGGTTTGAATTGCCCGGTCTTATCTTCGAAATTATAGACGGCCACCGTCACTTTTGCATTTGGGTCACCCAAGGCCTGCAGAGCGGCTTGAGTTTTGGTTATTTTAGATAGACCCGCTTCTTTGGAGAGCCAGGAATGCGAAGCCGGCACCGTTGTACAAGCCCCGAATGCCAAGCAGGTCGCAATAGCGGTCGCAGCCAAATAGCGTTTAGTGTTAAAATGAGTGACGATTTTCAAAACTTTGCCCCAGTTCAAGTTTTTGTCTATTTTATTGGATAGGTTGTTCAATGCCATTCACCGCTAAGGTGGGTGAGCTCAAATCAGGTCGAGCCAGCAAACTTGGCGCCAATAAACTTTCGCTCGCAGACGGACTCAAATCCGCAATTTTAGCGCTCGCAGACTGACCTGGCACGTTACTTGACGACTCTTCCGGATCATCGACAATGAGCGTTGGAATTGTAATTACTGTCGTGTTTCCATCCGCATCCGTGATGGTTAGCTGAATACCGTCAAGTGTTCTTTCGAAAGAAATCGTCTGATCTCCGAAAACGATAGTTCCACTATCCTGTGCATTTTCGCCAAAAATCGCATCGGCCACTTGACCGGACAGTGAAGACAAGAGCCGGCTTTGCAGAGACCTCACAAACCTATCCAGGTCGGTATTTTCTGTTTCATCGACTTCTTGTTCGTAATCGTTCTGAGCATTCGCGATGGCAAGAAGATGTGCAGAATTAAAGGAGTTGCCGCCGAAAGAAGGATTTATTGGTTCGTACACCAAGTCCTGAGCGAGAGCGCTCGAGGCTGAGAAGCCCACAAAAATAACTGCAATTAAAAACTTCATGCGATCCCCCGATGATCATTATGATCTGGAAGGGATAGATCACTGCGACCGCCCCTCCGCAAGATGAGGGGTCTTATTCGCCTCTTTCAAAGCTAGGGCACCACCCAATTGGGTTGACTTTCGTAAATTAATTGTTAAATAACTAGATAGTTAAGGTGTTTTAAATTTGCTATTTCACCTGTAACGCGAAATGTGGGCGCATTTATGAAAAATCATTCGTTTTTACGATTCCAGATCCGTTTGCCGCAAGGAAATTTGGGCCTCGCATTGCTCACGCCTTTCCTAGAATCATCACTCTTTGTCTAATAGTTATGACGGGGCAGACGGTGAGTTTTAAAAGTTTGCAGGATCAATGTCGCGCTGCAGCTTTTGGGGATCTTCCTTGGAATAGTTTGCTCGAAAGCATTTGTCATTGGGTAGACGGTGACAAGGCTATGTTCTTTAGCAGCAGCCCCTCGGGTTCCTATCAAGTGCCCTATTCTTTTAATTTCGATCTTTCAGACGTGAAAAGGTATAACTCCGGACTGAACCAATGTGATCCCCGATTGAACTATTCGAAACGAACGCTTGAAGGGATGACAAAGACCGGTCAGCAATATGTGTTAAACGACGATTTAAAAGGGACGGCGTATTACAATGAGGTGTATGTGCCGAAGGATATAGGAGACAGTTTGCATTCTGTTATTCTCGATAGCGTCCAAACGGGTCGGCAGGCACTCAGTATTCACCGGAGTTTTCAGAAAGAACCATTCCAGTCCAAGGACATTGAGAAGATGCAGGCTTTGCTTCCCTACTTGATAGATGCATATAGCTATTCTGTTTCGGTTGCCTGCCATATTGGCAAAAAGACATATGACAAGAGTGCATCAGCTCTGATCAACAGCGACCTACTCGTCGCTCCGTTGACAGGAAATTTGTCCAAAGTTTTAAGCGACTGCGAGCTTTTGAAATGCTCTGGTAATTTCCTCCGGCCAGGAAACCAGACAATTAAAGAGTATCTTTCTGTGGCTATCGGTCACGCAAAACATGGGCAAAAATCATCGGCCAAGCTCAAGCTTGAGACCGGAAGCTCGGTCCTCGATTTAAATTATGTCAGTCTAACCATCCAAAAAATACCTGATGCAATCGGTTGGATGAATTCTGACGAAGATTTCGTGATGATACAAACGTCTATTGAAAGAGAGAATACATTTTCTCTAAACGCCGAGATTTTTGCGGGAACGTTTAAACTTACCTTAGCCGAACAGCGCTTGATTGGATGCCTTCAAGCAGAAGATGACCTCCGACTTGCGGCAGCTAGGTGCGATATCAGCTATGAGACAGCGCGGTGGCATGTGAAAAACATACTACAAAAAACATTATACCCGAGACGTCAAGATTTGATCAGAGCGGTACGTGAGTTGGATTTATCAAATGCCAAATAGTAATTTGTTGAACCGGATATGACGGAATTTAACACCGAAGAAGACAGCATGAATTAATTTCAACTTGAAACCTCCCATTCTGAAATTCATTACAGTATGGCAGGGCGGGGTAACCGCCCTGCCATAGCTTTTCATTCCCAATCGAGCATTTCCTAGGAAATGAGAAGACTCAACAAATATCGCGCTTATCAGCATTCTGTTTTCGCGCCGAGCACATGGTCGAGAGCCTGCGGGCAGATTGCAACGAGGGAAGCATCCTGCTGCATCGCGATAGAGTTCTAACAAGAAGTCTGATGTCTGCTGACTAATCTCAAATACCTTGGCCTCCCCGTTCATTTGTCCTTCATAACCCCGCAAAGCAAGACGACGCGGCTTGTCGGCGACAGCGGCCAAGCCTAACTTGCCATTTTCTATATGGAATTATCTACCACCATTAAAATCGATCACGGACCTGCTAGTTGCTTAGAAATCATAGCTAGCGGAGAATCGAAGACAGAGTAACGTTATTGCGGGTGACCAAACTCAGAGTGAAAACTCGCATAATTTCAGGGCCCAATGCTTTCTGCGAGCGCAAGAGCCTCTTCTATTTCTACGCCTAAATAAATGATCGTGTTGTCAATCCCGAAATGGCCCAGCAGTAAGAGGACAGCCCTCAAGTTCCCAGTTTTTCGGTAAAATAGAGTAGTTTTAATACGTCTCAGCAAATGGGATGAAGCCACCTTTTTACGATACGACCAGATTGTCGGGTCGTTACATGTTTTCTGAAATTAAGGGAAAATGCGGCGGAAAAAGATGCCTTTGTGGTGATCCTTTTCCGCCGCTGAATTAGCTTATCCGCCAATCCGTCCCTGGACCCGAACCACGCCGGCGTCGCCGGACAGCGCGCCGGAAACCCCGACGGACCATTTGTCGGAAGTGCTGCTGCGAATTTGAACCCCGCCGCCGAAGCCGGTCTCTGAGCCGCCATAACCGTCATCATAGAGCGCCAATCCGCCGGCAATGCTCCAGGTTTCATCTGAACCCAGATAGAGATCGGGAATGGAGGCAAGCGCCGCGGACCCGTTCCTAACATCGTTGAGTCCTTTCGAATTCATTCCGATGGCGGCTGTGTTCAACTCAATGGCTGATTTATTTGCTGAGATATCCAAAATATTCGCGGCAATCAATCCTGAGTTCATCATGATGTCGGACGCATTTGCGCTAATCCGCGCGGAATTACCGGAGATAGACTGGGAGTTTGTTCCGATAGAAGTCCGGTTATTGGCCACGCCAATCTCAGCCTCGCCGACACGAGAGGAAAATGCGCTGACATCGGTGTTGAGAGCCGCAATGGAAGTCGTATTTGTCGCCACGCCGGTCTCGACTGCTTCGACTCGGCTTGTTACAGCTGTTACGTCAGCCCCTACTGCGGCAATTGCAGTCGCGTTACTGGTGATACCGGCACTATTGGTCGCGATAGCCGACGCATTGGTGCCAATAGCGGTCGTGTTTTCTCCAATCGTCGTTAAATTGCGGGCCACATCACTTTGCGTCGTCATGAGGTCATCTCGAACGCCATTAATCGCCGTTGTATTGGCGCCGATTGCCGTGCTGTTGGCTGTCATTCCGGACTGCACACCATTCAGTTGGGTAAGGTTTACAGCGTCGGTACCCTGTGTGCCAGCCGCGACATTGGTGACTTGGCGTTCCGCGCCCACCGCGCCGACGGAGACAGCGTTAGAACGGTATGTGATAGATCCGGTGCCAAGCGCGACAGAGTTGGCGAACGTCGCTCGCGCCCGCCCGCCAATCGCCACGGCATTCTCGCCCGTTGCGGCACTGTCCGCGCCAATGGCGATTTGCATCGTACCGGGGCCGCGGGCATCCGCGCCTGTGCTATCAAAATCTAAGTCCGCCCCAAAAGCGATATTGGCGCTGCCATCACCGCTAGCATTGGCCGCGCGTCCGCTGGCCATGTTTTGGCTATTATTCCCACTCGCATTGGCGCCAAGACCAGTTGCGTAGTTATCACTATTGTTACCGGCTGATATGGCAAATGAACCCAAAGCAATGTTGCGGCTTTCGTTTCCGGAGGCATCGTTGCGTCGTCCGCTGGCAATATTACCACTAAAGTCACCAGAGGCATTTGCACCATCACCAAAGGCGCTATTGAAACTGTTATCGCCTTGGGATACCGCCCCGGCACCATATGATATATTGGAACTGACAGAGCCGGAAGCATTGGAAAATCGACCGAGAGCGCTGCTGGCACTATTATCGCCTAAGGCTGTTGCACCACGCCCATTTGCATAGTTATCGCTGTTGTCGCCTGTAGCAACCGAATTGAGCCCTCCCGCAGTGTTGAAGCTGTTTGCGCCGCTGGCATCGGAGAAAAACCCGCTCGCATTGTTATTACTTCCGTGACCGCTCGCATTAGCCAATCGTCCTGTGGCAATATTTGAACTGTTATCACCACTGGCGTCAGCGCCATCACCGATTGCTATATTTCTTGAGTTGTCACCACTTGAGTTGGCGTGACTGCCCAAGGCCGTGTTTGAGGCTGGGTTTGCGCCGGTGCTACTCGCATCAGAGTTCAAACCACAGGCTATGTTTTGAGCATCACCAGATGAATTCCCGGCGCAGGTGCCGGTCGCAACCGCGTTCAACTGGTTCAGATTTACCGCGTCTGTGCCCGACGTCCCCGCCGCAACATTTGTGATCTGGCGTTCCGCGCCCGTCGCACCGACTGAAACTGAATTGACGCGGTCTGCGGTCGATCCAGTGCCAAGCGCCACAGAGTTGGCAAAGGTCGCTTGCGCCAAACCGCCGAGCGCCACCGCATTCATACCTGTCGCTGCGCTATCCGCGCCAATGGCGACTTGCATTGTACCGGGGCCGCGGGCATCTGCGCCCGTATTGCTACCATCAATATCTCCGCCGATAGCGATATTGCCGCTGTTATCCCCGTCGGCCCTAGATAAATAGCCGCTGGAGATATTACGGCTGCTGTCACCTGAGGCTATAGAAAAATGGCCGCTGGCAACGTTGAAACTCATCGCCCCGGTTGCATCCGCATTCGCGCCTGTTGCGGTATTCCTGCTATTTGCGCCAAACGCCACAGATTGCGCGCCGATGGCCGTGTTTTGGCTATTTTCACCCTCGGTGCGAGCGTCGAATCCTATGGCAGTATTACGACCATTGTTGCCTGAGGCCCGGGCACTCATTCCGCTCGCAAGGTTATGACTGAGATCGCCGTCAGCAACGGCGAAAGTACCGTAAGCGGCATTGCTGCTATTATTGCCAGAGGCAATGGCGGCTCTTCCTATCGCGACATTAAAACTATCGTCCCCGAATGCTCGCGCATCCCGGCCGAAAGCACTGTTTACGGAACCCTCGCCTGATGCGTTGGAAAAGCTGCCTACTGCGGTATTGAAACTGTCATTGCCGCTGGCATTTGCGCTATCTCCTAGGGCCGTATTAGCAGTCCCGAAGGCCCCAGTTCCGGTCGCGTCAGCATTAGGACCGCACGCAAGATTTTCTGCACTGCCTGTGGCATCCGCGCCGCCGTCCGCGTCAAAACCGTCGGCAAAGCCCGGAAGAGTACCTGTATCCAGTATGCAGGAGTTGTCCTGAGCATATACCTGCCCTCCGCTAAAAACCGTCGCGGCGAGGCCAAGCGTGAGCGCCATCGCGCTAATGCCCAGTAGTGATGTGAGTTTTGATGTGTGTGTTGCGTTCGTCATAGCGCCCTCCCAAAATTATTAAAGTAGAGGCCGCTTGAGGTGGCTCCGGCGAGCGATTTCCCCGAAGGGTTTCGCCGCCGGAGCCTCGCGCCCCATCTGTACACGCAGCCAAGCTGGGTGGTCAGCAATGATTGAAGATCAATTGGAATCCAAACAGAGCTGCTGCGCGAGGCAGATCGGAGTGTGTTGTCCCCATTTTTTAGGAACGAAGGACGTTATGAAAGCCTGAGAACATGCTTTCTCCGTTTGAATTTCCATTATGATCTTCAAAGGTTGGTTGGGCGAAATTTTAGAAAGAGTCCTGATGGAAATATGATGGCGGCGGTTTTTTTTCTGAAAATCGGGTGTGCATCGACAACGCGAAAGAGGATTTCATGACCGATCAATATTGGGCATGAAAACAGTAATGCAGACCGTGCTTTCACACGGCCCGCGAATTTTGAACATGCCTTATCTGGACAGCATGGTCGCGTAACTTTTACAAAACACCCGAGGAAAAGCTGTCCCCGAGTTCAGTTTTGCATATAGTCGTATTCTAGTCCTTACTGGGATCCCGTGATGGGATATAAGTCCTGCATCTCGACGGTATCAGTCCCGTACCGAACCTTCTTCCGCCATAAATTAAGTTGGATTTTCTTACTGCTCCCAATCTCGTTGAGGTAGATAGTCCAATCATCCCGCCCCGCTTCCGTGAAATTGAAACGCGCGGTGCCAGACGAGTCCAATTCCGCCCACTGCTTGTCGCCAATCTGCTTAAAGCTACCGCCATTGAACATAACCGAAACGGCATTCAAGCCTGTAATAGGCTCTCCTGTTGGCACGGGGCTCGGCGCCGAAGGTGTCGGAGCCGCAACGACTGCAGTTGCCACCACTTGACTTGTTGGGTTTTTAAGCGGGCCAGTTGGAACAGGCTGATTTGGAAAAGCCTTTTTATACAGGTCTACGAAACTATATCCGTCTTTTACTTCATCCACATAGTTAAAGACCACTCGAACGGGCGTGGTTATGATCTCTTCTAAAACAACATATCGAGAGTGAGTTTCTATCGGATTTTCGAACGTGCCTAATTTGAGACGCTCTTTGTAAACGACCTTAATAAATTCCATGGTCTTCGGCGGAACAGCGATTGTTACTTTTTCGGTTTTTCCTCGGCTCGTCGAACTCGTAAATTTGCGAAGTTTTTCATGCTGAGTTTCGACTTCAAGCCGATACAAAGATCTTGCACTTGCACTCGTCAACGGAATATCTCCGCTCACTTCAAGTTCAAGCGTGTTTTTAGTCCCCAGACTATCCTTTGTTTGCGCTTCTGACTGAATAATATCGTTGCGTGAGAATGTAATTTCTCTGTTGTCTCCTAACCCGGAAAGACCGCCATAGGCCTTCCACGTTTCGCCCACCGTCACTTCACGTTCACTGAATTGAAACTGAGGAGAGTCCAGATTGTTCGCCCTAAGTAATAACGCCTTATGCACCGGATAATCTCTGTTGATATCATCCTGATCGATACGTCGAGAGTAAGTAAATCGGGTCGTTTTACCCTTTGATTTTGGCCCATTCGTACTGATCGTCATGGACTCCATATCCCAAGGGTCAACATTCAAGCCCAGACCTAGTCCTTTGATTTCTACATCAGTGATAAAACCGATATCGAACTGATCGCTGATGACGAACCTATTTGTTTGACCAGGTTCCATGTCGTCCACACCAGGGTTGTCGAGCGGAGGGCTCCATGTTTGTAGTGAACCTTCAGTGCCATGTAGCTTCACCACAATATCGGCATTTGTGCCTTTTTTCCCTGTCACAGTGGTGATGGTATATTGAGTCTCTGCCGCTGCCATCTGAGCGAACGCAAGGAAAACACCAGCGGTCAAAAGAGATTTATATCCAAGAGCAAACTTGTTCGTCTTCCCCCCTACGTTCGTGTGTGTGTTGTTTGGTACATGTGGTTTCATGGTGTTTCCCCTACGCTGAAAATCGGCGCGGACATCGCCCCGATTCATTCTTGGCGGCAAAGAAACACAAATCCAAAATTGTGTCCTGATGGAAATATGATGGAAGAAAGAAATATTGTTTATTTTTTATGAAACGCTATTAAAACAAATGCGCGGAATTAACAGAGAATACAATTGCCAGTGACCCAGAGCGGTTTGTCATCAGTACTGTCTTTTGAGCGCTTCAACGTCCGAGATTGTTTTATTGAACCGGCCTCCCTGTCAATTCGGAGCGTGGCTGGTATTTCCACCACTGAACCCAAAGTTATGGTTCTACTGCAAATCCTATCAGAACGTCCCCATACGACATGGCTCCGGGATGAGCTCATTACCCGAATTTGGCCAAATGAAGACGGCGGCGATGAAAGTCTTACCCGCTTGATCTACCTGCTACGCAAGACATTTTCTGAAAATCATAATGTTAAAAACATTATCAAAACGGTTCCCAAGCTCGGCTACCGATTAGAGGCTAACATCCAGCGAGGTGTGTCCGTGGCCAGTAACGAAAATACGATAAGTTCGGCCATCCAAGATTCCCCGTTAACGAATCCAATAACGGGAATGACCCCAACGACCCATATCCCGTCGTTCTCAGTCGCCGTCCTGCCCGTTCAGGGGGAATGCGATGAAACTGAGTTGCTTCAAGCCGGAATGACAAGAGATCTCACTGCGCTTCTCTCACGCTCTCCCAGGTTACATGTCGCGCCGAGCAGCACGGTGGCCTTTGTGACCCGGAACCGGCACAACCCTTCGGATATCGCCGCCGCGCTGAACGTCAAATATCTCGTCTCGGCTTTTCTGACAAAGCGCGATGGGCGCCTACGCATCAGTGTTGAACTCTTAGATGTCACTGACGCCCGCCTTGTCTGGACGGAAAAATTCGAAGCCGTCATGGGACAATTCTACGAAATTGAGGACGATATCGTTCTAAGTATTTCAACCGCCATTTCCACCAAAGTCAGCTACTCAAGCTTTGCGCCGAGACAAAGCACCAGACCTTTTAAAATTGCGACGTATGAAAGAGTGCAACTCGCGAAAAACTTGCGCGCGAATTATGGTCCGGATACGGCGCTGCAGATAAAACGACATTTAGAGGACGCCTTACTTATCGAAGCAGACAACCCAGTTGTTAAGGCGGAGCTGGCCGTGCAGCTTAGCCAAGATGTCGTCAGCCAATGGGCAGAGGACGAAGCCTCGACGAAGGCCCGCGCCAACCGTCTGATTGCGGAAGCGTTATCAGCTGCTCCCAACGACCTCGACGTGATTACCGCTATGGGCATCGTTAGCACCATGTTTCACAATCCCGATGCCGCCATCGCCTATCTCGAAAGAGCTGTTAAAATTAATCCGAATGCCGCACATGCGCGGGCTGTATTGGGCTGGCAGCGATGTTTGAGGCATGCGGACATCGGCGGCATTGAGCAAATTAAAAGTGCGGAAGCGCAAGCCCCTCACCATCCACGTTTTGGATTATGGGCAACATATCGTGGGACCGCCCATTTATTTATGCTAGATTATAAGTCGGCTATCCCTGCCTGTCAGGATGCAATCATCCGAACGCCCAATTACTATCAACCCCATTTATCCTTAGCTTGGGCTTATGTAGGGGTAGGCAAGATTGACCGTGCGCGGAGCTGTATTGTACAAGCTAAAAAATACGGCAGCCCGGATATCACCACAAAATTTGTGAGCGAAATGAGAAAATGGTCTGCAAATTCCCCCCATAAAGTCGATTGCGGATTTGTTCTTACCCAGCTTGCAGGTTTGTAAACTTTAGTAGCTTACCAAAAATTCTACACCCCATTTCGCGGGCTCATTCACTGCAGCATTTGGAAATCCACCCAGCGCCGTAACAGCTGTTATATGCCGGTTGTTCAATATATTTTTTCCAAACAAAGCCAGTTCCCAATTATCTTTAGGTTCAGAGATTGTCGCGCGAATATCAACTTCTTCCCATGCCTCATTTCTGAATGTTTTACTGTCTTGATTGGTTTCAAGAAAGTGGACGCCGGACTGATGTTTGAGTGTTGCGCTGACGGCGCCCTTCAATTGGCCAATAGGTTTCTCGTATCGGACGTTGAAAAACCCGGAAAACTCAGGCGCGCGTGTTAAGCGGTTGCCCTCCGTATTTTCCGTAATGATCGGCAGAGGCGCCCCGATTGGGAAGGAACCAACAGTCGAAGACACAGCAGAAATCATCCCCTCCTGAATCTGAGCGTCCAACAAAGACATATTTGCAGAAAGCATGAGCCCACGGGAGAGCTTGGCGTGTGTTTCAATTTCAAGTCCCCGAATTTTTGCTGCCCCGACATTTTGAATGTCGACGCCTCCTGTTGGCACAGGCAATCTTATTTGTAAGTTTGAATAATCATAAATAAAAGCTGACCCATTTATTCGCAGACTTTTATCGGCAAATTCAGTTTTAAATCCGGCCTCGTAAGACTCAATATTTTCAGACTCAAAGGCCGGCGTCAGACCAAACGAATTAAATCCGCCACTTTTGAAACCTTGGCTGTAGCTACTATATAGAAGGATGTTCGGGCTGAGTTGAAAATCCACGACGGCCCGGGGTGAAAAATCGCCAAAGTTCTCGCTGTCTTTGAACTGCGGAGGATCACTAAATGTAGACCCTGCCGGGCGAGTCGCGCCATTCAAAAAAAATGACGGCAAGGTCCCGCCGTTCAGAACGGATACTGACATGTCATTAGTAAAATCTTTGTCTTCGTGACTGTAACGCCCGCCCAAAGTCAGCGACAAACGCTCATTAAGCGCGTATGTGCCATCTGCAAACACGGCGTAAGCCTGAGTGTCTTGAAAACCGCTAAAGGCGGCATCCGTGCCTAAACCGAACAGGCCTTGAAAGTTTTGAATATCGAAATCTACAGCCGTAGACTCGTTAAGGAAATACGCCCCAACAACCCATTTTAGCGGCGTGCCAATATTTGACGAAAGTCTTAATTCTTGAGAAAATTGTTCTGATGCAATCTGCCCGCTATTTGTAAAAAGTTGCAAAGCGGTGCTGTCAGAATCCTGAGCGCCGTCCAAAGACCAGTCTCGATATCCGGAAATTGACGTCACCTTGATTGGGCCCAGATCAATTTCGCTGTTTAATGTGAACGTGTAGCTTGTCGAATTTTCAAAGTTATCATCATTGAGTGAATATTCGTTGTTTTTTAAAACGTCATTTAGATCAGGCCTCACCACGAAAGGAGAAGCACTTCCCGTTAACCCAACATCGGTGATGGCAATCAACGCCGGATTGGCTTTGCGGTTTTGGTATTCGGCAATTAAATTAAATCGTATGCTGTCTTGAGGGCTAAACGATAGGTGACCGCGGCCTGCGAGAGTTTGCGCGCCGCCTGGTGTCGACCCGCCAATAAGGTTTTCACCAAATCCGTTTCGATCAGAATACCCCACGGCTACGCGGCCTGCGAAATTGTCAGATAACGGGCCCGAAATTGCACCTTGGACGCGGTAATCGCCTAGATCCGATGCACTTGCCCGAAACTCGCCTTTGTTTTTTGCATCGCTCCCCTTGGTTGTTAATAAAATAGCACCGGCTGTACTGTTACGCCCGTACAGTGTGCCTTGCGGGCCGCGTAAAACCTGTATCGATTCAATGTCTGTTAAGTCCGCCGTTGAGACACTCAGGCGCGCCACATAAACACCGTCGACATAAACGCCCACAGGCTCATCATTATAAAAATTGCCGCCGCCATTTGCGCCTCCGATTCCGCGAATGCTCAGCGGGGCGGCGCCGTAGGATACCGAACGGGTTGTAACAAAGTTTGGAACGCTTCCGTTCAAGTCTTCCAAAGTCTGGACGTCATTTGAGGAGATGAATGCGTCGCTTAGAACGGTTAGTGCGATCGGCACATTTTGCTGGTTTTCTTCTCTCTTTTGTGCGGTGGTGATAATCTCATCAAGCTCATTAGATGTTTGAGCAAATACGTATGGCGAAGAGACCGAAGCATAAACAGCTATAATTGTGGCAAAGCCTTTGATCCGAGTCATCTCATCGCCTTGTTTTAAACAAGTTGATAGGATTTTTCCTAAAACACCAGACTTTATTTTCTTATCCATTCCTACCCTTTGGAAGAGAGGTCGTGATTGTCTCTCATAGAGGATCAGTCTAAATTTATGGAAGCCGCCGAGGCCATAATCGCGCCTTCGATTGTTTTCTCGATAGCTAAACAACCAGCTTTTAGATACAGACGGGCAAATCCGCAGCTGCACGCCTTCGCCATCGCTATGTCGGCCGGGCGCCGTAAGCGCCCTCGCCCGACTCGCGGTCAATTTATTAAGGGTCCCGGCCATCGGTCTTGGCCTACCACTCAGCGTACCAAATTCGCGTCAAGGCGTGACAACTCCTGTCCCATCTGAATAGCCAATACGTAGAAAACACAGGTTTAATGGGGGGAAGATGTCCGCCCCTGACTTCGCTCGACCTGTCGTGAATTTCCAAATGGTGCGGCTGAGAAGACTCGAACTTCCACCCGTGTTACCGGACAGCGACCTCAACGCTGCGCGTCTACCAATTCCGCCACAGCCGCACTTTGAGGAAGGCGCCGTATAGCGGCGCTGCCCGAAAAAGAAAAGCCCTATCGACAGGCAATTTACAACTTTTCCTTCTGCCGTAGGATGCCATTGCGGGCTGAATTTTTGCCGCGCATCACTTTTGCAGTTATGGCATATCACGCTCATGAGCGATAAAATCTACAGCCCGGCCCCTGTACTTTGGCGCGTGAGTGATGAGCTTACGCCCTACCCCGTTGCCCACGACTATATGAAAGACGCTGCACTTAATATTGCGGTCAATGGCGCGCAGGAGCAAGTTTGGCTATTGCAGCACCCCCCACTCTACACAGCCGGCACGAGCGCTAATCCGAGCGACCTAGTAGATGCCAGCCGATTTGAGGTTTTCGAAACCGGTCGCGGCGGGCAATACACCTATCACGGGCCGGGCCAGCGGGTTGGATATGTCATGCTGGACCTGAGAAAACGCGGACGGGACGTCTCTGTCTTTGTTCGCACTCTGGAGCAGTGGATTATCGACACGCTCCTCGAGTTTGACGTTAAGGCTGAGCGGCGCTGCGGACGTGTGGGTGTCTGGGTGGTTCGGGAGGATGGCCGCGAAGAAAAAATTGCAGCCTTAGGAGTGCGCCTAAAAAAATGGGTGAGCTTCCACGGCATTTCCATAAACCTGAATCCCGATCTATCCCATTTTGGCGGGATTATACCTTGCGGCATTACAGAACATGGCGTGACAAGCCTGCAGGATTTGGGAAAGACCGCAAAACTATCTGATTTGGATCAGGCGCTTGAAAAACATTTCGCCCGGCTCTTCAGCCCGATTAAAAAACAAGCATAAAAAAACCGCCCTTTGAAAGGACGGTTTCATTTTTATTATTTCGGCGGGACTACATGCTAGGGGTAGCCGGACCAAATTGATTGTCATGCGGGTCGCTTTTAATCATGTTGTTGAAAACAAAAGCCACGAGATAAGCCACAACAGCGTTTACAAGAGCAAGGATGAATATCCCGGCTTTAGAAACGCCGCCCCCTGACATCGCCATTTCCATAACCGCGCCAAAATCACCCGATGCTGCCGCTTCTTCGGATCTCGCTGCGAATTCCGGGTCAATGAACATAGGCTGCAAAACCAGACTGATAACAATTGACGCTATAATAAAGACGATAATCGGCACCAGACACATCCATCCGGATTTGCCGCCATCATGGTATCGTTTGATCCATAACACGATCCAACACCACCATAAAACAACTCCAATAATTCCCAACATGCCTAAGGCTGCACTAAGTGCAGGCAAAATTGACAATATAAACCCGATAACGATCAGGATTGTCGCGCCTTTCATGAAGGGTGCAGGCCCCACACGCCCTGACGGCGAAAACAATAAATTACCCATATAAACTCTCCCTCTTGTTGTTTAACAATAAGAGAGTGGCAGAGAATTAAAAAAAATCAAGCTATTTTGGAAATTATCCGGAAATAACTGGCCCATATTTGTTTGCGTCATTTTGCGGCTTGGCGAGGCCAAGCCAAAGCGTGAAAGCCGTCCAGATAAAGTATATCAGAGGCTCCATCACTTGTCCCGCATTGGCAAGCTTAGCTTGGTAAATTGACTTAATTCTTTCAATTTCCGCAGGGTCTATATCCTCTTTACGATCATATTGAGCAAATTCAGTAAAATATTCTGCGCCGCCGAAGGCCAGCATGACGCCCATCACAATCAAGATGGTCAATGTAATCATCCCCGTCAAAGGCCAGAAGCTGCGGCCGAGATCATGCAAACGTTTTCCATAAACGCTGTACAGAATCAGAAACACCAACACTATGTAAATGAGGGAAAGAAAAAACTGGGCCAAAGTTGGACCCATGGTTCGCAAAATAAATTGCATAAGCGCCACAAACAACACGAATCCGACAACGCCAATCCAAAAATTGCGACGCCCCATTCGGCCTGCCGGAGAGAGAAAAAGTTTTATCATGGCGGTCTCCTGATGGTCGCGGCGTTAAATTTCAAGCGCAAAACTGTCGCGCCTATATTTTCTCATCCTCTTCAGGGTGAACCTGATATTGTGCATCGCCTGATAGGGTTTCCTTGAGAAGCTCTTGGCCGCGTTTGGCGCGGGATATCAGCGCGTCCATATCGCCCCGATGCTCAAAGGCCTCCATCGCCAGTTGGAAATCCATTTCCAGAAATTTATCGGACAAAGCCATCGCATTTTGTTCGGTAAAGCCTAAAAATGTAAGTGCCTTGCGCCCCATGGCAAGACTTCCGCGAGCCGTTTCCCGTTCAGCAAAATGAACATCTTCGGCCAGTAGGTCAAATAGATGCGTACGGTTGCGCGCCCGAGCCACAATTTTGGCCTGCGGAAAATGTTGCTTAATCTCATGGACAGCTTTGGTAACTTTATCACGGTCATCCATGGAAACGATAATAACTTTCGCCTCAGCGGCTCCGGCGATATGTAGGAGATCGACATCGGACGCGTCACCATAATAAACGCGGTGACCAAATTGTTTTAGAAACTCGATATGATCACCGTCATTATCGATAATGGTCGTGCCGATATTCTGGGTTTGCAAAAGGCGTCCGGCCAACTGGCCAACACGTCCAAACCCCAAAATCAAAACTGGGTTATGATCATTTTTTGGTGTCTCGCCTGTCAAGGATTGAGTGGCAAAACGGGGCGCAAGAATATGATCATAAAAAAGGATTATCAGAGGCGTAAGTGCCATTGTCATCGCAATAACGGCCGTCAGAATCTCCCCCATCTCTGTTGAGAGAGCACCTTCTTGCGTTGCGAACTGGAATAAGACAAATCCAAATTCACCAGCCTGACAAAGAAGTGCCGCAAACAAAACACGGCTGGACTGTACGAGTTTAAATACCGTGCCAATAAAATAGAGCACTGCAAATTTGAGGGAAATCAGCCCAATAACAATCCCTGCTATCAGGGCCGGCTGTTCTCCGAGTGTTACGAAATTCAGGGACATGCCAACCGAGATAAAAAACAAGCCGAGCAGTAACGCCTTGAAGGGTTCAATATCGCGTTCCAGCTGATGACGATATTCTGAGTCCGCTAAAACAACGCCGGCGATAAACGCCCCTAAGGCCGCAGAGAGTCCAAGCCATTCCATCAATAGGGCAGCGCCAATAACCAAGAGTAATGCCATGGCCGTGAACGTTTCCCGCACTTTACTTTTGGCGATCAACCGAAAAATAGGACGCAATAATAATCGCCCCGCCCCGATCATGCCTGCGAAAACTCCCAGGATAGAAATCGCCAACCAAACACCCTCGGGCCCATAATGTTCAGCTCCATGCGATTCTGTTTCAGTCGGAGAAAAACCGCTCATCACGGCGAGGAAGGGCAAAGCGGCAATCATCGCGATGACGATCACGTCCTGAAATAATAAAACCGAGAAACCCGACTGTCCGGCCGTTTCGCCCATCATGCCGCGATCTTGCATAATCTGGAGTGATATCGCAGTCGACGAAAGTGAGAGCGCCATGCCAATAACAATGGCCTCTCCTAAAGGCCGTCCCAGATAATAGGCTGCTGTGGTGACTAAGAGCAGCGTCAATCCAACCTGAAGACCTCCCAGCCCAATAAGGCGCATTCGCATATTCCAAAGCTGACGTGGCTTCAGCTCCAGCCCGATCAAAAAGAGCATCATGACCACGCCGAATTCAGAAAAATGTAAAATAGTTTCCGGGTCATTTATCGCTCCCAGAACGTAAGGACCAATAATCACACCTGCTATGAGATAGCCAAGGACGGAACCCAATCCGGAAAGTTTTGAAATCGGCACCACAACACAAGCCGCGGCCAGAAAAATAAAAACCGAAAGGAGAAGATTGCCGTCCATTTTTTACATCAATTCCAAAATCTCTCCGAGACGAACCGTCTCGCGGCGAAGATCATTGGCGATTTCCGCCGCTTCTTCATCCGTGCCCCAAAGTTCATTTTGATAGGCGATATCAAGTCGCGACAAATCGAATGCGGCCCCTGCGCTAAGCTTTTTTTCCATAACCGCCATAGCCAGAACAACGGATCCGAAAATCGCTGTGAAGTGTAAAAAGAGTGTTAGATGTATATCGTCAAGAGCTTCCGCATAAGCGGTTACGGCGTCATAAGATCGCTCGGGCTGAACAGTGGCAATTAGAGACTGAGTTGAAATCAGATCCACCCCTTTTGTTTTTGCCCAGGCCAGCCATTCATCCCAACCCTTGGACTGCCGTTCCACCAATATGCGCGGATTCGGGGCTCGGTAACAAAGAAGGTCGGTACTGGTGTATCGTCTCGCCTCGTCCAATAGGTCAGGTCGCCGTGTTGGAGTTTGTTCAAGTGCCACGTTTAAAAGGCGCGTGAGAGGCATTTTTGCGGGTTCAATTTTTTCGGTCTGGGCGTCCCATTCCTTTGCGACCTCGTGCGCAAGCGCTGATGTCGGAAGAAAAAAAGGCTTCTTACCCGGTGTTTTTAAAACTCGATCATCAAGAAGGATATGAAATTGCCCCTCTTTTTCCTGCGTCGAAACGGATTTATAAAATCGCTTAGCCATTAGCTCAGTGCGTCCCAATCGACATCATCATTTTCCGGATTAAAGCCAAGCATTTTGAAAGCGCTTTCCATATGCTCCGGCAAAGGCGCTTGGAAAGACAAGTCAGATTTGCCCTCGCGCGGGATTGTCAGCGACCGGGCATGAAGATGCAAAGACATCTCTATGCCGCCCGGCAGCGGCCTGTCCGTCATATATTTTGGATCTCCCGCAATTGGCGCACCGAGAAGCTGCATGTGGAGGCGAAGTTGATGCGTGCGCCCGGTAAGAGGCATCATGATAACCCAGGCCGCTTTTTGTCCCGCTTGCGCCTTCACATCATAAAGCGTCTTCGCGTGTTTACCGCCATCCGCCCCATGCCGAACAGGAACCATTAATTCCTTACCCTCATGGACATTTCCAAATCGGTTATCCAATCGGCCTTTGGCCATGTAGCCTTTAATCTCTCCGGACTTTGGCTGGGGCACACCATTGGTGATGCCCCAATAGATTTTTTGGGCTCGACGGCTTTGAAACGCCCGCCCGGCCCATTTTGCGCTATTAACTGACTTTGCAATCAAAAGAACGCCTGACGTGTCCCGATCAAGTCGGTGCACCAATCGGCACCCCTCCCCGAGAGCCGGTAACATGCCGTCAATATGGCGGGTGGTCTTTGATCCGCCCTGAACGGCTATGCCTGTCGGTTTATTCAGCGCGATCAAATCATTATCTTCGTAAATTACGAGACTGCGGATAAATTTCTTATCGTCATCATTAACGGGCGGCGTCTCGCTCATGTCAGAGGGGTCCGGCAGAGGCGGGACGCGGATAGTCTGGCCCGCCTCAAGCCGTAAATTCCCTTTCGCGCGTTTGGCATCCACACGAATTTGACCTGTACGCAGCAGCTTCTCAACACGCCCATGCGGGACGTGCGGGAACTGCTTTTTGAACCAACGGTCAAGACGCGAGCCGTCATCCGTTTCAGGAACAGTCAAATTATGCACACCACTCATGACGAAAAAACCATACGAGAAATCCATAATCCCAAAGCCAAGGCGGCAAGGGAGATAAAAAAGGAAGCGCCAATATATCCTAAAAAGGCCCCAAAAGCTTTTTTCTCGAGCATCAAATAACTCTCAAGAGAAAAAGCGCTAAACGTTGTAAATCCACCAAGTAGGCCAACGCCCAAGAACAATCTAACGCTCTGAGCATTTTCCGCACCGCGAAAGGCGAGCCAACCTACCAAAAGGCCCATGGCGGCGCTGCCGATGATATTGGCCGCCAAGGTGCCCACAGGGAAGCCTGGACCGAATTGCCGCAAACTAAACGCGGACAAACCGTATCGGCCGCTCGCGCCTATCGCCCCGCCAAGCGCGACCAGGATTAAATTATACATGGTGAACTCTCATGGCTTTGACATAGACGCATGAGCTATGAATGGCAAAGAAAAGGAATTTTTGTTCTCAGCAGAATTCCCTAATTATCCTGACTTAGCTTTTCGAATATCCCGCCATTTGGTCAGGCGGTTTTTAATGTCTCTCTCATCACCGTCGCCCTTTGGGTTATAGATATCCACACGTCCCATCCCGTCCGGAAAATAATCCTGCCCGGAAAAGCCTTCGGGTGTATCCGGGTCATATTTATAACCGTCTCCATACCCCAAATCTTTCATGAGCGCCGTTGGCGCGTTCAGAATATGGGCCGGCGGTGAAAGCGAGCCCGTTTCATTGGCCAGTTTTTGCGCGGTCTTGAACGCCGAATAAACCGCATTGGATTTTGGCGCAGACGCCAGATGCACAACGGTTTGTGCCAAAGCCAACTCTCCTTCGGGCGTGCCAAGAAGCTGATAAGCCGAAAGCGAGGCCATTGCCGACGGTAAGGCCGAAGGATCGGCAAGACCTATATCTTCGCTCGCCATACGGACAAGACGCCGGGCAATGTAAATCGGATCTTCGCCGCCGGAGAGCATTCTCGCAAGCCAGTATAAAGCCGCATCCGGATCAGAGCCCCGCACCGACTTATGCAAAGCGGAAATCAGATTATAATGTTGCTCGCCGCCTTTATCGTAATGGGCGCGTCGTTTCTGAAGTATTTGGGCAACGCCCTTTTCATCAAATTCAGTCTGGCCGGAATAATCAAATAAAATCTCAGCAAGACTTAACGCATAACGGCCGTCGCCATCGGCCATATCTCTAAGAGCTTGCCGCCCCTCTTCCGTAACAGGCAGTAATTTATTTAAATGCGTTTCAGCCCGTTTCAGCAGCCCGTCTATCGCATCTTCGTCGAGACGTTTTAATACATAAACTTGGGCTCTGGAAAGCAAGGCGCTATTGAGTTCAAAACTTGGATTTTCTGTTGTTGCACCGATAAGCGTGATTGTGCCATTTTCCACATAGGGCAAAAATCCATCTTGCTGAGCTTTGTTAAAGCGGTGGATTTCGTCGACAAAAAGAAGCGTTCCGCGTCCTGTGCTTCGACGCGCCTTGGCCGCTTCAAAGACTTTTCGTAAATCAGCAACGCCTGAGAAAACGGCCGAGAGCTGAACGAATTCCATGTCAGCATGGTCGGCAATGATACGGGCCAGAGTTGTCTTTCCAACTCCGGGCGGCCCCCACAAAATAAGGGAGCTGAGCCGTCCACTGGCGAGCATTCGAGCAAGTGGCGCCTCTTTGGAGAGTAGATGGTCCTGCCCAATAACTTCGGACAAGTTTGTCGGGCGCAATTGATCCGCGAGCGGGCGCGGCGCCGCTTTTTCTAAACCCGCAGATGAGAATAAATCGGAGATAACTTATTGCTCGCGCGGGAGGTATCGTGTCGGAAGGACGCCAATTCGGCCATTGCGGTCAATAGATAGCTTCCACCCTTCCTCGGATTCAACGGTATCGAGAAGCGACTCAAATTGCCGGGTTGAAGTTATGTCTTCGTCATTTAATCCAATCAGAAAATCACCTGGTCTTAGGCGGTTATAATTCGCCGCGCTACCGCGTTCGATTTTCAAAACCATGACACCCGAAATAAAGGGATCAAAGCCAAGCTCTTCTCCAAGTGCCGGGCTCATATTTACGATGGTGGCCCCATCAAATGGGTTCATACCTTGAATTTTACGCTCGTCTCTTTCGGGCGATTCCTGCGGAATATCGGTTTCAACATTTACGGTCCTTTCGGAACCCTCACGAAAATATCGAATGGCCACCTCTTCGCCTTTACGTAGCGTTGCAAGTTTAAACCGAAGACCGCTATCATCATTTATAGGAGTGCCGTCCACTGAGAGAATAACGTCGCCTTTTTCAAGCCCGACTTTATCGGCCGGGCCTCTTGGCAATATCTCATTTATGACCGCGCCCTTGGAACGGTCTAAGCCCAAAGCGGACGCCATGGTTGCATCCACAGCATTTGTACGCGCGCCTATCCAAGGACGTACAATCCGTCCTTCAGACAGTGCGCTGTCCACTGCGCGAGAAACCAGTTCTGACGGGATTGCAAATCCGATCCCATTAGATCCACCAGAGCGAGAGAATATTGCCGTATTTACCCCGACAAGTTCGCCAGAGAGGTCAACGAGGGCTCCGCCTGAATTTCCCGGATTCACGGCAGCGTCTGTTTGAATAAACGAAGATAAATCGGTTACATTTGTGCGCCCTAAAGCCGAAACTATGCCGCTTGTCACGGTTTGCCCAACACCGAATGGGTTTCCGATAGCCAAGACAATATCCCCGATTTCAAGATCATCACTTTGACTTTGTATCGCAAGCGCTGGGAGCCGCTCTCCATTTGTTTCAACCCTCAAGACCGCAACATCAATTTCTTCATCCTGAGCCACAATCTCGGCCGGGAATTCCCGTCGGTCATTCAAAACGACTTTCAACTCATCCGCGCCTTTGACGACGTGGGCGTTGGTAACAATTATCCCATTTGAGCGAACGATAACGCCTGATCCCAAAGAGCTCTCTACTCGTTCCTGCGGCGCGCGCTGCATTCCAAACATACGTTCAAAAAAATCGGCGCCGCTACGCGTTCTGACGGTCCGAGACGTATACACATTAACGACTGCCGGAGCCGTTTGCTTGACGACAGGGGCGTAGGACAACTGAACCTGTAATTGCGACTCTGGAACAATCCGTTCAGGTGGGCCGTCTAGGAACTGGGCTTGTGCCGCACTCCCGAACAATCCGGGGGCAATGACGCAAGCACTTGCGAGAAGAGAGAGAAATGTTTTTTTCATGCTCATACAAATAGGACGGACCTTGGCAATAACCAAGCCCCGCCCGCATTTATGAGGAATTATTTAAGTTCCAGAGGTAAATTCAATTTGCCTTGAAACAGCAATTCGTAATTTACTCGCTGGCTTTTTCTTTATTTTTTAAACGCAGCTGCGCGTTCTCCAAAGCTTTTCGGGCTTTTGTAAGCTCTTTGCGAGTTTGTTTCAGCTCTTGTTCCGAGTCCTCCAGACTATCGATATCCTTGAGCATAGACTCCACAGACTCGAGCATGGTCTTGGCGGCGGCCAATTTGGCTTCCGCCATCTGCCCCTCTCCGTCTGTTATGAAAAAGCGGTTCTTATCGTTCATTTTGAGATGGAGAGGCGCTTTCCCGTCCAGCAACTTACTGTCGGAAAAGATAAAACTCCGAGCCACCGATACATCTCCGTCTTCATTTTTAAACCCCGGCGGAAGAGGAGGCTCCGGTGGTTCGGGCATTTCGCCGCCCCAAACGAACACCTTGGCATGCTCGGACTCCAGCTCTTTTAATTCGTCCAGGTTCTCAACCCTTTCGAGCATTTTTTCAATTTTGAGTTTTTCCGATGCCTCTAAACCTTCCAAGTCAGAAAGCGCTTTCAATTCTTCCAAATTCGAAATCACTTTTAACCCCTCCAATCTCTTCAGATTTTCCAACTTCGCCAATTCCGGAAACCGTAACATCCTGACCTCACCTTTTGATCCCAAGGCAATATGTTTTCCGGAATTAAATTTTAGCTGATTGTCCTCTCCAACTGAAAATGCCCAAGACTTGGATTTTTTGGCGTCTTCAAGATCAAAGCCTTCAATCTCGGAGGCCTCGACTTTCCGCTTGTTTCCATCTTCGTCAAATTCGTAAGCTTCGAATTCATCGCCATTGATTTCGATTTCATAGTGCTTCTTGATTTCGTTGCCGTCATCATCAGTTTTGTGAATTTTTATAACGGACTTATTATTGCTCGTCGTCACCACGGTGTCTTCGAGCGTATTTTCCGGATGGCTCTCAGCGATTGTCAGCGGGGCTGACATCGTTGCAACGCCGAGCACGAATGCAGCTGTCGCGCCCTTGGCCCAGGTTTTATTCACCTTCGGACTGGCCAAGGTTTCCAAGCGATCCGCCAACGGGTGGGCCATGCCCAGCGCCAAGGGGTGGGACACACCTAAATCAAACCATTTCGTCATTTTCGTCTCCTTTTGACATTCTTTCCGTCGGGTTTGGTTCATAGAGAGCCAAGCCGAGAGGGGATTGTTGACCGGACTGTGTCGATGTTCTTGCCGCGTGGACCAGGGTCTGTGCGTAAGAATGGGTGGCGTCGCCTCCGCCTGTTCTGGCGACCACGGCTGCGTCGCAAGCGGCTTCCTGATCAATGCGCATCTTATGCGCTGCGTAATGAACCAGTGGATTAGGCCAGAACAGCGCGCGAAAGCCGAGCACAATAAGCGCAACCCAGAGATCGCCGCGCCTTATATGCGACATCTCATGCACGAGTGCAAAAATTTGTTGCTGACGATCAAACCGAGATTCGAAATCCTCCGGCAGCAATATTAGAGGCCGGGTCAAACCCGTCACCATCGGGCCCGAGACGGCGCGGCTCAATCGGATAGTCGGGAGCCTGCGTAGGCCTGTCATCTCTCCGGCGCTCTTAATACTTGACGAGAGTTGATCAGAGACGGGGACCGAGTTCGTCCGCATATGCGCCATGAAAGCGCGTTGCCGGACAAGCTGAAATCCGAACCATAGGATCGCGACGCTCAGCCAGATTACGGCGATAACGGCCCAGATTGAAGGGATAGACATATGTGAAGAGGTCTCTACGAAAGTGCTAGGGTCAACCGTCAAGGTCGGTAGCGTCTCGGACGGTATGTTGTAAAAGACCGGTTCCGACGTTGGGCTCAGCGATTCAAAATTTTCCGGCGCGGGACGGCGCAGAAATGGCACGGTCACGGTCGGCATAAAGAGGCGCAAAGCGGGCAGCAACCAGAGAGCATAGGCCGCCCCCGCCCCGAAATAGCGCGCAAACGGGCGCCGAATAATCAGCACCAGTCCGATCAAGAAACTGACTACCAGCCCCGTCTGCAACCCCCAATCTGCCACATCTGCCAAGGTCATTTTTTTAACCTCGCCAGAAGGGCTTCAAGCTCTTGAATATCGGTATCGCTCAGCCCGTCCCCGTGGGCGAGATGCGCCACGAGCGGCGCGGCGCGGCCGCCAAATAAACGCTCCGAAAGGCTTTTGGCGGCGTGAGAGGCGTAGGTTTCTTTGGCAATCAGCGGCGTATATAAATAACGCCGGCCATCGGCCTCGGTGGACAAGGCGCCCTTCTCGACCAAACGTGAGAGGAGCGTCTTGACCGTCCGGCTGCTCCAGTCCTTGTCATTATCGAGCCGCTCTACAACATCACTGGCGGCCATTGGGTTTTTTTCCCAAAGGACGTTCATGATGTCGAGTTCAGATTGTGAAATGCGCTGAGCCATGTCTTCCCTATCAATTACGTCTGTAATCGATAAGGTTGATTACATTTGTGGTCAATAGGAAATTTGTTGCCGTAGATTAATTTCCAGACAGGGTTTTGGATTCCGTTTTCAAAACGGCCGCGTAGGGAAGCCCGAGAAAAATCGGATCAAGATATTTATCCCGCCCGGTCGCTACCCAGTCCGAGACATTTTTAATACAAAACCTTGCGACTGCCGGGGGCTTACCTTCCGCTTTTCGCTTGGCTTCAACTTCCTGGAACTCTTTGATTTCAGTCAAAGTCGCCGCCGCGCCGCTCTGGCAAGCCGAGATGACTTCCGGGGGCGTTTCATCCTTAATCTGTGCAAATTCTGATCTTGTATAAGCTTTATAAGCCACACTCACCTGAGGGCCCGAAAGATATTTCACCAAAATCATGCGGCGGTAATCGGGATTATCCGAGGGAAGAGACTCTATCAGCAAGACAGGGCTGCTATTTGGAGACTGCGCCGCCGCCTCGCCCGCTCCGAAAAGAGCGGCGCTCATTAAGGCAGATAAGAAAATAGATTTCATCTTGATCACACCTCCTTGTTTCTTTCCGCGATACTAGCAAAAGCCCGGCCTGTTCCTAGTCACTCAATACAGTTGGGTACGTGAAAGGGTTTCACTCTATTTCTGCCATTTCGCACGTAGCCAATCGAGAATGCGTGCGCTGTGCGGAATGACAGGACAAATTCAAATTGTGCATCACCCACACCTTTCATCCAACTCGCCATCAAGTGCGGAGCCTTCTCACGGTTTCCAAATGAAGTGGACTGCCCGCGGGGTCGGTATCCTTGCCGGAGACCGAATTTGGTTATGTTTCGCAAGGGCGCTAACCCCGCGGCAGCGATTGGAACCGGAGCGGCCTCTTACATGGCTCCCACAGTCGCGCCGGGACGAAGCCGTTTACAGCTTCTGGACGCGGTAGGCAGGCTAACCCACTCTCGGTGGCCCGGCACACACCCTCCTGTCACAGAGGGTCGCTCAACCTCGCTGTCCCTTGCTCCAGAAGGTGACGTCTTCCTGTCCATGAGCAAAAGAACATCTTAAATATACCCCCAAAATGCAAAGTGCGGATCATTTTGTTGATTTTAGGGGTAAGGGATTGAGAGGTATGGGTTTTTTTGAAGGATAAGTGCGGATCATCTTCCCCCGTTTACGGGGTTTGAGCCAAAGCGACATGAAATGTCGTAACGCGAATGACCTCGCGAATGCGAGGGGATGGGGGGGGGGAGCGTATTACGCTGGCGTCTGTTAAACGCGGCTCCCCCTCCGAGCCGCAGTCGCGGCCCACCTCCCCCGTAAACGGAGGAGGGTAAACCCCGTGAGCGGGGAAAAGAGTTTTCAGGAAACAGTTACTTCTTATCAAATAACGCAACAGCGGCGGCGTCTCTTGGCGTAATTTCGCCTTCGCCTTGGAAATATTTCCAGCTGCGTTCGCATTTTTTATAGCCCTCAGCGTCTTTCAAATCGGAGACAGACAGACTGCCGTCGTCCTGGCTTGCGCTAAGCTCGCAATGGCTGACAATTAAATAATCTGCCAAGCAATCTCGTGGGTCGCTTGGGTTTTCATATGTATTGTCATCCGTGACTCCGAGCGCTTTCATTGGACCTGAAAGGCCGGCCTCTGCTGCCTTTACCGAAGCGTCGAGAGAAGATTTAATAACGCCCTCTCTCCGCAAAGGCTCAATCGCTTCTTGAGCTTTTACTCTGAAATCACGAACGGCTTGGATATGCGACGCCAAATCCTCATTCTTCCACTCATCCGGACAGCTTCGGAACAGCTCCAAATGCACAGAGCCGCCTTCGGACGGATGCCTTGCTTGCCAGACCTCTTCCATGGTGAAGCTCATGATCGGCGCAAGCCAGGTCGTCAGGCGCTGGAAAATTTCATTCATGACCGTGCGGCAGGCGCGTCGGCGGGTGCTATCCAGAGGATCGCAATAGAGCGCGTCTTTCCGGATATCGAAATAAAAGGCTGACAGATCCACCGTGCAGAAATTAAACAAAGTGCTGAAGATCTTCTTGTGGTCGTGGTTCCGAACCCAGCCTTCATGCTCTGCTGTGATTTCAGACAGACGGTGCAGCACCCATTTTTCAAGCGCCGGCATGTCGGCGAATTCCACTGTTTCAGAGCCGTCAAACCCGTCCAGTGCGCCGATCATATAACGCAGCGTATTACGAAGTTTGCGGTAAGCATCCGCACTCGTCTGGATGATTTCCTTGCCGATTTTCAGATCATTTGCCCAATCGGAACTGGCCGTCCAGATGCGCATGATTTCTGCACCATATTGTTTGGAAATATCTTCCGGGCTCATTGTATTGCCGAGGGATTTCGACATCTTAAAGCCCTTTTCATCCACGACAAAGCCGTGGGTTAGAACACCTTTATACGGCGCTTCGCCGTAGATTGCGCAGCTTTCCATGAGCGAGCTCTGGAACCAGCCGCGATGTTGGTCTGACCCTTCGAGATAGAGGTCAGCGCGGTCCGGCAAATCATCACGGCGCTTCAAACAGAAGGCATGGGTAGAGCCAGAGTCAAACCAGACATCCAGAATATCCGTCACCTTTTCCCAGCCATCATTATCATTTGGCATGAACTCTTCGAGCGGCGTGTCAAACCACCCATCCACGCCCTGCTCTTCGACCTTAGCGAGAATACGCGAATTAATGGCGTCGGCGTCATCTCGTTCTGTGTGAAGCTTTCCGTCCTTATCCACGAGAAGCGTAATCGGAACGCCCCAATTTCTCTGGCGGGAAATCAACCAGTCTGGGCGGTCGGCGACCATGGTTCCAATACGGTTACGCCCGCGGTCCGGCCAAAAGGCAGTATCGTCAATCGCCTTCAATGCTTTGTCGCGCAGGCCCTCTTTGGACATGGAGATAAACCATTGCGGCGTGGCGCGGCGGATAACGGGGGCTTTGGATCGCCAGCTATGCGCGTCGCGGAGCATCATGATACCCCGCGCCATGATATTGCCGGTTTCCATCAGGGCTTTGATGACTTCCGCATTGGCTTTGCCGTCTTGTCCGCGTTTCTTGCCGGAGGTGCGGATAACGTCCAGGCCTTGCAATCGCGTTGGCATGACATCGGTGTAACAACCTGCATCGTCCAAAGTCATCGGGACGATTGGGTCAACGCCTATCTCTTCGAGCATTTTTTGATTGGAAATCCAGATTCCGTAATCATCCTCACCATGGCTCGGCGCCGTATGCACAAAACCCGTACCGGCGTCTGACGTGACATGAGAGCCTTCGAGAAGCGGGACAGGAAAATCGAATTTACCTTCTGCCTCTTCCATATTTTTAAGAGGGTGATCTAAGATAAGAATTTCTAGCAAGTCTTGTTCGACTTCAGAAATAATTTTTTGATGAGAAATATGCGCCGCATTTAAAACATCTAAAAGTAATTCAGAAGCAACAATTAATTTCTGCCCAACTAAATCCCAAGGTTTAAAGCCCACCTCTTCCTCGGATTTCATCTCAAGAACTTCAATACATAAATAGGGTTCTGACTTCGAATATGCGACTGCTCTATTCGCTGGAATTGTCCAAGGGGTTGTTGTCCAAATCACTACATATGCATCTAACAACTCTTTAATACGAACTTCTTTTTGATAATCATCCAGTTGCTTCAAAATATTAGTTACAACTTTAGTCGAAGCAAAGCCTTCAGAGTTGGTATCAATTCCTAAAAATTCGCGCACAGGAAACTTCACATAGATCTGCGTTGCTTTTTTATCCTGATATTCCACTTCGGCTTCGGCGAGTGCAGTCTGTTCGACCGGGGACCACATGATAGGTTTGGAGCCGCGATAAAGCTGCCCTGTCCCGGCGATTTTCAAAAGCTCGCCGCAGATCACGGATTCGCTGTCAAAATTCATGGTTTTATAAGGCGTGTCCCAATCGCCGATGACGCCGAGGCGTCTAAACTCTTCGCGCTGTACGTCGAGCCATTCGGCGGCGTATTCGCGGCAACGCGTGCGAAATTCTGACCCCGGAACATCTTCTTTCTGGCGGCCTTTACCACGAAACTCTTCTTCGACTTTCCACTCAATGGGCAAGCCGTGGCAATCCCATCCGGGGACGTAATTGGCGTCATGACCCAGCATCTGGTGGGAGCGGTTGACGATATCCTTGAGAATTTTATTGAGCGCCGTCCCCATATGAATATGACCATTGGCATAGGGCGGGCCGTCATGAAGCGTATAGGGCCCCTTGGCATTTTCGGCTTCGCGTTGTTTTTTATAAAGGCCAATCTCATTCCAGCGCGCGATCCAGTCAGGTTCGCGTTTGGGCAGGCTCGCCCGCATTGGAAAATCGGTTTTTGGCAGGAATAACGTCTCGCGATAGTCGCGGGTCGTGTCATTGGAATCAGTCATGAATGTCTCGGATGTATAAGGACGTTAAAAAGCGGGTTGAAATTCCCGGCACGCCTTCAGCGTACCGGGCTAATAATTCGTATTGTTATAACCCGTTTAAACATGGATTTCGCCTATCACACCGGAGTTCAACCGTCTAGGTGAGACTTAGCTCCTCCATGTCTTCCAGACCGAAGTAAATCCCGCGCTCTGCCGCGTGTAAATCGATCAGGTGGCGTATGTCCCGCGCCTGGCTTAAATTGGCCAGCGCAAAAAGCGCTACGCCTATGACGCAGACGATAACCGTGGCGCCCAAAACGCTTAGAAATAAGAAGTCGGTCTTAAAGCTATTTTGAAGCAGCCCGCCTAATCCATTTGGCGAGAATTGATGTATAATCGCTAGAAACCCGACAGGCCACGTAATATTGGTCACCATGGTCAGGCGGAAGGCGGCTGTGGCCTGTTCTTGATTAACGGCTGCGAAGGTCCGGAGCGCTTTTACATCTCTATTAGACGCGGCGTTGAGAAGGCTTTCAAGCCGGAGGGCCCGTTTTGTCGTCCGCAACCTTGAAAGACGTTTAGACCCTAAACGGGATGACAAACCACTCATCCAGAACTTCGAGGGTTGAAAAGCAGTTCTGGCTTTGAACAGGCCTACTATCTCGTCCCATTTAGAGCTGATCGAGATGGGAGCTAAAGGGTCGGGTGCAGTCATGAAACTGAATTGCCACAGCCCCCGTTGATGTCAAGCATGAGAGGCGCGCTTTAGCCGAGCCGCTTGGATTTTTTCTTTTGCTCTTCCAGCATTAATTCGCGTTTGATACGGGCCAAAGTAAACCCGACATTGCGGCGCCGAATTTGCCCGCGCGGTATATATCCGAGTTTTTCGGCGTAGCCTTCGGGGTATTTCTTGAGCAGTTCGGCATGAAGGCTTCGCACCATCAGGAGGTGCCCCCCTCTGACAAAAACGAAATAGAGAGAGAAAAACCCAACGATAAGGGCGTTCTGGTTCAAATCCACCACGTTATCTGTCAGTCCCCGAAACAGAAGCAATATCCCGACGAGAATGGCGGCGCTCGGCAACACGCAGCGCGTCAGCCAGTAGCGCAAAGACAGCCAATCACGTCGGAGAAGCTCTGGGGTCATGGCCTAAGTATAGCGTAAATCGGGTCCTCGCGCGATGGGGCAATACAGCCCGAACCTAAACCGAATTAAATACCAGCATCAATAATGCGGAGGAATTCCATGCGCTGTTCGGATTGATGGAATTTACCAGATAGAGCTGTGCTGATCATACGATGCGGCGTCTTGATACCGCGCATGGTCATGCAGAGGTGCTCGCCTTTGGCCATGACGGCAATATTTTCAGTCCCGAGAATATCTTTCAATTCATTGGCAATATCGGATACTAATTGTTCCTGTAGAGTCAGTTTGTGTGCGTGTTTATGGGCAATTCGGGCAAATTTTGACAAGCCCAAGACCTTATCTTCAGCGATATAAGCAATAGAGACATCACACCAGAATGGGAGCATATGGTGTTCACACATTGACCAGACTTTCATGCCTGTGACAGCGACCATCTGGTTATGCTTGACCGCGTCAAACGTCGTATCAATTTTTCCCGTGTCATATTCAATGAATTCCCGCCAGAAATCAGCGATCCGCCGGGGGGTTTCCACTAGCCCCTCCCGGGTTGGATCTTCGCCAAGGGCTTCCAGCAATTCCGTCGTCAGAGCCTTTACCCGGGCGTGATCTATTTTTTTTCCGTTTGAAGAATTCGACATGATTAGTCCTTTAATGCACTTGCGGCATGTTTCAATGGGCGTCCTAGGCCTTTTAAAGCGCGGCCCGGATGGCGGCAACACGCTTTCGGTTGGCACCTCTGTCTGAATACCCGACGCGAGAGGCCGAGCGAATGTGACAGAGCGCCCCGTCGGCGCGTACTTCGACATCGTCAACAAACTTAAATACCGCGCTCATATATGTGGCGGAGAGATAATTATCGCTATGGGACGTTATCACGCCCCCGGTTTCTTTTATGGCTTGCAAAACGTCTTCCAGTTTTGCCTGCAAGGGCTCTACATATTTTTCGGGCTGCGTGCCCGGTTCTGAACTGACGGCATTTGGCGAGGCAGGACAGTCCGCCAGTTGGCCGTTTTCAAGGCCCTTTGCTTTGCCTTTTTGCGACAGCAGGCCAAGAAGAAAGAACAAAACACACACTCCGAGCGTTAGAAAAACAAGGAATTTCAAAATCATCATAATCATGACGGTGATTTAGGTCTTTCATCTGGGGAGCGCAATCAGAATTGGAGCGACAAACATGACGACGAACCTTAATTTTAAAGCCTCCCTTTTGCTCTGTTCAAGCCTGTTGGTGGCCTGCGGGAGCGGAAGCTCCGACCAAACACCGCCTCCCCCGCCAGTGACTGAAAATGCTGCTCCGAGTTTCACAAGCGAGACCGATATATCCATCGAAGAAAACGGGGATTTGGTCTATGCACCGGAAGCCTCAGACCCCGAGGGCGACACCGTTTCTTTTACTTTGCTCGAGACGGCCGACGCCTCGCTGTTCACCTTTGACGACGCCGCCAGCGGGGGCGATGAACTGAACTTCAACGCGCCGCCAAATTTCGAACGCCCGCAAGACGGCAATCAGGATAACATATATGAGCTGACTTTCCGTCTGGAGGACGGTCAGGGCAATAGCGTTGATCAAGACATCACGATTACGGTGACAGATGTAAATGAGCCGTTCTCTGCAAAAGTCCTGTCATCGTCTTTCTCTCAGCCAATTTATGTGACCAACCTTCCGGGCGTGAATGACAGGTCTGTCGTCCTGGAAAAGGCCGGACGGGCGCGACTGATTGGCCCAGGCGGCGTCATAGACTCAGTCGATTTTCTAGACATTTCCGGCTCAATTTCCACCGCCGGGGAGCGCGGGTTTTTGGGCATAGCTTTCGCCCCGGATTATGAAACGAGCGGCGTCTTTTACATCAATGTTACCAACCCCGCCGGAGACACTGAAATCCGTCGTTACAGCGCGGTAGCGGGACAGTTGGATATCGGCGACCCCGCCACTGGGGATGTGATTTTGACCATCCCTCAACCCGCATCCAATCATAATGCCGGCTGGATAGGCTTTGATGAAAACGGCTTTCTACTCGTCCCGACCGGAGATGGCGGCGGCGGCGGCGATCCAAACAATTTCGCGCAAGACACGTCCTCCCTTTTGGGCAAGGTTTTGCGCTTGGACGTCACATCTGATGACTTTCCCGCCGATGATCTGCGGGACTATGCCATACCATCCGGCAATAGGTTTGCAGGCGATCCTTCGAGCGGACGGGAAGAAATATTCGCTATTGGTCTGCGAAATCCGTACCGCGCGAGCTTTGATCCCAATACGGGTGATTTGATTGTTGCTGATGTCGGACAGTCCGCCCGGGAAGAAGTCAACCGCCTGCCCATCAACGACGCGATGCGAAACTTTGGTTGGAGTTTGGTCGAAGGGACTTTGGATTTCAAAGGCACGAGTAGTAGCGACCTGACACCGCCCGTCACAGAATACTCCCATGGAACCGGACCTTTTCAGGGCAGATCCATTACCGGCGGCGTAGTCTATACCGGGCCGATTGATGACCTCTTCGGGCACTATATATTTGGCGACTTTATTTCGGGTAACCTCTGGTCAGTCCCAGCATCTTCACTGGTAGATGGAGTGACTTTGAGTTCGGATGAATATGAGAGGCTAAATGATGATTTTGGGTTGGTGGGGAGCGGCTTTGGTCAAATTACGAGTTTTGGAATCCGCGCGGACGACCAAGCCCTGCTCATGACGACCATTGGCGGTGATTTATATGAGGTAACGTCAGACTAGGATTCGCCCCCAAAAATCATTTCGCTGATATAATCATCATACCAGGTTGGGCCCATCAGGCTTTGGAAAAATCCGTTATGGCCCCCGTGATCGTGAATGATGCGCCGGGCATTTTTATTGAGAACCAATTTTTCAATGTCTTCTTCCGGTATCATCCCGTCATCGGCCGCCGTGATAATTGAGATCGGCAGCGGACAATATTCCAGATCATGCGGATCGACGCGGTAGGCGTTAAAATAGCTCTCCATATCTGGATAGTCAGAATAGGCAGGAAGGAGCTTCTGCGTAATATCCAAAACGCGATTTTCAGATAAAATTGTACTGAAATCATAAATATGCGGATAAAGCTCTTGTTTCTTGCGAAGCGACTTCGTCCATTTTTTCATGAAATAACGGCGATAAAGCCAGTTTTGGTCGACCAATGGCGATGCACCCCATGGGTCCACGACGGGACTGATCGCAACGATATGCTTAAGATTGCGAATGGTCAGGTCGCGAAGGGAGCGCGCAATCCGAAGCGCGAAATTCCCGCCGAGTGAAAATCCGACAACATAAACCGGAGCGCCCTCCGCCAGTGTCGCGGCCTGTTTAACCGCGTCAAAAACCTCATTGAAAAGCGTAGAGTAGAATACGCCTTCGTTCAGATGATGGCTATTGCCGTGATCGCGGTAATTCAGCCGGAATATAGACGCGCCCTGTTCATACATGTGACGGCCGCTCGAGACGACATAAGTAGAGTCTTGCGAGCCTTCCCAGCCATGAAGAAAGATAACGAGCGCTTTGTTTTCCGGATTGGGCGAATAGCTCCCCAACAGACGAACGCCGTCATCACACTCGATGATACGTTCTTCGGCCGCGTCGAGCATAGGATTCGGTCCGCGCTTTCGAAACTTCATGCTCGCAATTGCGGTTTGTACAAAGGCACTCTGCATCCAGAATGGCGGCTTGAACGGCGTAATTTCGGGTAAATCGTTTCTCTCTGCGCGCGGTTCTTGGGCGGGCAGAATTTCAGAGCGGGGCTGTTGAACAGTGGCTGACATAGTCATGGCTCAATAAGTGCAGAGGGGTCTCCCTGCAAGATTCGAACCAACTCTAAACACAGTTCGTGACGAAACGCTTAAAGTCCGTGCAGCAGGGATTGCGCGGGCGATTCATGAAAAAACCCGCTCAAGGCGGGCCTTTAATGTTCTGAAATTTATCAGATGACTTAAAGTGTATGGGAGCGGAACTGGCTTAAGAACGCACCATAATTCTGATTGGCGCGCGGTTTAAAGCCAAAGCGTTTCAACGCGGCGAGAACTTTGTCAGAAGATTCAGACGAAATAGCGATCGTCGTAAATTTTTGATCCTCAAAAGTCATGGTCGACACTTCTACGCGCAGCTCATCGCTTTCAAAAATGCGGCGATTGAGCTCTGTTCTGTAAAACTTGCTCTTTTTGGACAGTGCATCTGTCAGGCTCTCAGCGTCTGCAACAGAGGAGCAGCATCCGCGGAAACGCGGAATGTAAGTGCCGATCATGGAGGACGTTGTACGCTTAAGCGGGAAAGCGGTTTTGATAGACCGTTCCCACTGCTCCAGCGGACCGTCTGTACTGATCATGGAGCGGATTTCCAGCATATCGGAATCCGTCATTCGGGTGATCATATTGCTACGGCCCGGAACGATGAAGTATTTGTCGTGGCGGGTTTCTTCGTTTTGAAGCTCAAATTCTTCTTCGATGAGATCCAGCGCATCCGGACGGTCTTCGAAGAAATTCCGCCATTGATAAAACCGATCAGGGCGGTTGGCATAACGGTGGGCAGCAGTTTTGGAAGCAATCGGGCGGGAATTATGATAAAGCATGGGAACCTTAATTTAAATATGAAGAACGGGTCGCAAATAGACAAAGCTCGACCGGGTCAGGGCGGGGTCAGGCTTTGCGGAGTATGAAGCGTTAAAAAACGATCGCGCGGAATTTGGGGGGCATCGAACGTGTTCTCAAAGTTAACATAAACCCTTATGTATCACGATGTTAAGGAAATTGCAAGTTTTCTCCGCATTTCGGCGCGTTTAAGTTAAGAAAACGTCAAATTGGAGAAGTTTCTTTAAAGTATGTTTAATGGGTTTCGCTCAGTCGAGGGTCAACCCCGACATCTAATTGGGCAAACGCATTTTAGCGGAATGAGATGAAATGACACTAGGCAGGCCGGGCCTGCCTAGTGCGATCATTGAAACTTATTCCGTGACCTCGAATTCCATAATCACTTCGTCCACGGCGAGATTATCTCCCGGCGCGGCGTTGATTTTTGTGACTTTGGTTTTCTTCTCGGCGCGAAGGGTGTTTTCCATTTTCATGGCTTCGACCACGGCGAGGGCCTGGCCGTCCTGAACCTCTTGTCCCTCTTCCACGAGGATAGAGACAATAACGCCCGGCATTGGGCAGAGCAGAAGGTTGGATGTGTCCGCCTCTTCTTTTATCGGCATGACTTCGGAGAGTTCAGCGGCGCGCGGCGTTCGGACGGCGACCTTGAACTCGACGCCGCGGTGACGAACGCGGTAGCCTTCGGGAATAGGCTCGGCCTTGAAATTGAATGGCTTGTTATCCACCAGAGCGATGACCAACGGCAGGCCCGGTTTCCACGCGGTCAGCACTTCCATCTCTATCGCCGCCTTCTCGCCGTCGCCGACGACGATGGTGCGAAGCCCCTTCTCGCCGTTAATATCGGCTGTGTAATGCAGATCGCCGACCTGCACCGCCCACTCATCTGGAATATGGCGTTGATGGTTCGGCAGGCTGCCGGAGATATTAGCGGCGCGGTGTTCGGTAATGTCGTGCATCAAGGCGCAGATCGCGCCTATTTTGCGCGCATGGCCCGGATTGACGTCCCCGCCTTCAAATCCATCGGGATATTCGTCGGCAATGAAGGCCGTTGAAATGTCGCCGCGTTCAAAGCGGTCATGATCATAGACAGCCTGCAGGAACGGGATGTTGTGGCCAATGCCTTCAAGCTCGAACAAATCGAGCGCGTGCTGCATGGCGTCCAGCGCGACCCCGCGATCTTCGCCCCAGGTGCAGAGCTTGGCAATCATCGGATCGTAATACATGGAAATTTCGCCGCCTTCGAAAACGCCGGTATCGTTGCGGATGATGGCGCCGTTTTCTTTTGTGCCCTCAATCGGCGGGCGGTAGCGGGTCAGGCGGCCAATGGAGGGCAGAAAGTTGCGGAACGGGTCTTCGGCGTAAATCCGGCTTTCAATCGCCCAGCCATTCAGTTTGACATCGTCCTGCGTCATGTTGAGTTCTTCGCCCTGCGCGGAGCGGATCATTTGTTCCACCAGATCAACGCCGGTAATTAATTCTGTGACGGGATGTTCCACCTGCAAGCGCGTATTCATTTCGAGGAAGTAGAAGTTCTTGTGCTTGTCGACGATGAATTCGACCGTGCCGGCGGAATCGTAATCCACGGCTTTGGCCAGCGCGACAGATTCCGCGCCCATTGCGGCGCGCGTTTTTTCGTCGAGGAAAGGCGACGGCGCTTCTTCGATGACTTTCTGGTTTCGGCGCTGAATGGAGCATTCGCGCTCGCCGAGATAAATCACATTGCCATGCTTGTCGCCCAGCACCTGAATTTCAATATGGCGCGGTTCTTCGACGAATTTTTCGATAAAGATACGGTCATCGCCAAAGCTGCTTGCGGCTTCGTTTTTGGAGGACTGGAATCCTTCGCGCGCCTCTTCGTCATTATAGGCGATGCGCATGCCTTTCCCGCCGCCGCCTGCCGACGCTTTGATCATGACGGGATAGCCGACCTTTTGAGAAATTTTGACGGCTTCGTCGGCATCTTCGATCAGGCCCATATGGCCCGGCACGCAGGATACGCCCGCCTCTTTCGCCAGTTTTTTCGATGTAATCTTATCGCCCATTGACACAATGGCGTGCGGGTTCGGGCCAATAAAGGTGATGTTCTTCTTGGCGAGTAATTTGGCAAATTCCGGGTTTTCCGACAGGAAACCATAGCCGGGATGTACGGCGTCCGCGCCGCTGTCCTCAATCGCTTTGATAATCTTATCCATCACCAGATAGGACTGATTGGCTTGCGGCGGGCCGATGTGAATGGCTTCATCCGCCATCGATACATGCAGGCCGTTTTTATCGGCATCGGAATAAACCGCCACCGTTTCAATGCCGAGCCGCTTGGCCGTCTTAATCACGCGGCAAGCAATCTCGCCCCGGTTCGCTATAAGTATTTTTTTGATCATAATGGCAAATTCCCGTGCTTCTTCCACGGATTGTCGAGCTTTTTATCCTTGAGCAGAGCGAGGGCGCGGCTGACGCGTTTGCGGGTGCTGCGGGGCTGGATGACCTCGTCGATATAGCCGCGTTCGGCGGCGCGGAACGGAGACAGGAACATCTCTTCGTAATCCGAGGTGTGCTTGGCGATTTTGTCTGTGTCGCCGAGGTCTTTGCGGTGGAGGATTTCCACCGCGCCCTTGGCGCCCATCACGGCGATTTGCGCGGTTGGCCAGGCATAGTTCAAATCACCGCGAAGGTTTTTCGGGGCCATGACGCAATAGGCGCCGCCATAGGCTTTGCGCGTGATGACGGTGACTTTCGGCACAGTCGCTTCGCCGTAAGCATAGAGCAGTTTCGCGCCGTGTTTGATAACGCCGCCAAATTCCTGGCTCGTTCCCGGAAGGAAGCCCGGCACATCAACGAGGGTCAGGATCGGAATTTCAAAACAGTCGCAGAAGCGGATAAACCGCGCCGCTTTGCGGGACGCGTCCGAATCAAGACAGCCCGCAAGAACCATGGGTTGGTTGGCGACGACGCCGACGGTTTGACCTTCGATGCGGACAAAACCGCAGAGAATGTTTTTGGCGAAGTCACGCTGAATTTCAAAGAAATCGCCTTCATCGGCCACTTTCCGCACCAGCTCGTGCATGTCGTAAGGAATATTCGGATTGTCCGGGACGAGCGTATCGAGACTCTCGTCTATGCGGTCATGCCTGTCATAAAAAGGCCGCACCGGAGAGCGGTCGCGATTATTGAGCGGCAGGAAGTCAAACAGGCGACGAATTTCCGCCAGCGCTTCCATATCATTATCAAACGCCCCGTCCGCGACAGAGGATTTTGTCGTATGGGTTTTCGCGCCGCCAAGCTCTTCGGACGTCACGACTTCGTTGGTGACCGTTTTCAGAACGTCAGGGCCGGTCAGGAACATGTAAGAGCTGTCGCGCACCATGAAGATGAAATCGGTCAGCGCCGGAGAATATACCGCGCCGCCCGCGCTCGGGCCCATAATGACAGAGATTTGCGGCACAACGCCGGAAGCCATGATATTATTCTGGAAAACGGAAGTATAACCGGTCAGCGCGGCCACGCCTTCCTGGATCCGGGCGCCGCCTGAATCCTGCAGGCCGATAATCGGCGCGCCCTGCTTCATCGCCATTTCCTGCACCTTGCAGATTTTCTGGGCGTGGGTCTCGGAGAGCGATCCGCCAAAAACGGTGAAGTCCTGTGCGAAGACGAACGTCTTGCGGCCGTTAATCGTCCCCCATCCGGTGACAACGCCGTCGCCCGGAATGTGTTTTTTCTCCATCCCGAAATCGGTGGAGCGGTGTTTGACGAACATGTCAAACTCTTCGAAACTCTCGGGATCCAGTAAAAGCTCGAGCCGCTCCCTGGCGGTCAGCTTGCCTTTGGCGTGTTGCGCGTCGATGCGGGCCTGGCCGCCGCCCATTTTAGCTTCGGCGCGTCTCGCCGTCAGCTGTTGTAGAATATCGCTCAAACCTAACCCCCGGTCAGTCTTAATCTGTGAAACGGTTACGTTACTAAGCCATACAGCAAAGGCAAGCCTGATTTAAAGCAATCCCATATAGGATTTCACAAGAAAACGGGAATTTTAGTTAAAATTGGGCATATGCAGTTTCGCACCCCGGCTTTGCAGGATTATTATTAGAAATTCGAAAGCTTTTACTCTATGCAGCGCACAAAAGGGATAGGCAAAACTGTCAGACCCGCAAAGGCGTAAACAGAGCCATGAAATTGAATAAATCATTTCTGATAGCCGGGGGTCTTCTCGGCCTGATAATTATCTGGTTCATCGTCAATAATCTGGGTGAAGGCCCCCCGGCTATCGGGAAAACCCAAGCTGAAATTCAAAGCGAAGCGCAGACTCGGGTTCCGACCGTTCAAGTCAAATCCGTTAGCGCCCAGCCGCATGAAAACATCCTGGAGCTTTACGGCCAGACCGAGAGCGCCCGCGAAGTCACGGTCAAAGCCCAGACGTCCGGCCTTGTGACGTCTGTCCCGGCCTCTGAGGGCCGAATTGTCAAAACAGGGGCGCTCGTCTGTCGTCAGGATATCGACGCCCGCGCCGCTATGGTCGATCAGGCGCGCGCCAATCTGAGATCGATTGAAAATGACGTTCGAGGCGCCCGGATATTGGCTGAAAAAGGCTTTCAATCCGAAACGCGTGTTATCGGTTTCGAAGCCCAGCTAGACGGGGCAAAAGCATCGCTTAAGCAAGCCGAAATCGAACTGGATAACGTGAATATCCGCGCGCCTTTCGAAGGCGTCTGGGAAGAGCAATTGGCCCAAGTCGGCGACTACCTGTCACCGGGTCAGCCTTGCGGCCTGATTGTTGATCTCTCCCCGCTGAAAGTTATCGTTCAACTGACCGAGAAACAGGTTGGTCTGGTCAATTCCGGCGAAACGGCCATAATCAAATTGGCAACGGGCGAAACGGTAGAAGGCAAAATAGACTTTATCGAAGCCAAATCCGATACCGCTACCCGTACTTTCAGGACCGAAATCCTTGTTCCCAATGACGATTACACACTCAAAGCCGGCGTTACGGCCACTGTGCAAATTACAGCCGGGAAAACCATGGCTCAGCGCATTCCGGCCAATATCCTCACCCTCGACGATGACGGAACAGTCGGGGTGCGATATGTTGACAGCCAAGACATTGTCCGCTTCGCAAAGGTTGACGTGATAGACGAAACAGGGAATGGCGCGTGGGTCACCGGCCTCCCTGACCAGACCCGCATCATTACCGAAGGGCAGGATTACGTCGCTGTCGGACAAACTGTTGAAACGGACGCCAATTACAACGCGGCAGCCGTTCAATGAGCGCCGACCCGGATGATCTCGGCCCAGTAAAGCGTAAAGACGGCATGTCGCCTAGCGCAAAGGGCCTTGCCGGTATCGTCGGGTTTTCAATCCGCAATTGGCGCATGACGCTGGGCATCATGTTATTTGCCGTTATCGGCGGTATGCTCGCCATGAGCCGATTGCCGCTCGACGCCGAACCGGACATTCCCGTTCCCTTTATCAATGTGCAAGTCGTTTTGCCCGGGATTTCCCCGGAAGACGCCGAGCGCTTGCTCATCCGTCCCTTGGAAACCGAGCTGAAATCCGTTGACGGATTGAAAGAAATGAACGGCATTGCCTCCACCAATGTGGCCTATGTCGTTATGGAATTTGAAGCCAGTTTTGACCAGGATCAGGCCATGTCAGAAGTCCTGGAAAAGGTCGACAGAGCCCGCGCCGAGTTCCCCCAAGAGGCCCGCGAACCTATAGTCGAAGAAGTCAGCACGTCCTCCCTCCCCATTTTGACCGTGAATTTATGGGGAGATGCTCCGGAGCGTGAACTGCAAAAACGCGCCAAAGACCTGCAACGGAGGCTCGAAAGCCTGCCTTCCGTTCTTGAAGCCAAGATTTCCGGGGAGCGAACCGATGTTCTCGAAGCTGTTCTGGATCCCGCGCGGATTGAAAGCCTCGGCATTACCTATGACGAGATATCCGCCGCTGTGGGCCGTAATAATGCGCTTGTCCCCGCCGGCGCTCTGGAATCAGAAAGCGGCAAATTCAATGTTAAAATACCAGGGCTGATCGAAAATCCCGAAGATATGAGCGAGCTGGTTATCCGGCGCAATGAGAGCGGCGCGATTATAAAACTCGGCGACATCGCCGAGGTGCGCCGCGGATATAAAGATGTCTCGACTTTTGCGCGGTTCAATGGCCGAACGTCAGTCTCGCTCGAAGTTTCCAAACGGCAGGGCGAAAATATTCTGGACACCTCTGACCGGGTTCAGGAACTGGTCAATGAAGTGAGCAGCGCCCCCGAATGGCCAAAGACAATTAATGTCTCCTACAGCCAATCACGTTCCACCTATATTAATGACATGATGAGCGAGCTTTCCGCCTCCATCATCAATGCGGTTATTCTGGTTTTCATCGTCTGCATTGCGGCCCTCGGCTGGCGCTCCGCCCTTTTTGTGGGCTGGGCCATTCCGGCCAGTTTTCTGATCGCGTTTGCTCTGTTTTATATCCAAGGCGAAACCATCAATATGATGATCCTGTTCGGCCTTATCCTCTCTGTCGGGGTTCTGGTGGATAGCGCCATTGTGATTGTCGAATTTGCCGACCGGAAAATGGATGAGGGTCTCGAGCGGCTCGAAGCGTTTAAGATGGCGGGAGAGAGAATGTTCTGGCCCATTATGTCGTCAACGGCGACCACCCTCGCCGCGTTTCTCCCTCTCCTTTTCTGGGATACGCTCACCGGCAAGTTCATGGCCTATTTTCCGCGCACCATGATTTATGTCCTGTCGGCTTCGACGCTTATGGCGCTTATTTTTCTTCCGACATTGGGAGCCAAAATCGGCTTCAGACCAAAGAAGAAGAAAAATGATAATGCCGCGCTGTTGGCTGCTGGCGAAGGTGATCCAGGGAAGCTGACAGGGATTACAGGCGTCTATGTTAGGATTATTCAAAAACTCGTGCGGTTTCCGCTCGCCGTTTTCGGAGGCATGATCGCAACGGCGGTTCTTATCGTTTTTGCCTTTGGCGCCAGCATGCAGGGCCCGCCGCCCAAACCGGTCGAGTTTTTTACTCAGACCCCCTCCGATCAGCTCTTTATTCTTGCCCGGGCGCGCGGCAACACGACTCCTCAACAAGTGCTGGCCATCGGAAAAGATATTGAAAACCGGATCAAGGACATTCCGGGAATTGAATCCGTTTACACGGTTGCCGGAGACGGCGCAATTGGACGCGGGGGCGGAAGCGCTCTGACCGGGCCGGCCAATGTGCCCTCCGATACGGTCGTGAAAGTCTATACGGAGCTATTGCCTTTCGCAGAACGTAGAAGCGTTACCGACATTGTCGAAGATCTGGAACGCGCCACGACGGGCATTCCGGGCGTTATCACCGAAGTGACCGCCATTGATCAGGGCCCGCCCATCGGGAAAGATATCGGCATTCAGATTTCCGCCGAAGACAAAGTGGCCCTCGTCGAAGTGACCAAACAGGTCCGAGAAAAACTGGAAAGCATTGAAGGCGTTGTCGATATTGAAGACTCACTTCCCTTGCCTGGCGTTGACTGGGAAATTGTTGTCGACCGAGCAGAGGCGGGCCGCTTGGGTCTGGATATAGGGCGCATTGGCGCCGCCATTCAATTCATCACAGAAGGCGCGCTTGTGGGTCAATATCGTCCGCTGGACGCCGAAGAAGAGGTCGATATCCGGCTGCGCTACCCGGCGTCAGAAAGAGATTTGTCCAGCCTGGAAAGTCTTCGAATACAGACGCCGGCGGGGGCCCTCCCTCTGTCAACAGTTGTAACCCGCGTCGCTAAACAGAGGCAGGACCAAATTGAACGCCGCGATTTGCTGCCTTTTTACGTTGTACAGGGAAATACCCAGTCAGGCTACGCCACCAATATTCAGGTCGAAGAGCTCACGCGATGGTTTGAGGAAGAAGCTGATTTGCCGCCAAGTGTGAAATGGAAATTCCTAGGACAACAGGAAGAAAACGCCGAAGCGGGGCAGTTCGCGGCCGCTGCTATGCTCGCCATCCTATTCATGATGAGCGTTATTCTTCTGCTGCAGTTTAATAGTTTCTACCATGTGTTCCTGACGCTCATGGCCGTTATCCTTTCTGTTTTCGGCGTGCTTTTGGGACTTATCTTCTATCCGTATATTTCCATGATCCTGACCCTGACGGGCGTCATCGCTCTGGCCGGAATCGTTGTGAACAATAACATTGTTCTGATTGATGCTTATCAGCGCTTTCGCGAACATGGATATGAGCCTGTCGACGCCGCTGTGCGCACCGCGGCTCAGCGTTTGCGTCCCGTCTTTTTGACGACTCTGACAACTGTTGTGGGGCTAATGCCTCTTATCCTTGGCTGGGGCGCGAATATTTTCACGGGCGAGTTGGATACAAGAGGGACAAGTACATCAGAGATATGGGCGCCGATTTCCTTCGTTGTGGCCAGCGGTTTGGGGTTCGCCACTATACTGACGCTTGTTGTCACGCCCGTCCTCTTGGCGGCGCCCAGCGTTCTGGGCGAGCGGGCCAAGCGATATTACACGCGGTATAAATCAGAACGCGGCACTGTGGGGTCCGCCGAAGCCGCCGAATAATAGCGCCCTACTCCTCGGGGGGAAGAATTGCTTCGGCTTCCCGAGGCGCGAATATCACCGTGTTCTGAGCCCCGCCGCCTAGCAAAGCCCTTCGTATCTGCCATCGAAACGGCTCAAACCGAACTCTGGGAATATTCGCCTGATCCATCTCGACGGGCGGAAGGCGTTCGAATGGAACCGTGACTTGCACCCTTTCTGCGTCAGGTCGGATAAGTTCGGCACGAACATCATATTCCCCCATCGGCAGCATACGGCCCGCGATGAAATTCCAGCGCCCGCCGGCCCCGACCCGTGTCTCGCCAATGGCCGCCTCGCCCGCATAAAGACGGACGCGGCCAGCTTCACTGGTTGTTCCCGAAAATATGACGCCTCCTGCGTCATCATAATCGATTGGCCCCATGGTCAGAGGTCCTTCTGTCGGGCTGCCGCCAAAAGGCGAAGTCACGATTCTGGTTGGCCCGCCCGGAACGCTGACCATGATAAGTGTAGGTTGGTTTTTAGGTTCTATGACGGTCTTAACGTCCTCTTCCATTTCGTCTGTATCCTCTGCCTCATCGTTTTCTTGCGGTCTTTCAGGCAAGACTATCCGGTAAATCGTTTCATCCCCGCGAACCGTCACATCAGAGTCGGTATACAAAACGGCTTCCAGCACCATGGGCTGCTCATCCACGGCGTCCAATGTCACCATCCAATTTCCATTGGCATCGGATTTTATCTGGCGCTCTCTCAATCCCCGGTTTGAAATTATGACAACCGTATTGGGCTGAGCCGTGCCGGACAGGCGCAGCTTCTTGACGCCGTTTTGTTCATATTCGCTGATATCTTGAAACAAGGTTGGGGCCAAGCCAAGCGGGTCGGCCGTTTCGGCAATTACAGGCGGCGGGTTTTGCGTGTTGCCGCCCTCGAGACGCGAGAGAACATCCAGCATCTGTAGAATGACTATAAGCGCCACGGCCAGAAGCAGTCCTCCCACTATGATCCAGATGATACGGGCCTTGAACATGATTTTTTACAAATCTCCCTGTGCGGGTGCTTGATTGACGTTTCATTCAAGGCATAAGGCGAGGTGATGACAAATAAAACTGAAAAATCCGACAGCGCTGAGAAAACGGGCGCATTAACTCTCTGCGTCTTTTGCGGTGCAAGTCCGGGCAAGGATCCAAAACATATGGTTTTGGCCAGAAATCTGGGAACTGAAATCGCCCGGAGAGGCCACAAACTTGTTTATGGGGGCGGCGGGTTAGGCCTGATGGGCGCTGTTGCAAGAGCCGCGCATCAGGGCGGCGCCCCGGTCACAGGGGTTATGCCAAATTTCCTAAAAGAGGCAGAGAAGACAGTCTCTGGCGTAGAACATGAATTCGTCGAGACCATGCATGAGCGAAAAATCTCCATGTTCGAGCAGGCCGACGCTTTTATCGTCCTACCCGGCGGTATTGGAACGCTAGAAGAAGCTGTCGAGATATTATCATGGCTGCGTCTGAATCTTCATGTGAAGCCGGTCATATTTTTGAGTGATACGGGTTATTGGGAAACCCTGCTCGCAACGTTTCATCACGTCGTCGATTCCGGATTTGCGAGTGAGTCGACCCGGGATGACCTTCTCTCGGCCTCTTCGATAGAAGAAGCTTTTACTATCGCCGAGAGAGAGATAACGGAGCCTCGCTATCGGGAACCGCTGAAATTAAGTAAGACTGAAGAGCTGAAAAAGCGGGTCTAATCGCCGTCTATGCGTGCAAAATAGCCGCGATGGCTTCCAGGCCTTTCTGATCATCCGCATCGAATGAATTGAGCGACGTGCTGTCCACATCCAAAACAGCCGCAAGCTCGCCGTCTTTATTGAGAACGGGAACGACAATTTCGGAGTTGGTTTGACTGTCACAGGCAATGTGGCCTGGAAAAGCGTGAACATCGTCGACAATGAGGGATTTTTTCTGTGTTGCACAGGCCCCGCACACGCCGCGCGAAAACGGAATCCGCAGGCAACCCAATGTGCCCTGATAAGGCCCAACGACAAGCTCGTCTTTTTTGAGCGGGTCAACCTCGTAAAATCCGGTCCAGAAAAAATAGTCAAAACGTTGCGCCAACAGGCAAGACGCCGTCGCGTATCGCGCCGTTATAGACGTTTCGCCCTCTATTACGGCTTTGATTTCTTCCAGAACTTCCTGGTATTTTTGTGCTTTGGTCATGAGGGCGCAGATAGGCCTTTGGCCTGAGACTTACAAGGCACGCTATCCATCCATTTGAAGAATGTAGTCGGCTACAGCAAAACCCGACAGAGCAGCGCCTTCGACGCGGCCGCCTTGGCACCAATCGCCGATCGCGAAAAGCTTCTTGTCGGCATCACCCAAAAACGGTTTTTCAGGAGAGTTCGCAACACTGGCATACAGCCAGCGGTGTAAGCTGACATGCTCTGGCTGTGATAGATCTAGACGGGTAAGTGCGGCGGTAATTTCCATCATTACGGCCTGTACGTCCTCTCGGCTGGTTTCAATATTGGCATTTGACCATTCAGCCGAGGCGTGCGCGACCACTGTGCCCATATTATCCGCCCTGCCCGGCTTGGCGCTGTTTACCGCCAGCCACGCGACAGGCAGGTCACTCACGCGCAGGCTCTCCCAACCGGGATCAATCGGGCCCGTCAACCCGATCATCAGAGCATAACACGCCTCCATTTTAGCGGCTTTCAAACTCTCAATGTCTTTGAAATCAAATGGCAGAAGATCAACTGCCTGCTCCGGCGGGGTTGTGCAGATGACATAATCAAAACCGCTTCTATCCTGAGAAGCCCCTTGTTCTGTTTCTTCGAAACCAAGTGTCCATAAACCTTCGTCGTCCCGTTTCAGGGAGGACACTTTATGATGAGTGACAATGTTCAAGCCATCGGCGAGGAACTTGGCGAAATTATTCATACGAGGGACCCCGACCCATCTTTCCCCGCCGGTATCTGAGGTCAAAAGTCCTGTTTTCAAATAAAGTGCGCGCCCTTCCCACTTTGACACGGCGCCGTCTTTTTCGGCCTTATTTACGAGAGTACGAAAACGGTCATCTTTTACCGTAAAATATTGCGCTCCGTGGTCAAATTCATAAGGTCCGGCGTAACGCGTCGACAGACGTCCGCCGATCCCGCGAGATTTATCGAAAATAGTGACACTGAAGCCTGCATTCTTGAGCTGTATGGCAGTACACATACCGGAAATACCAGCGCCAATTATCGCAACTCTCATTTTTAGCCTCACTTGTTTTAAATTTTATCTGGTTGCTTGTTGCCTACCAGTTGTTACGGAACAACGGTTAATTCGGGCAAATAAATGACATTGGTTAGTCCAGTACAGTCCATTCACTCTATTTAATTCTTGGGAACCCTTGAAAGGTGAGATTAGCCTTGACTCAAATGACCTCATATAGTGGAACAAAATACAGTTTCGGACATAATTTTTATTCAGTTGCTGACAGCGCTGTCAGGACAATATATTGCGTGCAATAAAGAATCTAAAAATTTTATCACGATTTTGCACCTAAAAAGGAAATAGTATGACCACTCGCCTCGCTATCAACGGTTTTGGACGCATTGGCCGCAATGTGCTGCGCGCCCTGCATGAGCAAGGCCGTGATGACCTTCAGGTTGTTGCCATTAACGATCTGTCTTCAACCGATAATCTAGCGCATTTATTGAAATATGATTCAGTTCACGGTCGTTTTCCCGGTACAATAAAAGCTTCGGAAAACAGCTTGGATATAGGTAACGGCCCGATACAGGTTACGTCTGTACGTAATCTGGAAGATCAGAATTGGGCGGATAATCAGGTAGACATCGTTCTGGAATGCACGGGGATTTTCACTGCAAGGGAAGCCGCCGCAAAGCACCTTGACGCCGGAGCCAAACGCGTTTTGATTTCCGCACCGGGCGCGAATGCGGATAAAACCATTGTTTACGGCGTTAATCATGACACGCTGACTAAGGACGATGTCGTTGTTTCTAATGGGTCCTGTACGACCAACGCGCTTGCGCCTCTGGCGAAAGTTCTAAATGACACGTTCGGAATTGAGTCAGGGTTTATGACCACGGTTCATTCTTACACAGGTGACCAGCCGACGCTGGATACAATACATCGCAAAGATTATAACCGGGGCCGCGCAGCGGCTATCTCCATGATCCCCACTTCTACCGGCGCGGCAAAGGCCATAGGTCTGGTCATGCCGGAATTGGAAGGCAAACTAGACGGTAAGGCTATCCGCGTTCCGACACCGAATGTATCCGTTGTCGATTTAGTCGTGAATACAACCAAGTCTGCCTCTGTCGAGGACGTGAATGCTGCCTTTGCCAAAGCGGCCGATGGCGCTTTGAAGGGCATCATGCAAGTTATTGAGGATCAGACTGTTTCAATTGACTTTAATCACGACCCACATTCCTCCAGCTTTTTGAACGGCGAAACAGTTGTCATGCATGACAAAATGATCCGCGTCCTCAGCTGGTATGACAATGAATGGGGTTTTTCCAACCGCATGCTCGATACAGCCGCGGAAATCGCCAAACACTTATAGGACTTATGACAATTACACGCGCAATTAAATCCGACGAACTACTGGAACGTCTGCAAAAACGGCTTTCCGAACATAAGAAAGATATGGATCAGGACCCGCAGGCCAATGCGGTCAAGGTGCTGGCTTATGATATTTCCAAAGATGTAGAAGAGCGCAAACTCGCCTTCCGTCATATCGAAGAACTTGTCAAACAGCTCTCTGACAGAGGCGCCATAGAGCGCATTCGACGCCTGAGGCGGCGCTCGGGACTGGAACAAGTTGAAGCGCTTGAAGCCAAAGTTACCGAGATTGCCAAGGCGCAAGCTAGTAAAGGCTGGGAAAGTTTTAAGGCCTGGGCGGAGACGCCCGGCTTGGGAATTGTGCTGACCGCACATCCCACTTTTTCTCTCTCCCGCGACATCCGAAATTGTCTTGGAGCGTTGGCTTCAAAAAAAGACGGTGAGTTTGACGAAGAAGCCGAAGAACTAAAATCCTATCCCTATCTTCCGAAACGCGCGCCAACTTTGTTGGAAGAGCATGAGGATACACAAGCGACACTGGAGCGCATTCAAGGGTCTTTAAATCATATAAACACCAAAATACTCGATGTGGCTCAGAAAAACTTTGAGAAAAACTGGACCGAGCTGACACCTCATCTCGCCGATGCCTATAGCTGGGTGGGATATGATATTGATGGCCGAACCGATATTTCCTGGGGGGACGCCCTTCGCCTTCGCCTGACCGAAAAGCATATGCAATTGGAGCGCTATCTCAAAACGGCGCAGGCGCTGCAAACCAAAGGAAACCTCGAAGCCAAAAGTGAAGAAGCTTTAGAAACACTGATTGACAAACTTTCCGATGCCCAATCCAGCGCTAAACGCGATCTCACGCTGTTCGAAAAAGATATTACCCAGCCCAAAAATTTGGTCGCCGCCGCAAATAATCTTACTCGGGATTCCACACGCCGCTTCACAAATCTCGACTTGGCAATTGAACTCATTGGCAAAGCCATTCAAGGGGCAGATGATAGTCTGGCATCAAACCTTATTGTTTTGCGAGCGCAAATGGTCGCTTTTGGCCTGGGGACCGCGCGAATTCATTTCCGCTTGAATGCCCGCCATGTTCTGTCCGCAATTCGGCCTATTTTCGGCATGGATCAGCAATCCTCCGACAATCGGACCTTACTCAATAAAGCCACCAAGCTGACTAAATCTGTGAAAGCCCAATCGGTCAACTTCGCGTCTCTCGCTCTGGAGAAAAGTACCGCGCATGAAAAGATGATCCTTTCGGCGCAAATGCATAAATATATCGACGACAAGACTCCTATACGCTTGTTGATCGCAGAGACCGAAGACAGCCTTGTTCCGCTTGGCGTCCTTTATCTGGCGCGTCTCTACGGGCTGGAAAACCATCTGGATATCTCTCCGCTGTTTGAGACGGCAGACGCGCTCAATAATGGCGGGCGGATTATCGGCAAGATGTTGAGCAATCCGGTCTATAAGGACTATGTGAAATCTCGCGGCGTGTTCGCTATACAGACCGGCTTCTCTGATGCCGGGCGCTTTATGGGACAAATTCCGGCCACACTCGCCATTGAGCGACTTCATTCTCATTTCGCCCATCAGATGGAAAAGAATGAAATGCAGGATGTTACCGCGCTTGTGTTTAACACTCACGGTGAAGGGCTGGGACGCGGAGGTCACCCCGGGAATATTCAGGAACGCGTTGATTACGCCATGAGCCCTTGGGCCATTCATCAATTTGAAAAACGCGGCGTACATCTTTGCCATGAAGTGAGTTTTCAGGGCGGAGACGGATTTCTCTGGTTCCAGACACCTTCCCTTTCTGGTGCCACCACTCACTCTTTGGTCGCGGCCCGATATGCGGATCGAAGCAAGGCGGAAGATGACAGTTTTTATACTGAGAATGATTTCTCCTGGGATATTTTCCGGACCATCGGATCAGAACAGGACAGCCTGTATAGAGACCCGAATTACATCACGCTTCTTGGCGGTTTTGGTCAGAATCTTTTAATCCCAACCGGGTCACGCGCCGTTAAAAGAGCAGCGCCTGGCGGCGGCGCTGACATGTTTAATCCCCGCCAGCTTCGCGCCATTCCGCATAATGCGATTTTGCAGCAATTTGGGACGCCGGCCAACATTATCTTTGGTATCGGCCGGGCCGCGGCGATTGACAGTGAAAAATTTGAAAGCCTGCTGGAAACCTCGGCCAGAGCGCGCAGTATTTTCCGTCTTGCAGCCACCTCTATGGGCCGAACACAATTTTCAGCTCTGACAGCTTATGGCCGGTTGTTTGATCCGGGATTCTGGATCAGCCGCGCTCTTTCAGGGAACGAGCCTGTCTTGGCGCAGCGCTCATTAATTGTCGCGGACACACTCAGCCAATCCAATTGGCGTTCCCAAATTATGGATTTGGCCAACCGCCTTCGCATGGATCAATATAATGCGCAGGCCACTTTGGGCCAGAGTGACTTGGCTTGTTCGGATTGCGACCCGGAGACGCTAAAGATTTTACACGCGCTACGTCTCGCAATCGTCATGAAAATGATGATTATTGTCACGGACCTTCCCGCTATTGGCGACGAAAATACATCGCAGATGAATGTTCTGCAGAGGCTTCAGACTTTTCAGATCGATTCCATTCTGGAAGATTTACGCCAGCGTTACCCCGAAAAGCGCGACGCCTTGAGTTGGACAGAAGACCTGGTGGAAAAATCAGGTGTGAAAGTGGGCGGCTCAGGCGGATATCCGCATATTTCCGGCACCATCATCAAACCTCTTCAAAGGGCGTCTGAATTGGTCCGCCAAATCACCATCGCAATTACCCACCATTACGACGCCTACGGGTAGGTTATTCTAATAAGGTAGGTTTTTCTAAAATGGGTCATTCCAAGCGTTTGATTTGCTTGGAAGGGCGTGTCAGATATTTGCGTGTCTGAAATTTTACAAAGGTCTGATATGTCAGTTTCCCGTCGCACCCTCCTTCAAACCTCTGCGGCGGCCGCCGCAACCTCTGCCTTGGCCTTTACCGGATGCGCCACGCCATCCGCTGGGACGGCGCCGCAGTCCGATATGGATTTGATGGGTCAGGCGACAGACCTTATCCTCAACGCCTACCCGGAAACGGCGTCGAGCGCCGGAATTGATACGGGTGAATATCGTTATCTTAAATCTCAATTGACCGACAGGTCGCCCGCCGGACAAGCGGAGATTGAAAGTGATGTGCGGGCTATGCTCGCCAAATTAAATCAGGTGGATACGGCGTCATTGCCAGAGGATGAAGCGCTGACGTTTGAGGTCGTTCGATCCGTTTTTGAGACGACAGCAGAAGGATTTGATCTGCCCTACGGCGATGTCGCCTTGCTCAATTCAAATTGGTCCTATCGAAACAGTCCCTATGTGGTCGCGCAAAATACCGGGGCGTTTATCGAAATCCCCAGCTTTTTGGATTCTTCTCATTCCATCGAAAAGCATTCGGATGCCGACAGCTACCTTTTGCGGATGGAAGCTTATGCCCGGCAACTTGACGGAGAAACCGCGCGCGTGCTTGAGAATGGGGAGAAAGGCGTTATCCTGCCGGACTTCCTCATGGAGAAAACTCTCGGTCAGTTGAAAGGTGCGGATGCAAAACCTGCAGAAGACTGGGGTATTGTCAAAACGCTTGCTACGAAAACCGCAGAATTTGGCACGCCCTTCGGGGAAAGAGCGGCGCTTTTGGCGGAAGAGAAAATCCGTCCCGCTATCAAACGTCAAATCGCGGCCCTGGAAACACTTGCCCCGCGCGCCACGTCTAATGCTGGGGTTTGGGCCTTGCCGGGCGGAGAGGCCTATTATGATTGGACGCTGAAAGCCAGCACGACAACAAATATGTCCCCGGACGAAGTCCATCAAATGGGACTCGAAGAGCTAGAAGAACTCCACGCTCAAATGGATCCCATTCTTCGCTCTGCGGGTTACACCACCGGGTCAGTCGGAGAGAGAATGACGGCTTTGTCCAAGGACCCTCGCTACCAATTCTCCAAAGGCGATAAGGGTCGGGCCGAAATCATGGCCTTTATTGAAGAAACGCTTACAGATATTCGCGAGCGCATGCCGCAAGCTTTCGAAACCCTTGTTCCGGGTTTCCTCGAAGTTACGCGGATTGCCCCTGAAGTCGAAGCGGGCGCGCCCGGCGCGTATGGCGGGGCCGGGTCAATTGACGGCAAAAAACCTGGGCATTTCTGGATAAACCTGCGTACGACAGATTTGCACAGCAAATTCAGCCTACCCGATTTGACCTATCATGAAGCCATTCCTGGCCATGTCTGGCAGGGCGAATATACGTTCAAACAGCCGCTCATTCGGTCTCTCCTAGCTTTTAATGCCTATTCGGAAGGCTGGGCGCTTTACGCCGAACAAATCGCCGATGAGCTTGGCGTGTATGAGGACTTGCCGATTGGAAGACTTGGGTATCTGCAGTCTCTGGCCTTCCGGGCCTGTCGTTTGGTCGTTGATACGGGCCTTCATGCCAAACGCTGGACACGAGAAGAAGCCATTGATTGGTTTGTCACAAATAATGGGTCAAATCCCGAAGAAGTTCGGAGCGAAGTCGATCGTTACTGCGCGTGGCCGGGGCAAGCCTGCGGGTACAAAGTCGGGCATAGCGCTATTGTCGGGTTGCGCGCCAAGGCAAAAGCCGAATTGGGCGACAAGTTTGACTATAGACGTTTCAATGACGCGGTCGTGCTGGGCGGCAGTGTCCCGATGACCGTGCTAGGCGAAGTTATCGATAAATATATTGAACGGGAAAAGCGCGCTTAATTAAGTCAGCGCGTCAGATTCCGACAATCTTTTGCACAACCTTCGGAATCCAGCTTTTCATCAACAGCGGACCTTCTGTCATAACAAGACAGATGCAGTCTTCACCTTCATCAATGTGAGGGGCATGGGTGACTGTGTCGTCTTCGATATGCAGGTCTCCGCGGCGATAGGTTTTATCGCCGATTGTATAGCTTCCGGTCAGGATCAGAGACCACTCGTCCCCTTTATGAGAATGCTCCGGCATTTTCATCCCCCCCTTGGCTTTGAGAAGATAAAGCCTTTCGCCTTCTTCGTATCGGCGATTTCCCAAAACGTCATGTACAGCGACACCCGGAACCATGGAGCGCCATTTCATGTCTTGCAGCCCATGCCCTAAAACAGACCGCAGAGTTTTCGGAGCCAAGCCCTGACCAAAAGGCCGAGCGTCTTCATCGCTCTCGTCTTGTGGAAGCTTTTCCAACACGCCCCCTAAAAAGTGAGGCGACAAAGAAACGGGTTGCGTCTCGTCTAAAAAGCTTGTCGCAAGTTCTTCCTGAAAAGAAACCTCTTCGGCTACTTTTTCAGAAATCTCGCTTTGACAGGCCATTATAATATGCTTGGCAGGACTGAGATTCCCTAAGGCGTAGTCCGTTATGCACGCCTCGGATGAGACCACATCATTTTCAAAATGCAAGCTCATCGTATATTTCCTATCTGTCGAGCCATATTCGATTTTAAAACTTGAATAGCGCTTCGGATACGCGTTTTGACAGTACCCAACGGAACCCCGATTTCCGACGCAATCTCTTTATGTGTCTTGAATTCCATATAGGCCATACGGATCGCCGTTTGTTGTGGTTTAGATAAACGCGCAATTTGTTCTTTTAAAATGTCTGAATTTTCTTGTGACATGAAGTTATGTTCCGCCGACGGAACTTCATCATCTGCGATAATTTTCATGAGTTCAGGGTCACGAACATCCATGCGCCCATGTTTGCGTTTGTGATCTATCCAGCGATTGCGGGTCATTCTGTAAACCCAAGTCGCAAAACTGGCTTTGGACGGATCAAATTTGTGAGCCTTCGTCCAAACCTTTATCATGATGTCCTGAACAATATCCTCAGCTGTGCCGTCGCCAACGCCTCTGGCCATCAGCCAACCTTTGAGCTTGGGGCCATAAATTTCGAACAAATCTGAAAGGGCTTTCGCGTCTTTTCTCTCGGCAATATTGTGCAGCCACTGTGCATCCCGGCGCGCAGCGCTGATACTCTTTTTAGAAGCTGTCCGGCCATAATTCTGGCCAGGTCCGGGGGTGGGCATGCATTTCCCTTCTGCCTGCGGTGACTTTGAAATCTTATCTTCCACAATCGACAAAGTCATGACAAATCCAAGCTGACAAATTGAAACACTCTAAAACAATACGCTTGGCGTTGGGGCGTGGATTTTTCTTTTGTGCTCTATTTCAAATTTTATAACCTTCTCGTCGCACTTAGCGGCCTTGCCAAACCTCACACTATGACCATATTGGAGCCATGGCGAATGTCACCCAGCTCCATCCGGAACAAAATCTGTCCATGTGGCAGCCTCACCGTCCCGACAGACCGGACAAATCCGAAGGCGGGAAGCGGTTTCGGCTTGTTTCGGAATATGAGCCTAAGGGCGATCAGCCGAAAGCGATTGAAGAGCTCTGCGACGGGTTGAACTCGATTGAGCGCGACCAAGTCCTTTTGGGGGTCACCGGTTCCGGTAAAACTTTTACTATGGCCAAGATCATTGAGGCGACCCAGCGCCCTGCCCTGATCATGGCGCCGAATAAAACACTCGCGGCGCAGCTTTATTCCGAATTTAAGAGCTTTTTCCCGGACAATGCGGTTGAATACTTCGTATCCTATTATGATTATTATCAGCCCGAGGCCTATGTTCCGCGCACCGACACATTCATTGAAAAAGACAGTTCGGTGAATGAGCAAATCGACCGGATGCGCCACGCCGCGACGCGCGCCATTTTGGAACGCGATGATTGTATCATTGTCGCCTCGGTCTCCTGTATTTACGGTATTGGGTCGGTCGAGACCTATACGGCGATGACGGTGGATTTGAAAAAGGGTGACGAGATGGATCCCCGCACTCTCATGGCGCAATTTGTCGAGCTGCAATATCAGCGCAATGATCTGGCGTTTCAGCGCGGCTCGTTCCGCGTTCGGGGCGATACGATTGAACTTTTCCCGGCTCACTATGATGATACGGCCTGGCGGTTCGATTTCTTCGGAGACGAGATAGATTCGATCACCGAATTCGACCCTCTGACAGGGAAAACCAAGCGCGACATCAGTAATGTCCGCGTGTATGCTAACTCGCATTATGTGACGCCTCGGCCAACCGTGCAAAGCGCGATGAAGGGTATCAAGAAGGAACTCGGCGAGACACTCACGAGATTTGAAGCCGAGGGAAAATTACTCGAAGCCCAGCGTATTGCCCAGCGCACCGAATTTGATCTGGAAATGATGGCGGCCAGCGGATTTTGCAACGGCATTGAAAACTACTCCCGTTACCTGACAGGTCGCGCGCCGGGCGAGCCGCCGCCCACATTATTTGAATATCTCCCCGAAGACGCGCTTCTTTTCATGGATGAGAGCCATGTCTCTGTGCCGCAAATCGGCGCGATGAGTAAAGGCGACTTCAGCCGGAAATCGACTTTGGCCGAACATGGTTTTCGCCTGCCGAGCTGTATCGATAACCGCCCGCTGAAATTTGAAGAGTGGGACGCTATGCGCCCTCAGACCGTGCATGTGTCCGCTACGCCAAGTGATTGGGAAATGGAGCGCACGGGCGGCGTTTTTGTCGAACAGGTTATTCGCCCCACCGGATTGATTGACCCGCCCGTAGAAATTCGCCCTGTTGCCAAAGACGGCGCCAATCAGGTCGATGACGTGATCGACGAAGTTCAGAAGGTCGCCGCCCGCGGATATCGGTCTCTGGTCACGACGCTGACTAAGAAGATGGCCGAAGACCTGACCGAATATATGACCGACCAGGGCATCCGCGTCCGATACATGCACAGCGACGTGGATACGCTGGAGCGAATTGAAATTATTCGCGATCTGCGCCTCGGCAAATTTGATGTGCTCATTGGTATCAACCTTCTCCGCGAGGGGCTCGACATTCCGGAATGTGCCTTTGTCGGTATTCTGGATGCGGATAAGGAAGGATTCTTGCGATCGGAAACCGCTCTTATTCAGACCATCGGACGGGCGGCGCGTAACAGTGAAGCCAAAGTCGTTCTTTATGCGGACAAAATCACGGGCTCCATGGATCGGGCGATGAATGAAACAGATCGCCGTCGGGACATCCAAGTCGCTCATAATGAGAAGCACGGAATCACTCCTCAAACCGTACTGCGCGGCGTCGCGGATATGGTCGGGGATAGTCAGGCGGCCGGAAAAATCAAAGACGACGCCAATAAATATACGCCAAGCGGACAGATTAAGAAAAAATATCTTGAAGCCGCCGAGGGCGAGCAGGAAGCTTATATGGGCGGCAACATGACCGCCGTCATGGCTGACCTCGAGAAACGCATGTTTGAGGCCGCCGAGAATCTTGAATTTGAGGAAGCGGCGAGATTGCGGGATGAAATGGCGCAGTTGAAAAAGGCAGTCGACGCGGCGGAATAATGTTCAGATTTATCCTATCGATATTCTTCGGCTTCTTCCTGTCGTCCTTTTCCGAAGTTTCGGTCGCGGAAGAAAAAGAGAATAAGGCGCTTCACAAAGCGCATGTGTCCATCGTGAAAGACCACCGCACCGTTCGGCACATTGGCGCAAAATCGGCCGCAGAGTTAGGCACGCAAGACACCTTATTCTTTGATGTTCGGGAGAAAAAAGAATTTGATGTCAGCCATATTATCGATAGCAAACACGTCGACCCCGAGCTGTCCGCTTCGGATTTCATGGCGCAATTTGATCAGGATTGGTCCGGCAAAACGCTCGTCTTTTACTGCTCGGTCGGCAGACGCTCTTCTATTTTAGCCGAGAAGGTTCAAGCCGAATTAAAAGCGGCGGGCGCAAAAGAGGTCTATAATCTGAAAGAAGGGATTTTTGCCTGGCATAATGCGGAGCTCCCCCTCGAGAACGCCGCAGGACCGACGGATTTAGTGCATCCCTTCAATGCCTTTTGGGGCCGTATGATTAACCGCAAGGACTTGGTGGCTTACAAGTGAGGAATTTAGCTTGTGTTTATGAAAAACTATTTACGTAGAGCAGAAAATAGAAATTTTTATTATTACAAATTAATTCCACTTTGGTTGGTCTCTACGCTTTTAATATTGGTCATCACGCTAAGATTAAACTTCCCTATCTTTATAATTACTTTAGCCGGCATTATTCCTTGGGTCGTTTGCTTTTATATCATTTATAATTTGAAGTGCCCAGATTGCGGCTTCCGGACCATACCAAAGCCTTTCAGACAATATGATTTTACTCCTCATTTTACACCTAAGGTTCGCGAACCTTATGTACCTCTGAACTGTAAACAATGCGGTTTTAGGTACGATCCTTAAACCAACCCCTTATCCGTCCCGCAGACCTTATCCCAAAACCGGAAATATAATCCGTAATTCCCTTTGAATTTTGTATGATGCAGGTTGTGGTGGCTGGCTGTGATGATGTGACGGCCCCACCACCCTTTCACCCATTTATCCGGATAGACTTCCCAGCCCGCGTGGTTGAACACGGCGTTTATCGTCATCACCATGAGCAGAGCGAGCGCGACGCCGACATGCAGCGGAATAAACAGGGCCATCACGGGAAGCAGCCACGCCGCGCTGACGGCCTCTATCGGATCGAATGAAAAGCTTGCCCAGGGCGTCGGCTGGACAGAGCGGTGGTGGCCTTCATGCGTGTATTCAAATAATTTGCGGTGGTGCATGAGGCGGTGCGTAAAATAAAACCAAGTGTCCTGCGCGAAGAGATATATCGCTGGGGATAGGAACAGGTAGCTCCACCCCCAGACACTTTCCGGCAGGGTGCTATAGAGCGCAGTTCCACCGGCCTTCCACATCTCGAGAACGATGGCGGCGGGCAGCGCATAGATGAAGGCGCTGATCGTCGAGAGCTTGATTTCGTTGCGAATAGTCGCGCGGGTCGGCTCTCGTTTTGACAGGCGGCGCGCCTTTCTCGGCGCGCGTTTCCACAGCGCCCAGTGGATAGGGCCGACAATGATGAAATACCGCGCAATAATAATGGCCGTAAACGCCAAATAGGTCACAAGGGTTTGTCCCAAAGGTATCGGCCAGCCGTCCATAAGAAGGATATAGACGATGACGCGCCTCTGGCCAGCGTGAAAGTAAGGTGATTGACGGCGCGCGGCTGGGCATTAGATTGACGGTATGAGCACAGTTATCCTTTCCATCGACCAGGGCACCACATCTTCTCGAACGCTTGTCTTTTCTCCGCGCGGGCGGATCCTATTCAAAGCTCAGGAAGAATTCCCGCAAATCTACCCGCAGGATGGATGGGTGGAGCATGACCCCGAAACGATTTGGGGCACGGTTTTCCAAACCCTTAAACAAGCCTGGAACTTTGCCGAAGAGAATGCCCATGACGTCGCGGGTATTGGGATTACCAATCAACGGGAAACAACATTGGTCTGGAATAAAGAGACCGGGGACTGTCTCTACAATGCCATAGTCTGGCAAGACCGACGCACGGCCGGGGCCTGTCGCGAAATGGCCAAGAAGATGCCTGTAGAAATGCTCAATGCGAAATCCGGCCTGATCCATGATCCCTATTTCAGCGGCAGTAAAATCGCCTGGATATTGGACAATGTGGACGGCGCGCGCGACCTTGCTAAGCAGGATAAACTCGGCTTCGGTACGGTGGATTGCTTTCTCATCTGGCGCCTGACGGAAGGGAAGAGCCACGCCACAGACGCGACAAATGCCAGCCGCACCAATCTGTTTAATATCCATACGCAGGAATGGGATGAGGAGCTTCTGGAGTTGTTCAACGTGCCGCGCTCAGGCCTGCCGGAGGTTAAAGACTGCGTCGATGACTTCGGCACCTGTTCTCTTTTAGGCAAAGACATTCCAATTTTGGGTGTCGCAGGCGATCAGCAGGCCGCCGCTATAGGGCAGGCCTGTTTTGAAGAAGGCGATATTAAATCGACTTATGGCACAGGGTGTTTTGTAATCCTCAATACAGGGGAAAAATGCGTCACGTCCGAAAACCGTTTACTATCTACCATTTGCTATCGCCTTGGCGGGAAAGTCACCTACGCGCTGGAAGGGTCCATATTTATAGCCGGAGCCGCCGTGCAATGGCTTCGTGATGAAGTCAAAATCATTGACCGCGCCAAAGACACGGAGCAACTCTGTAAAAGTTTGAACAGTAATAAAGGGGTTTATCTCGTCCCTGCCTTTACAGGGTTAGGCGCGCCGCACTGGGACCCCGATGCGCGGGGCGGGCTGTTTGGCCTGACGCGCGACACAGGCCGTGCAGAGATCGTCCGCGCAACGATTGAGAGCGTTTGTTACCAGACCTATGATTTGTTCAAAGCCATGGCGCAGGACGGGGTAGAGCCAAAAATTCTCCGTGTTGATGGCGGCATGGTCGCCAATGACTGGATGGTGCAATATCTCGCGGGCGTGTTGGACATTCCGGTAGAACGGCCAAAAGTTTTGGAAACGACGGCGTTTGGGGCCGCCGCCCTCGCCGCGATAGGCGCCGAAATCTTTCCGTCTCTGGAGACCATCAAAGAAGTTTGGAAACTTGATTCCCATTTTGACCCAAAAATGGACACAGAGACACGCCGAAACGTTCTCGCGGGATGGAAAACATCCGTGCAAAAAGTCCTGACAGATTGAGCAAAGAGGGTTTGCAGGACGGCTCTTGACCGTTATAGAAACCTGTACCCAGAGATGGGGGGATAGCTCAGTTGGTTAGAGCCACCCGCTCATAACGGGTTGGTCGGGGGTTCGAGTCCCTCTCCCCCTACCATCTAGCATTTCACTTTATTTTGCTCGGTTTAACGACCAATCATAGTCGTAATCTTCTATCTCACTTGCTTGTTCGAGCGCGGCTTTCTTATCGCCTTCTGCGTAGGTTGCGAGATAGGCAATGATGTCCGCTTCGCTCTGTCCAAAATCTTCTTTGTACCATTTGAAAATGCTTGAGACTGTAATATCGCCGTTGTCTTCAATGCGCACGCCACGCGGGCTTGATATGTAATCTTTTGCCGCTTGGGTGAGATCGGCGTCTAGAGTCTGCGCCTCCCATGCCGTTTTTTTCAGATTTGGGCACCCGATAGACGCGCAGTTAAAAGCAAAATGAACGCGCGGCTCGTCATAGGTTTTTCGAACAATATCGTGTTCAATTTTGTTCAGGCTCATCTCCTGGCCTCTGACAGTCAGAATATCCTTATCCCAAGGCCCCGTCAGAAAACCAATTTTACGTATGGATTTAATGGGATAGTTATCAAGAATAAGGTCTAAAGTTTGGGCGTTATAGAGATTGAACCAATAAGCCAATATCTGCTCTCTCGAGAATTCCGAAATATCTGTCTGAGAAAGTTCCTCAATATAAATTTCTAAGAGACGCTCATCAGCGTCCGTCACTTTGTCATAAGCGACGAGGTTTATACCGTTTTTCTGAGTGACATATTTAGATAGAAACTGATTGAAAGGTGTATTCATTTCAGAGGCTGCTTTGTCTATCGCGCGGTTCGGGTCCGAGCTCTCCTGGGCCAACGAATTTAACGGCCAAAGCAGCACGACCATGATCGGCATTATCAATGACATTGCGGCGAATTGTGGGGATTTCGGCATTTTCACTCTTCGGATTAAATTTCGTTTGAACACGATACCGAAATGCGAAGTGATTTATAATCAATTGTGGGACACAAACCGGTGAGCCGACGCCGGAGGAGTCAAAAAAAACCCGGCTGTTGAGCGGGTTTTCCTTTGCATTATTTTGCGACGTTAAGTGACCAGTCATACTCGTAATCACTTATATCATTCGCATTTTGCATGGCCGACTTTTTGTCACCCGTGGCAAATTGAGAAAGATATGTCAGGACTTCTTCGTCATCGGCTCCGAAATCCTCCTCATACCAATCAAATATACTAGAGGCTTGGATATCTTCACCTTTAATCATTATGCCGCGGGAACTGGCAATATAATCTTTCGCGGCCTGATCCAGATCCGTCTCAAGGCTCTCTGCTTCCCACGCTGTTTGTTTAAGATTTGGGCACCCTATTGAAGCGCAATTGACCGCAAAATGAATGCGGGGTTCATCATAGTTTTCGCGTAAAGTGTCATGCTCAATCTGGTCGAGGCTCATCGTAGCGCCTCTCACATTCACCAATTTCTGGCTCCAAGGATCATCAATATCCTTAATGGAGTCGACAGGGTAATTGTCGAGTATTAGGTCAAGCGTAACGGCATTGTAAAGGTTGAACCAGTAGGCCTTCTTTTCATCATCCGAAAAATTGGTAATGTCTGTATTCGCCAGATTTTCTATATAACTTTGCAATGCCGCTGCATCTGCTTCTGTTACATCAGCATATGCAACCAAATTGATGCCATCTGTCGGTTTGATGTAGGTTTGCAGAAACGCATTATAAGCTTTTTTCATCTCAGAGCTCTCAGCAGCGCTGGGTTGCTGACTATCCGTCATTGCTTCTGTTTCGTACATTGGCGACCCATCTTGGGCGTCTTCGGCACTTTCTGAGTTACTTGCGGCCATACGCTCTGTATTTGCGCTCTCGGGTGGGGTTACAGGCTCAGCCTGATCTGCACAGGCAGAAAGCGATAAAGTCGCTGTGGCGGCAAATAGGAATAGTTTAAGCGAATGGGTCATATAGGACTCCTGTTTAATATATACTATGTAAACGAAGGTTTAGAACTATTCGTTCCCGCCCCATCTCGATGCGTAGCGAAGTTCTTTGGTAGAACAACACAAGCAATCCAACAAAAAACCCGTCTCGAAAGACGGGTTTTGAAGTTCAAATCAACTCGGGAGGCGCTTTATGCGTCTTCGACCTCGGCCATACGTTCCCGGTCGATTTTGCCTTTTGCTTCGACGTCGCGGTCCACAAACTCGATTACGGCCATAGGCGCATTATCGCCATACCGGAAACCAGCTTTCATGATACGGATATATCCGCCTTGGCGGTCTGCATAACGGGGGCCGATCACGTCGAAGAGCTTTTTGGACTGCTCTTTATTGCGAGTGCGGGCAATCGCGATGCGACGGCTATTCAGGTCACCTTTTTTGGCAAGCGTCACAAGCTTCTCAACGAAAGGACGAAGTTCTTTCGCCTTAGGAAGCGTTGTCACGATTTGCTCATGCTCGATGAGGCTGGATGACATATTAGCGAACATAGCTTTGCGATGGCTCGCAGTGCGGTTCAGTTTACGATGGGCCATTTTATGACGCATGGCTTTATCCTCTTAGTGTTCAGTGCGACCTAAATGTGGTCGTCATATTTCTTGGCAAGGTCTTCGATATTTTCCGGCGGCCAATTTGGCGCATCCATTCCGAGGTGCAGACCCATAGCGGCGAGCACTTCTTTAATCTCGTTCAGAGATTTACGACCAAAGTTCGGTGTCCGGAGCATTTCGGCTTCGGATTTTTGAATCAGATCGCCGATATAAACGATATTGTCGTTTTTCAGGCAGTTTGCAGAGCGGACAGAAAGTTCAAGCTCGTCAACCTTGCGCAATAGCGCTGGGTTGAAGTCGAGTTCTGGCTTCTCTTCGCCGCGGGACATATCTTCTGGGTCGTCAAAGTTGACGAAGACCTGAAACTGGTCTTGCAAAATGCGGGCGGCAACAGCGACAGCATCTTCAGGCGTCACGGCGGCGTTGGTTTCAATATCGATAATCAGTTTATCGTAATCCAGAACCTGACCTTCCCGAGTATCTTCGACGCGGTAGGCCACGCGTTTAACCGGAGAATAGAGCGCATCAATGGAAATCAAACCAATTGGCGCGTCTTCAGGGCGGCTTTCAGCGGCAGGAACGTAGCCTTTACCGGTTGTAACCGTCAGTTCCATACGAATGTCTGCGCCTTCATCGGCCGTGCAGATGATGTGATCTTTGTTGAGAATTTCAACGTCAGCGGTTTCTTCGATGTCTGCGCCTGTGACTGGGCCTGCGCCTGTCTTCCGAAGCAAGAGCTTCTTAGGGCCTTCAACATGCATACGCACAGCCAACCCTTTAAGGTTTAGCACGACATTGGTGACGTCTTCGCGAACACCGGGAATGGATGTAAACTCGTGTACAATCCCGTCAATCTGCACAGCGGAGACAGCGGCTCCCTGTAAAGAAGACAGAAGAACGCGACGTAGCGCGTTACCGAGAGTCATACCAAAACCACGCTCTAGCGGTTCGGCGGTGACGATTGCTTTACGCTCAGGATCACGTCCGGGTTCAATCTCTGGATTGATCGGGCGGATGAGTTCTTGCCAGTTTTTCTCAATCACAATCTTTGCCTTTTGTTATCAGTGTCGGCGCGTCGGTGTCGGCCCAGAATGAGCGGACGTCGCGCCTAGAAAAGCTTGCCTCTAGAGGCAAGCCGGCTGGGCCTACAGATTAAACGCGGCGACGTTTAGGTGGGCGGCAGCCATTATGGGGGATGGGCGTTACGTCACGAATAGTCGTGATCGTAAATCCAGCAGCTTGTAGAGCACGAACTGCACTTTCGCGGCCGGAACCAGGACCGTTCACATTGACTTCCAATGTTGTCATGCCGTGGTCGGCGGCCTTACGGCCAGCTTCTTCAGCAGCGACCTGAGCCGCATAAGGAGTGGATTTACGTGAGCCTTTAAAGCCCATGCCACCAGCAGAACACCAGGCCACGGTATTGCCTTGGGCGTCCGTGATAGTGATCATTGTGTTGTTGAAAGTCGAGTTCACATGCGCAACGCCGGACGTAATATTTTTACGTTGAGCGCGACGAATACGGGCGGGTTCTTTTGCCATCTGAGCTTACCTACTTCTTCTTGCCGGCAATGGCCTTTGCAGGGCCTTTGCGTGTACGAGCATTTGTGTGTGTGCGCTGACCGCGAACCGGCAGACCACGACGATGACGGAGACCGCGATAGTTACCCATATCCATCAAGCGTTTAATGTTTTGGGAACGCTCACGACGCAGGTCACCTTCAACCTGGTAGGTTGAGTCAATCGTTTCACGGATTTGAAGGATCTCTTGATCCGTCAAGTCATGCACGCGACGGTCGTGCGCAATGCCGACTTTTTCGCAGATTTCAGTCGCCGTTGAGGGACCAATGCCGTGAATATAACGCAGAGCAATTTCTACGCGCTTATTAGTCGGGATATTTACCCCAGCAATACGAGCCACTTTTGGCCTCCTAATCAATCCTGCGTGCGGTAGGTCCTGAACGCTTAGCTCACCCCATAGCAAAAGGGGCGAGCGATAATCGAACCGTCCGCGAAAGCGGGTTACTTAGTCTTAACCCCTCCTGCCGTCAAGCAGGAGCAGCCATAGTTTCATGAGATTCTTCAGCCATTTCCCGCTATGAGAAGAGGCGAGCGAAGAATCCCTTCTTTTTTGGGGCTTTTGCCCCCTCATCCGCGAGTAAGACGCGGTTTATGCTTGACGACACCGTTTCAATGTCCGCCATACCATCAACTTCGCTCAGTTTTCCCTGAGCCGCATAGTATGGCAGGAGCGGTGCTGTCTGTTTATTATAGTTTTCAAGCCGAATCGAAAAGCTTTCCGGATTATCATCCTTGCGGCCTTCTTCGGCGAAACGCTTGGTGATTCTGTTCATCAGCGCCTGATCATCAACGCGAAGGCGAATAACCCGGTCAACTGCATGGCCACGTTTTTCAAGCGCCGCGTCAAGTGCCTTGGCCTGCTCAACAGTTCTTGGGAAACCGTCAAAAATAAAACCCTTAGCATCTGGATGGGCGTCAAGCTGCTCTTCGATCAAAGCGACAACGATTTCATCTGAAACCAAATCTCCGCGATCCATAATGCCGGCAACCTTCTTTCCAAGCTCTGTGCCGGACGCGCGAGCCGCCCGAAGCATGTCACCTGTGGAAAGCTGAATTAATCCGCGTTCCTGTACCAGACGTTTGGATTGAGTGCCTTTTCCGGCGGCTGGAGGACCAAAGAGAACAAGATTCATCATAGCGCTGACCTACCGATTCCGCCGACGCATACGGGACTTTTTGATCAATCCTTCATATTGGTGAGCCACCAGATGAGATTGGATTTGAGCCACAGTATCAAGAGTCACAGAGACAATAATCAACAGGCTCATACCACCGATCAACATTGCAACAGAAGGCGGGATAGCGCCGCCCTGACGCGCAATAATCAATTCAGGCAACACACAGACAAAGGCCACGTAAACAGCGCCAATGAAGGTTAGGCGGGAAAGGACATATGAAAGGTAGTCCGCGGTTCGTTTGCCCGGACGGATACCCGGAAGGAACCCGCCGTTTTTGCGAAGGTTGTCTGCCACATCATCCGGCTTGAATACGTAAGGCACGTAGAAAAAGCAGAAGAAGATAATCAATATCGCATAAAGCGTCAGATAAAGCGGGGAGCCATAGGAGATGAAGGCCAAAATAGTGCCGACAATACCTGTGCCTTGCTCGCCGCCACTATTCATCAAAATAGGACCGAGTGTTGCAGGCAAGAGCAAAAGTGAACTTGCGAAAATCGGAGGAATAACACCGGCAGTATTCAGTTTGAGCGGCATAAAGGAGCTCTCGCCGCCAAAGGTTTTGCCACCTGCCATTTGTCGCTTGGGGTACTGTACCAGCAATCGTCGCTGGGCCCTTTCGACATAAACAATCAACATAGAGAGACCAATAAACAGAACAATCAGGAAGAGCAGAAGCAATTCTGAAACAGTTCCCTGTTGGTTTAGCTCGAAAGCCTGGAAAATAGCTTTTGGTAATTCCGCTACAATACCGGCAAAAATGATAAGCGAGACGCCATTACCGACCCCGCGGCTCGTCACCTGTTCACCCATCCACATCAGGAACATCGTGCCCCCAACGAGGGTAATAACGGTCGAGGCTTGGAAAAACAGACCCGGATTTAGGACAGCGCCTTCCGTTCCCTGCAAAGCCCGCGCAATACCGAAGGCCTGGAAAGCGGCCAGAAAGACGGTGAGGTAACGCGTATACTGGTTGATTTGCTTACGGCCTTGTTCGCCGTCTTTATCAAGCTCTTTCAACGAAGGGATAGACCCTTTCATCAGCGTCATAATAATAGAGGCAGAGATGTATGGCATCACGTTGAGCGCGAAAATCGCCATTCGTTCAACAGCGCCGCCTGCAAACATGTTAAGACGCGTTAGAAGACCGCCCCCGCCGGAGGAGAAAGCCGTCTGAAAGGCATCCATATCCATTCCCGGAATCGGAACAAAAGTCCCGATACGGTAAACGATCAGAATTCCGAGTGTGAAGAGCAGTCTTTGCTGCAACTCTTTCGCCTTGGCAAAAACGCCAAGGTTCATATTCGCTGCTAATTGTTCTGACGCTGATGCCATTAAACGTCTCCCGCCTTCTGAAGAAAATTAAACCCTATCCGTTACAGATAGGGTCTTGATGAAGGCGTTTAAAGGTCGCCGAGCTTGCCTTCGTTTTTAGCGAGCAGATAATAGAAGGTGACACGGTTTTTCATGCGTGTCGGCTTCATTGTTTCGCAAACCGCTTTGACTTTTTCCATGGCCGCATCTTTATCTTCAACGCCGAGCTTCTTCTTCATGAAACCTTTGACGATTGTATCGAGTTCAGTTTCATCTGAACAAGAAACATATTTGCTGTCGCGATTAGATAATGACGCTCCGAGATACTTTTCAATCTTGGTTACGTCAGCATTATCGGCCTTGGCGTCATATTCCTGTGTCGGCTCAAGATAATCAGACACGTCGTCAGATTTTTCAGCTTTCTTCGCTGGCTCTTTTTTGGCAGCGGCTTTTTTAGCAGGCTTCTTCGCAGCAGGTTTCTTTTCTTCTTTAGCCGGAGCCGCAGAAGCTTTCGCTGCTTTTTTGTCAGCCTTAGAAACTTTAGAGGATCTGTCAGCTTTGACGCCTTTTTCGCGGCGTTCCATTTTATCTTCGACGACTGTGACAGAGCCTTTGGCATCTTCAACCGCTTTTGTCGCAGCAGGTGTTGCGCCGGAAACTGTCAATTTGACAGCTTTGGACAATTTGCCGTTACCGATAAGGCGGACACCGTCAAATGAACGGCGAAGGACGCCGGCTTCAACGAGAGCGGCTGCATCCATATCTGACTTGCCATCGATTTTACCGGACTCGATAGCGCGGTTCAGGCTGGCAATAGATAGCTCTGCGAAACGCTTGCGGTTTGGCTTGTTAAAGCCACGCTTAGGCAGGCGCATGTGGATAGGCATTTGACCGCCTTCAAAGCCTTTAATCGCCACACCGGAGCGTGACTTCTGACCTTTGACACCACGGCCACCTGTTTTGCCGGTACCGGAACCGATACCACGGCCAACCCGCTTACGCTCTTTAGTGGCGCCGGGATTATCTGAGAGTTCGTTCAAACGCATTTGTTTTCTCCAAGAGGTTTCATCCACCCAAAAGGGCAGAAGACTACTCTTCTACAATTTTCACCATGTGAGCGACCTTGGCAATCATGCCGCGAACGCTAGGTGTATCTTCCAATGTACGGCTTTTGCCGATGCGGCCAAGGCCGAGACCGACAAGTGTCGCACGCTGATCCGGTTTACGGCGAGTGGCCGATCCGGTCTGACGGACAGTCAATGTTGTTTTCTTCGCCATGATCTTTGTCCTTAAGCTTCGAGCGCTTCAGGTGCTGACGCACCATCTTTGCGGCGCTCGACAATCTCGGCGACTTTTTTGCCGCGCTTATTGGCGATTGTCCGTGGGCTTTCCATACGCTTCAGCGCATCAAAAGTGGCCCGCACCATATTATATGGGTTAGACGTACCAACAGATTTACCAACCACGTCCTGAACGCCAAGACATTCCAACACAGCCCGCATGGGACCGCCGGCAATAACGCCGGTTCCGGGAGGCGCTGAGCGCATGACAATTTTGCCGGCGCCGTGGCGACCGCGAACGTCATGATGCAAAGTGCGGCCTTCACGAAGAGGAACGCGGATCATTGTCTTTTTAGCTTCTTCAGAGGCCTTACGGATTGCTTCAGGAACCTCACGGGCTTTACCCTTACCAAAACCAACGCGGCCTTTTTCGTCGCCCACGATTACGAGAGCGGCGAATGACATGTTGCGGCCGCCTTTTACGGTTTTCGCAACACGGTTAATATGGACCAAGCGGTCAACGAATTCATTGTCTTGATCGTCGTCGCGGCCACGGCGATTGTCGTTATTACGTGCCATCATCGATCCCTTAGAATTTCAGTCCGGCTTCGCGAGCCGCTTCAGCCAAAGCTTTCACCCGGCCGTGATAAAGATAAGCGCCTCGGTCAAAAATGACGTCGCCAACCTTGGCTTTATTAGCCCGTTCAGCAATCAGCTTCCCGATACGGGCAGCCGCTTCGACATCCGAGCCTTTTTTCGATTTATCTTCGAGTGTGGACGCAGAGGCGAGAGTTGTGCCTGTCGTGTCATCGATGATCTGAACAGAAATGTTCTTATCAGACCGGAACACAGACAAACGCGGACGCCCTTGGGCGTGTTTTTTGAGGCGGCGACGAACACGTTCGGCGCGGCGTATCATTGATTTGCGAGCAGATTTCATGACTACTTCTTCTTACCTTCCTTGCTGCGTACAAACTCGCCCAGATAACGAACGCCTTTGCCCTTGTAAGGCTCTGGAGTCCGGAAGGCGCGGATTTTCGCGGCAACTTGACCGACTTGCTGCTTATCAATGCCTGACACGATAACTTGTGTCGGCTTTGGCGCTTCGATTTTAATGCCCTCAGGCGGAGTAAAATCAACATCGTGAGAGAAGCCGAGCTGCATGGACAAATCATTGCCCTTCATCGACGCTCTGTACCCGACGCCGCGAAGCTCAAGCTCTTTCGTAAAGCCGTTCGTAACACCTTGGATCATATTTTCAACCATTGTGCGGCTCATGCCCCACATGGCACTGGCGTTTTTCGCGCCTTCTACGGGTGTAAGCGTAAACTCACCATCCTTCAAAGAGCCTTTTACGGCCTCTGGAAGTGTGAAACTTAGCTCACCTTTTGGGCCTTTGACGGAAACGAGCTGACCCTTTGAAGTCAAATCTACTCCGTCAATAACCTTGACCGGTCTTTTACCAATACGTGACATAAAACTCTCCTATGACACCTGGCAAAGAACTTCGCCGCCGACATTGTTTTCACGAGCCGCCGCGTCACTCATAACGCCTTTAGGGGTGGACAGGATGGCGATACCAAGTCCGTTCCGGACTTGCGGGAGTGTCTTCACAGAAGAATAAACGCGACGTCCAGGTTTGGAAATGCGCTTAATTTCGCGAATAACGGCTTCGCCTTCGAAATATTTCAACTCAACATTAAAAGCACGAAAACCGGCTTCATCTGTTGTTTCTTCGTAGCTGCGAATAAAGCCTTCATCGGCAAGCACGTCGAGAACGCGGCCACGCAGATTAGACGCAGGAGTCATAACGGAGGACCGATTACGCAAGATAGCGTTACGGATACGCGTTAGCATATCTCCGAGAGGATCTGAAAATGACATCGGGTCTCTCCTCTACCAGCTAGATTTTACAAGGCCGGGAATAAGGCCCATGGAGCCCAAATCGCGAAGCGCGATACGGGACATTTTCATTTTACGGTAATAACCACGCGGGCGACCAGTGACCTGGCAACGGTTACGAATACGGGTTTCCGCAGAATTACGAGGCAGAGCCGCGAGTTTCAGTTGCGCTTGAAAGCGCTCCTCAACCGGCAGATCCTTATCGCGAGCGATATCTTTTAGCAGAGCGCGCTTAGCAGCATATTTTGCCACAAGACGCTGACGCTTTAGATTGCGCTCGACTGAGCTTACTTTAGCCATTTAATAGTCTCCTGTTTGCAAGGACCTAGACTTGATTGCCTAGCGTCCCGCTTTGCTTACTGCGTTCGCTCTAATTCCGTTCAGATTAAGTTCTGAAAGGGAATGAGAACGCGGCCAGTAATGCCTTGGCTTCTTCATCTGTTGGGGCGCTTGTTTGCACCACGATGTCCATTCCGCGCACGGAATCAACTTTATCATAATCGATTTCCGGGAAAACGATGTGCTCTTTCAGGCCCATGGCATAGTTACCATGACCGTCAAAGCTTTTACCGTTTAGGCCTCGGAAGTCTCGCACACGTGGCAACGCAATGTTGACCAGGCGGTCGAGAAATTCATACATCTTATCACGACGCAAAGTCACTTTGGTGCCAATCACCATACCATCGCGAAGCTTGAAGCCGGCGATCGACTTTTTCGCTATACAAGGCACAGGTTTTTGACCGGAGATTAGCTCAAGCTCTTCCATTGCAGCCTGAACTTTTTTCTTATCTCCAACACCTTCGCCAATGCCCATGTTCAACACGATCTTTTCGATGCGCGGAACTTGCATTTCGGAGGTGTAACCGAACTGTTCTTTCATCTTCGCACGGACTTCATCACGATAGACCGCCGCGAGGCGTGGTTCATACGGTTTAGCCATCGATGACTTCCCCTGACTTTCTGGCGACGCGAACTTTTTTGCCGTCTTTCAACGTCTTAAAGCCCACGCGCGTGGGTTTATCTTCTTTCGGATCGAGATGCGCCACGTTGGAGACGTGAATCGGCGCTTCGAATTCTTTGATGCCGCCATCAGGGTCCATCTGGCTCGGGCGCACATGACGCTTGACCATACGGATGCCTTTTACGACGACTTTCTCGTCTTTCGGCGAGACCTTCAGGACTTCGCCCTTACGGCCTTTATCCTTACCGGCGATAACGACGACATAGTCGCCTTTTTTAATCTTCGCAGCCATGGTTAGAGTACCTCTGGAGCCAGAGAGACGATCTTCATGTGGTTTTTAGCGCGAAGTTCACGAGGAACCGGGCCAAAAATCCGTGTGCCGATCGGCTCACCATTATTATTGATGATGACAGCCGCATTGCCGTCAAAGCGGATAACTGATCCGTCGCGGCGCTGTATATCTTTCCGCACGCGAACGACAATAGCTTTCCGCACATCGCCTTTTTTAACTTTGCCGCGCGGAATGGCTTCTTTGACTGAAACCACAATCGTATCGCCGACATGTGCGTAACGTCGCTTGGAACCGCCAAGCACTTTAATGCACTGAACGCGGCGGGCGCCGGAGTTATCGGCCACTTCTAGGTTTGTCTGCATTTGAATCATGAGACGTCTCCGTGTTTATATGAGAGGGGTCAACGAGAGGCGGAAAGCCCTACGCTGAGACCACTTCCCACCGCTTTAATTTTGACTTTGGTGCACATTCGCTAATGCGAACAATGTCACCGTTCTTATGAGCATTCTTTTCGTCATGCGCATGGTAGCGCTTTGAACGACGAATCGTCTTTTTCAATAGAGGGTGCAAATAGGCGCGCTCAACTCTGACCACAACCGTCTTTTCACCTTTATCTGACACTACTGTGCCCTGAAGTACGCGTTTTGGCATCTCGACCTACCTTAAGCCTTCTTAGCGGATTTATTTTCCGCCATGATTGTTTTGACCCGCGCAATGTCGCGGCGCACTTGGCGCACGCGGGCGGTCTTTTCTAATTGGCCGGTTGCATCTTGAAAACGCAGATTGAACTGCTCTTTCTTCAGCTTCAGCAACTCATCATTAAGTTGATCGGCACTCATGGCTCTGACGTCAGTAGCTTTCATCATCGCCTCCTATTGCTCGCCTGGGCGTGTGACGATTTTCGTCTTCACAGGCAACTTGGCCGCTCCGAGACGAAGCGCTTCGCGCGCAACATCATCCGGCACACCATCAATTTCAAACATGATCCGTCCCGGACGCACTTTGGCAGCCCAGAATTCCACGGAACCTTTACCCTTACCCATCCGAACTTCGGTTGGTTTCTTCGTCACCGGGACGTCCGGGAAAATCCGAATCCAAACACGACCGGCCCGCTTCATGTGACGTGTGATCGCCCGGCGAGTGGCCTCGATCTGACGCGCGGTAACGCGCTCAGGTTCCATGGCTTTCAAGCCGTAAGACCCGAAATTCAAAGCCGAACCACCTTTGGCAAGACCTTTAATCCGGCCCTTATGGGCTTTCCGGAATTTTGTACGTTTTGGCTGTAACATTGTGTTCCGCCTCTATCTTAATTGGCGCGTGCCGGACGACGTCCGCCACGATCACCACGATCATTGCCGCCGCGAGAGCGCGTATCGCCCTGCTGAGACATACGCTTTTCATGTGCATATGGGTCATGCTCCATGATCTCGCCTTTATTGATCCAAACTTTAATACCGATAATGCCCATGGCCGTCATTGCACGTGCAACACCATAATCGATGTCAGCGCGCATTGTATGAAGCGGTACGGAACCCTCTTGATACTGTTCAACCCGAGCAATTTCAGCGCCGCCAAGACGACCACCAACTTTAATTTTGCAGCCCTCAGCCCCCATGCGCATGGCAGATTGCATGGAACGCTTCATCGCACGGCGGAAAGACACCCGGCGCTCAAGCTGTTGGGCAATTCCGTCAGCCACAAGGTTCGCATCGACTTCAGGCTTACGAACTTCAACGAGGTTGATGAACACTTCGCCGTCAACCATAGAAGCGACTTTCTTACGAAGCACTTCGATGTCTGCACCTTTTTTACCAATCACGACACCTGGACGAGCCGTGTAAATTGTGATGCGGCATGTCTTGTGTGGACGCTCAATAACAACACGGGAAACAGACGCGTTTTTCAGCTCTGATGCCAAAAATGCGCGAATGGCCAAATCCTGATGCAACAGGTCGCCATATTCGGACGTGTTTGCGTACCAGCGAGATGACCAAGTCCGGTTAATACCGAGGCGAAGGCCAATTGGATTAATCTTCTGACCCATTATGCAGCCTTCTCTTTTGTCTTCTCGGCCTTTTTAGGCGCGTCTTTCTTCTCAGCCTTCTTCTCAGATTTCGGCTCAGCCTTTTTGGCGGCCTTTTTCTCTGGTTTAGGCGCGACTTCCGCGACCTCTTCGTCTTGCTCCCGCACAACAATGGTCAATTCGGAAAACGGCTTCAAGATACGAGCGCCGCGGCCACGGGCCCGAGCGCGAAAACGTTTCATGACAAAGTTCTTGCCAACATAGGCCTCTGAAACGACCAAGGAGTCGATATCAAGACCGTGATTATTTTCGGCGTTCGCGATGGCGCTTTCGAGAACCTTTTTAACTTCACCGGAAATCCGCTTGTGCGAAAATTCCAGATCAGCCAAAGCTGTCTCGACTTTTTTGCCGCGAATAAGCTGCGCCACCAGGTTCAGCTTAATCGGGCTGATCCGGATCATGCGCAGCTTGGCGCGTGCCTCTTTGTCGCCAACGCGACGTGGATTTTTCTCTTTTGCCATGGCTATCTACTTCCGTTTGGCTTTTTTATCGGCTGTGTGCCCGTAATAAGTACGTGTCGGCGCGAATTCACCGAGCTTGTGACCCACCATGTCCTCATCAACGAGAACAGGAACAAATTTCTGGCCGTTATGGACCTGAAATGTCAGACCCACAAAATTCGGCATAATCGTAGACCGACGAGACCAAGTCTTAATCGGTTTATGACGACCCTCTGCGCGTGTCGCTTCGGCTTTTTTAAGCAGATACCCGTCAACAAACGGGCCTTTCCAGACTGAACGTGGCATACTCCGCGCTCCCTAACGTTTTTTCTTCGCGTGACGCGAACGAATGATGAATTTGTCAGTCGCTTTATTCGAGCGAGTACGCGCACCTTTAGTCGGCTTACCCCAAGGCGTCACTGGGTGACGACCACCAGAAGTACGCCCTTCACCACCACCGTGCGGGTGATCTACCGGGTTCATGGCGACGCCGCGAACCGAAGGACGTTTACCGAGCCAGCGCTTACGGCCAGCCTTACCAAGGTTGATGTTCATGTGATCCGGGTTTGATACCGCACCAACAGTCGCCATGCAGGCCTGGTGAACCATGCGCATTTCGCCGGACTTCAGACGAATTTGAGCATAGCCTTCAGAACGGCCGACGAGCTGAGCGTAAGCTCCGGCTGAGCGGGCCATTTGACCCCCTTTGCCAGGTTTCAGCTCAACATTATGAATAATTGTCCCGACAGGCATAGCGCGCAAAGGCATTGCATTTCCGGGCTTCACGTCACCTTTGGCAGAAGAGAGAACTTTATCTCCTTCAGACAGGCGTTGCGGCGCCAGGATATATGCTTTTTCACCGTCTTTGTACTCAACGAGCGCAATAAAAGCCGTGCGGTTTGGATCATACTCCAAACGCAGAACAGTCGCTTCCATATCCATCTTGTTACGTTTAAAATCAATAACACGATAGAGACGCTTGTGACCACCGCCCTGACGACGAGAGGTGATACGACCTGTGTTGTTACGGCCACCTGTTTTCGTCAGACCTTCGGTCAGTGACTTTTCGGGGCGACCTTTGTGTAACTCTTCACGGTCGACACGAACAAGGTGACGGCGTGAAGGGCTGGTCGGATTAAATGTCTTTAAAGCCATTTTCTTGTCCTACAGTCCGGTTGCGATGTCGATGCTGTCGCCGTCTTTCAACGTTACAACTGCTTTTTTGACATCATTGCGTCGACCGGGGCGTCCCCGGAAGCGTTTGGTTTTACCTTTAACGCGAAGCGTGTTTACAGCCGTTACAGAAACTTTGAACAATTGCTCAATAGCTTCTTTGATGTCCGGCTTGGACGCGTTCAGCGGCACTTCGAAAACAACCTGGTTGTTTTCCGAAATGATCGTTGTCTTTTCGGTGATGATCGGAGAGACCACCGTATCGTAATGGCGGGCAGCTACACTCATTTTAGACGAGCCTCCAAATCTGCGACAGCCTGCTTTGTCAACACGAGTGTGTGACGTTTCAGAATGTCATATACGTTAGCGCCTTGGCTTGGCAGAACATCCAGGTTTGGAATGTTGCGGGCCGCTTTGGCGAAGTTTTCTTCAATCTCGTTTCCGCTTACGATCAGAGCGTTTGTCGCACCAAGCGCCGCAAGCTGCTTGCGCAGTTCAGCCGTCTTGGAAGACTTCAACGTCGCGTCATCAATAATGATCAGCTCTTTGGCGCCGGCCTTAGCAGACAAAGCATGGCGTAAAGCCAATGCGCGAAGTTTCTTCGGCAAAGCATGAGCATGCGAACGAACGCGAGGACCGTGCGCTTTTGCACCGCCGCGGAACTGGGATACAGAACCGTTACCGTGACGCGCAGTACCACCGCCCTTTTGGCGACCAATACGTTTTTTACGCTTGGAAACGTCACCGCGTTCCTGAACTTCATGTGTTCCAGCCTGACGACGCGCTAATTGATAGCGAACCATACGGTGTAGAATGTCTTTTCTGGGCTCATTGGCGAAAATGGCGTCGTCGAGATCGACGGAGCCGGAAGCCTTGCCCGCAAGTGTTTGGACGTCGAGTTTCATTTAGCCTTCTCCGCCATCTTCATCAGTTGTGGCCGCCATGGCTGCCGCTTGCTCTTCAGCAACGCGCTTGGCTTCCGCTTCCGCTTCTGCCAGAGCCGCCGCTTCGGCTTCGTCTGCCGCTTTCAGAGCCTCTTTACGATCTGTCATCGTCGCCGCCGGGAAGATAAGACCTTCCGGCTGCGGCTTTTTCACAGCATCACGAACTTCGAGCCATGTACCTTTTGCACCTGGTGTTGCACCTTTGATCAGAAGCAAGCCGTCTTCAATTTCGATACGAGCAATTTCCAAGTTCTGGTTTGTCCGGCGAACAGCGCCCATATGGCCTGCCATTTTTTTGCCTTTGAAGACTTTACCTGGATCCTGACACTGACCGGTTGAGCCGTGCGATCTGTGAGAGATAGACACACCATGCGTCGCACGAAGGCCGCCAAAGTTATGGCGTTTCATGGCGCCAGCAAAGCCCTTACCCACAGTCACGCCAGAGACGTCAACATATTGACCCGGAAGGAAGTGACCGGCGATTAGCTCTTCGCCAACTTCGACCAAATTCTCCGCATCAACACGGAACTCAACGAGCTTTTTCTTGGGCGTCACAGACGCTTTGGCAAAACGCTCGCGTTCAGCTTTGGAGACGCGCTTAGGTTTCGCTTCCCCGGAACCAAGCTGAATAGCTGTGTAGCCATCACGCTCTTGTGTTTTTTGAGCCACGACCTGACAGCCCTCTAATGCGAGGACAGTTACAGGGACGTGATTACCCAAATCGTCATAGACGCGGGTCATGCCCAGTTTTTTTGCTAATAGACCTGTGCGTAACATGTCTATGCTCCCAATTTGATTTCAACATCAACACCGGCTGCGAGGTCGAGCTTCATCAGCGCGTCCACGGTTTGTGGTGTCGGGTCCACGATATCGAGCATACGCTTATGCGTACGGATCTCGAATTGCTCGCGAGATTTCTTATTAACATGTGGTGAGCGGTTTACAGTAAAACGCTCAATCCGGGTTGGCAGCGGAATGGGCCCGCGCACGGTAGCACCAGTGCGCTTAGCCGTAGAGACGATCTCCTTGGTAGAAGTATCGAGAATACGGTGGTCGAAGGCTTTCAACCGGATGCGAATATTTTGACGATCCATAACAGGGCCTAATCTTTACGCTTCAAACAACGAACCCGGTGCCGCCTTGGAGGCACCGGACAAATGAATTACTTAACTGACTTAATCAGTAATCTTAGAGACGACGCCGGCACCGACGGTACGTCCGCCTTCACGGATAGCGAAGCGGAGCTTCTCTTCCATGGCGATCGGCACGATAAGCTCAACGTCAATGTTCACATTGTCGCCAGGCATAACCATCTCGGTACCTGATTTCAGGGTCACAACACCGGTCACATCCGTCGTCCGGAAGTAAAATTGTGGACGGTAGTTGTTGAAGAACGGCGTATGACGACCGCCTTCTTCCTTCGTCAGGATATAAGCTTCCGCTTCAAACTTCTGGTGAGGCGTAACGGAACCCGGCTTACAAAGAACCTGGCCGCGCTCAACACCTTCACGGTCAACACCGCGAAGCAAAGCGCCGATATTGTCGCCGGCCTCTCCTCGGTCGAGGAGCTTACGGAACATTTCAACACCAGTACATGTGGTCTTCTTGGTATCTTTGATACCGACAATCTCAATCTCGTCGCCAACGTTAACCGCGCCGCGCTCAACCCGGCCTGTCACAACAGTACCGCGACCAGAGATAGAGAACACATCTTCGATAGGCATCAAGAAAGGCTGATCAATCGCGCGCTCAGGCTGCGGAATGTAAGCATCAACAGCTTCCATCAGCTTCTTGATAGACTCTTCACCGATTTCAGGTGTTTCGCCGTTCATCGCGGCCAAAGCAGACCCTGCAATGATAGGAATGTCATCACCCGGGAAATCATAAGAGCTGAGAAGCTCACGGATTTCCATTTCGACAAGCTCTAGAAGCTCTTCGTCGTCAACCTGGTCAACCTTGTTCATGTAAACAACAAGAGCCGGAACACCGACCTGACGGGCCAATAGGATATGCTCGCGCGTTTGCGGCATAGGGCCGTCCGCTGCGTTCACAACCAAAATGCCGCCGTCCATTTGAGCCGCGCCGGTGATCATGTTCTTAACATAGTCAGCATGGCCCGGGCAGTCGACGTGAGCGTAGTGACGGTTTTCCGTCTCATACTCAACGTGAGCTGTAGAAATGGTGATACCACGCGCTTTTTCTTCCGGCGCGCCGTCAATCTGATCATAAGCCCGGAAATCACCGAAATACTTCGTGATCGCCGCCGTTAGCGTCGTCTTGCCGTGGTCAACGTGACCAATCGTGCCGATATTGGCATGAGGCTTATTACGCTCAAATTTCTCTTTTGCCATTTTCTTACTCCGTTCTCTTCTAGGAGGCCTTAAACTTTAACTTTTGACCGGCTTAATTGCCGCCCTGCTTTGAGATAACTTCATCTGCAACCGCCTGTGGCGTCTTCGCATAGTGATCGAATGTCATCGTAAATTGTGCACGACCCTGAGTTTTTGACCGCAGGTCATTCACGTAACCAAACATGTTCGCCAAAGGCACCATTGAATTAATGACATTGGCGTTACCGCGCATTTGCGTGCCTTCGATCATGCCGCGACGTGAATTCAAGTCACCAATAACGTCGCCCATATACTCATCTGGCGTTACAACCTCGACCTTCATGATAGGCTCAAGCAAATCGATACGGCCTTCGCTTTTGATCTCGCGGAACGCGGCGCGCGCAGCGATTTCGAAAGCCATAACCGAGGAGTCAACGTCATGGTACGCACCATCATACAACTCAGCTTTGAAGTCGATGAATGGGAAACCAGCCAAAAGACCTGTTTCTGCCATGGTGCGAATACCTTTTTCAACACCCGGGATATATTCCTTAGGAACGTTACCACCAACAACTGAGTTTTCGAATTCAATACCTGAACCTGGCTCAAGCGGTGTGAAGTTAATTTTCACGCGGCCAAACTGGCCAGAACCACCTGATTGCTTTTTATGCGTATAATCGATTGTAACTGGCGCCGCGAGAGATTCGCGATAAGCAACCTGTGGCTGACCAATATTGGCTTCAACACCAAATTCACGCTTAAGACGGTCCACAAGGATGTCCAAGTGAAGCTCACCCATACCTGCCATAATTGTCTGACCGGATTCCATATCTGTGGAAACGCGGAAAGAAGGGTCTTCTGCCGCCAAACGCTGCAAGCCAACACCTAGTTTTTCTTGGTCAGCTTTTGACTTTGGCTCAACCGCAATCTCGATGACCGGATCAGGGAATTCCATTCGCTCCAGGATAACTGGCTCTTTAGGGTCGCAAAGCGTGTCGCCAGTGGTTGTCTGCTTAAGAGAAGCCACAGCGATAATATCACCAGCATAAGCCTGCTTGATATCTTCGCGGTCATTAGAGTGCATCATCATCATTCGGCCAACACGCTCTTTATTCTCTTTAACAGAGTTCAAGATTGTCGAACCGGCCTCGAGAACGCCGGAGTACAAACGACAGAATGTCAATGTCCCAACGAATGAGTCGTTCATGATTTTAAATGCCAACATTGACAAAGGCGCATCATCAGAGGCTGGACGCGTAGTCTCCTCACCTGTTTTCACGTCGATACCCTTGATTGGCGGGATTTCGAGCGGGTTAGGAAGATAAGCCACAACAGCATCAAGCAAAGGCTGAACACCTTTGTTCTTAAAGGCCGTACCGCAGAACACAGGCACAACTTTGTTTGCGATAGTGGCCTTACGAACCAAACCCTGAATCGTCTCAACAGACGGCATTTCGCCTTCGAAATAAGCTTCCATGACCTTATCGTCCATCTCAGCGACAGCTTCGATAAGCTTTTCACGGTACTCATTTGCCTTCTCGACCATGTCAGCCGGAATATCGACGATGTCGTAAGTCGCGCCCAAATCTGCTTCTTTTTCCCAGATATAAGCAACGTTCTTAACAAGATCGACAACGCCCTTGAAGTTATCTTCAGAACCGATCGGAAGCTGCATTTCCAAAGCATTACCGCCGAGACGGTCTTTTACAGACTGAACAGAGGCGTAAAAATCGGCACCAAGCTTGTCCATCTTATTGATGAAGATCATGCGAGGGACTTTATATTTGTCAGCCTGACGCCAGACTGTCTCAGTTTGAGGCTCAACACCTGCGTTGGCATCTAGAAGCGCAACCGCGCCGTCAAGAACCCGCAAAGAACGCTCAACTTCAATCGTAAAGTCAACGTGTCCCGGAGTGTCAATAATATTCAAACGCTTACCAGCCCAGAAACATGTGGTCGCCGCAGACGTAATCGTGATGCCGCGCTCTTGCTCTTGCTCCATCCAATCCATAGTGGCCGCGCCATCATGAACCTCAGCAATTTTGTGATTCTTACCCGTATAATACAGAATCCGCTCTGTGCAGGTCGTTTTACCCGCATCAATGTGAGCCATGATGCCGAAGTTACGGTAGTCTTCGAGTTTATAGTCGCGTGCCATGATCGGTCTCTAAATCTTTCAGTTTACCAGCGGTAATGTGAGAAGGCGCGGTTGGCGTCAGCCATGCGGTGCGTGTCTTCACGCTTCTTGACGGCTGTACCACGATTGTTTGACGCATCGAGCAATTCACCTGCAAGGCGCTCGCGCATTGTGTTTTCATTGCGGGAACGCGAAGCATTCACCAACCAACGAATTGCCAAAGCCTGGCGGCGCTCAGGGCGCACTTCAACAGGCACCTGGTAAGTTGCACCACCGACACGGCGAGAGCGAACCTCTACAGCCGGCTTAATATTTTCTAGCGCATCATGAAAAACACGGATTGATTCCGTCTTGGCCTTATCCTCAACGATATCCATGGCGCCATAGACGATTTTTTCGGCTGTGGACTTCTTTCCGTCCAACATGATGGCATTCATGAACTTGGCGAGGACCAAATCATTAAATTTTGCATCGGGAAGGATAACCCGTTTTTCTGCGCGGTGACGACGTGACATGGCTGACTACCTTACTTAGGACGCTTCGCGCCGTATTTCGAACGACGTTGCTTACGATCTTTAACGCCCTGAGTATCCAGAACGCCGCGAAGGACGTGATAGCGCACACCCGGCAAGTCTTTCACACGACCGCCGCGGATCAGCACAACACTATGCTCTTGCAGGTTATGCCCCTCACCCGGGATATAAGACAAAACTTCAAACCCATTCGTCAAACGAACCTTGGCCACCTTACGAAGCGCTGAGTTAGGCTTCTTAGGAGTGGTTGTATAAACACGTGTACAAACGCCGCGTTTCTGAGGACACGCCTCAAGAGCCGGAACCTTATTCCGTTTACGCTTGTCTTTGCGCGGCTTGCGAATGAGCTGCTGAATTGTTGGCATGGGCCGTTTTTCCTGCACAAAATGCAAACAGCCCCGCATTCGAACCCCATGCCCGAGTGCCGGATGTCTGCAAAAGACCATCCCTTGCCGCGAAAATTCCGCAACCGGGATGACTAAGTTATTCCAATTTTGCTTTAAACAAGGTTTCTAAGGTGACCCTCAGACAGCATGTTCATCAGCGTGGGGCGCCATATACGAGGGCGGATGGGTTCCGTCAACAGCAGATATGCGGTTTTTTCAGGCAATCACGGGATTCACAGTGAGGCATTTCCGCTATCTGGAATTCTGTCTCTATTGTGAGCCCTTTTTCTTCTTTGCTTTAAACGCATCGACCGCTGCGAGGCCCGCTGTGGCAGAATCAGCGCCTAAGATCTCTGCCTCCTTCTGAGCCCAGAGGCGCTTTTGATAGCCATTGGAAAGGACGTCCGTGACAATCAGTACGCCGACAACCAAATAGAAACTGGACTTGCTCATGGCATCAATGGCGAAGCCGAATATCTCCAAATGCGCCAGATGCGCGCCTTCCGTGACCAAAAGGACGCCAACCAAGAATAAGATGAAAAGCCCCAGGACTTCATACATGCGATTCTTTTTAAGGAAATTGGTGACAGCATCCGCCATGAAAATCATGGCCAACCCTGAAAGGACAATGGCGATTACCATGAGCGGAACTTGATAAGACTTCGTCGGCTCACATCCGACAGCTCCGGCTACCGGGTCGGCGATAAGAGCGGCTTTACACTCCACAATGCTGCCTTGGAACACGCCCAAAGTCGCCCCTGCACTATCAACGATATTTGCGGCGTCGATACTGGCGATCGCCATAGCAGACAGAATCGAGTCAAAAGAGAACACCAAATTCATGATGACGATTAGGGCGATCGCTTTTGCAACAGACCGCTTTCCGGAACCTTCTGAATGCTCAATATGGTCCACAGCCAAGAGGTGATGTATCTCTTTTATGGCTGTATATATAATAAAGCCGCCCCCGCCGAGCGTCACGAGACTTTGGAGCGTAAACTCTCCTTCAAGAATTCCAGCAAATGGTATTGAGAAGAGCGGCGCTGCCATAGCGCCGAACAGACCGACAATTACAAAGAGAAGGATGATTCGGAAGACAACAGCGATTCCAATTCCCCATTTCCGGACTTTTTTCGCGTCTTTTGGATCTCCGACCTTGTTACTTTCAATTGCGATATAAAGCAGATTGTCAAAACCGAGCACGGCCTGAAGAAGAATCAGCATGAAAAGCGTAAATAACGCTTCGAGGGTCAGATATTCGGCCAAAAGAGCCTCCGGTTATGGCATTGCCCTAACAAATATTGTCGGGCGTTTTTTTAGTCTCTAGCGGGCGATTCGCAGGCTTTCAAGAAAATCTCGCGCCAAAGGTCCGCGGCAACAAAATCTGATTGCATGGAGAGTTTGTTAATGTCAGGTTCAGCCGGAATTAGGTATAAGGCCAATTATGATAAATTCAGCTATGAAATCGGTGTTGCTGAGTGCAGCTTTTTTCACCTCTTTGGGGGGCGGGCTGTCAGCCTGTACGCCAACGGTGAAAATTGAACCGTCCGATAAGCCGATCAAAATCGATCTGAATGTTAAAATTGACCAGGAAGTTCGCGTACGCCTCGACAAAGATGTCGAAGAGCTTATCGCAGACAACCCGGACTTGTTTTAGGAGGTTTTTATGAAAACCGTTTCAAAAATTGTCGCATTAACCGTGACTGGTGCCCTATTGGGCGCAGGCGCAATTGCGCTCAACACGCAAGGCCTGAACTCCGCACAGGCGCAATCGGCGTCGGCTAAAGCCACTGTCGATAGCGCTAAAGCCGCTGGCAAAATTGGGGAAACAGCGGCCGGTTATCTGGACGCTGTAAATAACCAATCTCTGGACGCTGCAACCAGTGCCGCCATGAAGGAAATTAATATTGCCCGTAAGGCGCTCTACACACGGCTCGCTAATGAGCAGAATGTGAAGACGGAAGTCGTCGCCGCCCTAACGGGTGAAAAGCAAGTCGCCAAGGCTGGTGCTGGCGAATACGTTCTCATGTCTTCTGGCAGCTGGGTCCAGAAATAGTCAATTAGCGATTTTAAAACGAATTAAGCCACCGACGAAAATCGGTGGCTTTTTTATTTGTTGCAATGTCGAAAGGCTATCTAGCCCGGATACCTCATCTCGACAGGCACATTTGCGCCAGACTCGTCGACCTTAATTTGAACATCGTCGAATGTCGGCTCACGATCGTCAGGCGCGTCTCCGGACGCACCCCAGCCATCGAGGATTTTGTAATCCTCAGTCATTGAGAACCGGCCATCATCATCCAGGTCGTGCCACACAGACACTGCATAGTCTCCGGGCGAATCAACTTTGAAGGTCTGAGTTATATCTCCGAGAGTTGGTTCACTTAAAACGCCGCCAAACCCTTTCATGGAGCGATAATTCTCTCGCGTCTGGATTGAGACATATATAGGCCCCTCGGTTTTAGACACGCCCTTAAGCGTGACGGTCACAGGGATAGTGCCGTCCTTAATTTTCCAGCCCGGACCTTCATTCGCCCAAGCCGGGCTAATCCCTAACGCACCAAGAGCATAAAGCGCACAGATGGTGCCTCCAGTGGCAACGCTCAATTTTTTCAACTTAACAAACATTATTGTCTCCTTCCAAATTAGTTTGTAATTCAAACTTGACATATTTTAGTTTGTATTGCAAACATATTTTTAGGAAAAATTAATTTGCTTTTTCTTAGCTTAAAAAGGAAAAAAGGTTATGGCGATGTTGGATACATTAGATTCGGGGACATTCGGTTATTCCGGAGACGTCAAGCCCGCGGCGGATATGGAAATTCTGAAGCAGACTTTGAAAGACCATAGGCAAGCTCAATATCTTCGCTTACGCGGCGGCTTTCCTATCCCTCTGGCAGGGCTGGTTTACTGGGCCTTTCTGGGCGGGATAGGATTTTACATGGATCTAGGCGCATGGGCCACGATTGCCTTGCCGGCGTCCGGCGCGATTTTCCCGCTTGCTCTTTTATTCGCGGCAATTTTCAAATGCCCGTTCATGAAAGACAAATCCGCCATTGGCGATGTCATGCTTCCGGCCTTTATCAGTATGCTACTCTTCTGGCCGATGTTGATCGCCGCGGCGAAGACTGCGCCAGAGCTGGTGCCATTAATTCTCGCCATCGGGATGTCATTACATTGGCCGGTCATTGGATGGAGCTATGGGCGAACCGGTCTGTTTTCAGTTCACGCAGTTATTCGCGCCCTGTTCTGCCTCGCCATATTCTCAATCTTTCCGGAGCACTCAATTACTTGGATGCCCATTGGTGTCGCCGCCATTTACGGCCTGACTGTGCTTGCTATTCTCGCGGATGTACGCCGCCTTAAAACCCGTCACTAAGGAGACAATAATGACCAAAGAAAACATAATTGCGGATTTGGATTATGCCAGCCGTCTTGCCAAAGAAGGCGCAGAAACCCCCCTTCTCGGCGGGCCAATAGGTTTGATGTGGGGTGTTTTGCTCACCGTCACATTCTTCATGCAATGGGCTATTTTGACTCAAACGATTGCCTTACCTGTCCAGTCACTCGCTTATCTTTGGATAGGCTTCGCCGTTATCGGCGGAATTGGCTGTGTTGTTCTGGGTAGCCACATTGATAAAAAGACCGGCGCGAATTCAGCCGCAAATCGTGTCGAAAGCTATGTCTGGATCATGTTCGCGGGCATGATGGCCACTTTATTTATAGGGGTGGTTTTAAATATTCTTTTCCAAGAGGGCACAGCAAGGCTTTTTGATCTTATCTTGATCGTCGGATTTGCCGGGCAAGGTTTAGCCTATGGCGTCGTCGCTAAAATGAGTAAATTGAAATTACTACATGCCGCGTCTTTCGCTGGATTCGCGGCGTCAGCCTTGTGTTTTTCTTTTTACGGCGACGTGGCGATATATTTAATCGGATCTGTTGCGACACTATTCACGATTATCATTCCCTCCCTTCTCGTAATGAAAAAGGCCGGAGGGTCAAATGTCCAATGAGACAGACGAAAATGATATAGACCTCGACCTCGACGCCGTTGATGACATCATTCACGGACGTCTCAGAATGGGAATTATGGCCTATCTCTCGGCGGTAAATCCTGCGAGCTTTCCGGAGTTATTGGAAAAAACGGGAACGAGTAATGGCAATCTTTCCACCCACCTGACCAAGCTTGAAAGCGCAGGCTTTGTGAAGCAGGAAAAGGGGTTCAAGGGTAAACGTCCGCAAACTTTGGTTCACCTGACGAAACCTGGACGCCAGGCCTGGATTAATTATCTTGAGGCGATGAAAAATATCCTCGGGACATAGAGCCCATATTTAAAGAATGACAAAAGGGGCGCTATTCTGTAGCGCCCCTTTTATGTCAAACGAGACAGTCATAACAGGCCGCCTAAGCCGGAAAAAGGTTTTTAACCAGAGCTGGCCCATCATGCTCGCCAATGGCGCGGCGCCGATTGTGGGGCTGGTCGATACCTTTGTTATCGGACGTTTTGTCGGAACGAGCGCTCTCGCCGGAATTGGACTCGGCGCCGTCATTTACGGCATTTTTTATTGGGGTTTTGGATTTTTACGTATGAGCACGGCTGGCCTTGTCGCGCAAAGCGACGGCCAGGGCGCGGAAGCCGATGTTCAATCCCATATCCTCCGCGCCCTTCCCATTGGACTTTCTATCGGATTATTTATCCTACTGATACAGGGCTGGCTCCTTCCGCTGGCTTTTAAAATCTACACGGCCAATCCGGATATTGAGGCCTCGGCCACATTGTACATTCAAGCCCGGCTTTGGGGATTACCCGCCACACTTGCCAGTATTGCTCTCATGGGATGGTTTGTCGGGATTAGTCGATCCGGCTTGGCGCTCGGAATGCAGATCGTTTTAAATCTGACAAACATTATTCTTTCCCCTATTTTTGTGCTCGGATTTGGCGCCGGGCTTTATGGGGTGGCCCTCGCCTCTTCTATCGCCGAATGGGTTGGTCTTGCCGCCGGACTCTGGCTGGCCTACCGCGAAATTAAGCGGCGCGGCGGCTTCCGATGGGAAGCCATCAGTAAGAAAACCTTGCTGGCCAAAGAAGCACTCTCAAAACTCGGCGTGACCAATTCCAACATTTTCATCCGCACATTGTCTCTCACGGTTGGATTTAACTTTTTCGGGAACGCTGCGGCGGCAGAGGGCGAAACATTTCTGGCGGGCTATCATGTCTTGATGCAGTTTATCACCATGTCGGCCCTTGTGCTCGACGGGTTTGCCCACACGGCAGAAGCTGTGACCGGAGCGGCCTACGGCGCAAAAAACAAGTCCCGCTTTGACAGGGCGGTCAAGCTCACCACAGAATTTTCGGCGCTTTTTGCCTGTATTTGCGGCGCTTTGATCTGGTTTGGCGGACCTTATATTATTGAACTTCTGACTACCTACCCGGCTGTTCGGGCCAGCGCCCAAGCTTATTTAGCTTATTGCGCCCTCGCCCCCGTGCTTGGCTTTATGGCCTACCAGCTGGACGGCGTGTTTATCGGCACCACCAGAACAGCAGCAATGCGCAATGCCGGTATCGTTTCGGTCATTATCTATATTGGCGCGCATTATCTGCTCTATCCCGAGCTTGGGCCCTCCGGAATTTGGATCGCATTTCTAGTTTATTATGTGATGCGAGCTGTCACGCTCGCTGTAGCCTACCCGGCCATTACAAGGCATTTGGAAGCCAAGTTATAAAGTCGTTTTACGCAGTGCCGACTGCCTCGGCTATGGTCGAAAATCCGTCCGCCTTCAGCCTCACTGATAAATCCTCGCAAATTTCCTGCACGAGTTGAGGGCCGTTATAGACCAGCGCGGAGTATAACTGCACGGCTTTGGCCCCGGCCTTGATCTTGGCGTAAGCCTGCGCCCCACTCCCGATACCTCCGACGCCGATTAAATCGATCCGCCCCTCTGCCGCGTCAGAAAATTCCTGCAACAGCGCCGTGGACTTTTCGAAAAGCGGTTGCCCTGACAGACCACCGCCCTCTCCGCGATGTGGACTGGTCAAGCTGTCCGGCCGTTCAATTGTCGTATTGCTGACGATAATCGCATTCAGACCATAGGTCCGGGCTTGTTCAACGACTCGTTCTGCATCAGAAAAATCCAGATCAGGGGCAACTTTTAAAAACATGGGATAGCTCGGCGAATCCCCCGACAGTTTCGCCCGCGTTTCAGACAAACGGCCCAGAAGTTCGTCCATTGCCGTACTGCCCTGAAGATTGCGAAGGCCAGGCGTGTTGGGCGAGCTGATATTAATCGTGAAATAATCGCACATCCCCCAGAGACGGGCTAGGCCTGTGACGTAATCGGCAATGCGGTCGTCACTATCTTTATTCGCGCCAAGGTTCGCCCCGATGAGGCCGCCTTTTTCGCGCCGCGCCCGCAAACGACCTGAGAAATGATCGAGGCCTTTATTGTTAAATCCCATACGATTAATGACAGCTTCATCCTCCGTCAGACGGAAAAGACGCGGTTTCGGGTTTCCGGCCTGAGGCTTGGGAGTCACCGTCCCGCATTCGACAAATCCAAATCCGGCGTCGAGCATTGCGTCCGGCACGTCACAATCTTTGTCGAACCCGGCGGCTAGTCCTATGGGGTTAGGAAGGGAAAGGCCGCCAACCTTAGTAGCAAGTTCCGGAAAGACCTTAGCACTTGCCTTTGGACCCAAACCCGCACGTAAAGCTCTAATGGTCGTGGTGTGAGCGCGCTCTGCCGGGAGCTTCCGCAGAACCGACGTACCGACCTTATAAAAAAGACTCATTAATTTGCCTCAAAAACATATCTTCCATTACGGTCTGGCAGAAGTTTTCGATAAGAAAGAACGTCGTCCATGGTCAGATCACCATAGGCGTGAGGAAATTTCTCGCCGTTCCGCGACTCTTCCCATTTGATGTCCAGTTCCGGCCTCTCAAGCGAGAGTTTGACAATAACAATGGTCCCTCCGCCGGTAAAATGGGTATGCAGCGTTTCTTGTACCTGGTCCTCTGCAGACATGTGAATGAACCCGTCCTCCATATCCAATTCCGTACCTTCGAATTCCATGTCTTGGATAAATTCACCCCATTCGGCTTGGGTCAATATCTTATAAGCAATCTGAATTTCTGACATATTTACTTTATAAACAACCTCGCTGCACAAGAACAGGGCATAAACGAATTAACAGCGCACAGATTATGACTCTGTCCCGTGAGTCCCCAAATCCGACACGTGAATCCATTTCATGCACACAAAATCACCGTCAAAGAGGAGGCACAAGAAAACTGGAAGGGAATCCGTTATGTCTATACGCAATTTTGCGAAAATTTTGGGGGGAGCTGCTTTACTGAGTGCTTTGCCCGCAATCGCGGCGGCGCAAGACGCCCCGACACTCGAAAGCCTGGCGGCAAATGACGCCTTTGTTTTTAATACGCTCCTCTTTTTAATCGGCGGCTTCCTCGTCATGTGGATGGCGGCTGGCTTTGCCATGCTGGAGGCGGGGTTTGTCCGAACAAAAAATGTCTCCATGCAGTGTTTGAAAAACATCAGCCTTTATTCCGTTGCCGGCCTAATGTTCTGGGTCGTCGGATATCAGCTTATGTATAACGTGTCCGGAGATGGCGGCGGCTTCTTCGGAATGCCGGGCCTCATGAGCTTTGGCGACCCAAGTCCTGATACGGGTTACTCAGATTATTCCGATTGGTTTTTCCAAATGGTATTCTGCGCGACAACCGCCTCTATCGTGTCAGGTACCGTTGCCGAGCGTATCAAATTCTGGCCCTTCATCATCTTTGTCGTCGTTTTGACCGGCTTTATTTACCCGGTAGTCGGATCTTGGGAGTGGGGTACTGGCTTCCTTGACCGCATGGGCTTCTCTGACTTTGCTGGCTCAACACTCGTTCACTCCACCGGCGGCTGGGCCGCTCTGATGGGCGCGATTATACTCGGGGCTCGTAAAGGCAAATATGTCGATGGAAAAGTGAATGCCATCCCCGGCTCTTCCATGCCTCTCGCTACATTGGGTGTATTCATTCTGTGGCTTGGCTGGTTCGGATTTAACGGCGCCTCACAACTCGCACTCGGCACCATTGCTGACGCCGATTCTGTTGCCAAAATCTTTGTAAACACAAATATGGCGGCTGTCGCTGGGGTTATTATTGCCGTTCTCTACACCCAAATTCGGTACGGTAAAATCGACCTGACAATGGCTTTGAACGGCGCTTTGGCTGGCTTGGTCGCGATCACAGCCGAGCCGCTTACTCCAAGCGTCCCGGTTGCTCTGCTGGTTGGTGGTATCGGGTCATTACTGGCTTGTCTCACTGTGCCGCTTCTAGATAAGCTAAAGATCGACGATGTTGTTGGCGCTGTTCCGGTTCACTTGGTGGCCGGTATCTTCGGCACGCTCGCGGTGGCTTTCACCAACCCTGATGTGACCTTCATGCCGCAGCTTATCGGTGTTCTTGCCACGGCCGTCTTTGTCTGTATCGCTTCAACAATCGTCTGGTTTGCTCTGAAACTAACCATCGGATTGCGGGTCAGCGAAGAAGACGAATATATCGGGCTGGATCAAGCCGAGATCGGTGTCCCAAGCTACCCTGAGTTTGTAGCTACCTAAGACCTTTGTGAGACGCGGTGTTCATGCCGCGCTTCACTAAACTGACTTTCCCCTCGCGCTTTGCTTAATACGAGCGGTGCGAATACCTTCCCCGGCCTGTTTCAAAACAGCGTCGGGGTTTTTTCTACCCCGCGCCCTTACCCCAGCTCGGAGAAGCCTGTTTCCGTTTGACCGTTTAGGCTTTTTTTCCTAGATAGAGTCTCATGTTTTCCCACACTGATATTTGGAACGCACTGGACCGACTCTCCCAGTCTTTGTCGACAAGCCCGTCCGGGTTGGCAAGGCAAGCCGGCCTCGATCCGACAACCTTTAACAAATCCAAACGCCAATCCGCCTCCGGGAAGGACCGATGGCCATCGACTGAAAGCCTTTCAAAAGTTCTAGGGACGGTCGGGATGAGCTTTGAAGATTTCGCGAGATTTGCGGACCAAGCCGGTGCGCATGGTCCCTCCATTCCCGTGATTGGACTGGCTCAGGCTGGTAGCCAGGGATTTTTTGATGATGCCGGTTTTCCGGTCGGCGGCGGTTGGGAAGATGTTCGCGTTCCCGGGGTCAGGGATGAGAACGTATATTGTCTGCAAATTGCCGGAGACTCGATGTCTCCTGTACTACGCGCCGGCGACAAGGTTTTGGTCGCGCCCACTGAAAGCGTTCGGCGCGGCGACCGGGTTGTCGTAAAGACAAGTGAGGGTGAAATTATGGCGAAAGAGCTTCGCGCCATGACGGAAAATCGAATAGATTTGATTTCCCTCAATCCCGATTACGAGAATAGAAGTTTCGACCGAAAAGATGTGCTATGGATCGCACGAATTGTCTGGGTCTCTCAATAGAGTCGTCTCACAGCTCTTTGCCCTCAAAAAATGCATCCACTAATATAGTCAATTCTTCGGGGCTCTCATAAAGACTCAAGGCTTTAGCGGCTTTAATTTGCATTTTTTTGGTTAAATCATCGGAAGGCGGCGCACTCAGAGCGGTTTCAATGAGCGTACGGGCCCTCCTCAAATTCTGAGACTTAGCTTGACCTTCCCCATCCTTTTCTTCCTCCACCAAAGCTATCAAGGCAAAAGCGTAATTTATATTCACGATCGGGTCGGCGGGGTCTTGATGAAGGGATTTTTCAAAAAATGCTTTCCCGTAATCGACACGGGCTCCAAACCATCTCTCTGCGCTTTCTTCTCCGGCTTTACGAATAATTTCGAGATGCCAAGCCGCCATTAATGCGTCCCCTTTCGGATCATCGGGAAAATCATTTCGGTATGACTGAATTAACTCCAGACTTTTTTGAGGCAGCTTTTTAAACCACGCCGTCACATCATTCGTATAACGCGCCACAAACCCATCTGTGACGACGAATTGAAGTCGGGCATTCTGATGATTTGGCTCCATATCCAATGCTTTCCCCGCAAGATCGCGGGCCATTACAGCACTTGCTTTCGGATTTTTCGCCTCACCTAGCATAACTTTTCGCGCCAGAGCTTCGGAGGCGAGCGACAGAGAATCTGCCGTATTCAAAGCCTGACCGCTTTTGACCGCCGCAGAATAACTTCCGGATTGAATAAGTTTGTGAGTTTCGGAATAAGGTTGGGCGATAGCCGAAAAGCTTAAGACCCCCGTCAAGACCATCGCGAAAAAAGAATTGACTAGGCGCATCCAAATCATGGGCCTTTTTATCACCTTACAGAGCTAAATCACAATTGATTTAGCTGTTGCGTAAAAAGCTGCAGATATTCTTGCTTGTAGAGTCCGGAATCCCGCGTAATCTCTCATTATGCGCACATATTCTCTCATGGCTGGTCTTTTTATTTTCTTGGTAGGTATTTTGATTTCTCCAACAGCGTCAGCCGAGGCGCCAAATTGCGACAGTTCCTATTATCTGAACGGGGCGAATTCGAAAGATAATGGCATCCGGGAAAATGACGGGTTTTTACTTTATTTTGGAAGGTCACCAAATACAGCCGAAGTGGTCTGCGTTACTGAGAAAACGAAAAACAATGACGTCCTAAGATATGTGGTGGAACGCGTTTTCGCGGAGTCAGCGCCTATTACCCTCACGCACGGCTTTCAAAATATTACGGCGCGGGCCTATCCTGACACTTTGGCCATTGATCCTGACAGAAGGGAAAGCACACATGTTGTGGCGCAGTGCGGCGCGAATCCAGGCGAGTATCATTGCGATGCATTTCCGGATCCGATGAGTATGATGAAAATTAGAACCTATTATTCACAAAGCCAACCCGGGCGCATCGAATTTACATTAAATGCCCCGCGGCCAGAAATTCGACGTGCCTTTAAGATAGATCATCCGTTATCAACGCAGCCCGCCGAAATGCAATTGCCAAACGGTAAAATCGTTCGGTTTCTCTTTGCGCGCTCAGGCGGGTTTGTGCCAGCGCCCCAGTCCGCCAGCACGGTTTACGAATTCCTTCAAACCGCTCCAGACCCATCTATTTTAAAAATTAGTGTACCTGTTGTACTGAATAATGGACAAAGCACGCTTATGAAAACGGAAGTGACGATTGGCCAGATTAAGTTGGCGTCTCAAATCAGCGATTTGACAGGACAGGTTTATGCAAAACGTCCGGTGTTAAACGAAGCCTCAAATTAAATTTTTCAGATCCTGAGACACGGCTTCAGCCGAGTTTAGCTGCCAAAGCGTTTTCGATGAGCTCTGCCGTTTCATCCGGGCCGTAAATTGCCACGAATGATCCGAAACGCGGTCCTTGGCTTTGCCCTAAACAGACCTCGTATATCGCTTTGAACCAATCACGTAAATTTTCGAAATTGTGTTCTTTGCCAACCGTGAAAATGAGAGTTTGCAGCGCTTCGCCTTCTGTTTTTTCACTTTCATCGACCTGACGTAAGCGACCCGCCAAGTCGGAAAGCGCCGAACGTTCTTGCTCCGTAGGGGCCCGGTACTCTTTATTCGGCTTTACAAAATCCTCATAGTAACGGATCGCGAAATTCGTCAGCTGGTCCAGAGCCGGATTGTCCTCAGGGTTGGCGTCTGGTTGATAACGCTCAATAAAGCCCCAAAGAATATCACGATCGGACGCATTGGCCGCGCTTACTAGATTAAGCAGCAGCGCGAAGGTAACCGGAGGAACTGTTTTAGGCGGATTGCCATTGTGAATATGCCAGACGGGATTACTTGCCTGAGCTTTTTCGTCTTGCGTGTGATAGCCTGCTAAATGCTGAAAATATTCATCCACCGTTTTTGGAATGACATCGAAATAAAGTTTTTTGGCAGCTCTAGGCTTAGCGAAATTAAACAGGGACAGGCTTTCCTGCGGCGCATATGCGAGCCAGTCTTCGACGGAGATTCCATTGCCCTTCGACTTAGAAATTTTCTCGCCTTTTTCATCAAGAAACAACTCGTAAACATATTGAACGGGTGCTTCCCCGCCCAAAATTTTACAAATCCGCGAATAGATTGGCGCGTTGTCCTGATGGTCTTTCCCGAACATTTCAAAGTCCACGCCGAGGGCCGCCCAACGCATGCCGAAGTCGGGTTTCCATTGTAGTTTTACATTCCCGCCTTTGACGGAAACCGTCACTTCTGTTCCGTCTTCGTCGTCGAAAGTGATTGTACCGGCTTCGGCGGCGACGGCTTTCATAGGGACATATAAAACCCGGCCCGTGCTTGGCGATATAGGTAAAAATGGCGAATATGTAGCGCGTCGCTCTTCGCCCAATGTGGGGAGCATGACGGCCATAATATCATCAAATTTTTCCAAGGCGCGTAACAGATACTCATCATAGCGGCCGGAGCGATAGAGTTCTGTTGCAGACAAAAACTCATATTCAAATCCGAAACTATCCAAAAAAGCCCTCAAGCGCGCATTCATATGCGCGCCGTAGCTTTCATGTGTTCCGAAAGGATCCGGCACATCCGTCAGTGGTTTTTGTAAATATTGCTCAAGACTTTCCGGGTTTGGCACAGTGGAAGGCACTTTGCGCATGCCGTCTAAATCATCTGACACACAAATTAATTTGGTCGCTATTTTACCTTCTGTCAGAGCAATAAAGGCATTTCGAACCATTGTGGTGCGCACGACTTCGCCAAACGTACCGATATGCGGCAGACCCGACGGGCCATACCCCGTTTCAAAAATAACAGGCCTGTCTCCGCGGTCAATACCACGACGTTTTTCTATATCCAGCCGTTTTAGAATCAAACGTGCCTGCTCAAACGGCCAGGCCTTGGATGTCATGTAAATATCTTGGGTCATGGGCGGGAGTTAGGCGCATTGATAAGATGGGTCAAGAAGGCATCAACGTCTCCATCAAATCAGCGCGCTCGGGAACATCTAATGTCTCCTTCCGTTATTGTTCTTAGAATAGGAGAATTTTTGATGAAATATATAACAGACGCAAACGGAACAAAATTATTTTGTAAGGACTGGGGCGAAGGTCGTCCTGTCGTCCTCATTCATGGCTGGCCGCTGAATTCCGACAGTTGGGAGTATCAGGCGGTGCGCCTAGCCGAAAACGGATACCGCGTTATTGCCTATGACCGAAGAGGCTTTGGCCGTTCCGTCCAAACTTGGGACGGATATGATTACGACACAATGGCGGATGACCTTGCCTCGGTTATGAATCAGCTGGAATTGAAAGACGCTGCGATCATCGGATTCTCTATGGGAGGCGGCGAAGTTTCGCGTTACATGTCACGCCACGGAGGAAAGCGTGTCAAACAAGCCGGACTCATTTCCTCTGTTGCTCCCTATATGTTGAAAACTGACGACAATCCCGATGGCGTAGAAGAAAAAGTTTTTGACGATATCAAAAACGGTTTACGTGAAGATAGACCCAATTTTTTGAAAGGTTTCTTTCAGGACTTTTACGGAAATGGAACAGAAGGCGGCGGCGTTAGCGACGAGATAATCGAATGGTCGATGATGATGGCTCTGCAAGGGTCCCCGAAAGCGACTCTGGACTGCGTTGATGCTTTTGGTAAAACAGACTTTCGTTCCGACATGGATGCGTTTGACGTTCCAACCTTAGTCATTCACGGCACGGCAGATCAAACCGTTCCGATCGAAACCAGCGGTCAAGCGGCGGCGGATATGATTAAAAATTCTATTTTTAACAAATATGAGGGAGCACCTCACGGACTCACGGCAACTCACAAGGATCAATTGACCGATGACCTTCTGGACTTCTTAAAACAGTAAGTTGACGAACAATTAAAAAAAAGCGCCTTTGAGAGGCGCTTTTTTATTTTGAACTGGGAGGACCTTATCTTTTCCAAGTAAAGGAAAGAGCGGCTGCGTCCTCAGAAAAGCTGAAATCTTCCGCGGTTGCTTCGCGCCGCATATATGACAGAGAAACATCTGCGTCGCCGATTCGATAGCCAACTCCAGCTTGGGCATCGCCGACGATAATCCGGTCCTGCAGATGGAATTGCCCATTCGTCAGGCGGCCAATAGAATTCGGAGAATATGTCAGAGCTTCCGCATCTGCCCCGGCAAAAACATACCAGGTATTATTTTCGAATTCAGACCCCTCACGAAGATCCTTTCCAATTTCGACAACGGCTCCGACGAGGGCAGAAGACTCTTCGTCGTTAAACCGCATTGAGGCCCGAGGAATTAATGACAAATCAAGTCCTTTGGTGACTCCACTTGTGAATTGCCGCGTCATGCCCAAATTGACATTCTCATTGCGCCGCAGACAGTTCCCGGAGCCGGTCAAACATTTGGGGTCAGATATATCGAGCTTAAATAAGGTCGAACCAACGCTGCCGGACGGCAGGTCGATCAAGCCTTTTTGTAATTCGAATTCGGATGAATATTCCGGATTAATGGTTGAGCCTAGATTGAAATTAAGCCCTTCATGCGTCCCTTTAGATATATTGGGGGCCTCTTGAGCAAAAGAAACGGCGGGAATTGAAGATACGCAAAGTATAGAAATCGCGACGCAAATGCGTTTTGAAATTAGGTGCTGGATAAATTTCAACACGATTATGCGCCTTTCCCATTCTATTTTACGAGGACAAATTTACCACTAAAAGGTGTATTACTATATTCTCGCTTCTTTGTCATAAGATTATGACAAGTTTACGGCGTTTGGATAGTTATGTTTCCAATACAGTGTAAATTTTTTGTATATGTGGCGCGAAAGACACAAAAAAGCGCCCGATACACGTATCGAGCGCTAATCTTTTAAATCAGTTTAAGGTTTATTGACAGGCGAGACATTCCTCATAATCCGTCGGAGCCGCCGCTTCCATGGCTTGCTCTATTTCGGATTTATTTTCGGAGCCTGCAAAACCTGCTCGGGCAATCGATTTTGACCGGCAATAATATAGCGATTTCACACCTTTTTCCCATGCCTGCCAATGTAGCATGTGAAGATCCCATTTATCGACATCGCCCGGGATGAAGATATTCAGCGACTGTGCTTGGCAGATATGCGGAGCGCGGTCGGCGGCATGTTCGATGACCCAACGTTGATCAATTTCAAACGCTGTCCGGAAAACAGCTTTTTCATGCTCATCTAAATCTTCCAGATGCTGGACAGACCCTTCATTTTCCAAAATCGTGGCCCAAACACCTTCAGTATTCATACCCTTCTCTTCAAGCAAGGCTTCAAGAAACTTGTTACGAACTGTGAAAGACCCAGACAGGGTTTTATGAGTGTAGATATTAGCTGGTATTGGCTCGATGCCGGCAGACGTTCCCCCGCAAATAATCGAGATAGACGCCGTCGGAGCCACGGCCATTTTGTGGCTAAACCGTTCATCTGTAACGCCCATATCCTGCGCGTCAGGACAAGCGCCGCGCTCAGCCGCCAGAGTATTTGACGCCTTGTCTGCCTCTTTACGGATGTAGGAGAACATGCGGTTATTAAAGCTTTTGGCCATCGCGCTTTCGAACGGAATATTCTTGGACTGCAAGAGCGAGTGGAAACCCATTAAGCCGAGACCAACCGAACGCTCGCGCATGGCGGAATATTTGGCTTCCGCCATTTTATCCGGCGCATTGCGGATGAAGCTCTCCAGAACATTGTCTAGGAAACGCATAATGTCTTCGATAAAGCCCTCTTGGTCTTTCCACTCATCCCAACGTTCAGCGTTAAGAGAAGAAAGGCAACAAACAGCTGTCCGCTCTTTATTATATTTGTCCCGACCAGTGGCGAGCATGATTTCAGCGCAGAGATTGGACTGCTGCACTTTCATACCGGCGTCACGTTGATGTCTGGCGAGCGCGTTATTCACTGTATCGGAGAACACCATATAGGGCTCGCCGGTCTGCAAGCGCATTTCCAGAATTTTCTGCCAGATCTTCCGAGCGTTAACAGTTTTAATCACCAGATTTGTATGCGGGCTGCGCAAGCCGAATTCGGCGCCCGATGCGACAGCTTCCATAAACTCATCTGTGATATTCAGACCGTGATGAAGGTTCAGAGATTTGCGGTTAAAGTCGCCGGAAGGTTTGCGAATTTCCAGAAACTCTTCGATTTCTGGATGGTGAATATCAAGATAGACTGCAGCAGAGCCACGGCGGAGTGAGCCTTGGGAAATCGCCAAGGTCAGAGAATCCATAACGCGGATGAAAGGAATGATTCCGGATGTCTTTCCGGCGCGGCCAATTTTTTCACCGATAGAGCGAACATTGCCCCAATAAGTTCCGATGCCGCCACCATTAGAGGCGAGCCAAACATTTTCGTTCCAGATATCCACAATCGAATCGAGACTGTCATCGACGGAGTTCAAAAAACAGGAGATCGGTAGACCACGATCCGCCCCGCCATTTGACAAAACCGGAGTGGCGGGCATGAACCATAGCTTGGACATGTAATTATAAAGGCGCTGAGCATGATCCGTGTCATCGGCATAGGCGCGCGAGACGCGGGCAAACATGTCCTGATACGTTTCTTCTGGGAGCAGATAGCGGTCTACAAGGGTTTTCTTGCCAAAATCCGTTAACAGCGCATCGCGAGCCCGAACCGTCTGGGGACGCTCTACATCCGGGTTTAGCGGTTGTGATGTCTTCTGCTTCTGAGTTTGCGGCTTTGGCTCAATAGTCGCCTCTGTAGGTTCGGACAAATCCATCAGTTCTACATCAGCTTCGCTCATTGCACTGAATTCGCTTTCATTATTCTCTGTCATGATCCTCCAACCCTCCCAAGGTGTTAATTTCGACGCCCTTTTTCAAGTGTTTGACGGACACAAAAACAGCCCCTTTTGAACTGTCCCCCACATCTCTACCGTAAAACACGAAACCGAGCGGCTTCGACTACATATTGTGTGTAATTCGGCTTTCACGTCAACACTTAGTAGTCCTGAAATGGGGCGAAAAAGGTTTATGAATCGTTAAGCCCTTGGAAATACGTTGAATTTTTTACAAAACTGTCACACGGTTTTTTGGGTTCAAATCAAATGCTTTTTAAAGCAGAATAAGACCCAAATCAGCACGTCTCATATCCATCTTTTGCATAGAGGTTTTGAGCTACAAAAACAGGGTCAGGAGGCCTGATTCTGTGTATAGTCATTGTATAAAATTGATTCTCCTTCTCGATCAAAGGAAGCTGAGAGAGTCAGAAGAACCGAACAATAATTATGATGTTTGTGATATTTTATATATATTGTACTGATAATTGCCCTTGGTAATGCCAAAGAGTATGAAAATCCTGATTATTACTGATGCCTGGCATCCACAGGTCAACGGCGTTGTGCGCACTTTAACGCAAACGGTAGAGGCGCTCCGCGGTAAAGGGCATGTTGTAGAAGTCATTGCCCCTTCAGACGGATACTTCACCCTCCCCTTGCCGACCTATTCCGACATTCGCTTGGCTCCGTTCGCTTTCAACAGCGTCAAAAAGCGAATAACCACATTTGGACCTGAAGCTATTCATATCGCAACAGAAGGACCCTTGGGACAGATGGCTAGATCGCTCTGCCTTCGGTGGGGCATGCCTTTCACCACCAGTTATCACACCAAGTTTCCTGAATATATTAAAGCCCGTTTTCCATTTATTCCTATATCGTGGACTTATAAATTGGTACGAGACTTCCATAACTCCGGTGGACGGACCATGGTCACCACCCCGTCGATGGTAGAATTTCTGCGCGAACGCGGCTTCACCAAACTGGCCCCTTGGGCCCGGGGTGTGGATATGGAAACCTTCAATCCCGGCCGCCGTTTTTCACCCGACGATATCTACAAAAATCTGGAACGGCCGATTTGGGTAAATGTGGGCCGCATCGCCGTCGAGAAAAATATCGAGGCCTTTCTATCCCTCGACCTGCCCGGCTCCAAGGTCGTCATTGGAGATGGCCCGCAATTAAGCCAATTGAAAAAGAAGTATCCCGAGGTGACTTTCCCCGGTCCGAAATTCGGGGAAGATTTAGCGCGTTATTTTGCTGATGCAGACGTGTTTGTGTTTCCGTCGAAAACGGACACGTTCGGCCTGGTTATAATCGAATCTATGGCGTCCGGAACTCCTGTCGCCGGTTACCCCGTATCCGGACCCATCGACATTATACCGGGCTCCAGAGCCGGATCTATTAATGAAGATTTGAAAACAGCTTGTTTGGAGGCCTTGGATATGTCGAGACACGCTTGTGTGGCGCATGCCCAAAATTATAGCTGGGACGCCGTCTCCGAGGTTTTCTATGATTACCTGACGCCGGAATACACACCTCTGGCCCGAAAACGCTGGCGCCGGGTCAGACGTTTGGCGCGCATCGCGAGCAGTCCCTACCACCTTACCAAACGAACACTCAGACGCATTTGGAGAATTTTACGAGGAAAATCGGTTCCGAAGAGTTAGCGTGTTTCTGAATTAACGCTTTAAATAAAGATGTCGTTGTTGCCCGTAGAGGACGACATTGACCAATTCCCATCCTTCCAGTCCCAACCGATTTAGTCGGTCTTCAATCTGGGCATTCTGCTTGTCCGTCGTACCGAAAACCGCAGGCTTTACCCGCTCGACTTTATATTCCCATTTCTTTTCCCGCACGGTAGGCTCCTATAATTTTCGCTTCAGGTAAAATACCGATGGATGGTCATCTGTTTTCACATGATAACACTCCCACCCTTCACGGCCATATTTATTGAGAAATTCGGCGCTATGTGCTCGGATGTCGGCGCCGGTAATACCGCCTCCTTTTTCTGGCTGAACGATTTTATATTCCCATTTTTCACTCATTTTCGGTCTCCTCTTCCAATCCTTTTTTTATTAGACGTCCCTGCTTTCGCAAAGCCTCCCGGAGAATAAATTCTATTTGCCCATTTAGCGAACGTAGCTCATCATCAGACCACCGCTTCATCGCGTCCAGTACCTCTGCATTCACACGCAAAGGAAAGGATTTCTTAGCCGGTTTATTTTGAGTTTTGCGAGGCAAATCAACCAGACACTTTAGTAAAGTGAGCCTGTATTCACGACAGGCTGGGTCGCCTTGTCAGAACAAAGTACCACCAAAAGATTGGAAACCATGGCGGCCCGGCGCTCCGGATCGAGATCAATAATATTTTTTGATTTTAGCTCGAGTAAGGCATCCTCCACCATGCCCACAGCGCCTTCGACAATTTTCTTACGGGCGGCGATGATGGCGCCAGCCTGTTGACGCTGAAGCATGGCTCCGGCGATTTCAGGGGAATAAGCAAGGTGAGAAATCCGGGCCTCAATCACATTGATGCCCGCCTTGGCTAAACGATCCTGAATTTCGTGGCGGAGACGGTCGGAAATTTCTATTGGGTGAGAGCGCAGACTGATTTGATCTGCCTCATGCTGATCATATGGATAGCTTGTGGCCATTGTGCGGATCGCGGCTTCGGATTGGATCTGGACGAAGCTCTCATAACTATCAACATTGAAAACCGCTTCGGCGGAGTCATTGACCTCCCATACGACAATGGCAGCGATTTCGATTGGTGAGCCGTCCAGTTCATTGACCTTGAGCTTTCCGCTTTCAAAGTTACGGACACGCAGACTAATTTTCTTTTTGGTGTAAAACGGATTGTTAAAGCGCAGACCCGGAGTGCGAACAGACCCTATATACTTTCCGAACAGGCTCAGAACCGCAGACTGGTTGGGTTCAACGATATAAAACCCCGCACAGGTCACAAGTATGACCAAGATTCCGACCGCTCCGATAATCACTTTTGCCACCTTATGTATGTCGACGCCGACCAAAGCAGCCCCGCCGACGATAACGACAGCCAACAAAACCAATAAGAACGGTATACCACTCATCGATTTGACGGGTTTCTCACTAATGTCACTCATAACAAATTCCTCTCCCTTAAACAGTTAGTATATTATGATATCATTTTGTATGTTATAAGCAAGCTGTTCTTTAAATTAGCCTCCTCACGCCGGCGAAAGCGAAGGCTGCCAGACACAATTATTTTGGGATTGAGCGCGGAAGGTCCTCTGCAGCAAATCACCAAGGCATGGAAATCCGGCGACTGAAGCGGGCAGCGTTTTGGCAAGACTAAAGGAAAGCAGGTAGTATCCTTGCCGGCCCATTGACTTTTATGCACAGAGCAAGGCTCCCCCGCGAAACGGAGCGAAATTCTGAAGATGCGACGAGGCAGGGCCCCAACACCTATGGCAAAAGAAAATACAGTTCCTCGGTAGAGGCTGATTTCACCGTCAAGCTGTTGTTTTTGTTAGAATTTAAGGATGGTGGGCGATACTGGGATTGAACCAGTGACCCCTACAATGTCAATGTAGTGCTCTCCCGCTGAGCTAATCGCCCGTCCCATTCGACGTCAATGACACACAAGGCATGTCATCGGGAAGCGGGTCTATAGGCGAGGCCGGTGCGCTAATCAAGGGTGAAAACGCCTCCATTGCAGATACCCGTTGCAGGCGGTTTCAACATCGCCCGCTTGCGGTGATCGGGCCAAGAGCCTAAGCGATAATCATGTTGAGAAACGGCATAATATATTTGGGTTTTGGGTTTATGGCCCTTGGCTTTATATCTCAAACTAGCTCGGCAAGTCCTTTGACTTTGGCCGAACAGACCGTCTGTAAAAATGTTCGTCACTGTCTGGATATTCTAAAACGCCACGACCCTAATGAGTTTGATTACCAAGTTTTGAAAAACGAATTCAGTGGGTTTGGTAAAACGGGGAAAAACCGACTGCTGAGAGCTATGGCGGAAAGCGACTCTGATCTTTCGAAGAACGCAGCTATCCTGTTATCCCTCTCCAGCTATGAGTTTAGCGCCGCTGACCTCAATCGCCTGACGGATCAATGGCCGAACGGGGATATTGACTCTTTGGCGAATTTAATGATCCACGAATATTCACCCCCGATCCGGCAAGCGGCGATTGCGACTCTCGGGAGCCCAGACCAAGACATAGCGTTCTGGTCACGCGAAATTTTGAAATTTGGAGAAATGAAGTCTCGATTTGGCGAGTCCAAAATCACTGACTTCAAACCCTCACCTGAGGCTTTCGACCTGTTAACAGCCGCCGCCCAAGAGAAACCAACTAGAGAGATAACCGATTTTCTCTCTCAATATCCGTCAGAACAATCTCAACCCATACTCAAGAATTTACTCTCCTCTCAATCTTCAGAGGTCGTTCACGCGGCCTTAAATGGTCTTTATGTTTCTGACAGAGAAAGCAGCATTGAGTTCCTGCAAGAGACTGTCTCCCAATTGAAAACGGGGCAAGAGAACATAGCTCTATCGGTCGCGGACGCCGTACGATCTCAGTATGGCCACTCGCAAGACGAGAAATTTATTACCTTCGCAAAGCAAATTCTTGCTGACAGTTCGTCTAGCAAGCTTGAGATCATGGTCGGCGCAGATATCCTCATGGGATTAGGCCCGGACATTAAATTACCAAAAACGGAAATGACCCTAACCGGCTTGGAAGGCGCTTTGGGAGCCCACGGCACAGTCCCATTATTTTATATGAAAGGCCTGAGCCAAAAACTAGGAACAAATATTGAAACGGGACTGAATCTCTTATGGACCGCTTTCAAGGAACAAGTTTCGCCGAATAGATCAGATTTCGTGAAGGCGCTTTCTTCAATTCCGACAAATGAAACCCTGCTGAAAATTTTAAAATCCGCTCTGGAAAATGAGGCCGATTGGCAGGTCGTTGCCCACGCCGCCGAAGTGGCCAGTACAAAAAAATTATCTGCACTTGAGCCCCTCTTGAATCAGGTTGCAGAGACACATCCGGTTCTCATGGCCAGAGCGGCGGCTCTGGCTGCCTTGGACAGCCTTTCTGACGATAAGACAAACTATTCGAAATCTCGACGAGTTTGGGAACAGAAACTGGCGGAAGATACAAAATGGTGTTCGGTCAAAGCTCATAGTTTCAAGAACGAGTCTTCACAGCTGCCCTACTTTAATTCCGCTCCAATGGCTTATGCCAGACAGACGACTCGTACCTCTTTGACGTCTGCGGTCTCCACCGGCAATGGCTGGCTCGCAGGATATAACCTCGGCGAATTTTCGGGCGGATTGATTTATTATGACAACCGCACCGGAACAGGCGAGCTGATCTACGGGAAAGCTAATCCTGATGACACTGACAAAGAATATTACGCCCCAAACATTGCCGGTATAGCGCCAAAAACTCAACGTCCCCTCGGACAATATGGTGAGGAGTATTGGGCGTTCTCCGGTCTCAATCATTTCGGAAATGACGGCGCTGTTTTATCCGTCTCGGTCCGAAGTGAAGAGGTTGACGTTAAGAGACATTTCCAACTTCCGAAAGCGCCAAAAGCCATAAAACGCCTTGAAGACGATTCCTTCTTAATTGGGTTTGGGAAAAAGCCCGAAGGTAAGGCTTTCGAATATACACTAAGTATTTCTCATCCGCCCCTGCGCCTTTTGCCCGACGGCGAAGTCGTTCCCGGATGCGCAAAGCCCTCTTCTAATAAAATAAAGGCCACACCATAATGCCCTATTCCGAAAGCGCCGCCCTACGGGCTTTGCAAACTCTAAACGACCCGGTGGGCGGAAAAGATCTTGTCTCGGGGGGACTTCTTGGGGGGTTGAATTTTGAAAAAGGAACGCTCCGGGCGGTTTTGCAGATAGATCCGGCTCAAGCTGATAAATATGAGAAAATTCAGGCAGAGGCTCAGTCGCTTTTGGAGGCCTTAGACGGTGTTGAAAAAGCCAGTGTTATATTGTCTGCGCATAAGGCCGCTCCTTCTGTCGGCGGGAGGAAACGCCCTGCCCCGCATCAGGCCCGCCGCCCGGAAGGGTATCAGGGCGACGCGAAAATCAAGCGTATGGTCGCCGTCAGCTCCGCCAAAGGCGGCGTTGGCAAATCGACCATGGCCGTTAATCTGGCCGTCGCTCTCGCCAAATCCGGCAAAGCCGTTGGCTTGCTCGACGCCGACATTCACGGACCTAGCGCGCCTATGCTGCTCGGCCTTTCGGGGCAGCGCGCTAAAACCGAAACTGTGAAAGAGCGCCGCCTCATTAAACCGATGCAGGCCCACGGCATCAAAACCATGTCTATCGGTTTTCTCACCGAAGATGATGGTCCCATCGTCTGGCGCGGCCCGATGGTGCAAGGCGCGATCTCTCGCATGGTCTGGGATGTGAACTGGGGCGAGCTGGACGTTCTTATTATCGACATGCCGCCGGGCACAGGAGACGCGCAATTGGGTTTGGCGCAAGACATCAAACCCGCAGGCGCCATTATTGTCTCAACGCCTCAAGATCTCGCCCTTTTGGACGCGCGCAAAGGCGTACGTATGTTTGAAAAAGTTGGAATCCCTGTATTGGGCTTGATTGAGAATATGGCCGTTTTCACCTGTCCTGATTGCGGGTCGCAACACCACATTTTCGGTGAAGGCGGGGCAAAACGTGACGCCAAAAAACTCGGTATTCCTTATTTGGGCGCGGCGCCTTTAGCGATGTCTATTCGGGAAAGCGGAGATGCGGGAAAACCTGTGGCCGCGAGCCGCACCGCCGAAGCAAAGCTATTTTCCGATTTGGCAATGGCGGCTTTTAATTAAGCCACATTTCCTTGGCGTCGTCTTTCCATCCGACGGTGATGGTCTCTCCGTCTGTGATAACCGGGCGTTTGATAAGGGTTGGGTGCTTGCTAAAAAGGGCCAAAGCTTTGTCGTCATCCATTTCGGATTTCGCACTGTCATCTAGAGCACGCCAGGTGGTTGAACGCGTATTTAATACTTTTTCATAACCGATGGTTTTTATCCATGTGTGGAGTGTTTCCTCGGCGACGCCGTCTGCGCGCACATCAGTGAGGTCCAATTCCGCATGCGACTCCTTCAACTCCTTTATCGCTTTGCGGCAGGTATCGCAGGTTTTAAGGTGGTAAACGCGGAGTGTCATATCAGGCCCTGGATTCAATAAAGTCTATCATTTGGCCGAAGACTTTTGCCTTCGGTGTGTCGTGATGCATTTCATGCTCTGAATTTTCATAGCTGCGGAACTTCACATTTTGCGCCGCCTTCGCAAACGCTTCGCTCGCCTCGCAAGAGGTAAGCTGATCGCCTTTGGCATGCATCAAGAGCAAGGGCGTATTCCATTGTGAGGCGTGAGCCGCAACCCGCTCACCCGCGCGAATAGCATCTACGGCAAGTCCAAAACTAATTCGGCTATGATTTAACGGGTCGGTCTCATAAATTTTTTGTTCTTCGGGAAGAGTTGAGATTTTATCACCGGTTAGAGGCTGCCCGAGAGTCGCTGCCGGAAAAATGCGACGGACTAAATTTGCAATGTGCCCGATTATCGCCGGCGTAGGTGTTGGAAGAGCGATAAACGGAGCCGACGCAATTATGCCCTTGATATCTGGTGCCGGAGCCCGGCCGTAATCCAGGACAAGCCCGCCGCCTAATGAATGGCCATAAAGAAAATGCGGTAATTCCGGATAAAGGCCTCGCGACTTTTCCAATAAAGTCTCCAGATCCTCGTGCAGTAATTTATACTCTGTACAGACGCCGCGCTTACCCGCGCTGTTTCCATGTCCGCGCAAGTCCAGAGCGACGACCGCTATACCTGCGCTGTTCATAGCCTCTGCCAGTTCCGTATATCGCCCTGAATGCTCTCCGAGCCCGTGAACCAGGCTCATGACGGCTATTGGCTTTGCCGGAGCCCAGTATCGACCCTGGAGGGCAAGACCATCCGCAAGGCTTTTAATCTCAAAAGGTTGACCGGATAAAGGATCAGACATCGCGCTCTTTCACAGCGGTGCCAAAAGCCAGAATTTCAGAGCCGCCGGGATGTTGAGGGTTATGTCCGCCGATGGTTGAAAACTCAATCCGGATATTATGCACAGCTGTTGCGCCGACGGCGTCCGCCTCTTTCAACATACGCACAATGGCCTCGCGGCGCGCGCGCTCCAAAACCGACTCATAAGAGCGGAGCGACCCGCCAACAATTGATTTGAGCCGCGCCACGATAATTTTAAAAAAATCCAGAGCAACGACCACATTCCCGCTGACCAGAATGGCGCCTTCTTGCAGATCATTATGCGGCGCGGGAATTCGTTTTAAAGTAGTTTGCAGAATATGCGAAAGAGCAGCTTCATCGGCGCGTAATCTCTGGAAGTGACGGCGCTCATTGAGCGTCCCGAAAATTACGCCGATACACAAAAGTCCGATGAAGGTAATGAATCCAAACATTAATCTAGTACCACAGCCGTTCCGTAAGCATAAAGCTCGGAGGCGCCGGCTGTCACCGAACTGGTCGAAAATCTAACATTCACTACGGCATTTGCGCCTAGAGATCGGGCTTGGTCCACCATACGTTCAATACTTTTGTTTCGGGCGTCATCCAACAATTCGGTATAGCCTTTCAGCTCTCCGCCTACGATATTTTTTAGCCCGGCCATAATATCCCGGCCAACATGTTTGGATTGAACAGTATTGCCCTGTACGAGACCTTTCCAGGACACGATCGTCCGCCCCGGAATAGTTTCCATCGTGGATAAAATTAAGTCGCTCATTTAGGTCTCCGATGTCTCTTTGCAAAAGACATAGCCAATCACCTATCAATAAGCGAATAAAAAAGCCCCACTCTGAAAAGAGTGAGGCTATATTCTTAAATGTGTGTGGAATTACTGTGGTGTGAGCACGCTGTTTACAACGTGAACAACACCATTGGATTGCATGACATCAGCGTTTTCGATCATAGCGAGTGTGCCGTTTTCATCTGCGACGCGAATTCCGCCATCCATATTATAAAAAGTAAGTGTATCGCCGCTAACGGTCGTTGCAGAATAGCTTGCATTACCTTCCAGGGCGGCCGCTAAATCTGCGGAAGTAACTTTCCCTGCAATGACATGGGCCGTCAGGACTTTTGTTAGCATGTCCTTATTCGCGGGGTCCGTCAAAGCCTCCACAGTCTCAGCCGGAACCATTTCAAAAGCGGAGTCCGTCGGAGCGAAGACTGTGAACGGCCCGGGGCCAGAGAGTGTTTCTACCAACTCAGCCTGTTTCACAAGAGAGACGAGCGTTGTAAGATTGTTCGCCGCGGACGCGTTCTCAACAATCGTTTTGCTTGGATACATAGCGGCTCCACCGACCATTGGCGCATCCATCATTTTCTTCTCTTTCATCATGGCTTTTTCCTCAGCCATCATCTTTTTGTCCTCTTTCATCATCCGCATTTGTTCCATCATCATCGTGTCTTGCTCAGACTCTGACATAGCTTTGAAACGAGTGAGTTCAGCAGCAGACATATTGTCCATGACTTTCTCACGCATCATGGCTTTCTGTTCCATAGACATGGTGCCATCCATCATCTTAGCATCGTTTTGCATCATCGCGTCTTCTGAGGATGAGTCATATGTTGAGGCACAAGCCGCAAGGGTAAGTGCGATAGCGGCAGCAGAAGCTGTTTTGATAAAATTGGTCATTCGAAGTATCTCCTTAAAATAGATTATACTTAAGGTACGGGTCGTCTTCCGTCATAGTTCCTATTCTAACGAATTTGTGATATACAAATTTAGCGTCCCCGGAAGGCTTGCGCCTTTTCATTTGCTCTGGCACGAAACGCATATGACAAACTCTCCCCCTTTGCGCGTAGCTTTTCAGATGGATCCAATGGAGACCGTCAACATTGACGCGGACACGACCTTTGCTTTGGCAGAAGTAGCAGCCCAGCGCGGCATGACCCTTTACGAATATGGACCCCAACATCTGGCCTATAATGCAGGACGCGTCACCGCCAGAGCCCGCCCTATGACAGTCCGCCGGAAAAAAGGCAGTCACGTCCGTTTTGAAGAGCGCGTGACACTCGATTTGGCGAAAGATGTCGATGTCATTTGGATGCGGCAGGATCCGCCATTTGACATGTCCTATATTACGGCGGCGCATATCCTCGAGCGGCTCAAAGGCGAAACATTGGTTGTTAACGATCCGGAATGGGTGCGCTCCGGTCCGGAGAAAATCCTGCCGCTGGATTACCCTCATCTTATGCCCGAAACGCTCATTACGCGGGATCTTCCCACGATTGATGCCTTTCGCGCAAAACACAGCGATATTATCATCAAACCGCTATTCGGAAATGGCGGGGCCGGCGTATTCAGAATTAAAGACGGTGACAGTAATTATGCGTCGCTACTTGAGATGTTCTTCATGTCATCTCGTGAACCCGTTATTGTCCAGGCCTTCCTGAAGGATGTCTCCAAAGGTGATAAACGGATTATCATAATTGATGGAGAGCCCGTGGGGGCCATCAACCGTGTCCCCCTGCCCGGTCAGACGCGGTCAAACATGCATGTCGGCGGCAAGGCCGTGAAGTCCGATTTGACGGAAAGCGATAAAATCATTTGTGACGCCATTGGCCCTATGCTGAAAGAACGCGGGCAAATTCTTGTCGGAATCGATGTCATTGGCGATAAAATGACAGAAATAAATATTACCAGTCCAACAGGCGTTCAAGAGCTCAAGCGGTTCTCGGGGATTGATGCAGCGGCTTTGTCATGGGACGCAATCGAACGACGTCTAAAAACATAATACTCCGCAAAACCGGAGACTATATCGGGAAAATACTATGCAGGCTGAAATAGCGAAACCATGGATCGCTTTTTACGAGGAATTGGGCATAGAGACGCCCGACTTCGAAGATCTACCCGTTGGCAGCTATGTTCAGACCCATGCCAGGGTGAGACCGAACGCTCCGGCCCTGGCCTATTTTGACAAAGTCATTTCTTATTCCGAGCTCAATACAGCCGCCAACCAGCTTGCCAATGCCTTGACCGCTCTTGGGATTAAACGCGGCGATGTCATTGGCCTTCACATGCCGAATATCCCCCAATACGCCATTGCCATTATCGCGATCAGCAAGATGGGGGCTATCGGAACAGGACTTTCTCCACTGCTTGCCCCGCCAGAATTGGCGCACCAAATAAAAGACGGAAAGGTCAAGATCGTAATTTCTTTGAGCGATTTGGCCGGAGCGTTGGCGAAAATGCCGGAGGTTCCGCCCTCTCTTAAGTCGGTTATTGTCACAGGGTCGGCAGATTTTCTAACGCGCGCCCCATTTGAGTGCCCAGACATCAAGGGCGTAGACGTGCTGACCTATTTGGGCCTCACCGATCCCGCCAAAGAAACGTTTGAACAAAAAGACGTGCATTGGAACGACACGTTCATGATTCAATATACGGGCGGGACAACGGGAAAGCCAAAAGGCGCTATGTTATCCCATCGAAACGTTCTTCATAACACGGCCCAAACGACATCCATAAATGAATGGGTAGAGGGCGAAGAAACGATCATCAGCGCGTTTCCCATGTTTCATATCGCCGGTCTCTCTAATGCACTCTCCACAGCCCGCTTCGGCGGTTTATTTGTTCTCATTTCAAATCCGAGAGACACGGATTTTATCTGCCAGCAGATAAAGGCCTACCCGCCGACGATTATGGCAGGCGTGCCAGCGCTATATGACATGATGTCTGCCAATCCCAATTTTGCAAAATCCGAATTTTCCCAGCTCAAGACCGCTCTCACCGGGGCGGCGCCTTTGACCCGGACGAGTTACGACGCGCTTTCCGCGATAATCGGCAAAGGCAAAATCTCCGATGTTTTCGGAATGACCGAGACAAGCCCCTGTTATACAGGGCATCCGCCGAAACGCTACAAACTCGGTTCTGTCGGCATCCCCATGCCGGGGGTTACCGTTCGCATCCGCGATATTGAAACAGGCGAACGGGATATGCCGATTGGGGAACCCGGCGAAATCGTCTGTTCCGGTCCGCAAGTCATGAAAGGCTACCTCAATCTGCCGGAGCAAACGGCTCATGCCCTGCGCGAGATAGACGGAGAACGATATATGTTTTCCGGCGATGTTGGCTATATGGATGAGGACGGGTATATTTTCCTGTGTGACCGCGCCAAGGACATGCTGATTGTGGGCGGATATAAGGTTTTCTCGGTCGAGGTCGAAGACAAACTCTGCGCTTTGCCAGAGGTCGCGGCCTGCGCGGTCGTTGGCTCTGAAGATGCAGAGCGCCCCGGCAACGACATTGTCCATCTCTTCGTCGAGCTCTCTGCAAAGCACAAAAATGACAATCCCGACTCAGTGACAGAAAAAATCATTCAGTTCTGTAGAGAGGCTATGGCGCCTTATAAGGTTCCGAAACACGTTCATATCATTGACTCTATTCCTCTGACGCCAGTCGGAAAGATCGACAAGAAGGCACTGCGCCAGACTGTCTAAGGGCCGAATAGTTTGAACACTGAAAAACCAGGATAAAATATGACCGTGAAAACCCTTCTCGATAACCGCTACTCTGTTCGCGGGTTCAAACCTGACCCGGTTGATCCAGAGCTATTGAAATCTATTTTCACGCAGGCCCAAATGTCGCCGTCAAATTGCAATGTGCAGCCCTGGGAGCCGCTTGTTGTGAGCGGTGAGATGCGTGACAAAGTCTCCAACGCCATGCTGAAATCCGTCATGTCCGGCAATCCCCCGAATCCGAAGTTTGATTGGGTCACGCGCTATCAGGATGAACATCGGCAACGGCAATTCGGCTCCGCCAATGCACTTTATTCCGCCATGGATATCAAACGTGAGGATAAACAGGCCCGGAACATGGCCATGCTCCGCAACTGGCAGTTTTTTGACGCGCCTCATGCCGTCTTTTTCACCATGGAAACCTATATGGGAATTATGGGCGCGGTGGATGTCGGCATTTACGCGCAAACGCTGAACCTGCTTTTTGCGGAAAACGGTATTCAAAGCTGTATGCAGGGCGCGCTAGGGCAATTTCCCGATGAAGTCGAAAAGCTTCTGGATATCCCGGACTCCAAAGGCATTTTATTTGGCATGTCTTTTGGATATGAAGACCCTAACCATCCCGCCAACGCTGCCCGTACAGACCGGATCGAGCTAGGCGAAGCCGTCAAATTCTTTGACTAGACAAATTTTAGACGCAGAAAATAAAAAAGGCGCCCAAGAGGCGCCTTTTGTTTAAAATGGTTATGGCCGATTAAGCGCTGGCGCGTTCCGGTATCGGACAGGTCACCCCTGTGGGGCCGTGCATGCAATAGCCTTGCGGGTTCTTGGCAAGATATTGCTGATGATAATCCTCTGCCGGATAGTATTTCGGCGCTTCGCGAATCTCCGTTGTCACAGAGCGGCCATACGCTTCTTCGTAACGTTTGGCGGCTTCTTTTGCGGCGCTCATCTGGGCGTCCGTATAAGTATAAATCGCGCTGCGATATTGGGTGCCGCGGTCATTACCTTGGCGATTGCCTTGTGTCGGATCGTGATTTTCGAAAAAGACCTTTAACAGCTCTTCGAATGAAATGACTTTCGGATCATAGACAACATGTACCATTTCGGCATGTCCGGTCGAACCGGAGCAGACAAGTCTATAATCGGGCGAAGGATGCGTCCCGCCCGCATAGCCGACAGAGGTGACGTGAACGCCGTCCAGTTTCCACAAAATACGTTCTGCGCCCCAGAAACAGCCCATGCCGAACTGAACCTGCTGCATCCCGTCCGGAATGTCGCCGAACATGGAATTGCCATTTACGTGATGTTTATCGATGGTGGCGAGCATTGTAATCTCCTTAAGCCAAATATGATAAGAAAGCTTGGTTATTCAGACAGGTTCAGAACAGGTTCAAGCCGGTTCGCGAGCACTGCCGCAATATCCTTGGCCTTCTCTTCACTATCAATATGGTCCTGCCTAATCTCTATTGCAAGATGCCGCAAACCCCTCGGCCCGACATGGCGGTCCACTGTATAGTTCAGATCATAGGCGGAATAAGGTTCATTTATACCAACGGCGAAATTCCGGTCGCCTTTTCTTTTGTTCAGACGCGAAAAACTCTGAACAAGCTGATCGGCGCTTTTCTCATCATCTTTCACCAATAGACCGATCTCTGTGGGCCGGTAGGGGCCGTTATAGGGTTTGGGCGTAAAGCTGTGTATCGATATCACAAAGGGCGTGTCCAAACTCTCGATCTTTTGTCCCAGTGCCTGATGATAGGGCTCGTAATAGCGTTCAATTCTTCGTGATTTCTCTGCATTGGACACGTTCTGATTGCCGGGCACGACAGTCGTATCTGTCACTGCGGGAATAGCGGAGCTTGAGGCGCTGTCCCGATTAAAGTCAATGACGAGGCGCGACACGGCCGCAATATGGCCCGCACACCCGAAATGGGCGCAAAGCTCCCGAATGACCGTTTCGGTGCCGATATCCCAGGCTATATGACGGGTCAGATCTTCATTTTCGAGACCCAAATTCTTGTATTCCGCCGGAATGTGTTTTGACGCATGGTCGCCAAAGAAGAGAAGATTGTTTCGATGCGTCGCCGCAACAGATAGATAGGGCTGAAAATCCGTAGAAGTCATTTGCGAAGGTTTATCAAACTGACGACAATTGGCTAGGGCGTGTGAACATGGGGCAGATCGCACGCGTGAAATTCAAGTTTATTGTCACAGCTGACGAAATAATGGGTGCGAATATCTCGCTTACGGGCTTGAGAAATCAATTTGTTCGGGATATAGGCGCGCCTTCGTCACGCTACACTCAGTGTTGACGCGTATTTTGCCTGAAAAGGTGAGGTGGCCGAGTGGTTTAAGGCGCACGCTTGGAAAGCGTGTTTAGGTTTGTAGCCTAACGTGGGTTCGAATCCCATCCTCACCTCCAGGAGGCGCACGCGGCCCCTTTACCCGCGCCGTGCATTCGCTAAACCCTCTTCATGACCCAGCCGCTTCCCCCTTCCCCGCCTAATCCTTGGGTGACAAAATCTTCCGAGACCATTTATGAAAATCCGTGGATGCGGGTGGAGGCGAATCCCGTTGAACTGCCGGATGGATCGGAGGGCATTTACGGGGTCGTCCGGTTCAAAAACCGCGCGGTTGGAATTATCCCCTATCAGGACGGAAAGATCTGGATGGTCGGTCAGACCCGCTACGCCCTTGACCAATATAGCTGGGAAATTCCCGAAGGCGGCGTCCCTGAAGGCGAAGACATGATCCAGGCGGCGCGGCGGGAACTGAAAGAAGAAACCGGCTTGACGGCCGATACCCTCACCCACCTTTTCGATGTGCACACGTCTAATTCCATCACGGATGAGTGGGGACAGATCTATCTCGCCACCGGCCTCACTGAAGGCAAAACGGAGCCGGAAGGGTCCGAAGATATTTCGCAGCTCAAACTGACGATCAAAGATGCGATTACCCATATCGAGGCCGGACGAATTACAGACTGCATGACGATTGCGGCTGTATACAAACTCCGTCTTCTACAGATTTCAGGTGAACTTGATTAGGGTCTGGCCGTAAGAATTATGATGGAGCCGTCTTCCAAAACATTCAACGCCCGTATTCTCACCCAAATCAATGAGGTGAAAGAGGCCGAGTGGGACGCCCATTTACCAGAGGGCTCTCATCCGTTTGTGAGTTGGCGATTTCTGCACGCGCTAGAAGAGAGCGGATGCGCGGCAGAGGAAACGGGCTGGAGTCCGCGTCACATCTGGCTCGAGGATGAACACGGCAAGTCACTCGGCGCGGCCCCGCTTTATGCCAAGCTCCATAGTCAGGGCGAATATGTCTTTGATCATGGCTGGGCAGACGCCCTGGCCCGCGCCGGCGGGCACTATTATCCGAAACTGCAATGTTCCGTCCCCTTTACCCCGGCGGGCGGCCCGCGGCTGCTCGCAAAATCCGCCGCCCATAAACAGGCCTTGGTCACGGCCATGGTCTCAGCCTGTCAACAATGGGAGATGTCGGGCATTCACCTGACATTCCTACAGGAAAATGACCGCAAGATATTAAATGATATGGGCTTTTCCACACGTGAGGACAGGCAATTTCATTTCATCAATCGCGACTATAAGGATTTTGACGACTTCCTTGCGAGCCTGACCAGTCGCAAACGAAAGAACATACGCAAAGAACGAAAGGCCGCGCAGGACGGGGTCGTCATAAAGCGGCTGACGGGCGATAATCTGAAAGACGAGCATTGGGACGTGTTTTACCAGTGCTATCTGGATACCGGGCAGCGTAAATGGGGCAGGCCCTATTTGAACCGCGAATTTTTCGCCCGGATGCAAGAGACGATGCGTGACGATATTTGTCTTGTCATGGCCTGGATGGACGGCGATCCCGTCGCGGCGGCCCTGAATTTTATTGGGTCCGACGCGCTATATGGACGCAATTGGGGGGCGCTCATCGACAAACCCTTCCTGCATTTCGAACTATGCTATTATCAAGCCATAGAAGCCGGACTTGAAAGAGGTTTGCCGCGCGTCGAAGCCGGCGCGCAAGGCGAGCACAAGCTATCGCGGGGGTACGAACCTGTAGCGACGCATAGCGCGCACTATCTGGCCCATCCAGGTTTGCGAGCCGCAGTAGAAGATTATCTGGTTCGAGAGCGTCAAGCCGTCGAGCACGAAATCGAGATTTTAGGGGAGCACACGCCGTTCAAGAAAAAGGAGAGCTAGAGCGCGCTGTTCTCCTCTGCAATTTCGCTCTCCAGCGCATAATCCATACCGCGCATACAGCTTTCAAAGGTCGGGTCGAGCGCGTAGCCTTTGCCGTCTTCCCAATACAGATAGCCACCCGCTTTTTCTTCACAGGACAGCCAGTCCTGCATGTTCGATCCGCCTCCGACCTTGGCAAAGGAAATATCGGGAATTTTCGGAAGGGGTTCGGATTGATAATATCCGGTGCCTGTTATTTCAGCATTTTGCGCTGCTGTTCCTGCATAAGACGGTTCAGTCGTCTCCAGATTATAGTCCTGCACCGCAATATGGCTATGACCAGTCCGGCCCTGATCAGCGACGGGTTGTTCATACATCACAACGTCATAGGCCTGCGTGTTATCAAAAACATATGTCTGTTCGGGAGACGGGCGAAGCAGGGTGGCCACCGGTTTATAGAAGAAATTGGCGGTATTTTCCGTGGCATTCCAGGCAAAATCTCCGACAGCGCCCAATTGCGCGCAGCCTGTCATGGCCAGACCCATTACGCTTAAAACAGCAATTTTCGCAGACTGTCTCATTATTTTCTCCACAAGTGAATATAGGTGAAGACATACAATTTTTATGCCAATCCCCGTAAAAATGAGTTAGGCCTACAGATTAATGCGAATGAAGGACGTGACATGACAAAAAAGACGGCACACTCCAAAGAGGCGGCGAAGGCTCCCGCAAATCCAAGCCGTCTGGAGAAACTGGCCGAGGCCGCCCAGACTTATGGAAACCGCAGCTTTCACAATTATTCACAAATACGCAATGTGGCCGAGACCCTGCGTGATGAATTTTGCCTGTTTCTGGATGAAGACCGTATATGCGTTTTTTTGGTCCCGCCAACGGGCCCCTTTGCGGCAGTAAATGCGGGATCTGCCGCTTTTTCTGTCTCGGGCAAAGGGTTTTTGCCGCTAGAGCCCATTAGCTTTGGTCTCGCTGTCGCAATCACAAAGTTCGGCGATTACATGCGTTTGGTCATTACGTGCCGAAAAGAAGGGGGTAAAATGTATATCAGCGCAGGAAAAGGCCGGGAACATACACTCAACTTACCGATTAATGATATTGAAATGGGCGCTTTGATTGAAGGGTTATATGAACATTTAATGGATTATTTCCAGGACGGCGTCGATTCCTATGACAATGGGGATTACGGAAATACGGATATCGGGTTTGATATTTTGAGAATGGGCGCGTAGTTTAGTAGCGGGCTGTTGCGTGAATCGCCGGAGTTCCGGTGGCAATGTAGGCCATGCCCGACTTGTAAATCGAGACTTTCGAGTTTGATAAAGGATTAGCATGGCGGTTGATATTGCCCATCACGCGATAAGCGCGCTCCCTCTTAAAATTGCCTTGATCGGCGGTTTAGGCATAGGGGCTCAGTGGCTTGCCTGGCGTTTGCAGCGCCCGGCGATTGTCCTCATGGCGATTGCCGGACTGATTTTCGGTCCTTTGCTAGGCTATCTACTGGGCTTTAACCTGCCCGGGCCCATAGAACATTTTTTCGAGCAATTGAGACTCGACCCAGTGAATGACTTCGGCGATCTTTATCGCCCGATGATTGGACTGGCGGTGGCCATCATCCTTTTTGAAGGGGGCATGAATCTCCGGTTCAAAGATCTTAGTGACGCGCGCCAAGCTGTGGGACGCATGGTTTTTGTCGCTGCCCCGATTGCCTGGGTTCTGGGAACGCTCGCCGCCCACTATATTGTCGGTTTGGCCTGGGATATTTCGATAATGGTCGGCGGCTTGTTCATCGTGACAGGCCCAACGGTTATCATGCCCCTCCTCCGTCAGGCGCATCTGAAGTCCCGTCCTGCCAACGTTCTCAAATGGGAAGGGATTGTAAACGACCCATTGGGCGCACTTTTTGCCGTCGGCGGGTACGAGTTCATTCGCTTCTCGCTCACCGAAGCCTCCATGTTCTTCGTCTTTGGCAAGCTTGCTTTTGCCGCAATTTTCGGAACGCTCGTCGGTATCGTGTCCGGATATGGTCTGGCCTGGGCTTTCCGCCGCGGTCATATTCCCGAATACCTCAAAGCGCCTGTGGTCTTGGCTTGGGTGCTTCTCATTTATGTTATTGCCAACCGTCTAGCGGACGAAACCGGACTGCTCGCTGTGACGGCCCTCGGTATGACCATGGCCAATACCAAATTCGCCTCCATGGTTGAAATGCGCCGGTTCAAGGAGAATATCGCCATTATCCTGGTCTCCGGTGTGTTTGTGATTTTGACGGCCACTCTGACGCCGGCCATTCTGACAGAGTTCGTGACAAACTGGCGCGTCCTGGCCTTTGTCTTTGCCATGATGTTCTTCGTGCGTCCGATTGCCGTGATGATCTCGACGATTTTTTCCGGCTTGAGCTGGAAAGAGAGCCTTCTCATCAGTTTCATCGCGCCGAGGGGTATTGTCGCCGTGGCCGTTGCGGGTCTTTTTGCGGCAGAATTGAACGCGCTTGGACGCGCAGATGGTACGCTTTTCGTTCCTCTCGCCTTCGCGCTTGTTTTTGCCACAGTTCTCTTTGCCGGATTTCTCATCAGTCCCATCGCGAAAATACTCGGACTGGCCGCCGGAGGCGGCCAGGGGGTCATGATCGTCGGGGCCAACCCCTGGTCTTTGGGGCTTGCCAAAGCGATCAAGGATTTGGGCGTAAATGTTACCGTTGCGGATACAAACTGGCGGCGGTTGAGAGGAGCCCGACTTGAGGGTCACCAGACATTTTACGGGGAAGTCCTGTCGGAAAATGCCGACTACTCCCTGGATCACTCTGCCTTTAACGTTCTCATCGCGGCGACGCCGAATGATGCGTATAATTCGCTTGTCTGCGTCGAATTTGCGCCGGAGCTTGGGCGGCACCGCGTCTTTCAGGTGCCTGCACAGGAAAATGATGAAGATGATGGAGACTCCATCGCTTTCACCTCTCGCGGGCGAACCCTGACGTCTCGCGGGCGCAGTTTCGATGCGTTGACCCGGGATTGGTGGGGAGGCTGGCGTTTCCGGTCTACAAATCTGTCCGAGACCTACACGTTGGAAGACCTGTACAATGACCGCGGAAATGATGTGGACCTTATCTTGATGAGGCGTCCAGACGGGACGATTGACTTCATTCAACCCGGACAGGAATCCCGGGCCGAAGGCACTACCGTACTAAGCTTCTCGCCGCCTCCAAAGGAAAAACAGGAAAAAGGCGCCATCCGGGGTGAAGGCGCCAAGAAATCCGGCGGGCTCGCAGGGCCGTCCAAGCCTTTACCGTCCTAGAACCGTATAAATTTCGGCAATGGCAGACAGCGTTAAACCCGTCTTAAAGGGTTAGAGCGCAAAACAGGGCTAACGTCTTATTAACCCTGTTTCCAAGTGTGCCATGCGCGAGTTTTTGACATCATTGCGAGTGCCGGACTGGCGCCCTCCGCCTTTGCCGCCCAAGGTAAAATCCGCTTTCAAGGTAATCGCGGCAGGCTCCCTCCTGACGGGGTATCTCTGCGGTATGGCCGGACTGGGCGCTTTTGCGCTCGCGGCCCAGGACCTGCCCGACCCCAAACGTCTCTGGGAAAATCAACGACCAGTCAGCGTTCAGGTCGTGGATCGGCAGGGCCGGGACATACTGGTTCGCGGCGCGACGGTTGCGCCGCGTGTCGAGGTTGAGCAGCTCCCCTTTCATATCCCGCTGGTCATGCTCGCCGTCGAAGACAAGCGATACTTCAATCATATCGGGGTCGATCCAGAAGCGCTGATCCGCGCCGTCCTCGCCAATATAGAAGCCGGGGCCTACGTGCAGGGCGGCTCGACTCTGACGCAACAGCTTTCCAAAAATGTCTTTCTCTCGCCGGATAAAACCCTCCGCCGCAAGGCGCAGGAGATGATGATGGCGGTGTGGCTGGAACGAAGCTTCACCAAGAATGAAATCCTGGAACTTTATCTGTCCAAAGTGTATTTTGGGAGCGGGGCCTGGGGGCTGGAAGCCGCGTCCAAACGCTATTTCGACAAGCCGGCGGCCAAACTGAACCTCCCCGAAACGGCCATGCTGGCGGGCCTTCTCAAGGCCCCTTCCGCCTATAATCCCGTGAATAATCCGGAAATTGCCTCGACCCGAACAAAAGTGGTGCTCGATATTCTGAAAGAACAGAATATTATTGATGCCCAAATGCACGGGGAAGCCCTACGTCACCCTATCCGCATCCATCGGCCTCAGTCGGATAATTCCGCGCAATATTTCGTGGACTGGATTTGGCCGGAGATTGAACGCGTTTTAGGCGGACCGCCCGGTCAGGACATTATCGTTCAGACAACCCTGGATCTGGAAGCGCAAAATTACGCTCAAAAGGCTGTCTCTGACCATCTCGACGCCGACCGTAGAGCTGAACAGGCCGCGCTGGTCAGTCTGGACGGCACCGGCGCGGTGATTGCCATGATCGGCGGGGCGTCCTATTCCCAAAATCAATTCAACAGGGCCGTTAAAGCTGAACGGCAACCCGGGTCGGCTTTCAAGCCGTTTGTCTATCTTACCGCGATGGAAGCCGGCATTAGTCCCTGGGATATCCGGGTCGACGCGCCAATTACCCTTAAAAGCCGTGTCGATAGCTGGTCGCCGAAAAACTTCAAAAAGGAATATGCCGGAGAGATTTTAATCGAGGACGCCTTTGCCAAATCCATTAACACGGTCGCGGTCGCCCTCGCCGAAGAAGTCGGACGGGAGAATGTCATCGCAACAGCAGAGCGGTTCGGGCTTGGTCCGTTAAAACCCCTTCGAAGTGTCTCCCTCGGCGCGCAAACCACCACCCCTCTGCAACTGACGCGGGCTTATCTGCCCTTTTCCAATTGGGGGAAAATGGCCGAGCCTTACGGCATTCTCTCCGTCTCGACCGCCGAAGGCACGCCCCTTTATGACGCGCCTCCGGCCAGTCTGACGTCGATTATGGATTTAAACCATATGGCGCAGATGAACCGTCTGATGCTTCATACCGTCGAGGCCGGAACAGGCGGAAGAGCGCGAATTCCGGGCCGGGATATTGCAGGCAAGACAGGAACCACAAATGACTTCCGGGATGCCTGGTTTGTCGGCTACCACCCTGATCTGGTGACGGGCGTCTGGGTCGGCAATGATGAAAACGCCCCGATGAAACGCGTCACTGGCGGTACGATACCGGCTGAAATCTTTCATGATTATATGGAGGGCACATTGCAATATTGGCCGAAAGCCGAGTTAATGGCGGCCTCTCAGCCGAGCTGGCCCTCGAGACAGCTCGACAGAAAAAACCAGTCCCTCGACACGCTGCTGTCAAATATCGAAAACACTTTGCCCTAGGGCAGGATCACGGTTTTACTGCCATTGATGAAAGATCTATGCTCTGCATGGTGTTTCACGGCTTTCGCGAGGACGCGGGATTCGACGTCCCGCCCCATAGCAATGAGTTTGTCCGGGGTCATGGTATGGTTCACCCTGACGACATCCTGCTCGATAATGGGCCCTTCGTCCAAATCCGCCGTCACATAGTGAGCGGTCGCGCCGATCAGCTTGACCCCTCTTTCATAGGCGCGGTGATAAGGCCTTGCGCCTTTGAAACTCGGCAGAAAAGAGTGATGAATATTGATAATCCGGCCGGAAAAGTCCTGACAGAATTTATCCGACAGAATTTGCATATAGCGGGCGAGAACGATGAGCTCGGTTTGTGTTTCCTTGATTAAATCTCTCAAGCGGGCTTCCGCTTCATCCTTCGTCGATGCCGTCACGGGTATATAATGATAGTCTAATCCAAGCGCTTCAATAAAATCCCGGGACTTTTCATGATTGGAAACAATTCCGGTAATATCGATAGGCAAGCTATTATTGCGCCAGCGGTAGATCAGATCGTTCAGACAATGATCGAATTTGGACACCATGATTAAAGTCGGCACTTTATAACTGGCGGGAATGATCTCAGTTGTCAGGGAAAGGCTCTGGCTCACCGCCTGAATAGCTTCTTTGAATTTTTGCAATTCGGAATCGCCTATTCGAAAAGAAATACGCGAATAAAAACGTTCAGAGGACGGCGTCCCGAATTGCGCGAGTTCTGTAATGAACCCGTCATGGTCTGATAGGCAGCGCGTGAGCGCGGCGACGATACCGGTTCGATCCTCGCTCTGCGTTGTTAAAATATAGTCCGGCACATCAGAGCCTAGATTTCAGACGGATAGACCGGGCGAATATCATAAGGAATATCCTCGAGCTCTCCGAGAACAATCTTGGCGGGTCCGTCAAGCTTCACATAAGTTTGCAAGAACGTTTCTGTCGCCTCGTAACTGCCGTCGCCTTGAAGGCGTACAACCTCTCCGGTCAGATCGGAAATAGATTGCTCCAACACGTCAAAATCAAGACGGTAGCGTTCCTGATCGGGGAGCCATTCTGCCGCGCCGGTCTGCATGTAATAATTATACTGAAACGCTGCGCCCTTGGCGTGGGCTTCGGTAATCCCGAAGCGCATGGACCGGAACAGGCCTGTGAAATAGGTCGCCAAAAATGCTTCCTTTTCCGACGCCGGTAATTCGCCGCGCTCCATCATATATAGGATATTATAGGCCCCCATGACGTCGGCTTTGCCTTCCTCAACGCCGGAATAGAGCTCTTTCAGCTGCGCACTGACGGTTGTGTCTTCGCCGTCGACGGTAATGTTGCCGGGGCCGAGGGAGTGCGACAGTTCGTGGAAGAGCGTATTATAGCTCATATATTTTTTGGTCGTCAGTTGGGCCTGATCCCGCACTAGAACGCGCTTGCCAATCGGAGCAAGAATACGGTCATATTTCGCGCCGAGGACGTTATTCAGAATAACCTTTTTTGCGCCCTTGGCTTCGCGTACCCGCTCATCATTGGGCAGGTTGAACGCAATGGTTTGAACGCCGTTTTCATTGTCTCCGCCGCCATGGACCTGGTAAGTCACGGCAATCGGAGAGGCAAAACCGCGAGAGAAATTCTTATAGCTTTCCTCGACAGGCAGGTTGGCCTCCATGTCGCGGAGATAGTTTTTATATTTTGCGAGAGCGGCTGATTCTTCGGGGTTCTTGATGGTCACAAAACTCTCATAAGCTGTTTTGTAACCGAACAGACCATCATCATAGACTTCATAAGGGCCAATCGCGACTTCGATATCGCCGTCGAGATCCATCCAGGCCATTTCTGATTCAAAATAATCATCCGTCAGGAAAGCATCCGCCCGAAGATTCAGAAACCGGGTAAGGTTTTCATTTTCCGAAAGGTCTGCAGCTTCGCGCATTAATTGTGCGGCCGGTTTCAGATATTCGGCATATTCGACGTGGTAAGGCACAGCTTTCAGACCGCCGTCATCCGTGCGGCGGATAACTGTATAGCCCGAGGTAAAGGCGTCTTCATCTTCCGGGTGAGCCGCAATCCAGTCCTCGAATTCCTGGCGCGTCATATCTCTAGGATAAAACCCTCCGCCTTCCGGGCATTCAGCCTCGCCGTAGAATACAAAATCGCTCTCAAGGCTGTCACAGGGCCCGTAATGTAGATCGAACATAGTGAGTTGGGCATCAGAGCCATTTCGCGCAATTTCCTGTCTCAGCTCAGGATAATTCACGCCGCGCTGTAGAAGATAGATTTGAGAAAGGTAATCACTGGCGTCAATGAGTTTATTAACGACCGCTTTTTGAGACGCGCTCAAAAAGCTTGTATCCGGATTCATATCGACTTCGGCAAACTTTTCATATTGCGCGGCGACGTCATATTCCGTGCCGTCTTCCATCATCATTTTCGGAGCCGTTGCGCAGGACGCAACCAAAGCGGCTGTCGAGAGGGTCAGGAGGGACGATTTGAGAAGTGAAGAGCGCATGAATTTATCCTTTATCTTACTATCCGAGACCGCCTATGGCGCAAAAATGGGGAGTTATCGGGTTTAAAACCGCCCATCCCGCCTCTTATTAAAGGCATAGTAATCACAGACAGGGAGGAGGCCAAGCTTTAAAGCTGAGCGGCTATTTCTCCGGCGAGTAACTTCAGCGCGTCCATATCCCCGGATTTGGCGTCGCCATGCCCCGCAAAAGCTTCGCCTTCGAATTTCGGAATGACGTGGACGTGAAGGTGAAAAACCGACTGCCCAGCCGGGGCGCCGTTAAACTGCGTCACGACAATACCGTCCGGATTAAAGGCTTTATCGACAGCCTGAGCGACGCGCTGAACCGTGCCAAACAAACGCCCGATGTCTTTCGGGGCCAGCTCCAGCAGGTTCCGGACCGGGCGCTTTGGTATAATAAGGCAATGACCCCGCGATTGCGGGAACGCATCCATAATTATGAGCGTGTCTTTATCTTCATGGACTTTCGCCGACGGCACGTCGCCGTCAATGATTTTAGCGAAGATATTGGTCGGATCGTATTCGGCGTGGAGTGTCATATCTTGAGCCTAACGTTTCTGAATTATAAAGTCAGCAGAGCTTTTGATTTAATCAGGCGGAGCTGACCCCATTTCTGACTTTAGAGTTGCCTTCAGGCCGGATTTATAATCGCTATATTTTGGCGTCCAGTCCAGTTCTCGTCTCGCGCGGCTGTTATCTACGCGCTTGGTTTCACGATAAAAGCTGCGGGCCATTTTTGACACGCTTTCATCCCCTAATCCGACACGCGGCGGCGTTTCAACATTGATAAGTTTCGCGGCAAAATCCAAAACATCTTGCGGCGGAGCCGGATGACCATCGGCGAGATTATAAATTCTTTGCGGGTTTGGCGCGTTGATCGAGGCCATTACCGCCGAGACAATATCCTCTACATGGATACGGTTTACCATATGTCCGTCTTTGATAACGGCTCGCGCCTTGCCCTGCCGGAGCTTTTCAAAAGGCGAGCGTCCGGGGCCGTAAATTCCGGCGAGGCGGAAAATATGGACGGGCCAGAGCGTTTCTATCCATTCAATTTCGGCTTCGGCCCGGGCCATACCCCGTTTTAATTGCGGCGTCGGCGACTCGCCTTCAAAAACCCACTGGCCATCCCGGTCCCCATAAACACTGGTCGCAGAGAGATAGCCCACCCATCTCGCTGTGATCCGGGATGAGTTTAGAGCGGATAATACAGGATCATAATAGCCGTTCTCATCGGGAGATTTCTTCGGCGGAATAGATGAGATTATAACGTCTGCGCGTTGAAAGACCTCTTTTAACCGGGTCTGAGATAAATCTTCAGTGACCAAAGGCAGTATCCCCCGTGTTTCGAGCGTTTCCGCCTCCTCTGGGGACCGTGTTGTGCCTATGACATGATACCCCTTCGCCGTTAACGCCGGCGCAAGATGGCGCCCGACATAGCCTGCTCCCAATAAGAGAGCCATTTTACCCTTTTTAGCTGTCTGCGAATTAATGTGCGTCGGCATTGCTGCGCCGCCCCTCCCTTTGATAAAGGCGGTTTTATGTTTCGACGCCCTTTTATTTCTATCCCGTTAGTCTTATCGGCTGTGTCCGTTATGGCAATGACCTTTGTGACGCCTTCCGCATTCGCAGGTGACCTGACAGACGCTTTTGACAAAAAACACAAGGAATGTCTCGAGCGCATCGCCGAGGATTCCGATCTTGCTTTTGAAGAGGCGATGATATGGCGATCAGAAGGCGGCGGGCGGCGGGCCAAACATTGCGAGGCTATGGCGCTATTCGCGCTCGGTCACGAAGATGAAGCCGCAAACCGTCTGGACGAACTTGCCAAGGCCTCTGATGGTGGCACGCCGGCTATGCGAGCAGATTTTTATGCCGAAGCCGCCAATTTCTGGCTTGTCGCCAATGACCCGAACAAGGCTTACGCCTCGGCGAGCGCCGGTTTAAAGCTCAAAGAGAACCATACCGACCTGCGGATTGCCCGCGCCCGAGCTTACAGCTTGGAAGAGCGATATGATTACGCGGAGACAGACCTGACGTCTGCGCTCGTTTTTGATCCGGAAAGCGCCGCCGCGCTGCGATACAGAGCCGATTCGCGTATGCAGCAGGACAAGCTGAAAGGCGCGCTGGAAGATATCGAAGCTTCCCTGGAGATAAATCCTGATAGCGTGGAAACCGCCGTTCTGCGCGGACGTATCCGGGAAGCCATTCGCAAGCAGGAAGTGTCAGAGACGAAACCAAAAGCTGATTAAGATTTATATGAGATAAATCAGGCTTATTTCTCAATCTAATTAAGGGGGCATATAGCCCCCATTTTTATTCCAACGCTCTTTTATTCTAACGTTCTGGCTGCAAATCGAGTGTCTCCAAGAAAAACTCTAGAATTTGGCGATCCCGGTGGATGCGATTTTCGGTTTTTCGAAAGCCGTGTTTCTCGCCCGGATAAGTCATGACGCGCAAATTCTGTTTTCCGGCCGTTTGCATCGCATCCATGAATTTAATCGAGTGACGAAACACAACGTTATCATCGGCCATCCCGTGGATCAGCAAAACCGGTTCTGTCAGGCCATCAATATGGGCAAAAACACTCCCATTTTCATAAGCGCCTTCGGTATAATTTTCTGATTCTGTATCAGGACTTCCGAGGTAACGTTCGGTGTAGGCCGTGTCGTAGAGTGACCAGTCTGTGACAGGCGCGCCTGCCACGCCGCTGGCGTAGATATCTGTCTGGCCAAGCATATGGAGGGTCATGTATCCGCCATAAGACCAGCCATATACGCCCATACGGTCTTCATCGATAAAGCTCTGGGCCCTAAGAAAGTCTGCCCCGGCGATTTGATCTGTGACTTCTACGGTTCCCATGGCTCTATAGAGACCGTCTTCAAATTCTTTGCCGCGATTCGTGGCCCCGCGCCCCTCAATTTGAAACACGACAAAACCGTGATGGGCCAGCATTTGAGCAAACTGGTTACGAAAATTACGTTTGACCCGCTGAACGCCCGGCCCGCCATAAACAATGGTGACGCTGGCGCGTTGTTGACCCGGTTTAAGGTCAAGCGGCTTGAAAAGCATATAATCAAGCGGCGTGCCGTCTATTCCGGTTATCTGGCCAAATTCAGGTGTGATGTGAGTGTCGAGATAGGGCGCGTAAGGGTGATCTGAATCAAGCTTGTTCTCATTTAACCAGGCCAGAGGCGTTCCGTCCGCTTCAAAAGCCCGTGTCTGAGACGGTGTGTTCGGACCCGAAAATGTCCCGATAAAACGAGAGCAATCAGAATTAAATCGGGCGGAATGCTGTCCGGGCCGGGTCGTGATCTGAGTGACAGTTCCAGAGAACTGTGCGGCTTGGTCTTTATTTTCGCCGTTTTCAGTGTTCTCGTTCTCACTCGCCTCGCTTTCCGGCGTCTCGTCCTCTTCCATGTCCTCTGGCGCTTCAGAATCCTCAGATTGGGAAATTTTGAAAATATGTTGCTCCAGAGGCGTGTCTTGCCAACCGGAAACATAGAGATCTCCGGAGTCGCCTGCTTTGCAGAGAAGGTTGTGAACATTCATCGCCTCGGGCGTTAAGGCTTTTATTTCGCCCTCTGTCCCGATCCGGAAAATTTGACGTAAATTATTCCGCTCGGCAGACCAGAGAAGGCTACCGTCTTTTTCGGCTCTCAGATCCGTCCCAATATTCAACCATGTCGGCGAAGTTTCTGTATAAATTTCCTCACTCCGACCGGTCTTAATATTGTAGCGGCGGAAAGTGTGAGTTTTATTGTCCCGGGACAAAATGCCCGCGACGAGGGAGTCGCCGTTTTTGTCCCAAATGACGCGGGTTAGATATATATCTTCCTCAGGTCCTAAGTCGAGCCAGCGCGTCTTCCCGCCTTCGGCGCTCACAACACCCAATTTCACTGTCGCATTAGCTGTGCCCGCAAAAGGATAACGCTGGGAGATATTTTCAACGCCGTCCGCCCCGAAATCCAGACGGTTTTCAATGGCAATTTCGGACTCATCAATCTGTGTATAGGCAACATTTTTTGCCTGAGGCGACAACCAGAAACCGGTATTGCGATCCAGTTCTTCCTGAACAACGAAACTCGCTGTCGCATTCCGAATGGTTTCTGTCGCCCCATCTGAAAGCTGACGCTCCAGACCGCTTTTAATGTCCTTGATGTAAAGCTCATTGTCCCGGACGTAAGCGACTTTCTGGCCATTCGCGCTGACCTTCGGATCCGTCTCAAACCCTTTGGTGGCCGTAACTTGCTGGCTTTCCTGCGTTTCCAGATTATAGAGATAGATGTCGCCGCCGAGTGGGAACAACAATAAATTATCTCCGACCCAGGAATAGGTGACGATCCCTTTGCCATATTCGCGGGCGCGCTCACGGCGATTTTTTTCCTCCTCGGACAGAACTTCCGGCTCTCCCAGAATATCCGTTGAACTCACCAGAAGGCGGCCTTCGCCGGTGCTCAAATCATACGCCCAAAGATCCTGCTGTCGGGCATCCTCTTCACGCCCTTGGAGAACCGTAATAAACTCCCCATCCGGAGAAATTTTCGGACTGGACAAGGTTTTACCGCTTAAGGATTCGGCGGCGTTGATAATCTCAGGAGTTAGGTAGCCATTGCCTGGATCGCGCTTAATATATTGTGTTGGTCGTTGCTGGGTTTGAGCCTGTCTTGCCGCCGCTTGAAGGCTATCCTGCGTGGCTGATGACGGAGCCGTTTCCGGAGTTTTCGGGGCATCAGAACCGCAGGCCGCTAAACTCAAACCTGCGGCGAGAACCGCTATCAATGATGTCCAGCGCAAGGAATTGGATTTAGACGGAAAAAGTCCAGATTTTGGTCGGAAAGACGACATTACAGAGCCTTGTGTCAAACGGCCCCGATGGACGCGTCATAATTGAATTATCTCCGTTAAATATCATGCGGCGGGGTCATTCAAGTTTTTCTCGCAATCACAGCCTCTCTTTTACGCAAAATTTTGCTTACTGCTTTGCATGTCTTTCGCTTTTGGATAGGGTTTCCCAATGCCGGATTTACGACCAGTCTTTTTTGTCATTGGCCTGATGATAGCCATTCTTGGTTTGACAATGTTCATTCCGATGGGCGTGGATCTCGCTTTTGAAGGCCGTTCCTGGCGCGCCTTCGCTGTTTCCGGCATTTTGACCTCTTTGTTTGGCGCAGCATTATCTCTGGCAAATTACACTCCCAAGCCGGATCTTCGGGCCAGAGGCGCATTTCTGCTGACTGTGGCAAGCTGGGTATCCCTTTCTGCCTTCTCGTCCATTCCCTTCATTATGGAGCCGGTGGGTCTTTCAGTGACGGACGCCTTTTTCGAAGCCACATCCGGCATTACGACTACAGGGGCTACAATATTGACAGGGCTGGATGACTTGCCGAAAGGCGTTTTATTATGGCGGGCCATTTTGCAATGGATTGGCGGCATCGGGATCATTGTGACAGCTATGGCGGTTCTGCCTATGCTCAAAGTCGGCGGCATGCAGCTTTTCCGTCTGGAAAGCTCTGATATGGGGGAAAAAATCCTTCCCCGCGCAGCGTCAATCGCCGCGGCGATTTCTTTGATATATTTAGGCCTGACTTTGACCTGTGCGATTTTTTATATGCTTGCCGGAATGAGCGGATTTGATGCTTTTGCCCATGCCATGACAACAGTTGCGACCGGGGGATATTCGACCTCCGATGCGTCCATGGGCGGGTTTATGGATCAAGGCGCAGACCTGGTTGGAATTGTCTTCATGATGGCCGGCGGCATTCCCTTTGGCGTCTATCTGCTGATGACGCGGGGAGATTTCAAAGCGCCGTTAAAAGATCCGCAAGTTCGCGCCTTTATAACAGTTCTCCTCAGCCTCAGCCTGATGATCACTTTTTTTCTGTGGGCCGGCACAGAATTCGGCTCCGCCGAAAATGAAGATTTTTGGCATGCTTTGCGGTTATCCACTTTTAATACGATCTCTATCATTACCGGGACCGGCTATGCGACGGCGAATTATTATCTTTGGGGACCCTTTGCCGTGGCGGCGTTTTTCTGTTTCATGTTTATTGGCGGTTGTGCGGGCTCGACGGCCTGCTCTATCAAAATCTTCAGGTATCAGGTCGCTTTCGAAGGGTTACGAGCCTACCTCTTCAAAATGCCACGTAATCACGCTGTGGCGCCGTTGCGATATGGAGGGCGAGTATTACCGGAAGCCGTCGTTTATTCCGTTCTCGGCTATTTCTTTCTATTCTTCCTAACCTTTACCGTCACGGCGATTTTGCTGTCTCTCATCGGACTAGACCCGCTTACCGCGTGGTCAGGCGCTGGAAGTGCTGTCGCAAATGTAGGACCCGGCCTCGGCGAAATTATTGGTCCGGCCGGTACATATCAGCCGCTACCAAGTAGCGCAAAATGGGTTTTAATGACCGCCATGATTGTGGGACGATTGGAAATCGTGACGGCCCTCGTCGTTCTCAGCCCGGGATTTTGGCGAACTTAAATTTCGGACTAAAGTTCACTGAGCTTGAAGACATAATCGGTCGCGCAAAACTCGCAATTTGCTTTAATCGTTTTATCGTCTTCAGCCATGTCTTCGAGCGCTTCTCGCTCAAAGCTTTTTAAAGTGTTTTCCAGTCGCTCCCTAGAACAGCGGCAATTCCCGGAAATTTTATGCGTTTCGACGACGCGCACGCCATCTTCATGAAATAGACGGAAGAGCAATCTGTTTTGGGATAAATCCGGGTCAATTAATTCAGCGTCGCTTAACGTGCCAAATAAGGAGCGCGCCGTATCCCAGGCATTTTGCGTATCACCGCGCGCCGTATCATCCGCGATTTTCTGGATCATCATGCCGCCGCCGCGCCAGTGAGGCTTGCCGCCGCTTTCCTGCACCTGACCGACCGCGAGGCGGATTTCCGTCGGGATTTGTTCGGACTGTTCGAAATAATGCTGCGCGCAGTCGGAGAGACGCTCCCCCTGAATGGCCGCCAATCCCTGATACTGGTCCATATCGGGACCTTGGTCGATCGTCATAGAGAAAGTACCGCCGCCCAGAAGCGTCTCAGCCCCCGGATTGCGGTTGTCGAGCTTGGTCTCTTTCAATTTATCGTCGTCCCAGCGGGCATAACCGCGAATGGCTCCATTTGTTGTACAATCTGCCATTAGCAGACTCACAGCCCCGTCATTCGTGCCGTGACACTGTACGACCAAACGGCCTTCAAATTTCAAAGCCTGAGTGACCAATGACCCAAGCAGCATCGCTTCGCCCAAAAGGCGCGCGATTTCGTCCGGGTAGCGAGCTTCGCCGTTCGGGCCCGTTAAGGCGTCATCGATTGCTTTCCCCAAATGTACGGCGCGGCCCCTGACAGGCTGCCCGTCCAATTGAAAAACGGTGACTTCATTGTCAGTGAGTGTATCGAGTTCTGCGATGGGTTGGTTTGTATCGGTCATGCCGCTCATGTGGGGTTTGCGCTTCCGGCTTGCAAGGGAGGCTTCCGCACAGGAGCGGTCAATTGAAACAAAAAAGCCCCGCTGGCAGAGCGAGGCAAAAAAGGAGGGTGGGAGGACCCTCTATAGTATTTTTCGATAGAAGCGTCTTTATGCGCTCATCTTATCCTTGGACGGGTCCCGCAAAACATAGCCTCGGCCCCAAACAGTTTCGATATAGTGATCGCCTTGTGTGGCAGAGGCCAGTTTCTTGCGAAGCTTGCAGATAAACACGTCGATGATTTTCAGCTCAGGCTCGTCCATGCCGCCATAAAGGTGGTTCAGGAACATTTCTTTCGTCAGCGTAGTGCCCTTACGCAAAGAAAGCAGCTCTAACATTTGGTATTCTTTGCCGGTCAAGTGAACGCGGTGATCGCCGACTTCCACTGTTTTGGCATCGAGGTTCACTTTGATGTCGCCTGTTGTGATGACAGACTGGCTGTGACCTTTGGAGCGGCGAACGACGGCGTGGATACGTGCAACCAGTTCATCCTTGTGGAAAGGTTTGGTCATGTAGTCGTCTGCGCCAGTACCGAGGCCGCGAACTTTTGTATCAATGTCGGATGTACCGGACAGAATAAAGATAGGTGTATTGACTTTCGCCAAGCGCAAAGTCTTGAGCACATCAAAGCCCGGCATATCAGGCAAGTTCAAATCAAGAAGGATGATATCATAATCATAGAGTTTGCCGAGATCGACGCCCTCTTCACCGAGGTCCGTGGTGTAAACGTTGAACCCTTCCGTTTTGAGCATCAGTTCAATGCCCTGTGCTGTTGCACTGTCATCCTCAATTAAAAGTACTCGCATATTACCCTCCCAGGCGAATCATTGTCTCTTAGCCCTCGAGACATGGTTAATGGAACTCAATCGGTAAGGGAATCCCGTAAACCAAATGTTAACAGCATTAACCAATCTGTCTGAAATGTCAGAAAATCTGCGTTTTTATGGGGATACGGCCGTTAATAGGTCTAAATGGCCGGTAAGACCTCCTAATATTTTTTAACCCTATCCCTTCACTGAATCGCAATTCTGTTGACTTATAAAACTCTTAGAGACGGTCAGGACGACAAATTGCTTGATAAGATTTGCGGGTCTGACGTCACCTTCGACGTCGGAGGATGGTGAAGATCGGTTGCGATCATAGAGAAATATGTTGGGAGATTAAAATGGCACACTCTATGGACAAGTCTGTCCAGAAAACGCGATTTGCAATTTCGGAGCTGCAGAAACGTATCGGCGTTTTGGAAGCTACTCGAGAAGACTTGGAACGTCAGATCCGCAAGCTAAATGATAGCGTCCCGGAAGACAGTGTGGATCCAAACGCGCAAAAGGAAGGGTATGTCGCGTATGGCTCTTATGCCAGTTCAGTCATCGCCCGGAAAGAAAACCTCCGCCGTTCTCTGGATGATATCCTCGACCAGACCAGCGACCTGTCAGAAGATCTTCGCATTGCCATGGACTCTCTCGACAGCTTCGAGCGCGTACGCGCCCGCCGCCTTGCTGAAAAAGCAGAGAAAGCGATGAAGCGCCGCGCCGGATAATAGAAATCCAACGTATCTAAGAAATAAATCACGCATTGATTTTAAACCCGCCATGTATTTGGCGGGTTTTTTTACGCCTGAAATGGAGAGTTATAAGGGGGCCTATAGGTGAAAACCCCTTGCTCAAATTATTGCCTCCATTCTGTCTCTGTCTTTTCTCAGGCCTAAATTTAGAGATGTCTCAATTATTCAGACACAACCAATAAAGGAGCTGTTGGATAAAGACGGGCTCTTTTAGAAGTAGCACGGGAGATCCTCTTCTCCCCCTTATTCACGATACGAAATTCACGATACGAAAAAGCCTTGGCGAAGACATCTCGTCCTCGTCAAGGCTCAGCCCCCATCATTGTCTCACAAGTGTGAGATCAGCCCTTTGCCCCAAAAGGAGTGTGGGGGATTTTTGTTTAGATCACTTTGTTAGAAGCGGTAGCGGCCACGAAGCATGACAGGGATAGTTGTCCGTCCCCGGCTGTTATTCGTCCCGGCAATTGGCGAGCTGCCGGAGAGTGCTGCCGAGCTATCGAGCGCTTGAGTATAACGGACTCCAGTTTCTATACCGATTGTTGAATAACGCGTCAGAGGTGTTTCCACGCCCACAAGGCCTGCGGCAGAGCCAACCCATCCACTGTCGTAAAAACGCGTATTATAAGTCGGCGCGGCAGCGCCGTTTACTGTCGCATTCTCTACAGAGATATCGTCAATATAAGTCGCGCCAAGACGGCCCTCTACATAAGGACGGACGCTTTTTAGTATAAGACCCGGACGGGGTTTGAAATATTGACGCAGGCCAATCTCTCCACCGTAAGACTCATAGTCAGACAGCGATCCACGAAGGTTCTGACCCTCTGCAACTTGTCCCCAATCCTGAACGCCGGCGCTGTCTGCTTTTTCGACAAACGCCGTGGCTGTTACTTTCCGGTTTGGATTCACGGCGTAAGATCCGCCCAGTTCAGCGCGGTAGCCAGTGTCGTACATATCGTTCCAGGACAGGTTATTTAAATCTTTTCCAGCGATCTGATGCGCTTTGCTTCCTGTCACTGCGTCCCCGTCTACAGGAAATGCGGCGCCAATACCGCCTTCTATATTCCAGCGGGCCAAGCATTGATGGCTTTGACATGCCCGAGGTTGAGGCGCCGCTTGATAATTATGTCCATAATATCCGTTATGCGCCTGATAATTCGAATGATTATCGTGGCCGCCAAAGCCAAGAAAAGAACAGCCTGAAAGTGCGACTGTTGCTGCGCCGAGAAGTAAAATCCGCATCGTTTTCATCCCTGTGTTTCAATCTGGCACAATTGCCGGACACGTCAGTGTGTTGCGTTCTGGTATTGCAACTACAGTACCAGTCTGAATATTCTGCTTGGAAACAAGGTTTATCAGACGTTAAGATTTGCCCAAAAAAATAGCCCGGGAGAACCGGGCTATTTGACATTCATTTATTGTCTTTTTTAGAAGCTAACGCGTCCGCGTAATTTGACTGGAACCTGCCAGCGATCATCAGACGGGACGTTTGTATCCAGATCATCTGTCCAGCGGATACCAGTCTCGACGCCAATCGCAGTGCGGGCGCCGACCTGATATTCGGCGCCAATTACACCCGCCGCAGTTGGAGCCCAGCCGCCTTCGATATATTGTTGAGTTTCAGTTCCGCCTGCTCCGCCGTTAAAAGCCTGAGATGTTTGCGTTAATGTTATGTCGTTTGTGTGTGCAAATCCGCCGCTCACGCCGACATAAGGACGCAAACCGGTGAGACCATTATTGAAGCCGCCGACATATTTCCGGATGCCGCCTTCAACCGTGTATTGCTCCATATCCGTCAAGCGGCCAGTAATGGGCGCCGTAACGCCGTTTTCAGTCGCCTCGCCGAGAGAGAAGTCTTTTCCTTCAGCCTCGGAATAACCGACACGAGCCAATAAGGTGGTAGAGGGACTCACGTCGTAAGTGGCCGCTAAATCATAACTGACGCCATTTTCAAATGCATCCTTATAGCTGATGGCCGGAGTTGCGGACACCATCCGGTTTGGATCCGGTTGACCATTTTCATCCAGAGCCGGCCCCGCGCCTTTTCCTCTGAAGAGATCTCCGTCAACATCAAAACGCGTTCCTATCCCGGCTTCAAGTCCGAAAGGTAGGGCCGCGCTGCCATGAAATTGTTCCTGATAACCACAGCAAGCACTCTCTACGCGAACGGGCTGTTGGTAACCACAACAAGCGCCGTTGGCAGAGTATGGCTGCGGCACATAAATTGGCGCGCCCTGAATATTTTGAACATAAGCGCCATTTACATATTGACCGTCAGATAGCTGGGTTCCGACCACGTTTTGGCCGTAAGCACTTCCCTGACCATAGGCCCCCTGAGTGTGAGCGCCTTGTCCATAGGAACCTGAACTATAAGTCTCTTGCCCGTAAGCGGCTTGGCCTTGGGCGTAGCCGCTTTGGCCGTAACCCTGTTGAGCGTATCCACCCATAGAAGCACCATATCCAGCTTGGGCATATTGGGTCTGGCCGTAGCCTGCCTGGGCATATTGCCCTTGCCCGAAACCGGCTTGGTTGTACCCTGCTTGTCCGTATTGAGCTTGGCCATAACCGGCATAGCCATTCGCGGGCGCACATCCCTGCGCAGCATAGCTGGCGGTGTATCCGTATCCTTGAGATGTGGGCGCGCAGTCAACACCGTAGGCGCCGCCGGCATATCCGTAATCTGCTTGATGACCGCCTGAGCCCAGCCAAGAACAGCCTGATAATAATACAGCAGATAATGCGCAAATTGTGAGCCGCATGTCGGTCTCCCTCTTCCCAAAACTCGTTTGTTCCGTCTTACTTTAAAACAGCTTATGCTTAAGAAAGGGTTTTCAAATCGGAAACAAAGTCTTAATTTTTCAATTATTTACAAGGTTAATTGCCGCTAGTGACCGTATTTTATTAGAAGTTGTAGCTGCCGCGAATAGTCAACGGGACAGCAATATTCGTGTCACCCTTTTCGTCATTCGCGTATTTACGCGCGCCCTCAAACCGAAGCCCGGTTTCAAAAGCCAGTCCGACTTTCGGAGTTACTTGCCACTCAACGCCGGCATTCAGCTGACCCGAGGGCACCCATTGACTATCGTACAACTCAACACGCGTTTCATTGCCATCTATATTGTAAAATTGCTCCTGCTCCGTGTCGTCGTTAAAAGCGCGCTCATAATGTCGTTGGTCATGATCTGTGCGATAAGAGACAGCATTGTAATGCGAGGCACCAACAGATGCACCTACGAAAGGTGTGACAGTGTTTAATCCACCAGATTTATTCAACGGGTTGAAGTAGTGTCTCCCACCTACCTCAAGGTCATATCTCTTCATATCCGTGAAGTCCGCTGTGAAGACCGCAATATCTTGGTTTGGTACAAATTCCACGCTAGTTGTTGCTGGACCCGCAGCTACATTATTTTCGTACGCTTGACTAACCGTGGTTTCGAAAATTGTCGCCTCGACGGTGGACAAACCTACAGTTCTTCCCTCGGCAGCAGAGTAGCCTCCTGTTGCGAAAATCGTGTTCTTCGGAGACAAAATATATTCTCCTCCAATAGCAATTCTTGTAGGTGTTGACCAAGCATCGTCAAAAGATATATTTGGCGTGTTGACTTCATCCCATAATGCCGGATTTGATGCGTCCCTTGGCCCTGCCGTATAGGTTCGCGTAACTACAAGTCCCTCCCCCGGTGAACCTTCCACGGTTCCCTCAGCGTAAACATTTGGAACGTAGCCAATCGTAGGATCAGTCGACAATCCCGTCGCGGGGTCTACAGGAAAGTCGTCCATTGTAAAAATATCCCCCTGAAAGCTTTTCTCTGCGCCAAGGCTTAATGAACCGCGAAATTTAGGTTTGCGGAGCTGCGGGCCGCGCGCTTGATAATTGGCCCCTTGATGCGCGGCGGATCCGACATGGGAGCCATAGCCGCCCGTCGTGTAGCTGGGCTGTCCGAATTGCGGTTGCTGAGGAAATCCGTTTGTCGCGCCGTATTGAGAGGTGGCGACAGTGACTGAGGCTGGGTCACACCCTCGGGGCACAGCCGATTGCGCCGTGTAAACTTGGCACGGATCGTAAGCACCTTGCGCGTGATAGGCTCCGTATTGACCCTTTTGGCCATAAGAGCTCTGATCACTATGGGGGCTTCCGGTCAGACCCCCCAACCAAGAACAGCCTGACAAAGCAAGCGCTGACACCGCACATATAACAAGACGCATGAAACATCCCCTTCAAATACAGGACTCCTGAAAAAAGACGGAATTCTGCCTATGGTTAATGAAGGAATGCCCTGTTTTGTTTAACAAGCCGTTTAAGAGATGGATTTTTTAGCTGTTATTTAATCAAGTCTTATAACAGATCTTTCACATTTTCCGGGGGCCGTCCCATGATCGCTTTCTTTCCGCGAACAACAATTGGGCGCTCTAAAAGCTTCGGATTATCAACAATAGCTTGAAGGAGGGTCGCTGGATCCGTTTCGTCTTTCAGTCCCATTTCTTTATAGGCAGCCTCACCTTTTCGCATAATCTCCTGTGGATCACCCACACCTAGCCGGGTCATGAGGGTCTGGATGTCTGACGCGCTCAATGGGTCTTCAAGATATTTAACAATAGTGGGTTCATACCCGGCCTCTTCAATCAATGCCAATGTCTGGCGGGATTTGGAACAACGCGGATTGTGATAGATGGTAATTTCCATGGGGAGCCTCGTGATGTCAGATGCGTGTTGATTTCACCCCATCATAACGCCATGACGGGATAATGAAAACGGTTTTGGTAATATCCTCTTTTGTGGCGAGCAGTTGTGTCGGCGCCACTGCCAGCGCCTTTTGCCTGCGGCGGCTAGGTGTAGAGACAGTGATTTTACCCACAACATTGATGGGGCGTCACCCCGGTTGGGGTCCACCGGGCGGCGGTCCGACGGAGCTCGCTCAACTCGAAGAAATGTGGGACGCCGTAAAGAAACAAGGCATTAAATTTGACGGCGTTCTGTCAGGTTATATGGGTCATGTTGATCATGTCGAATTGAGTACACGCATCATCGGCGATATCAAAACCGATAATCCGGACGTCAAAATTTTGATTGATCCGGTTCTCGGCGATGACGGCGCGCTGTATATACCGCAAGAACGCGCTGAGGCTATCAGGACAAGACTGCTCCCGTTAGCCGATATTATGACGCCAAATGTCTGGGAGTTGTCTTATTTGACCGGCGAAAAACTTGAATGCGTCAAAGCAATTGCACAAACTGCGAAAGCCTGGACGGCTGACATCCTTGTTACCTCTGTCCCCGTCGAGTCTGAAATTGGCGCTCTGTTGATGACCGCTGATGAGACCTCTCTCGTCCACCACAGAAAGTTTGATAAAGTTCCTCATGGCGGCGGAGACGCCTTGGCCGCAACTTATTTGGCGCGTAACCTTCTGGGTTTATCTCCCCGCAAAGCCTTGGAATTCTCTGTGGGCTCCATATTTGAAGTCATGTCCGCCGCCCAAAAACTGGATACAGGTGAGCTCCCGCTCGTGCTCAAACAAGACGCGCTTGTTGATACGGCGCCCCTGAAGAGTAAAAAGATTGAATTATGACCGAAACGCCTTTTGATATATTTTCCGTTGATGGGCTGAAGCCTGCAGTCGACGCCTTTAAAGCCAATTTTGCAGAAACAGATGAAATTGGCGCGCAATTCTGTCTGATGAAAAACGGGGAAACCTTGCTCGACCTGAAAGGCGGTTGGAGTGACCGCCAGAAAAATACGCCGGTTCAGGACGATACTCTGTTTAGCATCTTCTCGTCCGGCAAAGCGATCGCCGCGCTGGTTATAGCCTGGCTCGCCGAAGAAGATCGCCTCGGTTACAACCAACTCGTAACAACTCTCTGGCCGGATTTTGGTCAGCACGGCAAAGATAAACTGACCATCGCGCAGATTATGTCTCACCAATCCGGCCTGCCGGGGATTACGGATTTGGAATGGACCCCGGAAGACTGGTTTGATTGGGAAAAAACAATTCAAACTCTGGCCGCGCAAGAACCGATTTTCGAACCGGGCACTCAAACCGGATATCACCCCGTAACTTACGGCTTTCTCGCAGGAGAGATTGCGCGGTTAGCCGACGAGCCTCAACGGCATCTCGGTCAAATATTGCGTGAAGAACTGGCCGACCCGTTTAAGGCGGATGTCTGGATAGGACTGCCCACCAGCGAACATGAGCGCTGTGCCCAGATTGCAAAACCCAAAGCCATAGCGGATCTCGGCGAAATGAACGCCGCAACCAAAGCCGCCTTTATGAGCAAGGCTGCCTCGCCGGGCGGTAAAGGCGCCGCCGCTTGGCGCGAAGCGCAGCTTGCGGGATCAAACTGCCACGCCACCGCAAAAGGACTGGCGACACTCATGCAAATTGCGGTCAATGGCCGTTGCGGAGATGCCGCCGTTCTAAGTGAAGATACGCTGACCGCCTTTCGCGAGAAACGCATTGGCGGAGATGATCTGGTTTTGCCGTTTGAAATTAATTTCGCCGCTGGCGTCATGCTCAATACACCGAATTATTTTTACGGCCCGACCGCCGAAACGGTCGGCCATAGCGGTTGGGGCGGGTCCTGCGTTTTTGCCGATCCCAAAACCGGACTTCACGGGGCCTATGTTATGAACCGTCAACATAATACTTTGATCGGGGATAACCGCTCGCGCCGCCTCATTGACGCCGCCTATGACGCACTAGGATTATAGACATGAGTGATAAAATTTTAGAACGACTCTGGGAAATGGGACCCACATTTATTTCTGGAACGCCTCACGCCGAAAAGCTAGGAATGAAGTTCGTTGCTGTCGATAAAGGCCGGGCCACCATGTCTCTGCCCTATAACGAAGAGCTGATCGGCGACATAAATACTGGCGTAATGCATGGCGGCGCGGTCACAACTCTATTGGATCAAGCCTCCGGATTGGCAGCTCTAGCGGGATTTGAAACCCTTGGCGCGACTGCGACTTTGTCACTGCGAATTGATTATATGCGCGCCGCCACACCGGAAAAAACCATTATCGCCCAAGCCCATTGTTATAAAGCCACAAAACATGTCGCCTTTATCCGGGCCGTAGCCCATGACGGAGATGAAGACGATCCGGTTGCAACAGCGCAAGCTTGCTTCATGGCAACCGGGCCGCGCATCAAAGCGGAGGATATCAAATGAACCGCCCCTTAAACGCCCCAAAAGACACAACTGATCCATCCAAATCTCATCCTGACATTCGGGAGCTTTTGGAGTCCATTCCATATGCTCAGACTTTGGGAGTAAGGCCATTTTTTATGGGCGAGGAGTTTACGCTCATCTTGCCTTATAAGCTCGAAAATATCGGCAACCCTACACTGCCCGCCCTCCATGGCGGCGGTATTGGCGGTTTCATGGAAGTCTGCGCCATTGCACAACTTATTATGGGCAGTCAGGCTAAGACTTTCCCAAAACCCATAGGTATCAGCATTGATTATCTGCGCCGCGGGAAACCGATCGAAACCTATGCACGCGCGGATATATTTAAACAGGGCAGCCGGGTTGCGAATGTCCGCGTCCGGGCCTGGCAGGAAAGCTATGACGCACCTATTGCAGCTCTCCATGGTCACTTCTTGACGGCGGCGGGGTAACATAAATCAAGCGGCCGCGACCAATTCAGTATTGCCCATTGTTTTTCGCACCTGAATTGAATAGGCCCGCCTCTGAAACATGTCGCCCTAACGAATGACAGGAAAACAGATATGACCATTCATTTTCACAAAGGGGACCTCCCCGCTGATGTTGATCTTGGCAAAAGCATTGCCGTAGATACGGAAACTCAAGGCTTGTCCTTAGTGCGTGACAAACTCTGTCTGGTGCAGCTCTCCAGCGGCGACGGCGACGCTCATATTGTCCAAATGAACCGCGACACATATGACGCACCGAATTTGAAAGCCTTGCTCTCCAACCCTGAAGTTGAAACGCTGTATCACTTCGCACGATTTGACGTGGCAGTTTTGAAACGCGATTTAGGCGTTGATGTCGGCCCCGTCTTTTGCACCAAAATCGCGTCCGGCTTGGTCCGAACTTATACAGACCGGCATGGTCTAAAAGACATTTGCAAAGAACTTTTAAATGTCGATTTATCCAAACAGCAACAAAGTTCCGACTGGGCCTCTGACGAATTATCGGAAGCGCAGCTTAGCTACGCGGCGTCTGACGTCTTGTATTTACACCAGTTGAAGACAATTTTGTCAGCCAGACTCATGCGCGAAAATAGGTATGACATGGCCAAAGCCTGCTTTGACTTCTTGCCTACGCGGGCGGCCCTTGATCTGGGCGGATGGCATGATGTGGATATTTTTTCTCACAGAATGCGCCGAGCGGATTAAGTTCGAGACTAGTCAGGCCTTCCAAAGACTGGAAGAACAGGTTTCGTCAGAAAAACTGTCTTAACATGTCGTCATATGCAGGATTTCCTCCTACACTTTGCATTTGCTCTGCCCTATAGCGTTAAACCATGAATGCTGTCAGTTCATCTCCGTCTTCTTCTGCTCGCGATAACAGCGTCGCTGATGCGCTTGGCTTATGGGAACCCAAACGGACTTTAACGCTTGAGGCGGCGCGCCGTCACACTCAGCGCATTCAGATGCTTCGGAAAGTTCTAATCGGGCTCGCCGGGCTATTAGTCCTCTTTCTCGTCTTTCAATTTGTCGGGAGCGGGACAAAGACTTTCGACGATCCCAATCCAACCGAATCCGTAAAAATGGTCAATCCACGCTATAGTGGGCGGACATCCGATGGCTTGCCGTTTTATCTCACTGCAGACACAGCTACTCGTAAAATGGCAAACCGCACCGAAGTTGCCCTTGTCAAACCTGTGCTTGAATTTATTCGCGCTAACGAAGCAGCTTCGTCCTTCGTATTGGCAGATACGGGAACTTATGACGATGTTAAAAAAATTCTGAATCTTCGCACGGACGTAAATCTGGAAACGGATGATGGGTATATTTGCGATACGACCCATGCCAGAATTTTTGCGCGCGATAAGCGCCTTGAAGGCGATGAACCCATAGCCTGTGTCGGGAATTTCGGAACGGTCAATGGCCGGGCTTTCGAAATCAATGACAATTACAAAGAGTTTGTTTTCAAAGACGGTATGGACGCCGTCATCCGACAAGACCCGGCCAAGAGCCAATCAGCAAGTGACCGTGATAATTCGCCTGAAAGTCAATCCAGTTTTGCCTTTGGCGGAGACGGCCCTGTTGATATCACCGCTGACCGCGCGATATATATTGGCGGACAAACCGACCTGTTTGGAGATGTGGTTGTTACCCAGGAAGGGGCCACGTTATATTCCGACACAATGAACATCTTTCGGAGCGAGGCGACCTCTGGGGCGGATGGGTCACTTCAACTCGGCGAAGTCAATAAAATCATCGCAACGGATAATTTTCGATATAAAACAGCTGAAAATGATGTGACTGGCAATCGGGGTGTTTACGAACGTGATAAAAACCTTATCACGGTGACAGGGGACGTTCTTGTGAAACAACCCGGCGGCAACACGGCGAAAACTGACCAGCTGACTTATAACACAATAACGGAGACAATACGCTTCTCCGGGAATTGTCAGGGTCGGGACTGCGGACCGGGTGGTCGAACGCGTGTTGTGATACAGAACGGGAATTAAAGAGGGCAAATAATGAGGATGATTATGCGCATGATAAGATCAATATCTGTCACAGCGATTGCAGTGGCTGGGCTCTTTGCATTGCCAGCCCAAGCGCAATTTGCCGGGAATTCAGGCGCGCCTATCTCGATTGAGGCCGATGATAGCTTTCTAGAAGGCGGACTTGCTGTTTTTATGGGCCAAGTAGACGCCCGACAGGGCGACGTCCGTATCTTGACCGACAAAATGACAATTACTGGACGTCAAAACGGCGGAGCCGGAATTGAATCCGCTATGGGCGATATCGAAAAAATCGTTGCTGTCGGGAATTTCTACTACATCACGCCAACGCAAGAGGTTCGCGGTGAGCAGGGCATTTACACCCAAGCCGACAATAATTTTACTGTTACGGGCGATGTCATTCTTCTGCAGGACGACAGCGTCGTGACGGGTGACAAGCTTATTTATAATCTGGATACCGAAGAAGCCCGTGTTGTAAGCGAATGCCAAGGTCGGAAATGCGGTGAGAAAAAACGCGTCCGTGTCCTTATTAAAAGCACGACACCCTCAGAAGAACCGGCCAGCTAAGCCGTATTCGGCATTTAGAGCAGATAAAAGATTTTACATGGCTGACGAGACACCAACATCGACGATAACGCCGCCTGCCACTGGGCTGGCCGCCAATAATATCGGAAAGGCTTACCGCGGGCGCGTGGTGGTCAAAGATATTACTTTGACCGTGCAACGCGGAGAAGTCGTGGCCCTCATGGGGCCGAACGGCGCCGGGAAAACCACAAGCTTCTACATGATTATGGGCCTGATCGAGGCCGATCGCGGTATGATTACATTGGACGGCCAGGATATTACGTCGCTGCCCATGTACCAACGTGCCCGTCTTGGCGTTGGCTATCTCCCGCAAGAACAGAGCATTTTTCGCGGTCTGACAGTTGAGGAAAATATCCGCGCTGTCGTTCAACTCACCGAAAAAGATAAATCCAAATGGGGCGATACCGTCGACGCGCTTTTGGATGAGCTGAATATCGGTCATATCAAGAACAGTCCAGCTTTGGCATTATCCGGCGGGGAACGTCGCCGCGTTGAAATTGCGCGCGCCCTCGCCTCTCGTCCAAGCTTTATGTTGCTGGATGAACCCTTCACCGGAATTGACCCAATCGCCATTGCCGATATTTCCGAATTGGTTCTGTATCTTAAGAAACGCGGCATCGGTATTTTAATCACCGATCACCGCGTGCGCGAAACTTTGGATATTGTGGACCGGGCCTCAATTCTCTTTCAGGGGGAAGCCTTGTTCGAAGGTACGCCGGACGAGATCCGCGCGAACAAAGACGTACGCCGCGTCTATCTTGGCGAAAAATACGCCTAAAACCTGAGACCTTATGCCACTGAATATCTCCCACTCTCTACTGGTCGAAGATAATGCCATCATAGCGATGGATTGTGAGGACATGTTACGGGATCTCGGCGCCGAAGTCGTAGAGGTTTGCGCTACTGTTGATGAGGCCCTGTCTTATTTATCAAAAAACGCCGTCGATTTTGCATTACTGGATCTAAATATTGGCTCGGGAACTAGCTTACCTGTCGCAACCCGTCTTACTGAGTCACAGACGCCGTTTATTTTCGCAACAGGCGAGGAGTCCAGTCAAGAAATAAGCTCGTTGGAGTATAAAACGGTTGTTTTGCAAAAACCTTACACCCTGCACCGTTTGGAAGAAGCGTTAACGGACCTCAAACAAATCAGTCAATAAAATCACTGATAACAAGCTCAAAAATAAAAAACCCGCCCTTCGAGAGCGGGTTTTTCTTATTCATTTTCGCGCAGTTTAGGACTTGGAGTTCTGACGCGCCAGTAGGTCACGAATTTCGGCCAACAGAACTTCATTGGCCGGCGGAGCAGCCGGAGCGGCCTCTTCTTTTTTCTTCGCGCTATTCATTGCTTTAATGATCAGAAACATAACAAAAGCCACAATAATGAATGTTATGAGAGAAGTTAAAAACACGCCAATATTTATGACCCAGCCCGGATCAACGACTGTTCCATCTGCGGCCAAAACAGGGGGTTCAATTTCCCATCTCCATTCAGACAAGTCGATACCGCCCATAATCGGTTGCAATAAAGGCATAAAAACGCCGTCGATAAAGTCTTTGGTCACGGTGGCAAAAGCCGTCCCCATGACAAAGCCTACAGCCATATCGACGAGATTGCCTTTCATGGCGAAAGCTTTAAATTCTGAAATCATTCCCATGGGAGTCCCCTTTTTTTGGATCAAGTTAGGCGTAACAGCCGCCTAGTTACTTCTGCACAAACCACGAAAGTGGGTCAATAAGGTAATTTTGAAGTAATATCTGAAAAGTCGGACCGTCGTTTATTTGTCTTTCGACGCATCAATGCTTTCCCGCAGATCCTTACCTGTACGGAAAAAAGGAACATGTTTTTCCGGCACGAAAACATCTTCGCCGGTCCGGGGATTACGGCCAGCACGGGCTTTGCGGTGACGCACAGAGAAAGCGCCAAAGCCTCGAAGTTCGACTCGCGCCCCGCGCTCCAATGTCTGGGTAACAGACTCCAACACAACAGCGACAACCCGCTCCATATCATTACGGGTCAGATGCGGATTTTCATCGTGGAGCTTATCAATGAGTTCAGAACGAAGCATGAAAGGCTTATAGCCCGTTCGCCCCGCCTCCCGTCAAGGAGATTCACAAGAACGGTGAATTTTGCCATAAAAAAACCCGCCCTCCAGAAGAGAGCGGGTAAAAAGTTTTAAATTTGGCCTAAGAGGCTTAGTTGTCGCCCTTCAGGGCCGCGCCGAGGATATCCCCTAGAGACGCGCCTGAGTCAGCAGAACCGTATTGCTGCACAGCTTCTTTCTCTTCAGCGATTTCGAGCGCCTTGATAGAAAGTGTGTAGCTACGTGTCTTACGGTCAACACGCGTAATCAAAGCGTCAACCTTATCACCAACAGCGAAACGCTCTGGACGTTGCTCGGAACGCTCACGAGACAAATCACCCTTACGGATAAAGGCGGTTGTTTCCGCATCGTCTTCGCCAAAGGTAACTTCGATACCGCCGGAGTTCACTTCTTTAACAGTACAAGTCACGGTCGCGCCGCGATTTGCGCCGCTTGCGCCAGCTGGCATTGTGTCTTTAAGGACCTGTTTGACACCCAGAGAAATACGTTCTTTCTCGATATCGACTTCGAGGATTTTGGCTTCAACCATGTCGCCTTTTTTGTAATCCTGAAGCGCTTCTTCGCCTGACTTCTCCCAAGAGAGGTCTGACAAGTGAGCCATACCGTCGATGTCGCCGTCGAGCCCGATAAATAGGCCGAACTCTGTGACAGAGCGGACTTCGCCCTTGATTGTAGAGCCAACAGGGAACCGATCCGTGAAGCTGTCCCAAGGATTTTCCTGAACCTGCTTGATACCCAAGGAGATACGGCGTTTCTCTTGATCCACTTCAAGGACTTCGACTTCGATTTCCTGAGATGTAGAAACAATTTTGCCCGGGTGGACGTTTTTCTTGGTCCAGGACATTTCAGAAACATGGACGAGGCCTTCAACGCCTTCTTCCAATTCAATGAATGCACCGTAGTCGGCGATATTCGTGACGGTTCCCGTATGACGGGTACCGACGACGTATTTTGCAGACGCGGCGTTCCACGGATCTTCCTGCAATTGTTTCATGCCAAGTGAGATACGTTGTGTTTCCGGGTTAATACGGATGATTTTGACTTTGACTGTGTCGCCAACATTCAGAACCTGAGACGGATGGCTAACACGGCGCCAGCTCATGTCTGTGACATGGAGCAATCCGTCAATACCGCCGAGGTCAACGAACGCACCGTAATCAGTGATGTTCTTGACAACGCCTTCGCGTGTTTCGCCTTCAGCCAATTGACCGACAAGCTCTGCGCGTTGCTCAGCGCGGCTTTCCTCAAGGATTGCGCGGCGGGAGACAACGATATTTCCACGTGAGCGGTCCATTTTCAGGATCATGAAAGGCTGGTCTTCGTTCATCAAAGGACCGACATCGCGCACTGGGCGAATGTCAACTTGTGAGCCTGGCAAGAAGGCATTGATGCCGCCGAGGTCAACGGTGAAACCACCTTTAACACGGCCAACGATAGCGCCTTTGACTGGCTCTTCAGCCTCAAAGAATTTCGCCATTTTGATCCAGCTTTCTTCACGGCGCGCTTTGTCGCGCGACAGAACAGCTTGGCCAAGGGCGTTTTCAATACGCTCTAGGTAGATGTCGACTTCATCGCCAACAGCAATTTTTTTGTTGTCGCCCGGCGTGTAAAATTCACGGAGGTCAACGCGGCCTTCAGTCTTGAGGCCGATGTCGATGATCGCTGCATCTTTTTCTATAGCGGTAACGACACCTTTGACGACTGTGCCCTCCTCCATTGAATTCGTCTCGAAAGACGCTTCAAACATAGAGGCAAAATCATCGGTGGATGGATTCATGGATTGAGCTTCGCTCATGAGTGGAACTCCAAAATAAGGTCCTGCCTACGGGTAACACCCGCGGTCTAGCCCGGCCAATCCGGGCGTCAATGAAAACGTGAAAGGGAGGAAAACCGCCAGTTTCGCGCTGATGTCTGTCGGCCTTTGGAAAAGCCGGAGAAATCGAGGGGCGTATAGGCGGGTGACCGAACAATAGCAAGGGGGTTGGTCAGAGTAGGATGGCCACTAGGACCGAGTAATGAAAATGGGCAGACAGAGCCTGCCCATTGCTTGTGTTACGGTCTATCTCAGTCCTTGACCGCTTTCGCGACTCGGTCGCCTAATTCGGCGTCAACATTGTGCCAGTATTCGAGCGCGCGCTTCAAGACAGGATCGGTGACACCATCTTTGAGGTGTCCGGCAATATTATTGACGAGCCGCTCGCGGGCCGCATCATCCATCACATCGCGAACTAGTATTCCGGCCTGTGACCAATCATCGTCATCTTTTCGGAGGGTATAGGCTTTTCGAACCATGTCTCCATCCGCGTGCCACAAGCCGGCGTCATCGGTAAGAGATGGGTCAGCCGACGGACCGCCTTTGGAATTTGGAGCGTAGACAGGATCGGTGACATTTTCCGTCCGGCCGGCGCCGTCCTTGCTGTAGCTGTGCACGGGTGATTTCGGTTTGTTAACCGGAATCTGTTTGTAATTCACGCCAAGCCTTGCCCTGTGAGCATCAGCATAAGCAAAACCGCGTCCGAGCAACATTTTGTCAGGGCTCAGTCCAATTCCCGGCACTAGATTGTTCGGCTCGAAAGCAGCCTGCTCAATCTCTGTATGGAAGTCAGTTGGATTGCGCGTAAGCGTCAGCTTACCGACCTTGATCAACGGATAATCATCATGTGGCCAGACCTTGGTTAGATCGAAGGGATTTAACCGATAAGTCTTGGCGTCTTCAAACTCCATGATCTGCATGGACAATGTCCAGCTTGGATGATCGCCATTTGCAATAGAGTTAAAGAGATCGCGGCGGTGATAGTCGCTATCCTCACCCGCCAGCTTGTCGGCCTCTTCCTGTGTCAGGAAGTCATTGCCCTGATCCGTTTCAAAATGATATTTTACCCAGAACTTTTCGCCGTCCGCATTAATCCACATATAGGTGTGGCTGGAAAATCCGTCCATATGACGATAGGATTTGGGAATGCCCCGGTCCCCCATCAGCCAAGTAACTTGGTGTGCAGACTCAGGAGATAAGCTCCAAAAATCCCACTGCATGTCATGGTCGCGAAGACCATTATCCGCGCGGCGTTTTTGCGAGCGAATGAAATGCTGGAACTTCATAGGGTCACGTATGAAAAAGACCGGCGTATTATTGCCGACCATATCGTAATTACCTTCCGAGGTATAAAACTTGATTGAGAAACCGCGTGGGTCGCGCCACGTGTCCGGACTGCCGCGCTCGCCGGCCACAGTTGAAAACCGCATCAATGTATCTGTCTTAGTGCCTGGTTGGAAAACGGCGGCCCGGGTGTATCGACTGACATCTTCGGTCACTTCGAAATGTCCGAACGCGCCGCTGCCTTTTGCATGGGGTTGACGCTCAGGAATACGTTCCCGGTTGAAATTTGCCATCTGCTCGATCAGATAATGATCATTCAATACTATGGGGCCATCGCGGCCAACCGTCAGAGAGTGTTCATCACTTGCGACGGGTATGCCTGCATCGGTCGTGGTGGGAGGTGTTTTTTTATCAGTCATGGATAGGCTTTCGTTCTAGAGGTCAAGCGATAGAACAACGAGCCACCTGATAATCTGTTCCTCTTTTTATCCAGTTTTACCTTAGAGGAAAGATAAGGTTTAATTATAAAACCTACCCTATGCGACGACTATTTATCGAGTGCCACTTTCACGGCCTCGGCCGCCGCTTCAAAGGCTAAAAGCGTGGACGTATGTCGGGCCGGGTAAGCCGAAACGCCTTTGAGCAATTCGAGCCGGGCAAAGCGGCCTTTGGGGGGATTGCCGCCCGACTTCAAGACGGCTTTCAAAGCGTCCCGCGCCTCTATCAATTCTGGCAAGGTTGCGCCCACAATTTGCTCTTTCAGAATTGCCGCACTGGCTTGTCCTAGAGCGCAAGCCTGAACGCGCAAGGCCGCCTCGCCCACTTCCTTGCCGTCCATATTGACATCAATTTCCAGCCAGGATCCGCAAAGTTTTGAAACTTTTCGCGAGGTGCCATCGGGCTCTTCCAAACGCTCGTTTCGAAGAGCCGAAGACAAAGTCAGAATATCACTGTTATAGAGGTCATCCATCACGTCCCCTATATAGGCAGGTCTTTCAATTTATCCATATACCTTTCACTTTGCGGCAGCTTTCCCATATAGTTAATACAATTCAAGCAGGAGAAACTCTTATGCCTTCAGCCGCCCGTGGAAAAATTTACGACAACATTCTGGAAACGATGGGCGGAACGCCGCTCGTCCGTCTGCCGCGCATCACCGAAGGCGTGCCGGCCGATCTGGTTTTCAAACTTGAGTTTTTCAATCCGATTGCGTCTGTCAAAGACCGGATTGGTATTGCCATGATTGAAGACTTGGAAAAATCCGGCAAGCTAAAACCCGGCGGGACAATTATTGAACCCACCTCCGGCAACACTGGTATCGCCATTGCCTTTGCCGCGGCTGCCAAAGGCTATAAAGCCATTCTTGTCATGCCCGAAAGTATGTCGATTGAGCGCCGCAAGATGATGAAACTGCTCGGCGCCGAGCTCGTCCTGACCGACGCCGCGGGCGGTATCCCCGGCGCGATTGAAAAAGCGGAGGAACTGGTCAAGAACACACCCGGCGCAGTCCAGGCTGGACAATTTACCAATCCCGCCAATCCGGCCATTCATTACGCCACGACAGGCCCGGAAATCTGGACGGATTGTGATGGTAAGGTTGACGTTCTCATCGCCGGTGTCGGCACAGGCGGCACGCTCACAGGCGCAGGCCGCTATTTGAAAGAGAAAAACCCTGATTGCCAAATTATTGCCATTGAACCAACGGGATCGCCTGTCCTCTCCAAGGGCGAAAAAGGGCCGCACAAAATTCAAGGGATTGGCGCCGGCTTTGTTCCAGACGTATTGGATAAAAGCCTGATTGATGATGTCGTACTGATCGAAAATGAGACAGCCTTCGGGACAGCAAAACATGTCGCCGCAGAGGACGGCGTTCCAGTCGGCATTTCGTCCGGCGCAGCCATAGCCGCAGCACTGAAAGTCGGGGCGCGGCCGGAGATGAGAGGCAAGCGTATCGTGACAATTATTCCAAGTTTTGCCGAGCGCTATTTATCTACGCCTCTATTCGACGATGACGTTCCCGCCCCCGAAGGCAAGAAATCCAACGCGCCTTAGCCACAATGCAGCCCGACCAAATTGAGCGTTACGCCCGCCATCTGGTTTTGAAAGAGATCGGAGGGCCGGGTCAGGCCGCTCTGCTGGACGCCAAAGTCGCCATTGTGGGCGCAGGCGGTCTCGGGGGCCCCGCTGCGCTTTATTTGGCTGCGGCAGGCGCAGGCCATATTTCGCTTATAGATGATGATGAAGTCGATTTGTCTAATTTGCAGAGACAGATCCAATTTTCAGAAAGCGATATTCAAAGCTCTAAAGTTGGCAGTCTGGCCAACAGGCTTTCAGGACTCAATCAAAACGTTTCCCTTCGGCCAAAATGTCAAAAACTGACAACAAAAAATGCTGCAGACCTTCTTCAAGGTCACGACCTTATTCTGGACGGCGTTGATGACTTCGAAACACGTTACGCCGTAAATGAGGCCAGCCTCGCCTTGAAAATTCCCCTTATCTCGGGCGCGCTAGGCCGTTTCAACGGGCAGATTAGCCTGTTTAATGCCGCCCCCAACGCGCCCTGTTATCGTTGCCTAGTCCCGGACATTCCGCCTGATGCAGAGACCTGCGCTCAAGTTGGTATCGTTGGGGCCCTCGCCGGAATTATTGGGTCCCAAATGGCCTTGGAGGCCATTAAATTCATAACGCAGTCGGGACAGTCTTTGTCTGGACGCCTTTATTTATTTGATGGTTTAAAAGGCGAAAGCCGGACCCTCGCCCTCCGCAAGGATCCGGCCTGTTCTGCCTGTAACACTGCCCCCTAAAGTTTACAGGCAGGATTAGTCTCTGACGTAACGACGCTTTGCCTGCGTCCGCAATTTCGTGCGGTCGTAACCATATCCGAAACGATTAAATCCATAGCCTCTATAAGCTGAAAAACGAGTTCCAACCAAAGTGCGGCTGCGACGTCTAATAAGGTCACGTTCAAGAGCTAATTGCTCGCGTTCTTCGATATTGACCCGTTGGGACGCCAGCTGCGTGTTAATCAGGGCCTGCTGGCGAGAGGCTTCTAACGCCTCGCGTTGATGGAAGTCAGACCGGCTCGTGCGCGGCATTACAGATTTGGTGTTATGGCGATAAACCTGAACGCCCTGCTCGCAACTGACCGAGTAAGGCCCGCTAACCGTGCCGCAAGCAGCCATGGCCTGCACTGGAAAGAGCAAGGCGGATGCGGCGAGAATCAAAATTGTGCTTTTCATACAAAACTCCTGACAGGAGATTGTTTTCACACTTTGTTAACACTTTCCACGCTTTGCAAGTGTCAGGCGAGGGAGCCCGCAATTTTACATCCGCTTTAGAATGCCAATTTATACTGGCTTAAATAATCAAAATCCACCTGACACGCCGCATTTAGTTGCTTATATTCCAGCCCTAGCTCAACAGGTTTCAAATTTGGAAGTGTAAACGTCGTCGAGTTTCGGACGGAATTATACCAATAGGGCGCCCAAGCTCCATCTTCCGCCCGCCCGCCGCTTTCCCATTGCAGCATGGCGTCATCAAACGGAATCTCTAGAACCCCACATAGCGAATAGAGGGCTTTTTTCGGAGCTTTAAGGATATCCAAGCTCGCAATAACTGGCGGAATATGTCCCGTAAGTTTCGTAAGTCCGTCAAATAGACTTCTTTGCGCCCTAAAACCAAGGTCTTCCAGATCAAATGCGCTTCGGCCTCTCGCATAGGAAGCAATAACGCGCTCTGGTTCGCGAATTAGAAAGAAGTGCTTCGCTTTCTCAGCCCATCCCATAGGAAAGCCAGCTAGCATATGGTGTGGCATGTGCTTTTGAAAACAATAAGGTTTATCTGTTTCAGGAAACTGACAGAACTTAGCTACCTTTATCGGATCTGTTTCGTGACGCTTTAAAGTCTCTGCACGACCGGGATGGTCCTTTCCGGATTCCAACAGATACGGAGCAAAGAACGGCTCGTCCATAACGGCACAATCTGCCCTCGCCCCGAAACTTCTCATCATGGCCGTCGAGAGATTGCGCGGGCCAGACCACATCGCAATTAGTTGGCTCATGCTTTTGCCGTGTCCTTGTGAATTAACTCAAGATATAACTTTTGAAGTTTTTCAACCATCGGGCCTCTTTTTCCTGACCCGATCTGACGGCCATCGATCGACCCCACTGGCGCCAGGCCGGCAAATGTGCCCGTTGTAAAGGCTTCGTCGGCGCTATAGCATTTCGTCAAAGAAAAGTTTTTTTGAAAGACGGGAATGCCTTGGTCGCGGCAAATATCAATTATCTTGCCGCGTGTGATACCGCCTAGACAATAATCGCCGCTGGATGTCCAGACTTCGTCTTTGCGCACAATAAAGAAGTGGGTTGAATTGCACGTCGAAACAAATCCTTGCGGATCAAGCATCAGGCCTTCATCCGCTCCGGCTTTAATGGCCTGGATACAGGCCGTAATGCAGTTAATTTTAGAGTGAGAATTGAGGGCCGGGTCTTGAACATCCGCCCGGCCACGCCTGACCGAGACCGTATAAAGAGAAAGTGAATTCTCGGCTGTCTTCGGGTCAGGTTTTTTAAACTCCGGGGCAATAACAATTGTCGGTTCGCTGATAACGACACGCGGGTCTTGATAAGGCGTGCTACGCAAACCACGAGTCAACATGAGGCGGATATGAACATCTTCCTGCATGTCGTTTTTTTCTAATGTGTCGTAAATCCTGCCGGTCAGTGCTTCTTGGGTCAGGCCGATATCAATATCAAGCGCTGCTGCGCCTTCCCAGAGTCGATCAAGATGGTCATTTAAAAACGCAACGTGCCCATTATGAACACGCAGGCCCTCCCAAATTCCATCTCCAAGCATAAAGCCCGAATCGAATACATTGACGACGGCTTCGGACCTACGAACGAGATTGCCATTTACATTGAAAAACACCGTCTCATTTCGAGGGTCGGAAATATAAGCGTGAGACCCGTAAGACATTTTTCAACTCTATTTCTTCAATGAACGATAGGCTTGGCGCACCATGTTCTTTTGGTCGATAAAGGAAGACAATTCCTTGTACTCGTCCAAGGTTACAGTTTCCACCGCCTCATCCATGGACATTCCGCTGTTTTTAACGGCTCTTACCTGACTTAAAATATCCACCAGAATGTCACGGGTTTTCTGTAAATCGGATTTTGTCGCCATTGGGCCATGACCGGGAATGATTTTTGTATTCTCATCCACCATTGCCAGGACTTTATCCTGCGCGGCAATCATGCCTTCCAGATTTCCGCCTGAATCAATGTCAACGAAAGGAAACAGACCATTGAAATAGTTATCCCCCATATGGATGATGTTGGCCGGCATAAAGGTGACCATGCTGTCGCCGTCAGTATGGGCATGAGGGACGTGATGCGCTGTGGCGGTCTGTCCGTTAAAATGAAGCGTTGCTGTGTCTGAGAATGTCAGGGTTGGCCAGACCTCTTCGCCCGGCGCGGGGCGTTCTGTCTCGGCCGTATTTTTTTCGAAATTGGACACCATGCGCGCGCGAACATTGTCATGGGCGAGAATTGTCGCACCGGTTTCCTTCATTTCCGCATTTGCCCCGGTGTGGTCGCCGTGAAGGTGCGTGTTCAGAACAAACCGAACCGGTTCATCCGTAATTTCCCCAATTCGGAACAGGATTTGATCTGCGAAGCGCGAAAATTTGTCATCAATGATATAGATGCCGTCCTCTCCGACACTCACGCCAACATTCCCGCCTGGTCCCTTCAGGATATGAAAGTTTTCGGCGATCATTTCTGATGAGATATCAGGAGCTGTCAGGGTTTCAGTCATGTCTTCCTGATTTTTATCCTGGGCATGATTATGTGCACTCGCAACTGTCGAAAGGCCAAGCGCAAGCGTGAGGCTGAGCATGCCGGAAGTCATAAATTTCATCATAATTATTTTCCTTATGAAGCGAGTGAAAGACGTGTGCCCGGGGGCAGAACGCGGTCGGGACAGGCATGGTGGTCCATCATCGCCCGAATATTGATGAGGACTTTTTCGCCCATTTCCTGACGGCTCTCAAATGTAGCAGAGCCGATATGCGGGGCGAGAATGGCATTTGGGAGGTTTAGAAGAGAGGGGTGCGGCTCTGGTTCATTTTCATACACGTCGAGCCCTGCCCCCGCGATTTCGCCTTCGGCTAGCGCGTTCGCCAAGGCAGCCTCGTCAATTATCTCACCGCGCGACGTGTTGACGATATAACTGTCCGGCCTCATCAAGTCCAAACGGGAGGCATTGATTAAATGATGTGTGGCAGGCGTTGAGGGGCAATTGACTGAAACAATATCCACAGCGGCCAACATGCTGTCGAGGTCTTCCCAGTATTTCGCGCAAAGGCTGTCTTCTATACCTTTAGGGACTCGATGGCGGTTATGATAATGGACTGAAAGACCAAACGCATGGGCGCGGCGCGCCACCGCCTGACCAATCCGGCCCATTCCAATAATGCCTAGGGCCTTGCCGCGGACGCGGTGGCCAAGCATATGGGTCGGCGTCCAACCTTTGAAGTCCCCGGCCCGCATTCGGCGGTCGCCTTCGACCAGACGGCGGGGCACAGCCAGTATGAGTGCCATGGTCAAATCCGCGGTGTCTTCCGTCAGAACGCCGGGCGTATTGGTGACGGTAATGCCTTTTTCATAAGCCGCCGCAACATCAATATGATTGGTTCCAGCGCCGAAATTAGCGATAAGCCTGAGTTTGGGAGACGCTGCTTCTATCACTTCTTTTGTGATATTATCGGTCACGGTCGGTACGAATACGTCGCAATCGGAAATGGCAGACTTCAACTCCGCCTCGCTCATCGGGGTATCATCGCCGCGCAAACGGACTTCAAAGAGATCCCGCATTCGGGCCTCAATACTGTCCGGTAGACGGCGTGTAACATCGACGATGGGGCGTTTTTGCATAGACTATCCTTTATGAGCTAATTAAGCGCTTTTACAACGCAAAACTCAAGTCCCATACAGACGGAATGGCGCGAATCTTTTGCGTTTTAACGGCCGATTAACCCAAATCGGGTCAGGTCACCCTATGGGCAAATTATTACGAGGCCGCCCCTCTCTGGCGGTATTTATTGCAGTTTTTCTGGTAACGGGAACGGCGGCGGCGCAGCTAAACACGGCGTCTCCAACAGCCCCGACCGAGATAAATTTTGTGGCAGACACGCCGCAGCGCCAGATTAAGATTGAGCCCGTCCCTGCCAGACCTTCAGATGGATTTTTTCGGAAAGCCGCAAATCGGACGCCTTCTGGATTTGAAGTTCCGCGTTATGTCAGCCTGAAATTTGGAAAAGTTAATGGCCGCACCGGGCCGAGCCGTAATCATTCTATCGCCTGGCAATACAGACGGCGGGATTTACCCTTGATCGTCGTCGCCGAAACAGAAATGTGGCGGAAAGTTCGAGACATAAATGGGGATGAAGCCTGGGTCAGGAAACCTGCTTTATCCGGTGAACGATTCGTTATGGCTATGGAAAACATCCTATTATTGTCAAAACCCGATATAGGAGCTGATCCCGTCGCGCGCAGTGAAACCGGCGCACTTTTCAGGCTGGAAGAATGCAACGAGGAAGGCTGGTGCCGAATTAAGTCTAGAAACGGCCTGAAAGGATGGGTTGTGAATCGTCATCTTTGGGGCGCCCAAAGTTTGTAATTCCTCAACTGAGTGAAATAGGAGTTTCTTATATCAAGCGCTATTTTACTCAGAATATTTCAACTAGTAATAGCTTCCATTTTTGCCGATGCAGTCTTCGAGCGGTCCTAAGCTCCTCCTTCTACCTTCATAAAGACTAAAACTCTTGCTCCGTCATACGCCCCAAGCCGCGGACTTAGCCGCAATTATGTATTTCAATCTCTGCAGATGAAGAGTTTCCAACCCATGTGATAGTTTTCCTTGCTCCTAAGAATGACTTGCATTAACGGTCATTCAAATTTTGAAATAGGAAATATTATGCCCTTCAATCGTCTGGGAATACTCGCCGCAACGGTCGCGCTTAGCGCCCTCAGCCAAGCGGCCTTTGCGCAAACCTCGCCGAGCGAGGAAATGGACGAGATAATTGTCACGGGACAAGCCTCGCAGGTAGAATTGACAAAAGAATATGCGGGCGATCAAGTTGCGCGGGGCGGTCGGGCTGGCCTTCTCGGTAATCTGGATTATCTCGATGCGCCTTTTTCTGGCACGGCCTACACATCCGATTTAGTGCTCGCCCAGCAATCCGAGAGCGTCGGCGATGTTCTGCAAAATGATCCTGTCGTTCGTGTGGCCAAAGGCTTCGGCAATTTTCAGGAAGTTTATATACTGCGGGGCTTCCCGGTCTTTTCCGATGACATTACTTTGAACGGCGTTTACGGCATATTGCCCCGCCAATTTGTGGCAGCCGAACTTCTGGAACGGGTTGAAGTCTTTCGCGGCGCAAACGCTTTCATAAACGGCGCGGCCCCGGGTGGGAGCGGTGCTGGCGGGACAATAAACCTGGTGTCTAAACGCGCGCCGGCAGACGGAATTCGCCGCGTCACACTCGGCTTTGAAGGGGATAGCCAGTTTTCCGGAGCCGTCGATCTGGGTCAGCGGTTCGGCGCTGGCGATGATTGGGGCGTCAGGGCGAACGGAGTCATTCGCGACGGTGAAGGCGCAATTGATGGCCAGGAAACAAGCCTGAAGGTTCTTTCTCTGGGTACGGATTATGCCGGACCGCAATTCCGATTTTCCGCTGATATTGGATATCAGGACAATCACATTGACGCACCGCGTCCGCAAATTACGCCACTGGGCAACATCCCCGAGCCGCCGGATGCCAGCGGAAATTTTGCCCAGCGATTTACTTTCTCGGATGAAAAACAACTATTTGCTGCCGCGCGCGGTGAATATGATCTCACGGAGGCGATAACAGCTTGGGTTGGCGGCGGCTTCCGGGAAGGCAAAGAAGATAATGACCTATCGAATCCAAGAGTTGCCGCAGACGGGACGATGACATCATCGCGTTTCGTCAACACGCGTGAAGATTCTATTCGCTCTATCGATGCCGGTCTTCGGGCAGAATTTGACACCGGGTCTATAGGCCACAGCATCGTCGCCTCCGGGACCTTTGTAGATCTTGAATCCAAAAACGCGTTCGTTTTTGCAGACTTTGGCGGTTTTCCTGCAGGGACTTTGAGCAATCCCGTAGCCTTTGCGCCGCCTCCCACAGATGCATTTATTGGCGGAGATTTAAGCACCCCATTGGTCACCGAGGCATCTCAGAATACAAGTTTCGCAATTGCCGATACCTTGTCCTTCGCGGAAGGTCGCCTGCTCGCTACTTTTGGTTTACGCCAACAAAATATTGAAACTCAATCCTTTGACGCAACCTCTGGCGCATTATCTTCCGGCTATGATGAAAGCAAAGTCACGCCAGCTGTTGGCATTGTTTGGAAAGCGACATCGCAGCTCTCAGTTTACGGCAACTATGCGGAAAACCTGCAACCCGGCGCGACAGCGCCAAATGTGAGCGGCGGTCTTCCTGTTGAAAATAGCGGTGACGTTTTAGAACCTTTTGCGGGCGAACAAATCGAGGCCGGCTTAAAATTCGACGGCGGCAATTTTGGCGGCACACTTAGCGTCTTTTCTGTCAATCGTCCGAACGGAATTGTCGAAAATCAAATCTTTTCGGCCGATGGTGAGCAAAGAAATAAGGGCATTGAGCTATCGGTCTTTGGCGAACCTGTCACAGGATTTCGGGTCCTTGGCGGCGCGACAATCCTGGATAATCAGCTTGAGAAAACGCAAGACGGCGTCAACGAGGGCAATACCTCGGTTGGGACGCCCGAGTTTCAGGGTAACGTAAATCTGGAATATGACATTGCCGCCCTGCCCGGACTGACCGTGGATGGTCGTGTGGTTCACACTGGCAAACAATTCACCAATGCTGCCAATTCAATAGCCGTGGATGCTTGGACACGATTGGATTTGGGCGTGCGTTATTCACTGGACGTGAATGAAACACCTGTCACCCTGCGGGCACGACTTGAGAATGTGACGGATAATGATTACTGGGCGTCTGTTGGAGGTTTCCCAGGGTCCAATTATCTAATTCTTGGAAATCCGAGAACATTGTCCCTGTCGGCCTCTGTCGATTTTTAATTGAGGCCAGCATATCAAAAATAGGAATGGCATAAAAACGTCCACAGTGAGGGCATGGAGCTGGATTCATAAATGGACCAGCCTAATTTGCACGCTGTTCCTGCTTATGCTCTGCCTGACCGGACTTCCGTTAATATTTCATGCGGAAATTGATAGCGCGCTCAACCCGCCGGCCTGGCAACCTGCTAACCCTGGCGGCGAGCTGCTGAGCCTCGACGAAATCATGCAAAAGGCTTTACTGGAGGCCGAGCACGCTAGGCCGCTCTTTATGAGTTTTGACGTGGAGCGCCCCGTCGTTAATGTCACAACCCAAGCAGATCCAGACGTCACGGGCTCCCAATTTTTGTTCAAATCTTATGACGCGACCAGCGGCAATGTTGTGCCGCCTGCGGATAAGGGCGGCAAAGTTATGGATTTCATATTGCAGCTTCATACCGACATGTTTCTCGGCCTGCCCGGCATGTTGTTCTTGGGCTTTATGGGGTTCCTATTTGTCCTCGCTGTCGTCTCTGGCGTCGTTCTTTACGCGCCATTTATGAGGAAGCTGGACTTTGGAACCGTCAGAACGAAACAATCGACCCGGTTGAAATGGCTCGATTACCACAATTTATTGGGCGTTGTGACCGTTGCTTGGGTTTTGGTGGTCGGCATAACCGGCATCATCAATACGCTTGAAGAACCGATCGTCGAGACTTGGAAAGCCAATGATTTAAAAGATCTTATTGCCGCCCATCAGACCGGAGAGGTCGTGGCGGCGCAAGCCTCTCTCGATGCAGCCGTAAAACAAGCCGTCGCGACAAGCCCGGATAAAATCCTCCAATTCGTCGCTTTTCCTGGAAGCTCTTATTCGACGAACTCCCATTACGCGATATTTCTTCACGGGAATACGCCCTTAACAGAGCATTTGATTACGCCCGTCCTTGTGGATGCGGTTAGCGGCGATTTTGTTGGATTGCGAGAAATGCCTTGGTATTCCAAAGCGCTTTCCCTTTCCCGCCCCCTTCATTTCGGAGATTACGGCGGGCTTTTCCTGAAAATTCTCTGGGCCACATTGGATGTCCTGACAATCATCGTTCTCGTATCGGGACTTTATTTGTGGGTTAGTCGGCGTGGGCGAAAAGTGGTTGTACCATGAGTCATCCTCTCTCGCCTAAAATCTACCCGTCTCTCAAAAGACGACCGCGGAAATCGCTCTTTCAGATATTTGCAATCCCTCTCGCCTTGTTCGTTTTCGGATTATTTGGGCTCATTTTAGCTCTATTGGAAACGGGCTGGATAGATATCCTGGCCGGATTGGCCATCAGCACAAGTCTGGTGGCCATAATATGGGGCCGGTTTATAAAAAAATTAATTCGCTAGCCTCTACCCGTTCAACACACGTCCTGCGACGGCGTCCAACTTAGCCAATAGCGTTGCCTCTCGATTTTCAGGTGACGTTATCAGCGCAACATCGAGATTGGTTTCTATCCCCTGAGGGCCGTTATCTCTTTCCGTTCCAGATAGAGAATTAACCAGAATTCGTACTGTCTCGCGCGCTTTATTGGCGTTCTTCAACAGCACCTCAATAACCGCCGCGACATCGACATTTCCGTGCACGTCGTGCCAGCAATCATAATCCGTGACCATACCAATTGTGGCATACGGAAGTTCGGCCTCGCGGGCGAGCTTGGCTTCGGGCATATTTGTCATGCCAATGATATCGCAACCCCATTGGCGGTAGAGCTGGCTTTCTGCGCGGGTGGAAAATTGCGGGCCTTCAATGGCGAGATAAGTCCCGCCGCGGTGCACGGTGACCCCCGCCTTTTCAGCGGCGTTGGCCGCCAGACTGGCAAGTCTTTCACATACCGGGTCGGCCAGACTTACATGGGCGACACATCCCTCTCCGAAAAAAGATTTTTCCCGTTTAAAAGTCCGGTCAATAAATTGATCAACGACAACAAAATCCCCGGGAGGATATTGTTCCTGCAGAGATCCCACAGCAGAAAGAGACAAAACATCCGTACATCCGGCGCGTTTCAGCGCGTCGATATTGGCGCGGTAATTGACATCGGATGGGGACAAAGCATGAGCCCTGCCATGGCGCGGCAAGAAGCGGAGCTTAATCCCGTCTAGTTCCGCGAATAATATCTGATCGGATGGCTTGCCCCAGGGCGTATCTATTTCAACCCACTCCCGGTTATTAAGCCCGTCAATATCGTATAGGCCCGACCCGCCTAGAATGCCTATTACCCAGTCTTTACTCATATTGTTCTCCATGAGTCCGACTTGGCAGACACCAGCGCTTCGCTCAAGACACAGTCATAAAAAAACCCGCCAGATGGCGGGCTTATGAAGTTTTATTGGTATAGACTACCAGATTTTGACGCGCTCTTCCGGCGGAAGATAAAGGTCATTCTCCGGTGTGACATTAAAAGCTTCGTACCAAGCATCAAAGTTTCGCACAATACCGTTAGCGCGGAACTCACCCGGGCTGTGTGGGTCGGTTTTCAAACGGTTGCTGAGCGCTTCTTCGCGGAACTTAATCTGCCAGACCTGGGCCCAGGCGAGGAAGAACCGTTGATCGCCTGTCAAACCATCAATTACTGGGGCTTCTTCACCGTTAAGAGAACGCTTATAAGCGTTATACGCCATCTGAACGCCTGTCAGGTCACCAATATTTTCGCCCAAAGTCAGTTGCCCATTTACGGTTTCGCCCGGAAGGGGTTCGAAAGCATTATATTGAGCTACCAATGCATCAGCACGTTCAGAGAAAGCTTCTCCGTCTTCTTCGGTCCACCAGTCACGTTGGAGGCCATCTCCATCCGTTTTACGGCCTTGGTCATCAAAACCGTGACCCATTTCGTGGCCGATAACGGCGCCAATACCGCCGTAGTTGACGGCAGCATCTGCGTTTGGATCAAAGAAAGGCGCTTGTAAGATGGCGGCCGGGAAAACGATTTCGTTTAGCGAGGCGTTGTAATAGGCATTCACGGTTTGCGGGTTCATTCCCCACTCATCCCGGTCGATTGGCCCACCGAGCTTATCAATGTCCTGCTTCCACTCCCATGCATTTGCGGACTTAACGGTTCCGATAAGATCATTCCGATCTACCTCAAGGGTAGAATAATCCGTCCATTTGTCAGGATAACCAATCTTGGGATTAAACTTGGCTAGCTTGTCTTGGGCCTGGACTTTGGTTTCATCGCCCATCCAGTCAAGATTATCTATACCCTCTTTAAACGCAGCCCGAAGATTTTCGATCAGATCGTCCATCTGTTCCTTAGACTCTTCCGGAAAATGCTTCTCAACATAGACCTTGCCCACAACTTCGCCCATCGATCCATCAATTTGATCGACGGCCCGCTTCCAGCGGACTTGTTGCTCAGGTGTCCCGCGCAACGTTGTTCCGTAAAATGCAAAATTAGCATCATCAATTCGCTTTGGAAGATACGCAGCTTTGCGGCTCACATAGCCTGCGGCCATATAGTCTTTTAACACATCCAGATCAGCTTCTGCAAAAGCGGCTGCCATGCCTTCAAACGCATCTTTTTCGCGAATAACGAATTCAGTTTCGTCAGAGAGACCTGCGGCCGCCAGCATTGGATCAAAAGGGAAGCCTTCAGCATATGTCTTTAACTCTTCCAAAGTCATTTTATTATATGTCAGACTGCGGTCGCGGCGTTTTTCAGGCTTCCACTGTGGCTCCGCCAGGGTCTTCTCAAATTCGAAGACCTTTTGAGCGCGCTCAGCCGGATTATCCATGCCAAGTTCGGTCATCAGGGTTGTCAGATAGTCAATATATCCGGCGCGAATGGCATCGGATTTTTCACCTTCGTCAAAGTAGTAATCCCGATTTGGAAGGCCTAATCCGGATTGGGTCATATAGACAATATAAGCCGTCGGATTTTTCAAATCGACGCCGACATAAGGTACCATTGGCGCGCGAATACCCAAGGCCGGGTCGCCCATCAGAGCTGCAACACCCGCTTTGTCTTCAACATTCTGAATACGGTCAATATCGGCTTGAATAGGCTCCAGACCAGCTGCTTCTATGGCGTCCGTATCCATAAACGCCGCGTAGAAATCGCCGATTTTCTGTTCGTTTGAACCCAGTTCAGCCTCTTGTGAGGCGGCTTCTTCAATGATTGCGCGGACGTCAGCTTGGGACTCGTCCCGAAGAATATTGAAACTGCCATAAGACGATCTGTCTGACGGAATTTCCGTTTGCTCTAACCATTTTCCGTTTACATATTGGAAGAAATTGTCGCCGGGGTCGACGGATTCATCCACATATTCCATGGCAATCCCAAATTCTCCTAGTTTTGGAGTCGTGGGCATTGTCTGAGTGACCTCAGTCTGCGTCTCATCAGTCGTGGTTTCATCAGAATTGCCGCCGCAGGCTACAAGACCAATCACCATCAGGCTTGGAATAATCAGTTTCAAAGATTTCATTTTTGTCGTCCTCATTTTTCTATTGTTTTGACTAACCCGTTTATCGGATTAAATTTTCTGTATTGGCTACTAGTTGGGGCTTTCTCTCTGTTTTTTCAACTTTTTCTGAAAAATAACTACTCGGCTGGGGCCGGAACGCCGCTACCTGAACCAGACTTCGGAGCGGATTCCTCAACGATTTCCATATCCTCCAATGCCAGAATCATATCCGGGTCATAGTTCGCGCCCAACCCAGGCTGTTTCTCCCCTCGCCATAGCCCGCGGAAAGTCCGCGTAATATCAACACCAATACCGTACATGGCAGGCACCAACATCAGAGTGAGGAAGAAATCGAACAACACACCGAAAGCAAGCGCCACAACCATTGGCTTGAGGAATTCGGCCTGACTGGAGGTTTCAAACAGGATAGGCGTAATCCCGACAAACGTTGTCACAGAAGTTAGCAAAATTGGACGGAAACGAGCGACACAAGCGTCGAGCATAGCTTGATAAGCACCTACGCCTTTCGCTCTTAATCGGTTGACGTAATCAATCAAGACGAGGTTGTCATTCACGGCAACACCGCCGGCTGCGAACAACCCGAAGAGTGAGAACATTCCAAAAGGAACCCCCGTAATGATGTTCCCGAAAATCATACCGACCAAGGCAAAGGGCAAAGCCACCATAATCAAGAGGGGCTGCGCATAAGAGCGGAAGGCAATCGCCAGCAAAATATACATCGAAAACAGGATGACAATTCCGGACACTTTGAGCTCTGTCATGAGGTTCGCCTGAACCTCATCATCACCCACATTAATGCGCGTGACGCGAGGATTGCGAAGTTCCCATTGCGGGAAGAAGTTCTCATTCATATCTGCTTTAATCTCAGAAACTTCCGTCTGTTCCCCTCGCACCCGGCCGCCGGTATATGTCACCTGTTTGCGATCACGGCGTTGAATGCGTCCGATCCCGTCGGCAAAGGTCACATCAGCGACAGCGAAGAGCGGCACTTCGACCCCGTCCGCCGCGCGAATGCGCAAGGACTTGAGACTATCAATACTTTCGCGAGCCGCTTCGGGATATCGCACCATCACGCGGACGTCTTCGCCGTTACGCGGAAGACGCTGGACTTCGCGTCCAAAGAAGGCTTCTCGAACCTGACGCGTAACGTCCTGTAAGGTGATGCCGAGGGTTTCAGCGCCGGGTTTCAGAGTGAACTGGATTTCACGCGCAGAGCTTTCCAGACCATCCCACGCTCTTGGAACCTGAGCATAGCTTTCGATTTGCTCTTTTATTTCTTTAATCGCCACTTCCAAGGCTTCCGCGTCTGCCGAAGCAACCCCGTAATAAAGGCCGCCGCCTCCATTACCGCCGCCTTCGGTTGTGCCGTAATTAACGCGATAAGCATCCGGAATAGGACCGACATATTGCTCAAGTTTATCGGCAATCATCTTAGTTGAAATGCCGGGTCTTTCTGAATTTAATCCGAGGAAACCTTCTACGCGGTTGCCCTCAGCAATAGTGGCTGGACGCGTAATCAAATCCCAATCAATTTCGAAATCACCCTCAGTGTTTTCGTTTAATTCGGCAATTCCGTTATCGAGTTGGTCACGCACCTGATTGAGGCGTTTGAATGTTGTCCCTTCCGGGAAACGCGCCGAGAATTGAATCATATCAGCTTCGACTTCCGGCAAGAACGCCGCCGGTGCCACACCTGACATCAACAAAGCCATGGCCATGCCGAATAGTCCAATAAAGGCAGAGACGGTGACATAACGCCAGTGAATCAGCGTTGCGACAAGAGGGCGGAAGACTTTTACCGCAAAGGTATTGAGGCTGTCCGCCACACGCGTCTGGAATCTGAGCAAGCGATTCTGACTTGGCTCGACATGGCGCAAGTGACGCAAGTGAGCCGGCAGTACGAAAAAGGCTTCGATAAGTGAGAAAGCCAGCACAGCAATCACAACCAGACTAATCTGAGCCGTGATGGCGCGAATAGGCCCGGTAAACAACATGAAGGGGACGAACATCAAAATGGTGGTAATAACCGCAAAGAAAACAGGCTTGATGACCATATTGGCTCCGGCAATAGCTCCGCGTTGACCCGAAATGCCATTTTCTACGTGGAAATGAACCGATTCCCCGACCACAATCGCGTCATCCACAACAATCCCAATCACCAAGAGGAAAGCAAACAAGCTGATCATATTCAGAGTAATGCCAAGAAACGGTGCAATCGCGATCGCGCCCGCAAAGGCCGCCGCGATGCCAACTGTCACCCAAAGCGCGACTGCTGGTCGTAGGAACAGCATCAGCACGATCAACACAAGGATCATCCCTGAAATCGCATTACTGCCGATAAGGCTCATCCGGCTATCGAACATGGTGGATCCATCAAAATGAATCTCGAAGTGCAAATTCGGTGGAAGTTTGTCGACGATATCTTTTTCGAACTGACGAATAGCATCGCCGGACTCCGAAATGTCCATAGTATCCGGAGACGAAACTCTATAAATCGCTGTAGGTTGCCCTTTAAACCGGGCGTCAAATTTTTGGTCTTCGAACCCGTCAATAACATTGGCGATATCGCGGACGCGGACTGTGCCGCCCTGATTGGTCTGGCGGACAATAATATTTTCAAATTCTGTCTGGGTATTCGCCAGGCTCCGGGCGCGCAGTTGTAAATTCCCTCCGGTGGTCTCCACGGTCCCTGCAGAGAGATTTACGGAGGAACCCGAAATGGCTTGAGCCACTTGGGAGAAAGTCAGATTGTAGCGTAAAAGAGCGTCTTCTGAGACTTCAATTGTAACCTGCTCAGGAATTTTCGAGACTTGCTCGGTTAACTGCAAGCCGGGCAATTTGGTCAGCTGTTGACGAAGATCAGTCGCTTCGCGCTGGAGGGTCAGTCGATCCACGTCCCCGTAAAGGACAAGATACATGATATCTGCGCGAGCGTCCCATCTAAAAATCTGGGGTCTGAACGAGTCTGGGGGGAGGTTCTGTACAGCGTCGACCCGACCTTTGACCTGATCGAGCATTTTTTCATAATCAATATTGAGCTTGGTGCGCACATTAATGCTGCCGCTGCCTTCACTTGCCGTACTTTCCATATAGTCGATACCGTCCAGGCCATCGATGGCTTCTTCCAGACGGGTGACGAGTTGCTGCTCAACGTCGCGCGGGCTGGCACCAGGCCAGGAGACGCTGACGGTCATTCCATTGACAGTGGTTTGAGGAATAAATTCGCGCTCTAACGAGAAATAGCCGTAAGCACCGGCGGCAAACATGACGACCATCATGAGGTTTGCCGCAACAGGGTTGCGAACAAACCAAGCGACTAAGTTTCTCATTCTGATCCTCCAGAGCTCTCAGATGTCGAAGCAGTTTTATCAGAATTGCCGCCAGCCGTCTTATCACTCTCTTGTGTCTCAGACTCATCACCTGAATTTTCGTCAGAATCTCCGCCCCGCTTCATCCAGTCCGGACGGGGTGGATCCACGATAACGGTCTGAGGGTTATTGATATCAAGGACCTTCAAAGGGGTTGCAATTCGCGAGCGCTCAAGCGGAGAAACAACAACCAAATCGCCTGGTTCGACTCCGGATGTAATGACAGCCCGCGTCGCGTCACTATCGGCGACTGTCGCTTTTCGCACTTCGGCATTCCCTTTTTCGTCCACAACATACACTTCGTTCTGCGGACGCAAGCCATCCCGAGACAGCACAATCACATTCTCAAGTTTTTTACCCTCGATCATTGCGTCTACAAATAGACCCGGCGCAAGAGGAACGCCATTTTGTGAGGCGCCCTCCCCATAAGGGTCAAAGACCTCTACAATTGCAAAAAGAGCGCGGGACTGAGTGTCATAAGTCGAATCCGTTCTCATGATATAGCCCGTCCATTCCTGGCGTTCGCCGGCAATGTTTGTACTCAACATCACTTTCGGAGCCGTTTCCCGGCTTTCCGCATTATAGGCGATAGGCAAATCAACTTTAGACAGATCCGCATCGGTTAAGGGCAAGCGGACCTGTACAATATTGGTCGAAAAAATACGGCCCAGCGGTGAGCCTGGAGACACAAACTGGCCGATATCAGATGACTTAGTTCGGACACGCCCGTCAAAAGGAGCGCGGACACTTGTTCGACGCAACTGTAACTCGGCCGATTCCAGATCGGCTTCGGCGGCTTGTAAAGATGCCTCTGCTTCCTGACGCTGCGGAAGCCTCATGGCAAGCGCACTTGGTTCTCCGCGACCTAATTCCTCAAAATCACTTTTAGCAATTTCGCCCTCTGCAATTTCGCGAGCCAAAGCCTGTTCAGCCTGAGCAATTGTCGCTTGAGCGCGTATCTTCGCTATCTGGAAGTTACTATCGTCAATACGGATAAGCGTTTCGCCTTTTTTGAAAAATCCGCCTTCAATAAAATTCGGGGAGACATACACTATTTTGCCCCCAACTTCGGGGACCAAATCAATTTCCGTAAGAGGCTGTACCTCGCCCTGCGTCTGAACCCGTAGCGTAACATCTTGCTCAAAGGCCCGCGCTCCCATCACGGCTAGACTATTGAAAGTACGTTCTTTTTCTTCAGGTTTAGAAGTCGCTTTGATCCAGATAACGGTCGCGACCGCAAGACCAACCAGCACCAAAATAGAAAAGACGAAAGCCCGAAATTTCGGATATTTTGCGTCTTGCTCGGTCGCCCCGACAGTCTGTGGCTGTGTCATTTCTTATCCTAATTCTCGTTTTGGGCTGTTTGGATGAAAGCGGCTTCTGAACCGTAAAGACCGCCGCCCATTGCAACGTGCATACGAACGCGGTTATTCAACCGTTCGGTTCGCGCACTAATTAATTGTCCCTCAGCCGACAAACGACGTGATTGAGCATCTAATAGCTGCAAAATCGTCGCCAACCCCTCAATATACCGCGATTCAAGCCTATCTTCGGCTTTTTGCGCCTCTTCAACAGAGACGCGCAAGGCAGCCTCACGTTCGCCTAAACGCCGCTCTGCATCTATAGCGTTTTCAACTTCGCTGTAAGCCTGCAATACAGTTTCTACATATGTTTCCACCTGAGACCGAAGCTGCGCTTCCTGTCCGTCTATTTGAGCCCTTATACGACCGCCCTGAAAAATCGGCGCGGTCAGCTGTGCGGTCAGGCGAAAGGCAATTTCCGCAAAATCAAAGGTATCCGCCAGGTTCAGCGCTTGCTCTGAGGCGCCGCCGGAGAGACTTAAACTTGGATATAATGCTTTTTTAGCTACATCGACATCCAGACCAGCCTGCGCGATACGGCGCTCTGCGGCCAAAATGTCGGGGCGGCGGTTTAAAAGATAAGTTGGATCGGCAAGACCTTGCAGTGCAGGAAGAACCGGCAGGTTTTCTGGTACTGTTAATTGAGCATCCGGATAATCCCGCAAAAGAATTTTTAGATTTCTAATTTGCGCGTCCCGGTTTTGTAGACGCGTGGCCTGCAAAGCTTCTGCATTGGCAACAGCAGATCGGGCCAAGCGAACATCTGAAGAGCCGGTAATACCGCTTTCAAAGCGTCTTAGCGTCAGGCGTTGTGCGCGCTCCTGAGTTTCGATTTCCCGTTCCGACAAATCCACCAGCAAATTGCTTTGAATAATATTGAACCATAGCTGCGAAACTTGCCCTGCAATGGACACCCGTATAGCGGCCAAATCCGCAGAGCTTGCGGCTGCGGCGGCTTCTGCCGATCCAACCTGGTCTCTGATACGGCCAAACAGGTCAGCTTCCCAGCTGGCATTCAGGCCTATTTCATAGCTAGTTTGTCCGGCCAAAAACCCGGTGCCGCCCTCACTTCGCGACACAGAAGAACTTAGACCGAGTGTCGGAAAAAGGTCCGCACGGCTTGTTCGGACCCGTGATAACACGACATCCAGCTGAGCAAGATTACGACCAATAGTCGGATTTTCTGCTAAAGCTTCATCTACTAAATCCACCAGAGATTGGTTTTGAAAACTGGCGACCCAATCCGCACTTGGAAGCTCGTCCGGCGCTGGCTCAACCCAATCCGGTTTAACCGGCACGGTTGATTTAGCCTCCACAATTGTGGCGTCAGGCCCAAGCCCTTGCAGTGTCTGACAAGCAGATAAAGACAGCACAGCCGCGCTCAACAATAAAGACCGGGACCAAACGCTCATTTTTGAATTCTTTCTAATTGGCGACATAATGACTCCTCAGCCTGTCATTGGCGAATAGCATGCCGAAAGTCAATGAAATTTTATCGAAAAACAATAATTATACGTATATTTATGAAATTGACTGCGCTTTAGCGGGCAAAAATACGTTCTGCAATCAGCAAGGCTTTGATTTTGGACTACAAATTCGTCACAATTGATGCGAAGAGCAGAACCTGATTAAAGATGGCTAACTTAGCCAGGATTAATTTACGGACTCTTATTGGATGACGTCTTACCCCGAATACGGCCTTCTCGCCTGTCTTGGCATTATTATGCTTTTGATTTTGGGCGCCTTCGTCAATGCCCCGGTTTCAACAACCTTCATATTAATAATTGCCTTCATCGCCCTAGCTTATGGCTTGTATCGACTGAGTAAAATGCGAGTTGAGCGCGCCGAAAATATTTATGGTCAAGCCCGCCGCGCTCAACGCCATATTGACAGTTGGGTGACGGTCATTGACGCTCTACCTGTCGCTTGCGCCCTAATCGATAGTGACAGGCGAGTAGTTCACGCAAATGAACGGGCGCAAGATCTGGCGACCATAGATAAGTTCGGACTCCCGCTCACAAGCTATCTCAGAGGGCCTGCAATCTCGCAGGCTCTCACGAAAGCTCAGGCAGGATATTCCACCGACGCCATAGAAATACATAAGTTAACACCGAATGAGCGCTATCTCCGCGTTAAGTTGACGAAAGCCAGTCTCATCCGCCCAAGTAACGGCCAGTCTTTTCTCATGGCTGTATTTTACGATGTGACAGAGGATCGGCTCAGCCAAATCCAGAAAGCTGACTTTTTGGCCAACGCCTCGCATGAACTCAAGACACCCATTGCGTCATTGATGGGCTATATTGAAACGCTACGCCATCATGCAAAAGACGATCCGGTCGCGCAGGAAAAGTTTCTGGGCATCATGCAATCTCAAGCCGAGCGTATGATCCGTCTCATTGATGATTTGCTGTCGCTTCGTAAAATCGAGCAGATTGAACATATAGCCCCTGAAGAAACCGCTGACCTCAACCAGTCTATCAAAGCGGCCATGGAAGCGGTCAAACCCCTCGCAGACAAGCGCGGCGTGACGCTGACATTCAAAGGATCGGGCCCTGCGCGCACGCGGGCAAATTCTGATGAATCCGTGCAGCTTTTTCTGAACTTAATCGACAATGCCGTGAAATTTACTCCCGCGGGGAAATCAGTCAAAATTAAACTGCAATCCGTTCCCGACTGGTCTTCTGCATTGGCCTTCAGAGATAGCAAGTTGGCGGCCTCTCGCCCCAGTCGCCGCATTGCAGAAATGACCAAACCCGTCCAATCTAAAGGAGCGTGGCAGGTTCAAATCAGAGATCGCGGCCCCGGGTTTTCCCGTGAGCATTTGCCACGCATAGGTGAACGCTTCTACCGCATTGCGGGGGATTTGTCCTCGAAGGAAAAAGGAACGGGTTTGGGACTGGCCATTGTCAAACATATCGTTATCCGGCACCGCGCGGGATTATATATACGAAGCGCGCTTGGCAAAGGGACAGAGTTCACCGTTGTTTTCCCACATATCGAAATATCCGCGGAGCAAAAAGCGAAAGCAGAAAACGTTTAAAAGTCAGGAAACCGGCTTTGTCACAGACATGTCGCCACGGCGTCATAAATCTGCTACAAAAGCGACATAGAGCGAACTCGCAGGAGAATTGAAATGTCAGCTTTAGCCGACCACATCGTGAGTGGATATGATGCGGATCTCAATGCGCTGAATGCGCAGATTTCCGAGATGGGTAGCCTGACTGAGACCATGCTCTCAGATGTCATTCGCTCACTCAACAAGCGTGACAACGAGCTGGCCGAGGCCGTCATCAAACAAGACAGCAAAGTCAATCGACTCCAAAGAGAGGTCGACGAAAATTCCATGCGGATTATGGCTTTGCGCCACCCCATGGCGTCTGACCTCCGGCGCGTCATCGGCGCTGTTCGTGTGGCCAATGATCTGGAACGCGTGGGTGACTTGTCAGAAGGCGTTGCCAAACGCACCCTTTCTCTGAACGAAGTTGACCGTATCAGCCATGCCAAAGGCGTGGCGCGTATGGGCAAAATGGTCAAAGCTCAACTCTCTCAAGCGCTCGACGCCTTGCTTCGCGAAGATGCCGATCTGGCGGTTCAGGTTTGGCTGGCGGATGAAGATATTGACGAAATGTATAACTCTATTTTTAGGGAATTGCTGACATATATGATGGGCGACCCGCGCACGATTTCCGCTTGTGCTTCGCTCTTATTTGTTGCGAAAAATCTCGAACGTATTGGCGATCACGCTATAAATATCTGTGAAGCTATTTATTTTACCGTGAATGGCTCTCAACTGATTTCAGACTCACGTGTTATTAAAGCCAGAAAGGGGGGAAAGTAATTTCCCTAACCCATCTTTATGAAACCTTTTGTCCTGATCGTCGAAGACGAAGATGCCCTCTCAACGCTTTTAGAATATAACTTTTCCAAAGAAGGATATGACACAGCGATTGCCGAGGACGGCGAAGAAGCTCTCTTGATAGCGGAAGAACGGTCTCCGGACCTAATATTGCTGGACTGGATGCTTCCAAAACTTTCCGGCGTTGAGGTTTGCCGCCGCCTTCGCCGCCGCAAAGAGACTGTTAGCACACCCATCATCATGCTGACCGCTCGCGGAGACGAAACTGACAAAGTCACAGGTTTGGATTACGGAGCAGATGATTATCTGGTGAAACCCTTCTCTATGCCGGAGCTTTTTGCCCGGACGCGCTCTTTGCTGCGACGCGCGAAGCCTTCCTTATTGCAGGATATTATTACCCAAGGCGATATCGAAGTGGATATGCAGGCCTTTCGCGTTAAACGCGGAGACAATACAATACATTTGGGGCCGACAGAATTTCGCCTTTTGGAGCATTTCATTAAAAATCCCGGCCGCGTTTTTTCCCGTGAGCAACTTCTTGACGCTGTTTGGGGCCGGGATGTCTATGTCGAGGCCCGCACCGTCGATGTGCATATCGGCCGGCTGAGAAAAGCCCTCGGCGCGCCGAAAAAACCGGATCCGATCCGCACGGTTCGCTCTGCTGGTTACGCTTTCGAACCTAAAGCGGCATAAAAATTAGCGGAACTTTTCCGCATACCCGCTAGCGACTAAAACATCATGCGGGTTATTAACGTATAAGAGGTCTCTAACCGCCTGCTCTTTGTCTTCTGCCTGTTTATAGTAAGCTTCGGCAATTCTAGCCCCTAGAAAATATCCGACATCTGCATGCCAATCCGCTGCGATATTGGAGCTGTTATTTCCGATCCAGTTGCTTAAGTCGTTTCCATCCATTTCCTCTACAAACCGGGCCCAAATGCGGGTCTCATGTTGCAAGCCCCACTCATAGTGAGGTGGATTAGATTGTTCAGGAAGAGCGAGCTTTGCAAGAAAATCCGCCGACCCCTCCTGAAGAACTGACAATAGAAGAGAAGGTTCGCCAGAATAAGACTGCATAGCATGAACCTGCTCATGCACTACGACCCAAGGCAGGCTTTCCAAGCTAAAGGACTGAAGCACTTTTTGGAACCCCGTGGAAATGCCGTCTAGCGGGACACCTTCTGTCCATGACCAAACATCAAGTCCGATCAACATTCCCTCCTCACCCGCCGTGCCCCCGGAATTTAATCGACCAATAACGAACGTGACAGGGGGGAAATAGGCCTCCGGATAGATCGCCTTAAATCGGCGAAATCCAGCTCTGATATCAACGCCATAGCTTTCCGCTGTTAAGGTTCTATCTCGAATACCGTCATAAAACCCAGGGATTTCATTTATTCTTTTAACGAGCTCTTCGGCAGTTCCCGTTTTTATCCAATGATAATCAATCAGTCCCGGAGAACCTTCGGCGAGATAAAAATGGCGAAAAATGGCAGCTTTTTTTTCATCACTCTCTTCATTCAACGCTAAGTCATAAGCCTTCCAAAACCTTTTTACATCGGAGAAAATAAGCGGCGTTTTTTCCGGGTCTTGATAGCGCTTCTCAAAAATATCGCGATTATTTTCTAATTTGGAAATAATGGATTGAAAGGCCTCTTCGTCACGTAAATCGGAATACTTCGCAGAAAATTCTACGTAATCCGACCATCTTGCCCCTTTCTCCGCAGCCTCTTGCAAAGCCTTAAGGGCCAACGCGTTCTCACTTGCTTTCACGTAGTGCTCCGCAGCGCTCAACAAGAGTGTACGGCTTGAGCTCGACGGAAAGCTCTCCCCAAGTTTGGCTGCTTTTTCATAAAGCTGGGCGGCCTGAAAATAGCTCTCTTCTTCAACGTATAATCCCGCTTGCTCTCTAAGAATACGGACTGAGGCATAGTCCCCTAGCCATTGGGCGGCGGACTTAGGATGAGCTTCATTGACAACATTGCTCTCAGTTTGAGCTTCAGCTATCTCATCAGGTGAGACTACGCGCTTTTCCAGAGCATTAAAGTTGACACTTTCTTGTTCGGCCGGCGAGCATGACACCACGAAGAGGCACAACGTCATGAAACCCAAAATTCGTGCCAACATTCTCATCCGTAAACCTGAAATTCGTGCCAACATTCTCGTCTGTTGCTAGGCTAACCTCTTACAAAACATCCAGAATGGCTTTGGCCAATTGCGGGATGTTATTTTTATTGGCTCCGGCGATATTAATTCGTCCGGAGTTGGTCATGTAAATGGAATATTTTTCGCGCAAAGTTTCGGCTTGTTCCACTGACACCGGCAAAGTTGAGAACATCCCATTCTGGTTCTTAACAGCTGCCGCCATGGTTTCGGCGCCTTGGACAGACAGCGCCTCTGAGAGCTGACGACGCAAATCAATCATGCGGGTGCGCATTTCATCCAGCTCGTCGATCCACATCTTGCGCAGAGACTTGTCTCCAAGAATACGCGCCACAAGGGCCGCGCCGTGATCAGGCGGCATGGAAATAATTTTACGCTGAATTGAGCCGAGCTGACTCTGCGCAATTTTGGCGGTTTCCGCATCTTTGGCAACGACGACAATCAAGCCGACTCTTTCGCGGTAAAGCCCGAAATTCTTGGAGCAGCTCGCCGCCACCAAAGCTTCCGGACAAATCTCCAATATTTTGCGAAGACCATAAACGTCCTCTTTCATTCCCTGGCCGAGACCGAAATAGGCCAGATCGACAAACGGTGTCAGAGATTCGTTATGAAGAAACTCGGCTAGTATATCCCATTGCGCCGGCGTCAGATCCGCGCCTGTGGGGTTATGGCAACAGCCGTGAAGAAGTACGACATCGCCCGGTTTGGCTTTATCCCGCAAATGATCCAGCATGTCGTGAAAATCGACGCCCAATGTTTCGCGGTTATAATAAGGATAATAGTCCATCTTCAGTCCGGCCGAACTGATAAGCGGAATATGATTGGCCCATGTCGGCGTGCTGGCCCACACCGTGATGTCCGGCGCGGCAGATTTTAGAATTTCCGCCCCTATACGCAAAGCACCAGAGCCACCGCCGGCCTGAGCCGTGGCAATACGGCTTTCTGTAATGACCGGATTTTTCTCGCCAAACATCATCTCCACCATAGCTTGGCGAAAATCGGGGCGCCCCACAGTCGAGACATAGGTTTTGGTGGTTTCTTCCTTCCACCAGAGTTTCTCAGCCTCTTTGACGGCCTTCATAACGCGCGTCTCTCCAGCGTCATTCTTGTAAACACCGACCCCCAGATCAATTTTGTCAGGGTTTTTATCCGCTTTGCAGGCTTCCATCAGAGCAATAATGGCGTCCGGCGGGCGAGGTACGAGATATTCAAACATAATGTGTTTCCGGCTAGCTAAGAATTAAGGCGTCACGATTTAAAATAGGGCTATATCAGGGCCCAAAGATTTTTAAAGCGCCCAAAGCGCAGTTTACTCCCAGAAATCACGCTTTTTCATTTGGCATGGGTCAATTCCCTCGCCTATGGTCGCAAAAAATTTGAAGGACCCCTCAAGAGGGCTGGGAGATATAATGTCATTTGAAGAAATTCTAAACTTCGTCAATTCGCAGGTCTGGGGCTGGCCCATGTTGGGGCTCCTGCTTTTGACGGGTCTATATTTGACCTTCGGGCTTCGCCTTTTATCTGTGGTGCGTATCCCTTACGCGTTCAAACAACTTTTCAAAAAAAGAACCGGGAATGAAGATGAAGGAGATGTCTCTCCCTTCGCCGCCCTGATGACGGCGCTTTCCTCTACCATCGGGACCGGTAACATTGCGGGCGTTGCCGCCGCTATTGCCATCGGCGGACCCGGCGCGGTCTTCTGGATGTGGATGACAGCCATTGTCGGGACAGCCACCAAATTCTCCGAAGGGGTTCTGGCGGTGCGTTACCGCGAGATTGATTCCAAAGGAAACCGCGTTGGCGGACCGATGTATTACATCAAAAACGGGTTGGGCCCGAAATGGAAGTGGCTCGCCTATACTTTTGCCTTTTTCGGTTTCTTTGCCGCGCTGGGAACCGGCGCCTCCATTCAATCCAACTCTGTAGCGGATGCTTTAAAAAGTACTTATGGCCTCAGCCCGTGGATTACGGCGGTCTTTATCGCCGGCGGCGCCGCCGCAGTGATTATTGGCGGAATTAAACGGATTGGCGTGGTGGCCTCTTCCGTTGTGCCGATCATGGCGGGACTTTACCTCTTGGCAGGTATTACCGTCATAATTATGCACGCCAACGCAATTCCAGAGGCGTTTGGAAGAATCTTTGCAGGCGCGTTTGGTCTGCAAACTGCCGGCACAGGTATCTCTGTCGGCCTTTTAGTCCTTGCGATGCAAAAAGGTGTCGCTCGAGGCATTTTCTCCAATGAAGCCGGACAAGGCTCCGCGCCGATTGCTCACGCCGCCGCGCGGAACAATGACCCGGTCAATCAAGGCATCATCGCGATGTTGGGGACAATTATTGATACGTTGATTGTTTGTACGATCACGGCTTTGGTTATCCTGACCTCCGGCGTCATCCCAACGGAATGTATCGCCAGCCCCGAAAATCTACAGACCCTCATGACCGGTTTGCAGCCTCCGGGATGTGATACAGGCGCGCCTCTGACGGCTTCGGCTTTTGACGCCAGCTTGTTCGGATGGGGAGGTCATATTGTAGCGATCGGACTGACGGTCTTTGCTTTCACCACTATTCTCGGTTGGAGTTATTACGGTGAACGCTGCTCGGCATTTTTGTTTACAGAAAAATCCATTCCGGTTTATCGCATTCTTTGGGTGCTGGTCGTATTCGCTTCTGCTGCCGCGATTGCTCTGCAAGAGCAGATCGGAAACATCGTCAACCTCTTCTGGCTGATGGCCGATACTTTGACGGGGCTCATGGCCGCGCCAAACCTCATCGGTATCATCTTGCTGTCCCCGGTTGTTTTCAAATTGGCGAAAGAATATTTCGACAAAGAGAAAACTGCGAGAGACGGTCTGGTCGATCAGGAAGACCTGCCTTAAACTTTGGCGAAAGTAAAAATTGGAACCCCGGCCCAGCGCCGGGGTTTTTTATTTGTCGTGAAGGGCAAATCAGCTCAGAACTAAAACACAGAAACTATCGGAGTGTGACCCATGAGTGCCAATGTCATCAAACTTACCCCCTCTGCGCTTGCGGCTTTGCTTTGCTCGCGAGTCTGTCATGATCTCATCAACCCGGTGGGTATGGTCAATACGGGCCTCGAAGTCTTGGATGATGAGAGCAATACGGACATGCACGCCGACGCCATTGACCTGATCCGCAATGCCTCGCGGCAGGCCAATGCCAAGCTGAATTTTCTCCGCGACGCGTTCGGCGCGGCCGGCTCGGCTCCCGGTATCTTTCCTCTGGAAGATCTTCAGAAAAAGACAATGGATATGTATGCCGATAGCAAGGCCACTCTGAAGTGGGAGCTTTCAGTGGATGGTCTCGAAAAGTCCAAAGCGAGACTATTAATGAATATGGTTATGATCGCTGTGAATGCGATTCCGCGCGGCGGAGACGTTGTGATTTCGGGCGAAGAAACGCAGCTCAAACTCGTTGCAACAGGAAGAAGGGCTGGACTGAAGCCGGAGATAGAAAAAGCGCTAAACGGAAAAACCCCTGAAGACGGCTTTGACGGCCGCTCTATTCAGCCATTTTACGCTGGTATGATCGCCCGGGAGCTAGGCGGCACGATAACTCATACCGCCGACGAGGACAGCGTCACCTTAACGGCAAATTTCTCTTAACATATCCGACAAGGTGTTATCAGGCACCCCAAACTGAGAAACATCCAGTTTTTTAACAGCTAAAGCTAAATTTATGAGTCCGCTTTAGGCCGTCTTAACCCTTTTTGGTCATGATTCCCTCAAGGTGCCGTGGGTGATCCGCGAGCACTATTTTGGTGAAACGTTTTGGATGATCTGACCGTATGGGTGATTGCATAAAACAGGCCCGCGCTTTCGTGCAGGGCTGTCACGAGGCCCTTAACCGGGCTGACGACAGCTGCGTGGAAGATATGACCGGGATTCTGGCAGACATCCAAAGCGGAGCAAAGCTCAACCGGGCGCGCGCCATTTATCGAGCCGCCCAAGACGCGCTGCAGAGTTTAGAGGATGAAAACGGCCTGCCTCTACGACTTCACGCGCTGTCCAATGTCGTCGCGCTTTACGAAAGCGGATTAGCCGAAATGGAAGAAGAAGAGGCGAAGTTTGAGCATGTCATGTCTGAAGACGAAACATCTGAAGATAACGATTTTGATAGCGCTGATATTATTTCTGTCGATTTTTCAGATGCAGCGCGGCTCAGCCGCGCGAAAGACGCCGTAAGGTCCGCCCTGCCCTATGCGGATGACGCCCAAAAGCAAGTTCTTGAGAAACTTTTGGCATTTCCAGGGACGCCGCCTGCTACAAAACAAGCTATACTTGCCGAGAATACAGATACGACGGAAACAAAACCCCTCAAATCCGGCATAGCGTTAGAGAGCTTTATCCGCGACATTATTCAGACGGGTTTGTCTGTTGCGCGCCAGTTTAAACTCACGCTCAGCCTGTCCTATGATATGGCTGGGGTGACCCTTCCCGACGCACAGGCCAAACAAGCCAAACTTCAAACAGAAAACAATCTTACAAAACTGATTTGCCACCTCGCTGCGACAACAGAGCCAGAATCATTGAACCATATTGATATCTCTGCATCGCGATCAGAGATGACCCTGCGAACCCTCGCCGAGCCCATGAGCGAACAGTCTCTGGATAATCCTGACGGCTCTAACGGAATAAGCGCGGAACATAACGCCAAGAGCGGCCATCTGACAGTGCGCATGAAATTTGCCGCTTTGGAAGAGGCAGAGACGTCCAAACCGACGCCGCAGAGAATGCCGGTAGAGGAGGGTATCAGCTCCAGGCTTGAGGCTTTGCTGGAGTCCACGCCAACGGAAGACGCGGATCCCTTTCACCTAGGAGCTGTTATATGAAACGCCCCAAAAAATGCCTCATCGTGGATGATTCCAAAATGATCCGGCGTGTGGCAACTCGTATTCTCAAGGACATGAATTTCGAAGCCTCTGAGGCCGAGAACGGAAAGGAGGCATTGGACCTCTGTAAACTGGAGATGCCCGCGGCTGTGCTATTAGACTGGAGAATGCCGGTTATGGACGGATTTGGGTTCTTGAAAGCTTTGAGACAGCTGCCTGACGGCGATAAACCTGTCGTAATATTCTGCACCGCTGAGCGCAGCGTCGAACGCATTACCGAAGCGCTGCAAAACGGCGCAAACGAATATATTATGAAGCCGTTCGATTCCGACATTATAGAATCCAAATTTCAACTTGCCGGATTAATTTAATCATGACGGGGGTGCTGAGTTTAAATCCTCCTTATTATGAGGCCTTGAAGCGGCTGACTCTAGAGCTGGCCGGAGTCAATCTGGGGTCGGATCATGCCTTTTTGGTCGAAACGCGGCTATCGGCTCTGGCCCGGAAAGAGGGATTCGACTCACTTGATTCTTTGGTCGATGAATTATTTGGCTCCGGAGATTCCCGCTTGGCCGTGCAGGTCGTGTCCACCCTTTTGGAACGCGACAGTCATTTTAACAAAGACCCGAAAAGTTTTACCTATTTCTCTGAAAACATTCTGCCTGATCTTTACGCCGTCAGAGGCGGCGGACAGGTCCGGCTCTTATCTTTTGGCTGCGCGGCAGGCCAGGAAGCTTACGGCATGGCGATGGCTTTCGAAAGAATGAAGGGGCAGCTTCCCGGATTGAGCGTGGAAATTATTGGCGTGGATTATCCCTCTGCCGCCTTGGACAGAGCCAAGGCCGGGCGATACACACATTTTGAAGTTCAGAGAGGATTAGCCGCCCGCGACCTCATAGAGCATTTTGAGCCCTCACCTGAACCCAATAGCAGTGACTGGATTGTGGGCCACTCCCTGAAAGAATTGGTCACTTTCCGCGATGTCCATCTCTTATCGAGCCTCGGTAGCCTGCCTAAATTTCATGGTGTGTTATTTCGTGGATCCCTTCCGCATTATTCAGGCCCGGCCAAACTTCGCGTACTGCGCGGCTTGTCGTCTTTGGTTCTGCCCTACGGATATCTTCTTCTGGGCAGCAATGAGTCTCTCAAACAGATCAATTTCGGATTTGACCCTGTGGACGGAACCAAATGCCTTTACCGTAAACGCGAGGACATTGTCGAAGATATGGACCCTCTTGAAGACTCCCCTAAAGTAAAATCCAATGGCCGCACAACATTCCTCAAGCCTCAAAAGAAAAAGGCCGGCTGAAACGCAAGCACAGCTCTCGCAGGCTTTTGGTTGACGGACGCGGCGCAAAACGTCAAAACGCGGCTCACATAAAGCGGACATTATGTCCGCCTGTCAGCTACGCCGAAAGACCCGCCACTATGGCCGATATCGACTCCGTCAAAACGAAAATCGCCGCCCAGATAGAGGCCGCTTCAGACCTTCAGACCCTGGATGACGTTCGCGTCGCCGCGCTCGGTAAAAAGGGCGAAGTCTCTCTGATGATGCGCGAGCTTGGAAAGATGAGCGTTGAAGAGAAAAAGGTCATGGGCCCGGCGCTGAACGGTCTGAAAAACGACCTCAACGCTTTGGTCGAAGACAAGAAATCAGAGCTTGAGAATAAAGCGCTCGACGCGGCTCTAACTTCTGAAACTATGGACATGTCCTTGCCGATTGCGCGCCGCAAAGGAAAGCTTCATCCGGTTCCGCAAGTCATGGAAGAAATGGCCGTCATTTTTTCCGATATGGGATTTTCGGTTGCCGAAGGTCCCGACATAGAAGACGACTTTCATAACTTCACCGCGCTGAATTTCCCGCCCGGCCATCCGGCCCGCGATATTCACGACACATTTTTCATGTCTCCCGTCGGCGACGAAGAGAAAAAGGTTCTGCGCACGCACACCTCCCCTGTTCAGATCCGCACGATGATTTCGCAAAAGCCGCCCATTCGCATTATTGCCCCGGGCCGGACTTACCGCTCTGACTCTGACCAGACCCACACGCCGATGTTTCACCAGGTCGAAGGCCTCGTCATCGACAAAGGCATCCATATGGGCCACCTCAAAGGCGTGCTCATGGATTTTGTCAGCGCCTTTTTCGAAACCGATGTCGATGTGCAGTTCCGCCCGCATCACTTCCCGTTTACCGAGCCGTCAGCCGAAATGGATGTGCGATACGCCCGCGACGGCGCGGCTATCAAAATTGGCCAAGGCGAAAGCTGGATGGAAATCCTTGGCTGCGGCATGGTGCACCCGAATGTGTTGCGCGCCTGCGACCTCGATCCCGAAGAATATCAGGGCTTTGCCTTCGGCATGGGCGTCGACCGCCTCGCCATGTTAAAATACGGCATGCCGGACCTGCGCGACATGTTCGCCGCGGATACACGCTGGCTCGGCCATTACGGCTTTGACCCCCTCCTACAAGCTAACCTCGCGACGGGGCTTTCCTAATGAAATTCACACTCTCATGGCTGAAAAAGCACCTCGAGACAGAGGCGACGATTGACGAAGTGGTCGAGGCGATGACGCTGGCCGGTCTCGAAGTTGAAGACGTTGAAAACCCGGCGGAGAAACTGTCTGAGTTTTCTATCGCCAAAGTCCTAACGGCAAAAAAACATCCCGACGCGGATAAGCTTAAGGTCTGCACAGTGGAGACCCGGGACGGCACCAAGACAATTGTTTGCGGCGCCCCGAATGCGCGCGCTGATATGACCGTGGCCTATGCCCCGCTTGGCGCCTATATTCCGGGTCTGGATTTCAGCCTAGATAAGAAGCCCCGCAAAATTCGCGGCATTGAGTCCTCCGGTATGATGTGTTCCGGCAAAGAGCTTGAAGTCGATGAGGAAAATGACGGCATTATGGATTTGCCGCAGGAGCTTGAAATGGGCACGCCTCTGGCCGACGCCCTGAATATGAATGACCCCGTCATTGATTTCGAAGTGACGCCTAATCGCCCGGACTGGCTTGGCGTGAATTCGATAGCGCGCGATTTGGCTGCGGTCGGACTGGGCAAATTAATTACCCCGCCGACCAATCTAACTCCGCCAAAATTCGAGACAGATCAGAAAATTCGCGTGGACGATACGGAGGGCTGTCCGGCTTTTGTTGGCCGCCACATTCGCGGCGTCAAAAACGGACCCTCGCCGAAATGGCTACAGGACCAATTAAAGGCTATCGGCCTGCGCCCGATTTCAGCGCTCGTCGATATTACAAATTACATCACCTATGACCGCGCGCGGCCTCTGCATTTCTATGACATGTCAAAGCTGACCGGCTCTATCATCGTGCGCCGCGGCAAAGACGAGGCATTCGAAGCGCTGGACGACCGCACTTACACAGCAACCGCAGACGATGTCGTCATAGCGGATGAGAGCGGCATTCTTGGCCTCGGCGGTATCGTCGGCGGTGAGGAATCGAGCTGTGATGAAAACACGACGGATATTTTAATCGAAAGCGCCTATTTCGATCCGCTGACCATTCGGCGCTCCGCCAAACGGCTCGGCGTCAATTCCGATGCGAAATACCGGTTCGAGCGCGGCGTAGATACAGGCGGACTGATTGATGGCTGCGAACTCGCAACACAGCTCGTTTTGGAAATTTGCGGCGGCGAAGCCAGCGATATCGTGATCGGCGGAGAAATTCCCGCTGACCCTGACCCCATCGAATTTGATCCCATGCAGGTCAATCGCCTGACAAGCCTCAGCCTGTCAGATGAGGAGATGAACACAATTCTGACCAAGCTCGGCTTTACGGTAAAACACGGCCCAATTTGGAAAGTCACCGTGCCAAGCTTCCGCCGCGATTGTACCGAAGGCGCGGACCTAGTCGAAGAGATCGCCCGTATTCACGGCTATCATAATCTGGAGGCCGTGAGCCTGCCGGCTTTGCCGGGACGGCGCGAACCCACCGCGACCCTGACACAAAACCGGACGCGGCTTGCGCGCCGGGCGTTGGCACTGCGCGGCCTGTCCGAATCTGTCACCTGGTCTTTCGCGCTGGATGAACACGCGGCGCTTTTCGGCGGCGACAACCCCGCCCTGCGCGTCGATAATCCAATTTCGAATGATTTGAATACGATGCGCCCTAGCGCGCTGATTCACCTTTTGCTCGCCGGGCAGCGTAATGCCGATAAGGGTTATGCCGGCGCGGCCCTGTTCGAGCTTGGCCCCGTCTTTGCCGGGCAAGAGCCAAAAGATCAGCGTCTTTCACTTGCCGGAATGCGCTGCGCTGAAAGCGCGCGTGATTGGGCCGGAGCGGAAGAAATTTCTGCTTTGACCGCAAAAGCAGACGTTATCGAAGCTTTAGACGCCATGGGCGCCTCTACCGACAACCTGATGCTTATGGAAGCTGTTGGAGACTATTGGCATCCGGGCCGCTCAGGATCCCTTCGGATGGGACCCAAGAAGGTTTTAGCGAGTTTCGGTGAACTGCACCCGCGCATTTTGAAGGCCTTGGGTGTTGAAGGCCGTGTGGCGGCCTTTGAAATCTGGCCTGAAGAATTGCCAGCGCCGCGTAAGAAAAACGCGTCCAAATCTAAAGGCGCATTGACCCTGTCTGATTTCATGCCCGTGACGCGCGATTTCGCCTTTATCGTTCCGGAGGCGACAGCTTCGAATGATGTGTTACGTGCGGCCCAGAGCGCAGATAAAAAGCTCATTACAAATGTAAGTTTGTTCGATGTCTATCAAGGCAAGGGCGTTGAAGACGGTCACAAATCTCTGGCAATAGAGGTGACTTTGTCTCCGACAGACGCCACTCTTACGGATAAGGAAATAGACGCAGTCAGCGACAAAATCATTGAAAGCGTGATGAAAGTCGGGGGGCGTTTACGAGGTTAAGCTTGTAGCCCCTTCCCCGACTCGTCTTTCCGTGTCATTAGAACAAATATGGAACCTCTCCTTACATTTGGCGGGCTAGACCTTTCTCTGGTCCACATTATTCTGCTCTTGGCCTTTGCGTTAATCGGCGCAATGATCACGCTGATATTTTCGAGCGGGCGCAAGGACCCCGAATCCGCGAGACAAGCCGCACAGCTTCGGGAAAAGTTACTGGAAATGCAGGCTCAGCAAGGAGAGCTTCAGGGACGCTTGTCGCAATTTGCCGAGGATAGCGCCCAGCGCGATACCATGTTCCGCCAGAGCCTGGACGAACGCCTGTCCAAAGTTTCTGAGCGGGTGGGGAAATCCATTGTCGACACGCAGGAGAGAAACTCTGCCAATCTGAAACAACTCCATGAGCGGCTGGCGCTAATTGATCGCGCGCAAAAGAATATCGAGACTTTGTCCGGCGAGGTCTCCGGCCTGCAATCTCTGCTTTCCAACAAGCAAGCCCGCGGGGCATTTGGCGAAAAACAGATGCAGGACCTCATAGAGACCTATCTTCCGCCCAACGCCTTTTCCTTTCAACATACGCTTTCAAACGGCAAACGCGTGGACGCGCTTATCCATTTGCCCGGAGAGCAAGGCGATGTCGCGATTGATTCCAAATTTCCCATGGAAGCGTGGCGGCGCCTGACCGAAGCGGACAATACGGATCAAAGCACCGTCGCCAAACGAGGCTTCGCCGCAGATGTCACCCGTCACATCAATGATATTGCTGGCAAATATCTAATCTTTGGCGAGACCCACGACATCGCGATGCTCTTTCTGCCCAGTGAAGCGGTTTACGCCGAGCTCCACACGCATTTCCCGCAAGTCATTGAGCACGGCTTTACGAAAAAGGTGATGATCGTCTCCCCGACAACCTTTATGGCAACCCTCCATACCATGAGAGCGGTGATGCGCGACGCCGCCATGCGGGAGCAAGCGCATATTATTCAAAGCGAAGTCGGGAAAATGTCCAAAGACGTCACCCGCCTGGATGAGAGAGTCGCGAAACTGCAAAGTCATTTTAATCAAACCACGGAGGATATGCGTCAAATCCGTATCTCTACCGAAAAGATTTCCGGACGAGCGGATAAAATTGAGAGCCTCGATTTGAAAGAGCGCGATAGCTCGACCGAGAATATCGCTCAATTTCCTAAGACAAATGAATGACCAAGCGGCCGAAGAACCCCATCTATTATGGCGGAAGACTTTTCCGGCCCGTCCAAACGCAAGGGGCGTCGGAGACCACGTCCGAGACGATTTTCATCTATCAACAAGATCATGATTTGGTTACGGCAACTTATTCAGGCGGCGAAATTGCCTTTGGGCAGCTTATCGGGATCATAGCGCGCGACGGTTCACTTGATCTGCGGTATCACCACCGAAATAAATCCGGCGGCCTCATGACCGGAAAATGTCATACAGTACCGGAAGTTTTGCCGTCGGGTAAACTACGCCTGCATGAGACGTGGCAATGGACAAGCCCGGATCAAGGCACAGGGACCTCCATACTTGAAGAATTTTAAGGTTTGGCCATGGCTGGGTCTGGTTTCTGAAGTAGGTTTTGATGTTCTGCCCCATGCGCAAACAGATCAATTCCGATTTTAAGAACGACCAGCAGGATCAACGCCAAAACAGGCGCGCCGAAGGATTGCACCAAGGCGCCCCCGATAATAATTACTACATGCATAATGACGATACGTCCGTAAGGGATAAACATCTGCGTGTCGGGAGAGCGGGTCTTATATTCTTGTTTTCCGTAGAAATTGATTCCCATTGAAATCAAGTGGCTGACCAACAGGCCCAATGTCGCAAAGAGGAGACCTGTCGCAGAAAACAGGGTTTTTCCAAGCTCAAATAGGGGCGGAACGGCGTCGAAAAAACTGCCTAAAAAGGCGTAATGCCCGAAGCTGAAACCTCCAAAGTGGACGGTAAAAAAAGCGCACAAAAAAAGTTTGCCCCCCAATCCCATTTTCGATTTAGAGTTTTCCGCAACGCCTTGGCAGCCGAGCATTTTAGGAATGTTGAACAGACCGACGATGACGGTCTCCAACCAGTAAAGCAGTAGCAGCGTGCCGACATCCCAGCCGAAAAAATAAACTCCAGCGATCGGAATAAGATTCATTGCGAAAAGAATGGCGACGGAAAACGTCAGCTCTAGTTTTTTCCCGAAAAATGACATTACGCGCCCCTGCTATTTTGTCAGAATGGTCGCCGACTTTTCATCGCGGCGGAAATGGTCCCGTCATCCAGATAATCTAATTCTCCGCCAACAGGTACGCCATGTGCCAGACGCGAGACCGAGACACCCGTCCCCGAAAGATGATCCGTAATATAATGCGCCGTGGTTTGACCGTCGACAGTAGCGTTCATCGCCAGAATGATTTCTTTTAGCTCCGGGTCGGACGCCCTGTCGATCAAACCCGCGATATTGAGATCTTCCGGCCGGATTCCGTCCAACGCCGACAGAGTTCCGCCAAGAATATGGTACTGACCTTTAAATGCGCTCGCTCGCTCCATCGCCCAAAGATCAGCGACGTCCTGCACGACGCAGATTATCGATTTGTCCCGCCCGGGCGCGGTACAGATATGGCAGGGGTTTCGGGAGTCCACATTACCGCAAATGCGGCAGGTGGAAATGCGCTCTGCCGCCTCGCCCAATGCAAGGGATAAGGGCCGCATCAGGGCGTCAGGTTTTTTCAGAAGGTCAAGAGCCGCGCGCCGCGCCGAACGCGGTCCCAGCCCCGGTAATTTTGCCAAAAGCGAAATTAAGCGCTCTATTTCCGGACTGACATTCAAACCTGACATAACCATCCTTTTGATTCGCGGTCAGCTTAGCAGGCCAGGGACCCGGCAATAGAGACTGAATTCAGTCTTCGAAAGATTCCAGTTTTAATTCGACAAACATGGGGAAATGATCCGAGCCGAATTTAGGTAACCGTTCCATACGCACCAATTTGAAATGCGGCGTATGAAAAATATGGTCCAGCGGCCACCGCTCCAGAATATTTTTGGCGTTAAAAGTGTTGTAAAGACCTCTGCCCCGTCTCGGATCCTGCATCTCGCTGATCGCGAGGAAGCGCTTTGTTGTGGGTGACCACCCAACATCGTTCAAATCCCCCATGACCAGAGTTGGTCCATCAGTCTCTCTGACTTCTTTGGCAATAATTAGAAGCTCGTGATCCATATCTTCGGTATCGTCCTGCGGGCGCGGGGGGCGTGGGTGAACGCCGTAAAGTCGGAAATTACGACCTTTCTCTAGCTCAAGATCAATTTTTAGCGAGGGAATATGGTCCTGAATTAAGCGCCTGTCCTGAACATCTAAAATCGGGAATTTCGAATAAAACAACATCCCATTGTGATCCGGCAGGGGCAGCAGGAAGCTATGTGGATAGCGGGCTTCGACATCTTTCATAAAACCGCGCCATTTTTCATCCGTCTCAACCATAAGAATAACATCCGGGTCTTTGTCCTCTATTGAGGTCAGTAATCCGCGGGCGTCGTCATTCTCCATCAGAACATTCGCCGCGAGCAGTTTAATACTGGGCGCGGTAGAGTTCGGGTCGGCGTCTTTCGTGAGCTTCCGTCCAAACACGGTGAAGGCAAAAATATCCTTCAGACAAAAACCCACAATAATGAGTAGCCCGACGATCATGAAAGCGTTCATTCCGAAGAGGATGTGATAAACAACATAGAGAATTGCGGCGAGATATAAGAGCTGAATTCGTGTATAGGTCCAAGCTCTCAACCACCAGATTTGGAGGTTGAAAAGCGGGATTATGGCGCCTGCCACCCCCACCGCCATTAAAGCGAAAAATATATATTCGATGAAATGTATGATTCCGTCCCCTTTGCTGCCTCTTATATAAAGCAATAATCCGAAACTTGTTCCATATCACCTATAAACTTGAACATTCACTCTGTGGCGCAGGTATTGATGAGGCTGCGGAGATTAAAAACGTAAAAAGACAACGTTGTCATTATCGCCTTCGGGTGGTAGCTTGACGAAACGATACATAAATGAGGGAGAGTCCAATGGACTTTAATCGCCGCAAACTAATGACTTTAATGGGCGGAGGGGGACTCGCCGCATTAAGCGCTTGTGCGAGCACGCGTCAAAGCCCTGGAGTTTCCATCACGAATGGGCTGAATGACTTGGCCGAGAGCAAAGGCCTGCGGTTTGGCACGGCAATAAGCTCTGACGCATTACAAGACCCAGCCTATTTGGACTTAATCAAACGCGAATGCGGAATCCTCGTCGCTGAAAACGAACACAAAATCTATGTCACACAGGGCGTTGAAGGCCCAATGGATTACGCGCGCGGTGACGCCATTGTAGATTTCGCTGAAGAAAATGACATGGCGATGCGCGGCCACGTTTTGCTTTGGAATCGGGACGACTTCCTGCCCTCCTGGATGCCGGAACACGATTTTGGCCCTGACCCGCGCCAAGGCATGCAGACCTATCTTTCAGATTATATCCGTAATTTAGCGACCCACTATAAGGGCCGGATTTCCAGTTGGGATGTGGTGAACGAAACTATTACGCCAGAAACGGGCTTGATGCGCGACACGGTTTTCACACGAAACTATGGTCCGGATGTTGTTGATTTTGCTTTTCGGGAAGCCCGCAGACACCTCCCAGAGACACAGCTTGTCTATAATGACTATATGATCTGGGAACCCGGAAATGAAAAACACATTTCGGGCGTCTTAAAACTCTTGGAACATTTCCGTAAAAACGATGTGCCAATAGATGCGTTCGGCGTGCAATCCCATTTGGGAACAGGGGACGGAAGCGTTTATCCGTCCGGACGTTATCCGGATCCCCAGCGTAAAGAGTTCCGCCAATTTATTGATGAAATCGTCGCTATGGACTACGATCTCATTTTATCCGAATTTGATGTGAACGACACTCGCCTGCCGGCAGATGTCGCCACACGCGACCGATTGGTGGCGGATTATGGCGGCGCTTTCCTCGACATGATGCTTGATTACAGCGAAGTCAAAGACGTTCTCGCCTGGGGTCTGTCAGATAAATATAGCTGGCTACAGGAATGGTGGCCGCGCGAAGACGGAATTGAAAAGCGTTCGACACTATTTGATAAGAATTTGGAGCCGAAACCGCTTTATTACGCCGTAGAAAAATCCTTCAAGGCGGCCAAACCGCGTTAAAACGGCATTTTCATCCCGGGCGGCAGCTGAACGTCGCCCATAGCGTTTTTCATGGTTTCGCCTTGCGCCGTATCAAGCTTGGCCTTGGCATCTTGAAAAGCGGCGACGATCAGATCTTCAAGTATCTCGGCTTCTTCATCGGATAAAAGGCTCGGATCAATTTTGAGCCCTTTCATATTTCCGCCACCTGTCAGCGTCACTGTGACTAGCCCGCCTCCTGACTTTCCTTCCACAACAAGGTCGGCGACTTCTGCCTGAGCTTGTTCCATTTTCTTTTGCATATCTTTTGCCTGTTTCATCAGGCCCATCAAATCTTTCATGATTTAATCCTCTTCATCGTCTATCTCGGCAGATGTCGGCTCATGTCCGAAATCGCCTTTAATGACGTTATGGTTTTCTATTTCCGTAATACCGATTAGCTTGGCATTTTTAAGAAGGGAATGAGAAAAAGCGGGGTGCGCGCGGTCTTTTTCCGCCTGCTCTTTTTTAGCCTTACGGCGTAATTCGGCTAATGTAGGGCCGCCGCCACTTTGTTCAGTTGAAATAATCCAGAGTTCACCCGTCAGGTCCTGAATGGCACTCACCATTTTCCCGACCAAAGAGGAAGGAGCGGAGCTGACCAATTCTATCGTGAGGCTACCATGGCGAAACCGAACCGGACGAACATAGCGTTCTATATCCGAGCGCAGTTTAATCATTGTTTCAGGCAATGCGTCCACCAGATCCTGAAGGCTTTTCAGCTCTATCGGAGGCGGCCCCGACGCCACAGGTTTTGGTGCTTTGAGCTGTGCAGTCGCCTGAGATGGTCCGCTCGATTCCACCTCTTGTTCTGAGGCCTCTGGTTTCTTCGGCGCTGCTGGAGCCGCAGCAGATGATGTGGGGCGGGCAGATGAAGCGGCCGACGGCAAATTAGGAAGCCCCTCTCCGCCTTCTTTGACTGATTTTTGTGCCTGCTCGATAATCTGCGCGGCGAGTTCCGGCGGCGGCATTTGTCCCGCCACAGCCAGTTTCAGCATGGCCATTTCGGCGGCCGCGAGGGGGGCGGGGGCCAGGCGGACTTCATTGTGAGAATGTGTTAAAATTTGCCACAGCCGCGTCAGCTCTCCCATGGAAAGCTGCTCTGCCAATTTTTTAATTCGGTCTATCTGGTCCGGCGCCGCGTCAAAATCAGCGTCATCTTCGAGCGTTTTCGCACGGCTGATCTCATGGCAAATATCCATAAGGTCACGCATCACTACGGCCGGGTCGGCGCCGTCATCATATTGTGCGCGCATTTCTGTAATCGCGCCTTTTCCGTCCCCCAGGGCCGCCATGCCGAATAAATCCAGGACGCGGACGCGATCCGCCAGACCTAACATTGTACGAACTTGCTCAAAACTAACTTCATCACCGTTCAGCCCAGCTTGAACAATGGCTTGGTCAAGCAGCGATAAGGAATCGCGAACAGACCCTTCCGCCGCCCGCGCAATTAAAGCCAGACCTTCATCAGAGACTTTGACATTTTCCTTTTCGCAAATTCCGCGCAGATGTTTAGCCAGCACCCCGGCATCGACCCGACGTAAGTCAAAACGCTGGCAACGGGAGAGAACCGTAATGGGGACTTTTCGAATCTCGGTCGTCGCAAAAATAAATTTGGCGTGATCGGGGGGTTCTTCGAGGGTTTTCAATAGAGCATTGAACGCCCCCGCCGAAAGCATATGCACCTCGTCAATTATATACACTTTATAGCGCGCCGTCGCCGGAGCGTAACGAACGCCGTCGAGCATCTCGCGCATATTTTCGACGCCTGTCCGAGAGGCGGCGTCCATCTCCAGCACATCCATATGGGAGCTCGTCATGATCAGATCGCAATGCTTGCCCGGCTTGGATAAATCCGTTGACGGATGATCAATCTCGTCAGTTTCGTAATTTAGGGCCCGCGCAAGAAGGCGCGCCGTTGTGGTTTTACCAATACCGCGAACGCCCGTCATCATAAACGCATGGGCAACGCGCCCGGCTTCAAACGCATTGGTAAGCGTCGTTACCATCGCGTCCTGACCAATCATATCTTCAAAGGTATAAGGGCGGTATTTACGTGCCAGTACCTGATAGGATTGTTGCTGAGTCTTGGTCATCCCAAAATATATAGGCAGAATGACGGGGCGGGGAAAGGGTGAAGGCCTTAAACTCCGCTACGCGTCCACAGTTAATCCAATCACCAGAGAGGCCGGAATTTTAATTCCTAGCTAAAGGAAGACCACCACGGCTATAACGCCAATGAAGACTCCGAGAATAACAAAGGTACTCAGGCGTTTATGATGGGGCTTCGGCGTGCTCGGCATATCATCGGTTCTGGCTTGTTCATTGTCAGGCATATAAACTCCTTTTGAACTAAACGAACTGGAGCCAAAGCGGTTCCCTGCGCGTAGGGCATGCAATGACCGATTTCATAATGCAGAATCAGATCGCCTTCTATTACACCTTAATAGGCGCGGCATTTATGGGGCTGACGTTTCAACCCGCCTTCCGCAATAAAATGTTATATAATATCCCGATAATTTATGTTCTCGTCGGTATAATTGGCGCCCTCATTGGTCTGCCGGTCATAAATCCGATGGGTACCGAGATTGAAGCTAAAATTGTCGAACATGCCTCTGAGTTGATTGTTATTATTTCCCTTGCCGGGGCGGGCCTTTCCATAGATCTCAAAGCCCGTTGGAAAACTTGGCAGCCGACTTGGCGACTATTGGCCATTGCCATGCCTCTAACAATTTTATGTGTGACCTGGCTGGGTATTAATCTAGCAGGACTGAGCGTGGCCGGAGCCGTTTTGCTGGCGGGCGCTCTTGCCCCAACAGACCCAGTATTGGCGAGATCCGTCTCTGTGGGCTCTCCCCATAGCGAGCAAGACGGCACGCGGACAGCGCTCACATCCGAGGCGGGTTTGAATGACGGATTGGCCTTTCCCTTCATTTGGCTGGCGGTCGGATTAGCTCTTGCCACAGGCGATTTTTCGTGGGGGAATTGGGTTCTGGAAGATGTCGTTTATCGCATTGCGACAGGTGTTATCGCCGGACTTGCCGTCGGATGGTGCCTGACAAAAATTCTATTTTCTTCGATTGGCGACGCCACGAATAACCGCTCTAATGCGGCTTTGGTCCTACTAGCTGCAACGTTTCTGTCCTACGGACTCGCAGAATTAGTTCATGGATATGGGTTTTTATCCGTTTTCATTTCCGCCCGCGCCGCGAGAGCCTTGACCAAGGACACGAAAGCAGAGCCTTACGAGAACAAAACGCATAAATCCGCGGATCAACTGGAAGCCATATTATTGGCTGTTATTTTGCTCTGGTTCGGAACTTTCATCGGAGGTTCGCTCTGGTATGTCTGGATTTGGCAGGATTTAGCTATCGCATTGGCGGTTGTATTTATTATCCGACCTTTGGCGGGATGGATTTCCCTACTGGGTCACAATATGGAAAAAATCGACCGCGCTAAAATCGCATTTTTCGGTATACGGGGAATGGGCTCGATCTTTTATGCGGCGTTCGGACTTAATCAGGTTGATTTTGCCAATCCGGAAAGAATTTGGTGCGTCATTAGTTTCACAATACTCGTTTCAGCACTCGTGCATGGAAGTCTATCAAATCGCTGGATGGCTGATGCAGGAGTGGATGAGAATGATAACACCGACGAAGAAAACGCCAACTCAAGTGACAAAGAAACCGCTTGAATAAAATATAGAAATTTTGAGGAAAGAGTGGAAGGCTGAACCCTGACCCGAAAAAGCCACGTTACGGCTGCTTCGTTCCCGACCTGACCGGGTTGGCGCGGATTCCCGTCCAAAGCCAACCTTCCGGGCGGGTATATGAACAATGATGCCCTTCGGCGCAAGCCTTGAGCCCAGAAAAAACCCCGACCAATGACTTGGCCGGGGTTCTAGAGAGACGGTTTGACCCGCCTATTTGTTTTAGCCGTGTTAGAATTTTCTCACATAGGAAATGTCCCACACATCAGCATCAATATCTACGCCGCCGATCTCGCCGTCCTTGTAAGTATAGCCGGCTCGAATACCGTTTCGACTATCCATGTTATATTGCAGTCCGCCGCCGACAGCATAGCCGTCCGCTTCGTCTTGAAATTTGACGCCGGCAGCTTCTGTTTCAACGCTCACAACGGTATAACCTGCACGTGCGAAAGCGTCGACACGTTCCGTAACCGGAAGGCGGCCTACAGCATAAGCGCCTAGATCCCACTCCGTATCTGTTTCCACGCCGGCCTCATCATCACCGATGATGCCGACAGAGCCTTCGCCCTCAACACCGAAATAGCGGTTGAAATTGTATCCTAAACGCCCTGTCGCGTTATAAGTATCAAATTCATAGGTGCTGGCACCGAGAGTACCATAAGCCCCTGAATCCTGAGCTTGAGCGACACCTGCACTGGCAAAGAACGCCATGGAAAGTGCCATTGAACCGGCTAGGGCAGAAGTTGTTAGTTTTCTCATTGTTTTATCCTTTCGTGAGTAAACACGGAGAAGGATATGCTCATTCACGGCGCTTCGTTCCCCGGGAATATGCTCGCCCTGAAAGTCGTTGTATTTTTATCACGGTTTCTAAATTCGGGGTAATTTTGAAGAGAGACCTCACTAATTCCAATTGTAGTGCATGCTGTTATTTACGCCGTGTCTTTTGAGATCAGCCCCGTTATAGAGCCTCATGACTTATACTGATCTTATGCCTTTTGCTGGCAGTCCCATCGATTTTTGCGAAACCCGCCGCTCTCCGGACGAACTTCAGGCCTTTATGGCCAAACCCGCCGCGCGGGCGATTTTGTTTCACAAGGGACAACCCGCCATAGATTCAAAAGGAAAACTCATTCGTATCCATCCCTCCGAGTTGATCGGTCAAAATCTGGTGGATCCACATGTTATCTTTCTAGGCCTGGAAGGCGAGAGGCCGATTTTCGTCGGCAATCTACAGAAAAACGATGCTGTGACATTGGAAAAAGATTTCCAGAACCTTCGGGCTGCGGGCGGGCATTTAAGCGCCGATGAACTCTCAATGGCCGGCCGGGCGAAATCTATTCTAGATTGGCACTTTCAGAACCCTTTCTGCCCTAAATGCGCCGCTCCGACAAACCCAGGTGAGGGCGGAAACAAACGTATATGCTCCCGCGAGACCTGCGCAACAGAGCATTTCCCTCGCGTCAACCCTGTCGTAATCATGCTGGTCGTGCATGAGGACAAGCTCTTATTGGGCCGCGGTCATGGCTGGCCAGAGGGGGCTATGTCCGCCCTGGCAGGGTTTGTCTCACCCGGCGAAACTATAGAAGAGGCTGTCGCCCGCGAAGTCGAAGAAGAAAGTGGAATCAAGACTAAAAATCATCGCTATATTGCCAGCCAGCCCTGGCCTTTCCCAAGCCAGCTCATGATGGGCATTATCAGCGACGCCATCAATACGGATATTTTCGTCAATAAGGACGAATTGGAAGATTGCCGCTGGTTTTCGCGCGAAGAGGTAAAAGCCGTCTTTGACAAAACAGGCGATGCCTTTTTACGCCCGCCCCGCGTCACCATTGCTAATCAACTCATGAAATATTGGGTCGAGCAGGGCTAACGCTGCCAACACCCTTTGGGCTTATTCCAGGATTTCCGGCCAACGTGAATTGGCAATTGAAATAAAGTCATTTTTATCTGCCAGCCAGCGATCCCGGATTCGGTCACTGAAATTGAGATAGAGCTTCCCATCTTCCACATACCAGTGGGAGGGCGAACCTCTGGCCAATTTTCCTTTGGATATAGCCCAAGCACAATATCCCCCAAATTGTGGTTCAAAAGCTTTCGGATTGGAGACGAATAAATCCCGGTTGGCCTCGGTCTGAAAATACCACCTTGCGCCTTTATAGATGGTCGAAAATTCTCTTTCCCCTTTTTGCGGATTACCCGAATAAAAGCTGACCGCATCATATCCGCCCAACGCCAAATTATTTCGCCACGACGTATAGATAGGGTCATCGGCGGCATGAGCAGCCATTGGAGTCAGGCTCGCCAATCCAAAGAAGGCCGTTGATATGAGGAGGAGTTTCATACCCTTAACATAAGCCGTTTTTTAGCAAAGCAACAGCCATTTTCCCTCAAAACGGTGTCAGACTCATCCCAGATTGCGGATTTCGTCGGCCGGGTATGTGCCGAGAATTGTCAAATTTTCTGAGAAAAATGCAAGTTCTTCCAAGGCATGGCGCATCGCCTCGCTGTCGGGATGGCCTTCGACGTCGGCGTAAAACTGGGCCGCCGTGAAAGATCCGCCAATCATATAGCTTTCCAGCTTCGTCATATTGATCCCGTTCGTCGCGAACCCGCCAAGGGCTTTATAAAGCGCAGACGCAACGCTTCTCACTTTAAACACGAAACTGGTGACAACGGGGCCATCTGTAACAATGGGCATGATAGGATTTGGTGATAAAACGAGAAACCGCGTCGTATTATGGGCTTCGTCCTCGATATCTTCTGCCAATATGTCCAAGTCGTAAGTTTCCGCTGAGAGCCGCGACGCCACAGCCGCCACCGATTTATCGCCCAGTTCTGCGACTTTGCGGGCCGCTCCGGCAGTATCCACATCCGCGACAGATCTTATATTCCACTCAACAAGTTTCTTTCTCACCTGCCCCAACGCCATTGGGTGTGAACGGGCCGTTTTAATGTCTTCTTTATTTGCACCTTTTATGCCGAGCAGCTGGTGATGAACGGCCAAATAACGTTCGCCGATAATATGGAGGCCGCCCTCTGGCAGGAGGTGGTAAATATCGGAAACCCGTCCAGCGACTGTATTTTCGACAGGAATCATAGCGAGCTGCGCCTCGCCGCTTCGAACCCGGGCAAAGGCGCTGGCAAAACTTGCACAAGGAAGCGGCGTATAGTGCGGAAAATACGCCTCACAGGCCAAGTGAGAATAGGCTCCGGATTCCCCCTGATAAACTATCACATCGCTCATAATCTTCTCAATCCTGCAAAAAGGGCTGTAATTTGCGCTTAAAGCCTTTGCGACGGTGTGCCGCAAGAGGTTTTCCATTTGCTTTCGTGTGATATGTTTATATTAAGACCACCAAACAAACGGGGCTGGCTTTGCCACGTTATCGAAGCATAAGACTACGAAGGAAATCGTCCCATGGATGAGCTTGGTTTCAACAAAATTGCAGGGGCCGTTCTGGCCACCGCTCTAGGTGTCATGGTTTTGCGCGAAGTGCCGCATATGTTCATGCACACGGACGCTCCTGAAACGCCCGTCTATTCCGTCGGCGCTATTGAGATAGCCTCTGGCGAGGAAGAGGCAATTGATCTGCCCTTCCCGCAACAAAGCTGGGTGGACGCCATGAACGCCGAAGAAGGCGCTAAAGTCTTTAAGAAATGTCAGTCTTGTCACAATGTCGAGTCTGGTGGGGCCAATGGCACTGGACCAGCTCTTTACGGCGTTGTCGGCAATCCTGCAGGCAGTCACGCTGGTTTCAACTATTCCTCTGCTATGTCATCAGTTGGGTATAACTGGTCCTTCGAAGAGCTGGACAGCTTCCTCACCAAACCTGCGGCTCACATTAGTGGGACGAAAATGGCTTTCATCGGCTTGAAAAAAGAAGAAGACCGGGCCGCCGTGATCGAATACTTGCGGGTGAATGACAGCAGTCCTGAACCGAGGCCCGAAGCCGTTGCGGCCCCTGAGCCTGAAGAAGCCACTGAAATGGCAGAAGACACCAGTTCAGACCCTTCCGAAACAGGTGACACAGAAGTCGAAAATACGGATACACCGGTTATCGATGAAAGCGGAGAAGCCGTTGAAGCGAGTGTTGGCGACCCAACACCTGATCCAACTGACGCCGAAGGTGAGACCTCAGATACAGAGTCTTCTGAAGAAGTAACTGAAGAAACAGAAGAAACAACGCCTGAGTAATTCGATCCTAGTCCGCTAAACTTTGGTTATTTAAAGCGTTTAATCCTGCGGGGCGTTCCAATACGGGAGAGCGCCTCAGCATAGGGCTCTTTCTCCGTTTTCATGTGAAACGCATTGGCGTGGAGCAACGTCTTTGCGTCAGACATGATTCCGACATGTCCCGGCCAGAACACTAAGTCTCCACGCTTTAGATTATCAAATTCTTCGATGGCGAGACGCACCCCGAGCTCATCTTCCTGCATGTCTGCGTCTCTTGGCGCGTCTTGTCCTGCAGCGCAGAGCGCCATTTGAAGCAAGCCAGAGCAATCTACGCCCATTGCTCCGTTGCCGCCCCAGACATATGGGGCTCCAAGATACTTTTCCGCGATATCGACGAAAGCCAGATTTCCGCCCGATTCAGACAAGGCTACCAGATGACGGGTGTGAATATAAGCGCCTGCCCCGATTTGCAAAAAGTCGCCCTCCTCTGATTGCCCTTGAACCTGTGAGTTAAGCGGGAGCGCGTGAACAATATGTGATTTGATATTTGGTTTGTTAAAAACCGGCGCGCGTAGCGCGGTTATTCGGTGGCTAGCCTCAAATACATCATCCGAAACAGACTTTTTGGGGACATAGCCCACATATCCCGGCCTTTCGCTCCCGGGTATCAGGGAAACCGCTTGCCCCCAGACCCAGCCGCGGCCTGTTTCGTACACATTGAACTTTTGGCCGTGAAGCAACTCTGTCTGCAATCCTTCACGCCATCCGCGATTATCACGAAGCGGTGCAGACGGCGCAATAATGTGAGCTGTAGAGAGGAGCGGCATGTCGGCATCCGGAAGGCTCACTCGTGAATCCGCCATAGCTTACGCCGTAAATTCCGTTTGGATGATCCTGGCAAAATTCCTTAAATAATGAATTCCGCCGGAGGTCCGGCACATCACTACAGAGCGTTTATCCCTGTGATCCGGCGCACGTTCGACATAACCATGATGAGTAAGTCGATCTATGGCGCGCGAAATGACTGCTTTTGTCACCTCCAAATGCTTGGCCAGAGAACGAACGGTATGAGGCCCCTCGGAAAGATATATGGTCATCAGCACCGCCATTTGCCGGGTCGATAAATCCGGTTCGCTGGCCCGGACAGACTTTACCGTCACTTGGCGCCAAAGGTCCAATCCTTCGGAAAGGTTGATTTTTGGACGGGCAAGAGGAAGCGGCGCTTTAGAGGCCTGGCGCGAAGCCGAAGAAACCGGCGCCAGAAAAACCACTGTATTGTCTGCACCGTCAGCCATAAATATTTGTCCCTGATTTGTAACCGAATCAAGGAATCGCATAGGCGGGATTCTTTGGTCAAGACGCAAACCAAAGGCCTCAACCCCGGAATGGGCTAAGGCCTTAAAAGGACTCTATATTTTTTTAAGACTTTTTTAACTATTTGGAGAGGTCGGAGTTCAGCCCGCCTGCCTTTAGCCAGAAATAGAGCGCCCGCACCCCATACATGTCGCCGCCCTTAGGGTGTCCGGCCCGATTGCTCGGATTCCAACCATAAGTATCTAGATGCATCCAAGGGCGGTTTTTCACGAAACGCTGCAGAAATAAGGCGGCCGTAATACAGCCTGCAAAACTTCCGCCCGCATTTTTCATATCAGCAATGGGTGAGCTGAGCAGAGAATAATAGGGTTTCCAAAGCGGCATGCGCCAAATGGGATCAACCTGTGTCTCGCCTTGCGCCAAAACATCCGAGACGGGCTTTTCGCGGTTACAGAAGAAAGGCGGGACTTGCGGTCCCATAGCCACACGCGCTGCGCCGGTCAAAGTAGCAAAATCTATAATAAGCGCCGGTTCGCTTTCAGCAGCTTTGGTCAGACTGTCACCTAAAACCAGACGTCCCTCCGCATCCGTATTGTCGATTTCGACAGTTAGCCCTTCTCTCGAATGTAGTATATCGCCCGGACGGTAAGCGCCTGCAGAAACGGCATTTTCTGCCACCGCCACTAGACAATGCAGACGAATGGGCAAATTGTTTTCCATGATGAGTTTAGACAGCGCCAGCACATGTGCCGCGCCGCCCATATCCTTCTTCATCAAACGTGCGCTCGACGCGCCTTTGATATTCACGCCGCCCGTATCAAAAGTAATTCCTTTGCCGACCAGAGCCAGACGCGGATGAGAGGGGTCCCCCCACTCAAATTCAACCAGACGGGGCGGCTCATGCGCGGCGCGGCCCACAGCGTGTATCATCGGATAGTTCTTTTCCAGTAGCTCCTCGCCAACCGTTGCCGACAATGTTGCGCCGTATTCTTTCGCTAAATCAGCCGCAGCTTTGTGCAGCGCTACAGGCCCCATATCGCTTGCCGGCGTATTGATAAGATCTCGGCAAAGCGCCGTTGCATCGGCCAGAGACTGGATTTCCACCAGGGGGCTGTCTTCGCTGACAACAAGAGTAGGAAAACGGGTTTCATCTTTCAGATACGTTTCGAATTTGTAAGCGCCCATTCCCCAACCGGTTTCGGCCAGAGTCCGTTTCCAGTCCTTGGGCATAACGGCGAGTTTGTAGAAGCCTTCCGGCAGGGCCGAAGATAATCCCCCGACCCGGATTGGACCGAGATCATCGTCTTCCGGCTGACCCAGACCATATAGCACCGCTGACACTGATCCGTCCGCTTTCGGGAGCCGAACTCTTTGTCCGGCATCCGCGCAAAAGCCACGGGCTGTTGCATAGCTCTGACCTACGGCGTCTAGTGAAGCTTTAACATCTGCCCAGTCGTCCGGCCGCACACAATAAATCGGAATAATCGAGGTCGCTTCCTTATCACTTAGCTCTGAAGCTCGGACAAAAATTGGCGTTTCGGAGGGGGAATCGGACATTGTCACTTTTCTTTCTCTATCATTTTAGCTTCGATTATGAGGCAGGACCCATCTCAGTGATCGGCGCAGAATACTAACGAAGCATTAACCGTCTCTGTTTACGATTGTGAACGCAATTAAAGGCAGGTGCAAGACGTGTCGCACGACCGAAATGCACTTTGCAGGAGGCAAAGCCTAACATGACACCATATAAATTACGAATTCTATTGGGCTCGGGCCTTTTGGCGGTAGGGTTGTTCAGCGGTCTGGCCGGATGCGCCACTGCCCCTCAATATACAGATACCGAACGCGAGCTTTCCGAGAATATGAGCAAGGAAAGCTTCCAGCCCGCCAATCGCGCCCTCCGCGATGGAATTGAAACGCAAGACGTGTTGGCACAGGCGGCCTTCTGGATGCGCGAATACGACCTTAATCCGGGCGATTTGGAATCCGCCATCAAGCTCTCGGCTGCTATTCGAAAACTCGGCAATCCCCAACGCGCTGTTGAAATCACTCAAACAACGCGGGCGCTTTATCCCCGTGACCCCTATCTCGCGGCAGAATATGCAGCGTCTCTTATTGCCTCAGAACGCTCCGTCGATGCGATGGAGCCTTTGGATCAGGCCCTGAACTACGCGCCGGCCTATGGACGGCTGTGGTCGCTGAAAGGCGCGGCTTTGGATCAACAAGAGCAATATGAGCTCGCCCGTAAATACTACACACGCGCGCTGGACATCACGCCGAACGATCCGAGTGTTATGGCGAACATGGGTCTATCCTATGCTCTATCAGGCGACCCCGTGACGGCTGAGACCTGGTTAAGACGGGCTGTCGCTATCCCGGGGGCTTCTAAAAGCGTTCGTCAGAATCTGGCCCTTGTCCTTCAAATTCAGGGTAAAACGGATGAAGCGGAAACTATGGCGCGGATGGCTCAAAGCCAGTCATCTAGCCGACTCCCTGATCTTAACCCGCAACCAGCGCAAACGATACGGAGCAATGCGTCATCGCCTAATGGAGCCTCGCCTGCAGTCTCTCCACAATCTGCGAAGCAGTATAATGATCCCGCTGCATATAGCGGAACGAATGCTGGTGGAGGATTTACCTCTCCAGCGCCCAAGATCACTGTACGGAATTCCCCTTCTGCAAAATCTGACATAAACTCGCAAAACAATGCCGCGCCATACGCGCAAAGCCGCTCTGCCAGCGACGCGGCCCGCCTTGCAGCCCAACAGTCTGGCGCAAGACCCAAGACGCAAATCGTGAGCCCCGAGCAACAACAAGCGCAGGAACACATTTTAGCGAAGTTGGCTGGAAATGTCGGCGCAAGACCAGCCAATCCCGCGCTTCGGCGTCCGCAAACATTGTCGACACCTCAAAGACAAAACCAGAGCGCCTACGGCCAAGCAGCGCCTTATTTTCCGGGACGGGCTGACCCGGGCTCATCCGGGGCGCAATATCAGCCGCCTCAGGCGCAGCCATATCCCCCTCGAGGAAATACAGGCACGCCCTACCCGCCGAAGCCCCAGGAGCCGCGCGGGGCCTCTCGCGAGCGAAGATAGAGACAATTACAAACCTTAAAAAAAAACCGCTGAATTATCAGCGGCTTTTTTATGGCTTATAGTGTCTCCGTCCCTCTATCCCAGAGCCGCTCCGAGGCGCATACCTGCAGGCGTAAGGATAACGATAAACAGAACCGGTAAGAAAAAGACGATCATAGGCACGGTCAGCTTGGCCGGCAGAGAAGCGGCTTTTTTCTCAGCTTGCATGACGCGCATTTGGCGATTCTCATTGGCCATAGTCCGAAGCGTATCGCCGAGCGGCGTACCATATCGTTCGGCCTGTATGAGCGCTGTGGCCACGGCCCGAATACCCGGATGGTTGTTCCGGCGTGCAAGGTTTTCGTAAGCCAGTCGGCGGCTGCTGAGATAAGAGAGTTCGGCTGTTGTCAGAGAGAACTCCTCAGCCAGTTCAACGGAGCTTTCCGCCATTTCGTCAGCGACCCGTCCAAAGGCCAATTCCACAGACATCCCCGATTCCACACAGATAAGCAGCAAGTCCAATGCATCGGGGAACACAGGCACAATATTGGCCAAGCGTTTAGAGGCCGCGTTCTTTACGTAGATGGCCGGCAAGTAAAAGCCGAATAATGTTAGGCAGATTGTCACAAAAAGGTTCTGCATCAGAGACCATTCTCGGACATTGAGAAGAACGAAAAACAGAACGCCCAAGACAAACAGTACAACGGGCGCAATCAAGCGAAACATATAGAACGTATAGACCGGTTTCTGGCCGCGCATCCCGGCTTGGGCCAATTTGTCTTTCAGATCTGACGCTTCCAGGAGCTTCTGCAACGAAAACCGGTCAACGAGGTTTTTCACCGCCCCTTTATTTTCTGTCCGAAGTCCTTTCTGAGCCGAATTCAATTCGGCCATTCTGTTTTGCTTTAGACTTTCGCGGGCATTTGAGACAGAATCCATTCGTTTCTTGAGTTTGTCCCCCTCAAAAATGGGCGCGAAAATAATGTAAAGCGTTGCCACCGTAAGCAAAGCGATAACCAGAAAGGCAATGTTCTGAAGAAGAGAGAGTGATTCAGCTGGCATGTCTTACTCCCCTCTAAAACTTGAAGTTAATCATTTTGCGCATCATGAACGTTCCTAAGAACATCATAAAGGCTCCGATCATCATATTTCTTTGACCCGTCGACGTGAAATATAACTCATTCATGTAATCCGGAGACATCATTGTGACGAGCAGCATGACAACAATCGGCAAAGAAGCGATAATGATTGCACTCATTTTGGCCTCGGCCGAGAGGGCTTTAATTTTTTCCCGCAGGATTTTCCGGCCCCGCAATACAGCAGACAAATTGGCCAAACTTTCACCGAGGTTACCCCCCGTGGATTTTTGAATATTTAAAACGGTTGCGAAGAAGTTGACCTCTGAAATCGGCATACGTTCATAAAGCTGTTCCAGACAGACCTCAATCGGGATCCCGACGCTTTCGCCTTCAACTACTTTACGGAACTCCGCACCCAAAGGATCAGGACTTTCATGCGCAATAATTTTGAGACAGTCATTGAGCGGAAGACCAGTACGAACGCCGCGAACAATAATGTCCATTGCATCGGCGAAATGCGCCGTGAATTTTTTCTGACGTCGGGCAATAGCGCTGTTTAGGAAAAATCGGGGAAGGCCGAACCCGACGACGAAAGCAAGGCCAAGACATAAAAACGGATTCATACCCAGAACAAAAGCCGGAACGCCAGCCAAACCTGCGAGGACTGCTGATATGATGAGGAATTTTTCGGGTTTCGTGGACCAGTCGGCTTGTATCAAACGCATTTCCAGCGACTTTGCTTTTTTCTTTTTCTTTTTCTGTCTTTCCTCAATTTTGGAAAGCGTCTCTTCAATTTGCTTTCGCCGCGATCCCTGATCTTCGGTTTTGAGTTTGCCGAGGAAGCTTTCTTTTTTCTTGGTGTCTCCGGAGATGGATTTCAGGCGTTCGATTTTTTTGCCGCCGCCATCGCCCATGAGAATATATCCGGCCACGAGAACGAAACCGACGACAACCATTCCGATGAGCGTAGTCTGATCCATTTCTAACTCCCAGCCTCATCCAAAGCCTGAGCCAGTTCTTTTTCAAGGTTGAAATATCGGGCTCGGTCCCAAAAGGCCGGACGCGCAATCCCGGTGGATTTATGCTCTCCGATAATATTGCCTTGGGCGTCTTCACCGTCCATTTCATAAACAATGAGATCTTGGGTGACGATCACATCGCCTTCCATGCCGATAACTTCGGTAATCTTTGTGATGCGGCGCGAGCCGTCTCTCAAACGTGCCGCTTGAACAATCACGTCGACAGAGCCCACGATCATTTCGCGAATCGTTTTCGCCGGCAGGGAAAAACCGCCCATTGTAATCATCGATTCCAGTCGAGACAGAGCTTCGCGCGGCGAGTTAGCATGGAGCGTCCCCATGGAGCCGTCATGGCCCGTATTCATGGCCTGTAGCAGGTCAAAGGCTTCGGGTCCGCGGACCTCACCCACGATAATACGTTCGGGACGCATCCGCAGACAGTTTTTGACCAGATCCGCCATCGTAACCTTGCCCTTGCCCTCTAGGTTGGGCGGACGGGTTTCAAGTCGAACCACATGTGGCTGCTGGAGCTGTAATTCTGCCGCGTCTTCGCAGGTAATGATCCGTTCATCAGGATGAATAAATCCTGTTAGGCAGTTCAGAAGTGTTGTTTTACCGGAACCAGTACCGCCGGAAATAACAATGTTACACTGACACGCGCCGATGATTTCGAGCACGCGTGCACCGGCCGGAGAAATGGATTTAAAATTGACCAAATCTTTCAGCTGGAGTTTGTCCTTTTTAAATTTCCGAATAGTGAGCGACGGCCCGTCAATGGAAAGCGGCGGTGCAATCACGTTAACACGAGAGCCGTCTAGCAAGCGCGCATCACAGATCGGACTGGCTTCATCAACGCGGCGACCCACTTGGCTCACAATACGCTGACAGATATTCATCAGCTGAGTGTTGTCGCGGAAGCGAATATTTGTCTTAATCATCTTACCATTGGCTTCGATGAAAACGTGTTTGGCGCCATTGACCATGATATCGGCGATATCGTCACGCATGAGCAAGGGCTCAAGCGGGCCATAACCGAGAATATCGTCACAGATCTCTGTTATAAGCTGGTTTTGCTCCGCAACTGACAGCCGCACATTCCGGATAGCGATGATTTCGTCGACAATGGTTCGAATTTCTTCGCGGGCTTTATCCATTTGCATTCCGGCCAAAGCCGTAACGTCAATGGTTTCAAACAAAGCGTTAAAAATCGTCGCCTTGGTTTCGTAATAATCCTCTGAAGGCTCCGCCGCGCGGGAGGCCCCCTGAGCCACCGTCGCAGGTGAAGGCGCCGCCTGAACAGGAGGCGTCACCACCTTTTTTTCGGTGACAGGCGCTTTTAGCGCTGTGGCGTCTGAACGTTTACCGAACATGGGCGCTTACTTTCCTTTTTTCAGGAATGAAAAGATAGATTTGCCTTTTTGTGAGTCCCCTTGCTGTGACCGGTCATTTTTGGGCTGAGATTTCTTCCGTTTCCCGCCGTCATTCTGCAAAGCCATGTCAAATCGACCCGTTTTCAACCGATTGGCAACATAATTTAGACCCGACACTGTGCGATCTGCCGATTTGACCTGGTTCAGCATTTTGCCCTCATTTGCGGCTTCAAAGAAGCTGTCCGGGTCAAAACTTATAACAAGGCTCGGCTCTAGACCGACAGCTGCGGCAAATTCTTTAACTGGAATTTCTGCAGTTTTACTCATGCCTGTTTTATTTAGGATCAGGACCGGATCAGGATCATTAGGGCGTTGCGACCGAAGGAAGTCCACCAGGTTTTTTGTATTGCGGAGATTGGCCAGATCGGGCGTTGCCGTAATAACGACATCATCAACGCTGGTCAGCACTCCGGTTGTCCATTCTGCCCAGTAGTGCGGCATATCCAGTATGGTGAGAGGACTGATAGACCGGACGCCATTCACCACGGCCTCATAAGCCTCGCTATCAAGTACAGGTTTACTGTTCAGAGAGCTTGCCGCCGGTAGAATGGAAAGTTTCGCCGTATGGCGGATCATGATGCGATCAAGAAGCGTTTCGTCGAGACGGTCTGGTTGGCCAAGCGCCTCTTCCAAACCTTGGGAATTATCATAGGCGAAATCGAGACCCGTCGTTCCGAAGGAACTGTCAAGATCGACCAAAGCCGTTTCCTGTCCAAGCTCTTCCGCCAAACACCACGCCATATTATGCGCCAGCGTCGACGAACCAACCCCGCCCTTCGCGCCGAAAAAGGCCGTAACACGCCCGATAAACGGGGCCTCTGGGTCGGAATAAAGGTCGCTAAGCGAACGGATTAAATTAAGCGGCATGAGCGGCGGTACAATGTACTCGGAAACGCCTTTTTCCATTAATTGTCGGTAGAGCCGGATATCGTTGGCCGCGCCGATAATGACAACTTTTGTATCTTCATCACAAACGGAAGCCAACTGTTCCAATTGGGCAAAAAGTTCGGGCCCACGCATACCCGTTTCGACCAGAATGAGGCTCGGCGTATTTTCCTTGCGATAAAAATCAATCGCGGAAGGAAGACCACCCATATAGATCTTCATATTAACGCGTTTCATTCGCCAATCACGGGTCGTGGAATTTATCACGCTGGCGGATTCCTGGCGGTCGCAAAACGCATGAATAGAGATTTGGGGCAGCGCTTTTTCGCCGCCTTCTCGGGCAGCTTCTTCTTCCTCTGACGGATAATTTATTCCCATAGCGGCCGGAGGCGGCATGCGGTCCGGCTGAGGCTGACCTTGCGGGGTTTGACCCTGAAAAGGTGGATGCTGTGGATTCATTCCCGGGTTTGGGGGCTGTTGATTTGGCGTTTGTTGCGGAGATTGCGGCGGAGCCAATTGCGGCTGAGCTTGACCTGCTTGAGGGTGAGGATGAGGCTGCGGTTGATTTGCGTGTTGCCCCGGCATCCCCTGCGGTCTTGGCATAGGTTGAGGCGCAGCCATTTGATTTTGTGGTCGCTGGTTTTGGGGCATTTGGCCCGGATTTCCGGGATTTTGCGGCATTGGAACAGGCTGCGGCGCAAATTGCGGCGCGGGCATTTGGCCCATTGGGGTAGGCTGCGAAGGAGGGTTCGTATTTTGGGGATTTGGGCTTTGGGTCATAGGATTCATCCGGTTATTTCCGTCTGGCTCAAAATGAGACCGCTCCTGGGAGAATATGGGGCTATGTTATAAGTCATTATTCGGCATCAAACTTTTCGGATTGTTGCGGCGGTCGCTCAGCCGCAGTCGATTCGCCTTTGATATATTTGTCATAGACGACAGTCCGGCGCTGTGAGTTTGGACTAGACGCCGGATAAGGCTCCAGGAACTGACGCGGATCGGCCACCATCGCCGCCAAATTTGCGTTTTGAGAACATCCGAATGACTGGCTGGGCTGATTATTATAGGTTCGGCTCAAATCATCCATAAAACGGCAATCCGCCGGAACAGCTCGCAGAGTTCTGTAGGAGACAACGACAGGCGACGGCGCGTCAGCCTCGCTCTGATATTCGCCTGTTTGAAGCGCGGCCGGATTAATTCCCGCTTGGGCCATCATAGTTCGGAGCATCGTATTGGCTTGTTGTGTACCGTGCCCCGTGATCTCTCCGGCCGGTAAGTTCACATAAAGCGGGCCATCTCCACCAGTGCGATAACTTTCCAAAAACTGGCCGACAGCGAATTGATCGCGGGCTGAAAGTTCCAACCCTTCGGGGCGGGCATATAGTTCAAGCCGTTCGATAGACTCAGCCACTTTAATTTGATTTCGCAAAGGTGTCGGCGCGTAGGAAGGCGTCGGTGTCGCGCAAGCCGCTAGAATTCCTGCGCCACAGGAAGCAAGGACTATTTGCCGAATTTGTTTGGAGGTCTTGATCATCATCATCTCCTAATCGACCACATGCCCGAATGGCCCGCCCAAGGCAGGCTGTGAGATTCTTGGCTGGCCATCTTCTGAATAAACCTTGTTCAAACGGCCCAAGAGAATAGACTCGCCGTCGGAAGGCGGGACATACCCGTCAAGCGGAGTTTGAAGCTTATCCGGATGGGTCGCATCGACCAAGTAAGGCGTCACGATCACAACCAGTTCGGTTTGCGTGTTGGTGGAGTCGCTATTTCGGAAAAGAGCCCCCAAACCGGGTATATCTTTGGCGCCGGGCGTGCCGTCACTGGAGCTCCGGCTTTCTTCGCGGATGAGCCCTGCGATAACCAGACTGCCGCCGGCCGGCATTTCGACGACTGTATTGGCGCGTCTGACACGAAGACCCAGAATATCAGAGGAAATCCCTCCTGTTTCAAAGGAACCTTCTGTTGTGGGTTCTGAAACTTCGGTTGAAATATTCAGGGAAATCAAACCTTCGCTGAGAACGACCGGGGTAAAACCGAGAGAAACCCCGTAAGGTTTGAATTCAAATTCGCGCTGAGTTCGTCCAAACTCATCCAGAAAGACATTTGTCAAAAGGGGGAATTCGCCGCCGATTAGCGTATTCGCGGTTTCACCGGAAATTGCGGTCAGGCTCGGCTCGGCCAGAGTGCGAATGAGTCCCACACGTTCCAGCGCCTGAATAGCGCCTGTTAGGGAGGTGATATCTCCACCCGCGGGCCGAACTGTTGCTTCTCCCGACAAACCTGCGACAGCGCCTAGTCCGGCATTACTGACAAGCGAAACCGTCGATTCTCCCAGCTGAGCCACGGCGCCGATATTAAATCCAAGTTGCTTCGTGACCGAGCGTTGCATCTCAACGATGCGGACTTTGAGCATAACCTGATCGCGGCCTTCAATCGACATAAGATTGACGACCTCGCCGGGTTCATACGTCCCTGTGGCGATTTCGTTTAGCCAAAGCTTGGCCAGTTTTTCAATTCTATCCGCCGAAGCCGCATTTTGAACAGATCCGGTAAGAAGGATATTGTTGTGAATGGCCTGAACCTCAACTTCTGCGTCAGAGGCATTTTTACGAATTAGCTGGTTCAGCTCTGATATATCGCGTTCAACCCGAATGTTCAGATTGAGCAGCTCCTGATCGTTTTGGCCGTAAAAATACGCATTTGTCTGTCCGGCCTGTTTACCAATCAAAACTGTCCGCGTTGAAGTATGTACCACCGCTTCGACAACATCCGGATTGGAAACAATTACGTCCTGTATACCTTGGGGAAGCTCGATAACTGTGGATTTGCCATAAGGCAGAATAATATTGCGTTCCTTTGCGTTTTGACTTGCAACAGAATGAGAGCTGGCCGTGACGGCCCCGATATCGGCATATGACCGGGTATTGGCTTGAGTTGAGAGGCTCATGAGTGCAGCGAGACTCAGGCCGACGCCGCTTAAGGCCGCGCGGCGAATGGAAATATTTTCCATCGTCATTTTAATAGAACGGCGAATTTTCGTCATTATTGACCCCTTATCGCGACGCGTTGCGGCTCGCCCGAGCGGTAAACAACAAGGTCAGATGGCGGCGCTTCTTCTTCGTAAACAGTTCGCTTGGCCGCACTCGGCGCGCTCATCCGCGAAGCGTTTAATCCGCGCAAAGCCAAACTGATTTCTCCGGAAGACTGAGCTTCTTGTAACAGTGTGGCGTCTGATGGACTGAGTTCAAACGTCGCGGTAGACCCGATGACAAAGGCCTCGCCTTCAGGGTCCGTTGCGTAAGTCTGATCAATGGCGAGCACTTGGACATTTTCGAACAGGATATTCGAAATGTTGACTTCATCGCGGATAATGCCGGTTGAACCTTGCGTTCCGGAATTATTATTCTGAAGATTAAATTTTTCTGTGATGATGATATCAACCCGGTCGCCGGGCTGGATAAAGCCGCCTGCCGCCGTTTCAACTGAGATACGCGTCGTGACAGCCCGCATGCCCGGATTTAACATGGCGGCCATAACACCAGAGTCTCCGGCGCGAACAAGTTTTGCCTCATTAATCGGCTCGCCTTCGAATATTTCAGCCCTGACAATGGAGCCTTCCAGTTCCTGAATAGCTTCAGGCCGGTCACTTTCTTCGTTTGTAATCAAATTGGGCTGTACATTTTCTTTTGGCCATGGCTTCCAAGACAGGTGGTCAGCCGTAATGCGGGTTCCCAGAGGAACATTGGCGTTCGCAACCAAAACTTCGACATATTCAACTTGTTCAACAACAGGCGCAATCTCATTCGTATTCGTCTGAGAGGGTGCCGCAAATTTCTGAATGGCAAACCAGAGCACCAGAGCTGTGCCGCCCAGAATCGCCACCTTTATAAGTTTTGAGCTGTCCATAACCCCTCACATGACCGGAATAGTCAGATTTCATTACGACTCTCATAGACAGAGATTCGATAAAGTATGGTTAAGATGTAAAAAGGGACGGCAAAGAATTGGTTAACACGGAAGATAAAACAGGAGGAAAACACTGAAATTTATTGATAATTTAGGCACTATATCAATTTTGGACGCTCTCCGCGCCCCATTTTTTGGCCAGTTCTTTAGATTAAATCCGCATTCAAAAATCTTGAGATTCCAAATCACTCAATTTTAAGTATTACAACCCTAAGGCCGCATTAAAAATTGCGCTCTGTGGTAAAGTGAGTAATGCACCGCCCGCCAAGGCTAGGCCGTAAGGCATCTTTTTCTCTTCTTTGAAGAGACCATATCCCCATGAGGAGGTCGAAAGCCAAATTGGAGCATAGTTGCGTCCTACCAGGATCACGAGAGCTAAAACCCCGCCAATAATCCCCGTGTAGAATAAATAGAGGGTTAGATCCCCCCAAAGCCACCAAAGAGAGGTCGCGGCCATGAGTTTTGCGTCGCCGCCGCCTAACCATCCTAGAGCAAACATTACAAATCCGGCAATAAAAACCACGAGCCCTACAAGCAAATGTTCGCCGAAAACAGGCAGACCTGTCCACGCAAAAGGCATCATGAGGAAGAACAGTGCAACTGTCAGGAGGCTGATCCAATTCGGAATTTTCATTATCGCGGCATCTTTAATGGCCGCCATTATCATGCAAATCGAAAACCCGAAAAATATGAGAAATGGAAATATCATCTGACTCTACCGAATAATTTTTTTTCGGTTTAACGAAACAGTCTTAATATTGGGTTTCTCCGACCTCCTACTTCTTAGTTTTATTAGATTAAATATCTGCTTTAGGTAACTCTGGGAGCATTCGCGGCAGTCATATCCTCTCCCGCCCCGCTAAATATCCCATCAAGAGATTTACCGAGGCTTGTGGCGCCTCCTATCAAGGCCAAAGCGATGAGGGCTGCAATCAGACCATACTCTAAAGCTGTTGCGCCCGTGTCATCTTGTAGAAATGAATGGAATAATTTCATTGTGCCCCTCGGAGGAAAAGCTCTCATCAAGCATAAAAAAAGCTGCAACCGAAGTTGCAGCTTTCGTATAGCGAAATCGAATTAAATTCGACTTAACAACAGTACACTTATGTACCAGTGTTCTCAGATGCGCCGCTGACTGAAGTCGCAGCAGCGTTAAACTTACCGTCAATTGCGGTACCAAGTTTTGTTGCGCCGCCGATAAGGGCCACAGCAATAAGGGCTGCGATCAGGCCATATTCAATAGCTGTTGCACCGGACTCGTCTTCGATAAAACGTGTTACTAAATTTTGCATATCTTACTCCCACGTATGCTAGTCAATTATAAAGGGACAATCCCAATTCACAGGGTTTTCCCTGATGTGATGACTTATAGCGGGGATGGATTACGAGCCGGTTAGGAGACGTGGTAAATTTGTAATTAATTCTGTTTTTTCTTAAAAATAGCCGAAACCCTCAGTATTTGTAGACTTTTCTGATCAAATTAAATGAAATTTTTCTCCCTTATATAATGTAGGCGGTATAAATCGTGTAAAATCCTGCCCTGCAAGGCCATTTGTAAACGCTTCATTCACCACATGGCTATAGACAGGCTCCGAATGCCGGAGGCTCATATGCAAAAAATGTCATCATTGATTTTAGGAACAGCGGCGGCAATCGGCGTTTTGTCTTTATCTCCCTTGGCCATAGCCGGACAGTATATGACCAATGGTCAGGCCTATCAGGTGGAGCTCAACAAAACCCAGATTCTCCGCCTGCCCGCGTCTGCTGGAGCGGTTATCATTGGCAATCCGTCCATCGCAGATGTTTCTGTGCACGCCGCAGATACATTATTTGTGGTCGGACGCGGCTATGGGGAAACCAATCTGATTATTCTGGATCGACAGGGACAAACCTTGATGGATGCAGACATCCAGGTCTCCCAATCCGTTTCCTCGCAAAGCGTTCGGGTATTTAATCGAGGCAACCGGCAAAGCTATAATTGCGCGCCGACATGCCAGCCCTCCCCTGTTTTGGGTGACTCTCCGGATTTCATTGACGACTTTACGTCCAGTGAACGGCCTATTATTTCCTCCGAAGCTCTCGGCGCCCAAGGCGTCTCTCCTCAGGGTTCTGGGAACCAGGGTTTTGCAGGGCCTAACTCAGCGCAATCCGGCCCCGGCCCTATTGGTTCCGGTCCGTCGTCGCAAGGTAATGAATTCTAGGGTTTGTCGACAAATAGAGATAAAATTTAGCGCCTGTTAAGGCTATTCATTGGCTGAACTTTAAGCTCTTTTCCCTAGTCTTTTGAAGAACTTTTGTGGGATGAACTATGACCCTGCCTACTTATAATGTCCTTCGGCGGTTGCACGCCCGCGCCAGGACCTATCTTCGCAACGGAGAGGGTTCTGCGGCGATAGAATTTGGCTTGCTGGCCATCCCCTTTTTCATGCTTATTTTCGGCATATTGGAACTGGCCATTATCCTGTTTTTAAATGCGAGCATGACACACGCCGTTGGAGAGGCCGGACGTCAAATCCGAGTTGGTAATTTTCAAGCCTGTAGCGGCGACAAAGCGGAAAAGTTCAAAGAGCTTGTTTGCTCGAATATGGCCAGCATTGGTCGGTGTGCAGATCGTCTTAGAGTTGATGTTGAAACCGGTTCAAACTTTCAAAGTATTACCCTTCCGGATCCTCCAGAAGCCGAAGACCCAGATTCTGCCATACCAAATGGGACAGTTGCCAGCACAATGGGCGGAGAACCTGTCGTCGCCCGTGCTATCTATTACTATTCTTTGGCTATGCCGGCGGCCCTGACGCGTTTGGAGACAAAAAAAGGCAGCGGAATCCGCGAACTTCAATCCTCGACGGCTTTTCGAAATGAACCCTTCTCAACCGCTGGCGCCTGTCCGTCTTAAAGGGGAAATAGATGAAAGAGAAACATACTACCGCTAAGCTGAAAACACGCCTGCAACAAAGCGTTGCCGGACTTCGGCAAGATGAAAATGGTCTGGCTGCGATTGAATTTGCAATTCTAGCGCCGTTGCTCATCTCCATGTATTTCGGCCTCGCAGAAATCGCGTCTGCTGTGGCGGTGGACCGGGCCGTTTCGCATGCTACGAATGTGATTGGCGACCTCGCCTCGCAAACTTCGAACCTTGATAAAGATGATCTTGAGGATGTGCTTTCCGCCACTATACGCGTGATGAATATTGAGAATGCGTCCGGGGCGACCATCCAGATTGACAGTTGGGCGCGGGATTCAGATGGGAAAAACACGCTCGTCGGGTCGGCCGTAATGAATAGCGGATCTGCCCCTTTGCCTAGTTTTGATCCGGCTGGAGTAGATGGCGCTATGATGACTGAAAATTCAGGAATTTTAGTCGCCCGCATCGCCTATAATTATTCTCCGCTCAAATTTATGTATATGAAGCAGGACTTTACAATGTCCGACACGTTCATACTTAAACCTCGGCGATCCAGCGAAGTGACCTTTGGCTCGACGGACGGGAAAACCTATAGCTGCACCGGATCGGGTAAAACAGTTTCCTGTTCCTAAGGCGCTAATCTACTCCAGATAATGGTTTCGCAAATTTGTAATGTCTTTGTCGCTCAGCCCCAAAATATCTTGCGCATATTGGCGTAAATCCCCCATTTGCTCTAGAGCTGAGTCCAGATAATCTGATTTGACACCAAACATGGGACGTAACGCATCTGGCGCGATAGCGCGTCCATATCTTTTGGTGAACGCTTTTGAAGCCGGCTCGAGAAAACTTTCAACATCCACGGCTTTGTTTGTCAGCATGTAATCTTCTCGGATATCTTTGTCTGGCACGCCCAAAAGCCCCTGTATCAGGGCCACAAGAGTGCCGGTTCTGTCTTTTCCTGCCGCGCAATGCACTAAGATGGCATCGCCCGTTTCAGCCATGTGATGCAGCGTATCGCGGAAAATATCCTGAAACCCTTTATCCCCGGCCCGAAGCGAATAGGATTTCATCATATAATCATGGGCGTCTTCGGGCGTATTCAGCTCTCGCTCCATAAACGCTTCATGCGGAGCCGTTTTGGCAGCTTCATATTCAGGCGGGTCGATATAAACGATAACCCGGGCCTCATCTTCCACCGGATAGCGTGAAGGTTGACGAACCCGTTCGGGCTTGTGGCGAAGATCAACAACAAGGCCGATCTCCATTTTCCCGATGGCCTCCAATTCCGCATCATCCAGATTGTTCAAATGCGCGGAACGGAATAGCTTGTCGCGGGCGACCTTCGCGCCGTCCACGGTTTCATAGTGCCCGAAATCACGGAAATTCAGAATGGTTTTAAAAGGTTTAACGCGGTCTTCCATACGCTTCGACTAGCAGGATGGCTCCGCTTTCACAAAAGAAAAGACCCGGCCTGCGCAGTGCAAGCCGGGTCCTATCTCACGTAAATGATTGTTCCGCGTTAAACGGCGTCTTCGACGGCCTTCTTCGCGCGCATTTTTTCAAATTGCCCCCAAACGCCGTCATCGCCGTGCCATTGGCCGCCCGTGGCGCCTTTGGAATATTCGGTAGAGCGCGCTTCAAAGAAGTTGGCGTGTTCAACGCCATTCGTAATCTCAGTCAGCCAGGGCAATGGATGCTCTTTCGTGCCGTAAATTTTCGGTAGGCCGAGCTGGTTCATGCGCCAATCCGCAATATAGCGGATATAGGACTTGATGTCTTCGGACGTCATGCCTTCGACCGGGCCCATTTCAAAAGCGAGGTCGATAAATTTATCCTCGAGCTTTACCACTGTCTGGCAGCAATCGGCAATATCATCGGCCACGGACGGCGTCAGCGCGCCGGTTTCTTTGGCGAATGTATGAAAGAGTTTGATCATGCCTTCACAGTGGAGGCTCTCATCGCGAATAGACCAAGTGACAATCTGGCCCATGCCCTTCATTTTATTCAGGCGCGGGAAGTTCATCAACATGGCGAAGGAGGCAAAGAGCTGTAGCCCTTCGGTAAAACCGCCGAAAACAGCCATGGACGTCAGAATATCTTTTTCTGTCTCTACACCGAATTTGCCGAGATAGTCATGCTTGGCGGCCATTTCTTCATATTCCATAAAGGCAGAGAATTCAGAATCCGGCATACCGATTGTCTCCAACAAGAGCGCATAGGCCGCAATATGAATGGTCTCCATATTGGAAAATGACGCGAGCATCATGCGCACTTCCACTGGTTTGAACAGCGGCATATAATTTTCCATATAATTCGCGCCGACTTCGACATCGGATTGCGTAAAGAAACGGAAAATTTGTGTCAGCAGGTTACGCTCAACATCGGTCAAATTAGTCGACCAGTCTTTCAGGTCTTCGCCCAGCGGCACTTCTTCGGGCATCCAGTGAACTTGCTGCTGCTTCTGCCAGAAGTCATAAGCCCAGGGATAGCGGAACGGCTTATAGCTGTGACTTGGTGTCAGCAATCCGGATGTCGGATCTTTCATAAATTCCATCTTGCCCATAGCTTGCTCTCCCTGCCGCCGTTTCGTGACCCCGCCCGAGGTCTTTTTTCTGATAAATGCAACATCTTGACAGATTTGCAACAAGACACACCATATATAGGGCGCCCTTTGAATCAATGCCAAAGTGGACGTAAATCTCCGACGCCGCAATAACGCCCTGATTTTAGCCTGAATTTTTTTATGCAAACCCTGTGCATAAAATCCCTCAAAATTTGAGATGAAAAAATTAAGCCCTTTTTAAACAGAGAGGCGCGTCAAAATGGTCTGATTTGACCCTATCCGCCGCGCCGCGCCTGTCATATAAGCCCCCCATGTTAGAAGGCGTTTCATGATAAAGTCTGTCGCGACATTTTTCCGGCTCATGCGGACAGGATGGGTGCTCATCCGCCACGATTCGCTCGTGCCGGTCGAATATGCGCCCCTCGTTCCCTGGCCCGTCCGCATTGTGGGCGGAATTTCTCGCATATTTTCCATCGGAAACCGTAAAGGGAATGCAGGAGAGCGGTTTGCCAATGCCCTCGAAGATCTTGGTCCGGCCTATATCAAGTTTGGGCAAATCCTGTCCACACGCGGTGATATGTTCGATCCCGAATTTGCCGAGGGTCTGTCCCGCCTGAAAGACAAGGTTCCGCCCTTCCCCATGGAAAAGGCCGAAGCGATGATCGCCCAGGAATGGGGCGTGCCTTGGACAACTCACTTAAAATCTCTAAGCGAGCCCATCGCGGCGGCGTCCGTTGCGCAAGTTCATAAGGGCGTGATGCACAGCGGCGAAACCGTGGCCGTCAAAGTCCTGCGTCCCAATATCGTCCGGCGCATGACCCGCGACATGGATGTGATACAACTCGTGGCCAATCTGGCGCACAAAGCCGTTCCGTCCCTTCGCAGATTACGTCCCAAGGATTTCGTCAAAGAGGCCCGCCGCGCCGTTATGCTTGAGCTTGACTTACGGCTTGAAGCCGCTGCGCAATCCGAGCTCACCGAAGTGTCCGAGGAAACCAAGCTCTTCCGGGTCCCAACGCTTTATTGGGATCTCGTCGGAAAAAACGTTCTCGTCAGCGAATGGATAGACGGGGTGTATTTCTCCTCCCCTGAAATGCTGACCAATCCGGAAATAGACCGGATTGGTCTTGCCCGGAAAGTTATTCAAAGCTTCCTCGCCTCCACCTTTAATTTCGGTGTTTTCCACGCGGACATGCACGAAGGCAATTTGATTGTCGATAGGGACGGCAATTTGGTCCTGCTCGACTTTGGAATCTTGGGTCGTTTGGGCGAAGAGGAAATCCGGTTTGAAATTGATACGCTTTATGGGTTCCTTCAGCGCGATTATTACAAGATCGCCAAAGTCCATTTCGACATAGGTTATGTCCCGCCGCATCATTCCATCGAAGAGTTTGCGAGCGCTCTCCGCGCTGTGGGGGAGCCTATATTCGGTAAAAAGGCCGAAGACGTCTCCATGGCCAAAGTGCTTATGCAGCTGCTCGAAATCACCGAAATTTTTGACATGGAGATGCAACCGCAATTAATTCTTTTGCAAAAAACTATGATGCAGGCCGAAGGCGTTGCCCGACGCCTCGACCCGAATTTCGACATGTGGGACGCCGCCCGTCCCATCGTCGAAAAAGCCGTCAGACGCGAACTCGGCCCCGAGCGTTATATTAACGACTTGCTCGACGGTCTGGAACGCACTGGCAAAACCCTCCGCACCCTCCCCGACGCCACAGACAACATCGCGCGGCTCGCCCAAGCCTGGGCCGACGGAGAGATAGACCTGTCGCCGCAAAAAGACCAAATTGTGCAAAAACGAAGCGTCATGAAACCTGTCGCTTATCTGGGCGCCGGCGCGGTGATTGCCCTCGGGAGCGCCTGGGCAGCGGGGCAGTTTTAAACCCTCACGCCTCGGAGTCTGGATCTGTAAACAGGCGCCAAGCGGCAATGAAGACCGCTCCGATTATAACACCCCCGAGACCCCGTTCATAAAGCCCGTCAACGCTCGTCGGAAGAATAAAGAATACGGGCGCCAGTAAAAGCCATATGACGGTTGTCGCCTTAGCCAGTTTTGTGAACTCTCCATGCTTTGCCGGCAAGACGGACGTTCCAAACCAAAGAATAATCGGCACCAAGGGATAGAGTAGCGCGACCAGATAAATATGGATTTCAATCCCGCCTGGAACGCCGTCTCCATATTCATTCCATAAGGCAATAAAGGTGATGTCTAGCGCCAGTAAAATCATAGCTATCCGTACCAGCCATGGTTTCCATCCGGCTTCTCCTCGAAGGAACAGATCAAATGCCAGGCTCAGCAAGCCGACGACGAAAATGACTATCCCGGCATCCTGCACATTGTGATATGGCCCGGCCGCGAGTTCACTTATCGTTTGTGAGATGGGGTTATATCCAGACACCAGAAACCACATGACGATGTCACAAATGACGACTATGGCACAAGAAATGAGAGCGACAGCTCCCAATAGGCGAGAAAGCGCCAATCCGAATATCCGATGATTATTGTTGAATTTAGTATGTGAAGACAAACACGCCCCTTCCTAAGGGAATAGATGAACACCCGAAAATACATTTTTTCTACTCGCGTTCCTATTGAGACATAGACTGGCGAGAGTGTTTTTCAAACAAGAAGTAATATAAAATCGGATGAGGAAAATTCTGGAACAATTTCCCCACTGAACTCCTCTCTATGCAAACGCGCTTAAACCCCATAGAGGGCGCGGCGAAGGTGCCGCCAATTTTTTCCGCGGCCAGAAAGACCACTTAAATGTCCAACATAACCCACGCGCATCCGGCGCTCGCTGAGGCTTTAGCGAAAAAAGGCTATAGCGCTTTGACGCCCGTTCAAGACGCGGTGCTTGACCCGAATTTGCTTGACCAAGACGTCTTGGTCTCTGCCCAGACGGGCTCCGGGAAAACGGTTGCCTTTGGCTTGGCCATGGCCTCGACTCTATTAGGTGATGAGGAAAGTTTTTCTCAAGCCCAAGCCCCTATGGCTCTGGCGATTGCGCCGACACGGGAACTCGCACTGCAGGTCAAACGCGAACTGGACTGGCTGTATAAACAAGCCGGCGCCAAGACCGCGAGCTGTGTGGGCGGTATGGATATGCGTGATGAGCGCCGGGCCCTCTCTCAGGGCGCGCATATTGTGGTCGGAACGCCCGGACGGCTCTGCGACCACATCAAGCGCGGATCGCTGGATATGACCCAGCTCAAAGCCATCGTTCTGGATGAAGCCGACGAGATGCTGAAAATGGGGTTCCGCGAAGAGCTAGAGCTTATCCTCGGCGCCTCCCCTGAAGAACGCCGTACCCTCATGTTCTCGGCAACAGTGCCGAAAACGATTTTGGGCATGACCAAGAAATATCAGCGCAATGCCGTGCGCGTAAACACAGCCGCCGAGGCCAAACAACATTTGGACATTGAATACCGCGTCATGACGGTCGCCTCTGACGATCGCGAAAACGCCATTATCAATGTGCTGCGGTTTTATAATGCCAAAAACGCGATCGTCTTTGGCGATACGCGAATTGCCGTGAACCGGATGACCCAGCGATTCAACAATCGCGGGTTTTCAGTTGTCGCCCTATCCGGAGAGCTTTCCCAGGCCGAACGCAGCCAAGCCCTGCAGGCCCTCAGGGACGGGCGGGCGCAAGTCTGTATCGCGACGGATGTGGCGGCGAGGGGCTTGGACCTTCCGGATCTGGAATTGGTCATTCATGCCGACGTGCCCAAAAACCGCGAAGCTTTGCTACACCGCTCAGGCCGAACAGGGCGAGCGGGCCGCAAAGGCGTGTCTGCCCTCATCGTCACGCCTAATCGTCGCCGCAACGCCGAACGACTGCTCCGCGACGCCAATATAACTGCCGATTGGGGCGTGCCTCCCGGCGCCGATGAAATCATAAAACGCGATAATGAACGTTTGCTCGATAATATGACTTTGGACAGTGAAGTCACCGAAGAAGAGCGGACGATGGTAAAGCGGCTTTTGAAAGCGCATTCCCCAGAACATATCGCGGCGGCCTTCATACGGAAAACCCGTGAGGGCCAATCTGCCCCCGAAGAATTATCCAACGCAGCCTATACTCCCGGCAAAGACGATCGCGGCGGAGCAAAATCCAAGATACGAAATGATTTTACGGATGGTGTGTGGTTTGCGCTGAATTTGGGCCGAAAGCAAAAGGCCGAGCCGAAATGGATTCTGCCTATGCTGCTCAAATCCGGAGGGCTGAAAAAACCAGAAATCGGCGCGATTAAAATCACCGAAACTCAGACCTTCATAGAGCTGGAGAGCGGAGCCGTAGATCAATTTATCGAAACCATCGGCCCAGACGGAAAAATCGAAAAAGCCATCACCGCCACCCGGTTAGAAGGTCTACCCGATTTCCGAACGCCCGGACACTCTCCTGATAAATCGCGCAAGACGGATAAGCCCAGACGCAAATCGAATGACGCTAAGGGAAAGAAAGACGCGCCTCAGGGGAATAAGCCGAAAAGCAATTTCAAAGGCAAACCGACAAATAAAACTTTTTACGAGGAAGCCAGCCTAAAGCGGAAACCCCGTGTTAAAACTGAAAGTCCTACCGGGGAATCTAACGCTTCTAAGGACTCGGGCGGTAAGCCTAAAAAGCCTCATAAAAAGAAACTCGCCCGCGCCGCAGCCTTGAAAGCGAAATCAAGCGGGGTGAAAAAGGGGCAGCGGAAAAACACACGCAAGAAAGATCGGCGATAAGGGCGCGCTTTTCAAAGCAATAAAAATGTCCCTCAGCTCTCCAAAATTTAACCCCGTTTTCGCCGCTCTAAATAAAATCCATCTTGCCAAGATTTTCCAAGAGAGTATTTTTGGGGTGCGGGATATCTCGTCCCGCTACGGGGTGTTTTCCCCTTTGACGAAAGTGATTGTCATGGCAGATAAATTTAAGACAGCCGGCAAACCTACAAAGACGGCTCCTTCCGAAACAAACCCAAAAAAAGGGCCAGACCATAAAGGGTCACAACCCAAACCTAAGAAATAATCTTAGTCGACAAGGTCGCCGGGGCACGGCCTAGTCAAAATAGTGCCGCTCTATTTTCCATCAGATTTAGAGCGGCACATTCTTAAATTTTTTTCTCCTGACCGGGGCTGTTTCTCTCCACCGCAAATCCCTCTTCCCACACCAGTCCCCACCCTCTAAACTCCCTCCATGACAAAACGGGTACTCCTTATCATTGGCGGCGGCATTGCAGCTTATAAATCGCTGTTTCTCATCCGCGTTCTCGCCAAGCGCGGGATTGAAAGCCGGGTTATCCTGACGCGCGGCGGGAAAGAGTTTGTAACCCCGCTCTCTGCCGGAGCGCTGTCCGGTGATAAGGTTTATTCTGATCTCTGGGATCTAACGGACGAAGCCGAGATGGGGCATATAGAGCTCTCCCGCTCCGCCGATTTAGTCGTCGTCGCGCCTGCGACCGCGAATATTCTCGCGCAGGCCGCGCACGGCCTGGCAGGGGACCTCGCCACCACGACCCTGCTGGCGACCGATAAACGCGTCCTCTTCGCCCCCGCCATGAATGTGCGCATGTGGGAACACGCTGCGACCCAGCGCAATATACAAACTCTGCGGAATGACGGGCAGCTCTTTGTTGGGCCAGATAGCGGAGCCATGGCGTGCGGCGAATTTGGCGATGGCCGTATGGCAGAACCCGAAGCGATAGCCGATGCTATTGAAGAGGCTTTGAAAGGCGTCACTCATATTGACTGGGAGAAGAAGATCCTGCCGCTGGACGGGAAAAAGGCGCTCGTTACCGCCGGCCCGACGCGCGAGTCGATTGACCCGGTGCGCTATCTTTCCAATCACTCCTCGGGCAAGCAGGGTTTCGCGATTGCGGCAGCTCTGGCAGAGCTTGGCGCAGAGGTCACACTGATTTCAGGCCCCGTTCATTTACCCTGCCCTATGGGTGTGAAACGCATTGATATAGAAACGGCCGAGGAGATGATGAGCGAAGTTCAGACCGCTTTGCCAGCAGACGTTTTTATCAGCGTCGCCGCTGTCGCCGATTGGCGCCCGGCGGAGTGCGCGGACCTTAAAGTCAAGAAGGACAAGCAAGCAGACGGCCCGCCGCCGCTTATGCTGGTGGAAAATCCGGATATATTGAAGACTGTATCGCACATGGAACAAGGCAGACCGGAACTCGTTATAGGGTTCGCAGCGGAGACGAATGATGTGGTCGAAAACGCCCGCGCAAAGCGTCTGCGTAAAAAATGTGACTGGATTGTCGCCAATGATGTCTCAGGAGACGTTATGGGGGGCGATCACAACGTAATGGTAGTGGTCACACCGGAGACAGAGACCGAATGGCCTCGACTGGACAAACAGGCGGCCGCCAGAAAACTGGCCGCAAAAATATCGGAGGCCCTGACGGGACATTAAGCGATGAAAACATCTACTCTGACAAGGCGTATCGCCCCTGCCTTTCTGACCTTCAGCCTGTTGGCCATTAGCCCCGCTATGGCCTCTGCCGCTGAGAAATCCGCTCCAAAGAATTCCGATTGTGAGATTGTCCTGATGCAGACCATTCCGGATGAATCAGGTCGCGGCGGCGCTCAAATCGCCAGTTACCGCCCCGCCGAAGACTTTTTGATTTCAGTGTACCAAGAAGACACAGACCCGATCTTGACGATTAGTGAAAAACCCATTCAGGCCGTTATGTGCAAGCGAGTGGACGTCATCCCAACCAAAAAGGACTTTCCGATAGTTGCCACGGGTATTCCATTCTTCCTGTCTCAAAGTTTTGAAAGTCAGGACACGGATCTTGTCTCCGTTTATTACAAAGACGGTGCGTTCCGCCATAATTACAAAGGTCCTGGCCTGAGCGAAGAAGCCACGTCCCTATTGGAAAAACGTCTTGCCATGTTTGATGATATGAAGGCTCAGCAGGACAAGTAATATTTTCTGGATCGTAGAGCCTCGCCTATTCGGCGACGCTCGGCTGAGACTTGTCCACGGCTGAAACAGTGACTTCACTGGCGAAGCGGGCCGCCTTCCCCTAAACCTTTTGCATATTTCGGGGCTTAGAGGGGTATCCGCCATGATTCGTGTAGAATTCCAGACATTAGACCATTTTGACGGTCTGAAACTACCAGCCTATGAAACGGTTCTGGCCGCCGGAGCCGATCTTAGGGCCGCCGTAAGTGACAGCGTCCCGATGGTCTTGACGCCGGGTGAGCGCGCGCTCGTGCCGACCGGGTTTTGCATGGCGCTGCCCGCCGGATATGAGGCTCAAATTCGTCCGCGCTCAGGTCTGGCTTATAAACACGGCATTACCTGCCTGAACACGCCGGGCACAATTGACGCCGATTATCGCGGAGAGGTCAAAGTCCTGTTAATCAATCACGGGCAGGAGCCCTTCACCATTCACCGGGGCGAACGGATCGCTCAAATGGTGGTTTCCCCGATTACCCAGCCAGAATTTATCGAAGTCGATGTACTTTCCGAAACCGACCGCGGTGCGGGCGGCTTCGGATCAACAGGTCAGACTTAAGCGAAAAAGCCGCTTAGTCCCGCAAACGTTTTGGCCCCTGAGGGTGCGCCTCATACCGCTGATAGCTATGAGCCGTATTACTGACAGGGCCGGAATAAACACGGGGTTGATGAGAGGAAGAATAACTCCCCTGATGTGTCGTTACGCCTCCGGCCAAGGTTCCGTTATACTGCGTCCCTGACGAATAAGTCGTTGTGGTTTCGCTCTGATGATAGCTCGCGGAGGGGCGGATAGCGCCGCTTCCGGGCGCGCACAGGACGCGGCGCCATTCATAACGTTCAGGAGAAACAAGCATTTTCGTTTGAACCTGACCATATTTGGCCGGAACCTCAACATATTGCCCGCTGGCTTCGCGAACGACGTCTTCAACCGTGTAGCTGCGATATTCAGCCGGAACGGGAATTTCTGTCACGCCGCCGGGATCAGCCACAACCTGTTTCGTAATCGTCTGATATTTCGCCGGAACAGTGACGCGCTGCACGCCGCCGGGATTGGTCATGACTTTACGCGTATAAGATGCCGTCTGACCTGGCTCCTCGACGAGACACCAAATCTCGCACATCTCGCCGCATTGCGCGCCGCCCTGTGCGCCGTATTGCGTGGTAGAGCTATAGCCTTGGCCATTACGCCCGCCATCGGCGGTTGAATGGATGACGTAACCTTGCGCCCGTAATTTACCGGGATTGCCGCGCTTCCACACCAGACGGGGCGCAGACGTTTGAAGCGTTTCCGTCACGGTCGAAAACTGCGGGGCAGAAACGGTCAGTTTGTCATAAGACGGGCGGACAAGTAATTGCTCGCTGACAGACTTATAGGTTGGCTGGCGCACCTGATAACGCACTGACGCCTCTTTCACGAGGACGTCTTCCTGACGCGTTGCAAGCTCCGGCGGCAGCACTTGAAGCGTTTGATAGCCCTCTTCGGTCATGACCGTTTCTGAGCCGTGTTGATACTGCGCCGGAATTTCGACGCGGGCATAACACTCGCCGCTATTGGGGTTGGCAGGTAAAAGATCGGGCGTGTAGGCCGGCACAGAATGGTTTCCGGCAAATGCGGTTCCACTCAAAAGGACTGTGGCAAAAGAGGCCATCAGTCCGCTACGAAGCTGTATTGACGTCATGGTTCGTCCCTTAAAAGTTCAGTTTATCAGGTCTCATGTGAACAGACCCTGCAAGTTCCGTGCTAACTTGAACGCTCTAAGGATTTTTTTTCATATTTTTCTTGAAGGATTGGACGACTCTCCAACAGGCCCAAGCCGCTAGAATACCGGCCAGATTGGCCACAAAATCCGCAAAGGAGGCAGTTCTCCCCATATTCATTGCGCCCTGCAATATCTCGATCATCGCGCTAAAGACCAAAATGGCGAGGAGCAACCGAAGAGGGCGCAAGGGCAATCGCGATAAAAGTGCAAAGCCGCTCAAGATAAAATAAGCCATGAAATGCTGCACTTTATCAATATAATGCGAACCTGGCTGTCCATAAAACGGCTCCAGAGATTTCCATAAAATTATGATCGTCAGAACGACAAACATAGCTCTCACGACCCAGCTGTACCAGGCCGCGCCTTTATTCTCTGAAACTTGATGGATTGTATTCTTGGTCATCGCAATCGGTCTTTAACAGAAGGTTCAACAAAATCACCTGAGAAACGAGATATTTAATGTCAATTTTGGCCAGTCCGTTTTCACTGGCCAATCCTTGCCCCGAAATGGAACAGAGTCTGCTTTGAAGAATTAATTGAACTCAGATATATTGTAGACAGTGTAATATTCGATGTGGCTATTTTAGGGCGATTTGCCTTATCAAGTTTTACGATATTCCAGAAAATTCAGAAGAGAGATCATCATGGATGTTTTAAACCCTAAAGAAGCAGCTGAAGAATTACCCGGATGGACAGGCGGCGACGATTTTATCACCAAAGTTTTCAAATTCGAAGATTTTGCCGAAGCCTTTGGTTTCATGTCCCACATCGCGGTCATTGCAAATACGATGGATCATCACCCAGAATGGTATAATGTTTATAACCGCGTTGATGTCACGCTGACGACCCATGATGCCGGCGGCGTTACAGAGAAAGATATCAAGCTGGCACAAGCCATGGAAAAGGCCGCGAAGTAGGGCATTCCTTAATAGCCTGTCTCTCGGCTCTTGAAATTAGCGTCGTAAAGCGTAGGGAACGGAGAAATTCCTTTCTCATCATGAGGTTCGCAGGACAATGACTAAGTATTTTCTCGGGACAGCACTCATAATAGCTTTAGGGGCCGTCAGCCCTCTCGTTCAGGCTCAGAGCCCAACAATTGATGTCGCGCCTGGCTTTTGTACCAATGGCCAAATCGTCGTGGTGGACGGTCAAACCGAATGCCGCATTGAAGACAGTCTTGAAGCTCTCATCCATGACTTTGAAGAAGCGCAATTAAAACGTGACCCCGTCACAGCCGGGGAATTGGGAGACGCCGATGCTCTAAAGCGCCTTCCAGATGTGTCTCTCGCCGCAGAGAGAAAGAGCCAGATTGAAAACAAGGAATTTCTCTCCCGCCATGCTCAGCTCTCTACGCGGCCTATGAGCGAGGAAGAACGGCTAAACTACGACCTGCTGGGCTTTGCGTTAAAACAGAAACAACGTCTGGCCCCATTTGACGAAGCCCGGCTTCCTTTTACCAATGATAGCGGGTTTTTTAACAATGTTCTCTATCTCGCCCGTCAGACCCGATTTGAAAAAATTTCTGATTATGAAGCGTACGCCTCACGTCTGACGGAACTCCCCCGTTATTTCCTACAGCACAAAAACAATATGCGCCGAGGAATGGAGAGTGAATTCACCGCCGCCGCTGAGATTATGCCGGGCATTCTGGAAACCGTAGAAAACTTGGCGAGCCAGCCTGTAACTGAGCATCCGCTCTACCAACCTTTCACCCGTTATCCAGACAGCATTTCGGCTGAAGACCAAGCGCGGCTGAAAGAGCTCGGAGAGGCCGCAATAAAGAGCTCCGTCCTCCCGGCCTATAAAAACCTCGCGGAATTTCTGGCCGAAGATTATATTCCGAAAGCCCGCCAAACTTCCGGGATCGGCGATAGTGAAGAAGCCCGAAATTATTACCGGGCACTCGTGCGTTACTTCACGACGCTGGATATGACCCCGGACGAAATCCATCAAAAAGGTTTAGCCGAAGTCACCCGTATTCGCTCGAAAATGGATTCAATCATTGAGGAAGTCGGCTTTGACGGGGATTTCTCGGAATTTATCGCAGAGCTGCGTTCCAATCCTAAATTTTACGCGAAGTCCGAGCGCGAACTGCTCATGACTGCATCTTATATTGCCAAAAAACTGGACGGGAAAATGCCTGAATATTTCGGCACGTTGCCCCGTCTCTCTTATGGAGTGATGCCGGTTCCAAAGGAAATAGCGCCGACCTACACCACTGGCCGCTATTGGGGCGGCAGCCCTGAACAGGGCCGCGCGGGTAATTATGTGGTCAATACTTACAACCTCAAACAGCGCCCCCTTTATAACCTTCCGGCGCTGACCGCCCATGAAGCGGTTCCCGGACACCACCAGCAAATCGCTATTGCCCAGGAAAACGAAGACGTTCCACGTTTTCGTCAGTCGCTTTATCCGAATGCGTTTGGAGAAGGGTGGGGGCTCTATTCCGAAAAACTCGCCGGAGAGATGGGTATTTACGAAACGCCTTATGAGCTGTTCGGACAGCTTACTTACGAAATGTGGCGCGCTTGCCGTTTGGTCGTCGACACAGGCCTGCATTGGAAAGGCTGGAGCCGCGAACAAGCAGAAGCCTGTTTCCTGGAGAACTCTGCGCTCGCCGCTCATAACGTAAAAACCGAAGTGGATCGCTATATCAGCTGGCCGGGGCAGGCTCTGGCCTATAAAATCGGCGAGCTTAAAATTCTTGAGTTACGCCAACGCGCAAAGAACGCGCTCGGCGTAGAATTTGATATACGTCGCTTCCATGATGCTGTTCTGGAGGACGGCGGCGTACCGCTAAACTTACTCGAGAAAAAAATCGATCGTTGGATTGGAGAGGAAATTCAGCGCGTTGAGTCAGACAGATAAAAATTTATTTGGTTATACAGTCTTCTAGAGCATGAGCAATATTTTCGGCCAAATCACTCGCCGTAAAACTATGCCCCGCGCCTTCTGCCGCCTTGCTGTGAATCCAGACGGCGGCGCAGGCGGCCTCAAAGCACGGCATACCTTGCGCCGTCAGTCCCGCGACCAATCCTGCGAGGACGTCGCCTGTCCCGCCCCTCGCCAGGGCCGGGTTAGGATGGTCATGCTCAACGCTTCGCCCGTCTGGATGCGCAATGAGGGTCGTATCATTTTTTGAAATGATGATTGCGCTGGATCTCTTAGCCGCCTCCATTACGTCTGCGGGGTTTTTAGAGTTGAGATTTGGAAACATCTTTTTGAACTCTCCGCCATGCGGCGTTAAAATCGCCTCGCCTGAGAGAGGGAATTTATCCGGCGTAGGAAGAGCGGAGGAATCCAGAATACGCGGCGCGCTTTCCATCGCGTCTATCGCTTCATGATGAGAAATAGCGATGCCCCCCGGCCCGGCCAGCCACGCCGTAATCTTCTTTTCTTTAATATCCAATTTGTTTGTCACCATGATATCCGCAGGTAAAGTCATACGGTAAATATCGTCCCTCACCTCCGCGATAACGCGCACGAGGCCCACCCCAGACCGGAGCGCGGCCTGCGCTGCCAGCCGGGTCGCCCCGGTCAGCTCAGGCGCCGCAATTATCCCGCAAAAACCCCGGTCATATTTATGGGAGTCCTTAGAGGGGCTTGGCAGATGGTCTTTCCAGAGTCTGGGCGAATTGGGTTGCGTCATAAGACTGAAACGTCAGGGCCTGAGCGAAGGTTCCTTTTGGGAAGCGTTGCCCTAAGGGGTATTTGTGAGATTGAACAGTTCGCGCCAATTTGAGTGCCCTGTCGATTTTAACGTTTCCAGAGCATCCAGTCTCGATGGGCGATTGCTATTTTCATCTGTTTGGTATGGCGTAGATTTTAGTTTTTCGATGTAATCCTGGGGCAAGTCATTCTCAATTGCTCCCGCGACGACCAGGGCCAAATACCATCCAAAGGGTTTTAATTGGATATCCATTTTCGGAGGCAAATAGGTTGTTGTTTCAATAGTCTTTCCAGAATTTGTTACAACTTCAAAATCTATTCTACGGTCATATCCGAACCACACACCTTCTGCTTTATCCAATTTTTCGAGGTCACTTTTGGCTATCTTGAAAACCACTCCTAAGGCCGTGGAATTTTGCTTTTCAAAAAGGGCGCCCTTCCCGGATGCATCTCGACCAAGTTTGGAGAAATTGACCGCGAACCCTTCCGCGGTAGCGGTCTCAACAAATACGGCACTTGGGCATCGTTTTTGCAGCCGCAAAGCAAGCATGTTTGATCCGTAGGCAAAGTAGAAAAAGTTCATTTTGTTCAACCGTTGAGCTTAGCCAATATTGCGGTACGGATTGCCACGCAGAACTGTTCCAACAGGTCTTTTTCTTCCGCCAGACGGCGTCGAAGCCTTCGGGGAAGCTCCAATTGCACACCTTTGCCAGAGCGGGTCCGGTTGCAAATATTGGTCTCATGGACGCCTGGTAGAGCCGAATTTGGTTCGGCCTCGAAGCCCGCCTCGCGCAGCGATGCGCCGATGGCATCGCGTAACTCGGTTGCGCGGCCGCCCAACCATACCGCGTCACTTCCATCATTCTTTCGTCCATGAATTGCAACGGCGGTGAAAGACCTACCGACGAGCTCAAGAGCGTCCGGTTCATCAAAAAGGTGTGACGTTATGTGAAAGTCGCCGAATTCCCCCTCTTTCAAAGCTTCGAAGGCATAAAAGGAAAACTTCTCTGCCGCGATCTCCTCTGCTATTTTCGCGGTCTCAGGTTCAATGGTGCCGCCATGCGGCGCCAGAATGACGACGGGTGAACCGCGATCTTCAAAGCGAATATCGTAATCGACGCCTAACTCATTATCGTCGGCGAGCGCTTTGAATTCCGCGTAGCGATCAGTCATCGACAATTGTCCTGCCAGCCCGAAATGCCTCAACATGGACCCGCCATTTTGAAAGCTCAAACATTTAACTTACTCACTTTTTTTGAGATTTTTCCGCCTTCTCTCTTGAGCGTTACTATTTCCCCGAATTCGATGCTTAGCCATTCATCCCCGTCATCGGTCAGGGGCTCGGATGCGAAAACGACCGAGGTTGCCTCCCCCTCAGGGCAGGCATCAACCTCATATGTACCCGCATAGTCTTGGAAATTCTTCCCCAAGAGAACATACATCGGCTCCAACAGCATCGAGAGAGCCATGTCATCCTCTCCGGGCGCAGAAGGGCGTAGTTTTTTCCAATCGCCTTTAACGTCCGTCTCGCCCTCGTGCCCGCATCCGTAATTGACCCCAATGATCCGGTCCTGTGTGACCAGCGCAATTTTCAGTTTGGTCAAGGCCGCCAGATCTAGCTTTTTCATCGCCTCAAGAATGACTTCCAGCATCTTCTCGAACCCTTCCTTGACCTCCTCATCGCTATCGCCTTTGAGGAGTGAGAGGAGTAGAACGAAAAGAAATTCCGTGTCGGTCGTTCCGCACATCTGCTCGAGATACTGATCCTCACAATGCTGCAGTAACTCCCTTTGTAAACGCCGCCAGTGCGGCAATGCGCCGTTTTGCGCTATAATCCAAGGCGTCCCATCAAAGGTGAAAGGGTGACAGTTTTCATCGGTCTGGACGACGCCCGCGTGATAACCCGAAGCCCTGATATGGGCCAGCATTGTGCTCGCCTGAAGGCTCGGAATAACGCCTTTGGCGTTGTCGTCGTAAAAGGCCGCCTTCGGCCTATGGTAGAGCAATGGCTCTTCCGGTTTCAAAAGGTGTTCGCTCCAGGCACCAAAGCCCCAACCAGCCAGCTGAAGGTGCGGATGCAACTCTGGGTCGAGACTCTGGTTAACCAGACTATTTTCCGGCTCCAAGAGCAGGCTTTCGAGGGGGATTTCCGGGCCAATATAGGCGAGAACACGGCACATAATTTTCCTAACTTTCTGAATCAACGCAAGCCGGTGCAAAATGTTGCCCGCAAAGTAGGAACTTCAAAAAAGTCGATTTTGCCCCTTTAGTTTTTAGGCGCATTGAAAACAATTGCGGCGTACTCTGCCGCCGTCATGGCTCTCCGCTCTAAATATTAGGCCATCAATACCGCTTTGAATTTAGCGAACGCGTCCGATCAGCTTGTCCAGTCGAAATACCAAATTCCGAAACCAACCGCGACGGCACCGATAATCATCACGGAACAAAGCAGACGTAAGTGATTGCGCGACGAGGTTTCAAATTGATGGCTATCCATGCGGTGAAATACTTTACGGGCCTGACGGTAAGCCGAAATGAAAATCAAAACCGCAATGATGGCAAAACCTGACGCGACAAGTTTGGGGAGCCAAACCGGCTCAATTTTTCCAAACACTGCCTGAAAACCAAGGGCAAGGCCGAGGCTAGCGAGACCCGTCCGCATCCATCCTGCAAATGTGCGTTCATTGGCCATGAGCGTGCGGTCTTCGGCAAAGTCTGTGCGGTCCTTGGCAAGACCGTTTTTGCTCTTGGACTTTTCCGACTCATCCGCCATGTCGGCCCTTTAATTGCGCCCTAACTGTCCACCTCGGCGTCGAGCGCGTTGGAGATGATGAAATCCCGGCGCGGCTCAACCACATCGCCCATCAACTTGGTAAACAGATCATCCGTGACGTCCGCCGCCTCGACCTTAACCTGCAAAAGCGAACGCGCATTCGAATCGAGTGTTGTTTCCCAGAGCTGATCGGGATTCATCTCACCCAGACCCTTATAGCGCTGAATTTTGAATCCTTTGCGGCCGCCCTCAAATATCACCTCGAGGAGCTTTGCCGGACCTGAAATTGAAATCGGGTCATCGTCTCCGCGGCGGAACTGCGCCCGTCCGACATAAGTCTCTGCCAAAGCCGGGGCCAGTTTATGCAGTCGGCGCGCATCCGAGCTATCGCGGAAACCGGGGCGCAAAACAACCCGGTCCGTTACGCCGCGCACGTCGCGTTCAAAGACGAGCGAGCCGTCTTCATCATAGCGTCCGGCCCAGCCGTCTTCACCTTCATCTGCCGTCAGATCAAGACGCGCAGCGGCTCCTTCGAGACGTTCCGGATATTCCTCCACATCCAGAACTCCGGCAATGGCGAGCTGCGCAATCGCAGAGTTTGGCGCCCGGTGTTTCATCCGCGTCAGCAGCCCTTGCACCTGCAGCGCTTCCTTGGCCACACGTTTCAAATCCTCGCCGGAGACGACAGAGCCGTCTTCCAAAGTCAGCGTGGCGTCTTTCACACCGCCGTCGATCAAATATTGTTCAAGCTGACTTTCGTCTTTGAGATATTGTGTGCTCTTACCGCGCTCGACCTTATAGAGCGGTGGCTGAGCGATATAGAGATAGCCTCGCTCAATTAACTCCGGCATCTGGCGATAGAAAAACGTCAGTAAAAGCGTGCGGATATGCGCGCCGTCCACATCGGCATCGGTCATGATGACGACTTTGTGGTAGCGGATTTTCTCAATATCGAAATCTTCGCGGCCAATACCTGTGCCAAGCGCCGTAATCATGGTGCCGATTTCCTGCGAGCCTAGCATGCGGTCAAACCGGGCGCGCTCAACGTTCAAAATTTTACCCTTAAGCGGCAGAATAGCCTGGTTCTGACGGTCGCGGGCCTGCTTGGCAGAGCCACCCGCAGAATCCCCCTCCACAAGGAAGAGCTCGGCTTTTGACGCATCGCGTTCCTGACAGTCGGCGAGCTTCCCGGGGAGGGAGGCAATATCGAGAGCGGATTTTCGCCGCGTCAGATCGCGGGCCTTTCGTGCGGCTTCGCGGGCCGCGGCGGCTTCAGCCACCTTTTGAATAATGAGCTTAGCCTCTGCGGGATGCTCTTCGAACCATTCGCTGAGCGCTTCGTTCATAGCGCTCTCAACCACAGGCCGCACTTCGGATGAAACCAGCTTATCCTTTGTTTGAGATGAAAACTTCGGATCCGGCACTTTTACGGACAAGACACAGGTCAGGCCTTCACGCGCATCATCACCGGAGATTGACACTTTTTCTTTTTTTGCTGCGCCGGAACTGGCCGCGTATTTATTGATGGTCCGGGTCAGCGCGCCGCGAAAGCCTGCCAAATGCGTGCCGCCGTCGCGTTGCGGAATGTTGTTGGTAAAACATCGGACATTTTCGTGGTAGCCGTCATTCCACCACATGGCAGCTTCGACGGTGATGCCTTCGCTCTCGCGTGTGACAGAAATCGGCCCCTCCAAAAGGCCAACTTTGTTTGTGTCCAGATGGCGCACAAAAGCTTCGATGCCGCCTTCGTAATAAAGCGGCGTTACGATATCCTCTTCGGGCCGCTCATCAGTCAGAATAATCATGACGCCAGAATTCAAAAAGGCGAGTTCGCGCAAGCGGCGCTCAAGCGTGTCTCGGTCAAATTCGACCATAGTAAAGGTTTCTTCGGATGGCAGGAACCGCACCCGCGTGCCAGTCAACACACGCTGGGACCCATCGCGGCGATCATCCATCGGCGCGTCACCGACAATCTTGAGTGGAGACACGGTCTCGCCGTGGGAGAACTCCATAAAATGTTCTTTACTGTCGCGCCAAATGGTCAACTCCAGCTTTACAGAAAGCGCATTCACCACAGACACGCCCACACCGTGGAGCCCGCCGGAAACCTTATAGCTGTTCTGATCAAACTTACCGCCGGCATGAAGCTGCGTCATGATCACTTCCGCGGCGGAGACGCCTTCTTCTTCATGAATAGCAACAGGTATCCCGCGCCCATTGTCGCGTACAGAAACAGACCCGTCAGGATGGAGCGTGACTTCGACACGGTCGGCGTGACCGGCGAGGCTTTCATCAATCGAATTATCAACCACCTCGTAAACCATGTGATGCAGACCTGAGCCGTCATCCGTATCGCCAATATACATCCCGGGGCGTTTGCGCACGGCGTCAAGGCCCTTCAGGACCTTGATCGATTCAGCGCCGTATTCGGCATTTGACAGGTTTTCAGCAGGTTCGGCCATAATCATCCCTCTCCCCGTTTTGAAGCGCGCGAAAATATGCACCGAATCACGGGTTATACTCTCGTTTATATAGGGGGTTTGGACAGCAATTGGTAGGGCAGAATGGGGATTAACCCGTGTGGAATCAGGCTTGATCTGTGGGTGTGATGCTTCTGATAACATGCATCACTGTCTGTAAAAGAATTAGCACAATACTGACGCTGATTGCGCTGACGAAAATAATCAATCCGAAAGTGACATTGTACAAAACGTAGTACCAGATTTCTGGTACTTTCTCGAACTCCCCGATCGGGAGCGACAGGGTCAGGAGCAGAATAACCGAGCTGATAAGACCTATGGCGCTAGTCAGGCCGATCAGGGCCACCGTGCGGTATAGCTCATCACTAAAATCCTTATCGATGCGCCTGACGAGGCCCACCATTGTCAGCATCAGCGCCAAGGTTGTGCCGGAGCTGGCCATGGTCGCACTGCCCAGATAAAGTCCGCTTTGCTGTAAATTATCAAACAGGCTTAAGACCTCGGTTTGGGAGTAAATCGACCCGTTCAAATAGCGCGCAAGCAATCCGATCAGACAAATAATAAGAAATCCCGCCATGGCGGATTTGTGCCTTAAAAAAGCTTTCAGCATTTGAACAAAACCTCCCCAAATAGTTACGAGCGTAGAGCCGTTTAAAATCCAACCCGGACAAGTCCTATTTGTTCCGATTTCGGATTTCCCTACAGAGAGCGCCCAGAAATAAAATATTCCGCAACTCTACGGCGTCTGAGCTGTTCTCCATATAACAAAATATTTTATTGCCTCTGTAATTCGCCCAGAAAGGTTCGAACATGTCAGATTGGATCACCACGTCACCTAAAACTGCTATATTCATACTGCTAAGCGCAGCCTTCATCTATTTAATTTTAATTCTATTTACCCGAATTTCGGGACTGCGCAGTTTTTCCAAGATGAGCGCATTTGATTTCGCGATGACAATTGCTGTGGGATCCATCATGGCAAGCGTCATCTTAATGGGCCCTCCTTCTATGATCGAAGGCGCGTTGGGATTGGGAGCATTGTTCGGACTCCAGGCAATGGTCGCCTATCTGAGGCGCAAATCGCCGCGATTTTCGAGCTTAATTGATAATGAGCCAAAGCTCCTGATGCGGGACGGGGAAATCCTGTATGACGCGCTCGCACAAACCAGTGTCACCGAAGATGATTTGATCGCCAATTTACGCGGCGCGAATGTTCTGAACTATAAACAGGTTCGCGCTGTCGTTCTGGAGACCACCGGAGACATGTCCGTATTGCATTCTCACGACCCGGAAATTGAGTTCGAAGACCGCATACTCAGCTCTGTGAGATAATAGCCTTAACCCAAGTAAATTTAGTGTGGTTTTCTGGCCCTGCACACCCTCCCACGGGAACCGTGCTGAATGTCTCACGTAGACTCAGTTCGGAAAATATGGAGAGAGAAATGACCCATTCTGATAAAAAATCTGCTGAAAAGTTGCATGAAAAGGAAAAGGAAGAGTGGAAAGAAAATCGGGAGGAGGCCAACGCCACGAATTTGAACGAGGCTTCCCCTGCTTTAAAACAAGACGCTCTGACGAAGACAAAAAAGTCTGTTGAAGAAAGCAACCTATCTGATCTCGACAAGGACGACCTGCCAAAGCCGACCAGCGAAACCGACGACCGGGGGTAAGGACAGTCATGCCTCGTCGCCAAATTAAAATTAACTCCCAGCTTTCGCCTGCCGTATTCTACAAGACAAACGAACTCCAAGCCATCACTGAGATCAAAGACTACATTCAATCCCCTGATTTTCCATGTGTCGGCGCGAAGGCTGCTTTATCGCAAAGCGCGGTAACATTTCGCGTTTATGACAAACTGGCCGGCGAAGAGGGGGCAGCTAGCTTGCATCTTGATTTAATGGAATATGTCGCTTCTCTTTCGCCAGATGATCCGCGCGTCCAGTCTTTTGTCGCTATCTTTCCGAACAATGACACATCTTCAGAAATAGAGTTTGAGGATAAACTTTTCCAGCAATTGAACTCCCTCGTCGATGAAAGTGAAGCGCTCTCGCTGAAGTGGAATTCCGGAGTGTCTTCAGACCCGGAAAATCCACATTTTTCGACGAGCATCGCTGGCCATCCTTTCTTTATTGTTGGCATGCATCCTAATTCTTCTCGCGCCGCGCGTCGCACGCCATATCCTGTATTGGTATTTAATTCCAATCTGCAGTTTAACCGCCTTCGCGAAGATGGCCGATATGACAGATTAAAGAAGATTATCCGTGAACGGGAGCTGGAGATAAACGGCTCCATTAATCCGATGCTGGATGATTTCGGCCTTTCTTCCGAAGCCCGGCAATATTCAGGTCGCAAGCTGGACGAGGACTGGAAATGTCCATTTCGACATGATGCACCTGCTTCGGAGGCTAAAAAATGAGCGAGCCCCAAATACATCGCATCCCGCCTCGGTCCGGTACCGGGTTTAAAATTAAGAAGGGTCAGTACCTGACAGTGATCGACCCTGAGGGCGAACAAGTCTCGGATATGATAAGTTACAACGCGGAAGACCCCCGCGAGCATCTATCGTCTGGCCGCAGTATTGACTATGCGAGCCGGCTCTTTCTCACAACGGATGACATTCTCTACTCGAACCGGAGCACGCCAATGTGGACGATCGGAGAAGATCAGGTCGAGCGGCATGATTTCACTTTGACGCCCTGCTCTGCCGAAATGTTCCGCAAGCTTTACAACGAAGACGACCCGCATCGCGGCTGCTTCGGGAATTTGTCGGCAGCGGTGGCCCAATACGGCATTGGTCCGGACCAAGTCCCAATCGCTTTTAACATCTTCATGTATGTGCATGTGGATGGCGATACGGGGGAGATTGAAGTGAGGCCGCCCAAAAGCAAAGCCGGGCAGTTTACCCGCTTTCGGGCAGAGATGGATATGATCGTCGCGCTCACAGCTTGCTCGGCGGGCCAATCCAATAATTTTGATTTTAAACCCATTGATTACTATATTTCTGAAGAGGCAATTTAAGAGGAGACGGCTTATGGCAGGCGGGTGGACGCGAGACGGCGCAATACAAGATCAAATCGACGATACAGTATCGGACGCGGTGAAAGCCGCCCGAAAACGCATGCCCCAAGGCGAAAGCGCCAAAGAATGCGTCGAATGCGGAGACGAAATCCCCAAAGCCCGAAGAGAGGCCTTGCCGGGTGTAAAGACCTGCGTGCTGTGCCAAGCCGAACGGGACGGACAACAAGTGAGCGTAGGCATTAACCGACGCGGGAGTAAGGATAGTCAGTTGCGGTAACAATCTTTAGATCAACGAGACGCACATAACGCCTAATAGTTCCTGTTGCTTTAATGTCACAATTCTAAAATTTGTAGATTTGTATTTGAATTTGCCCTTTTTTTGCCCTTTTTTCAGGCTCATGCTCAACTTCTTGAAATAAATAAAGAAGGGGAAGTTTATGTTTTTTAAGCCTTTGAAAAAGCGCGCAACTCTTGCCGTCTCTTTGACCGCCTTAATGGCTGCCAGCGGAACGACGGCTTTGTCGCAAACAGTGGATGACGAAGTTATCGTGACGGCCACCAAACGGGCCTCAACCATCCAAGATGTTCCATTTTCAATTAATGCCCTGACCCAAGAGGATATACAACGGACTGGCGCAACTAACCTCGAAGATGTCTCGCGTAATGTGGCAGGGCTGACTATTCAAAACCTCGGCCCTGGGCAAAGCCAAGTTGCCATTCGGGGCGTTTCAGCTGGACAAATTGTACGCGACCAACCCGGCGTGAAAGAGCAAGTCGGGGTCTATCTTGATGAGAGCGTTATCTCATTGTCTTTGTTTACACCGGATCTGGATCTTTTCGATCTGAATCGCGTCGAAACACTAAGAGGTCCGCAGGGCACACTTTTCGGTTCCGGTTCAGTGGGCGGAACAGTTCGTTTTATTACCAATCAACCGAATCTAAATGAAACCGAAGCTTCGCTGGAAGTTGATGCGAACACAGTCACAGATGGCGGCATAGGCGGACATCTGAAAGGCATGGTCAATCAGCCTTTTATGGACGGTAAAGCCGCCTTTCGCGCGGTCGGCTATTACACGGAATATGCAGGATTTATTGACGCCCTTCGCGAAGACGGAAGTATTGACGAGGATGTGAATGATGGCTCCCGAATTGGAGGCCGCATTGCTCTTAGCTTTGAACCGACAGATAATTTCAGTATTACGCCTCGGATTGTCTATCAGGAAATCGAAACGGGCGGCTTTAACCGTCAGGAAGTTTTCAACCTGTTTGCCAACCCCTTTACAACCACCCGACCAGCCGTGACCTTTGACGAACGTCAGCAATTCTTGCTTCTTGACGAAGAGTTTAAAGACGAAACCTTAATCGGAGATCTCACGGTCAATTATGGATTTGGCGGTGTCGATTTCACCTCTATCACCAGCTATACGGAACGCGAAATTTTAGTAAGCCGTGACGGGAGCGCCTTGACCGGTTCTGTTTCTGTCGATTTGGGCTTTCCGGACTCTGCAGTTACCTTGCCCGCCAATCTCCGTGATACTACGGATGTAGAACAAATCACGCAGGAATTACGTCTATCCTCCAATAATGAGAGCCGGTTTCAATGGCTGATTGGCGGGTTTTACGCCGATACCCAACGTGTTTACACTCAGCGCCTCCCTACGCCCGGATATGACGCCGCGACGGATGCGACCTTAGGAGTAGGCACCGCCGCGGCTGTAGCCAATGGCTTTCCGGCTGACTCTCCCTTTAATTCGGACTTGCCTTATGACCTCACCCAATACGCGATATTTGGTGAAGCAAGTTATGACTTAACCGAAAAGCTAACCTTGACCGCTGGCGGACGCTATTACGACTTTGAAGAAACAAGAGACATTAAAACAGGCGGACTTTTCGCAGCAGGCGGCCCGCTTCAAACCGATGAAACCTCCTCAACCGGCTTCACGCCGCGCTTGCTCATGAGTTATGACGTTTCAGACGCTGTAACTCTAAATGCACAGGCCTCACAAGGCTTCCGTCTCGGGGGCGTGAATGATCCTCTCAACACTGGATTATGTAACGCTGAAGATCTCGCCATTTTTGGAGGTTTTCAAGATTATGACGATGAAACGCTTTGGAACTATGAAGGCGGTATCAAAATCCGTAAAAACGGTCTGACCTTTAACGCCGCCGCGTTTTATACGGATATTACAAATCTTCAGGCAACTCTGGATGCGGGCTCCTGCTCCTCGCGGATTGTTTTTAACGTACCCGAAGCACACACAGCCGGCGTAGAGTTTGAATTCAACGCTCCGGCGGGGGATGATTGGGAATTTGGTTTATCCGGCAGCTTCATCGAAGCCGAATTTGACTCCACAGTTGTGGACGGAACAGGCGCCATTATTGGCGGCCTGAAAACAGGCAATAGACTACCATCCGTTCCAGAAGTTCAAATTTCAGCGAGCGCAACGCGCCTCTTTGAAAATCCCTTCAGCGAAACCGGCGGCGGCTATATCACAGCTTCCGTACAGTCTGTTGGAACGCGATTTACGCAGCCAGGGGATCAAACCTTCGGTGCGGGCAGCTTTGCCTCCGGCCTCCCATTTGGAGGCGCCACAGGCGCGGAAATTACCAATGTTGATTTGAAACTAGATCCTTACGAGATTTTCAACCTCATCGGCGGTTTGGACTTCGATAACTGGAGCCTGCAACTCTACGCGACCAACCTTTTCGACAAAAACACCAATTTGTCTTTTGACCGCGAGCGCGGCGGACGGGCCCGGCTCGGTTTCCGGACGAACACGCCTAGAACCGTCGGGGTCACGGCACGATTTAATTATTAATCCGACTGATCGTGACGCAGCAAATCAAGCCCGCTTAGGCGGGCTTTTTTATTTGGGAAGGAGAATAAGGTCTAAAAGGTCTAACCTGATGGGTAGTTTGATCGGCAAACCCACTCCCGTCTGGCCAAACCGCGCAGAGACCCCTATTAAGGCCTTCACGACCCGCCCAATAATACCTTGAGCCAAAAGAGATATTCATGACCCGACGTAAAACGCCCCTCGCCCCTCTGGTAAAATTTCTCGCGCTTTTCCTGATTGCGCCGATGGTCCTCGCGAGCTGCGCGAGCGCCGCCTATAATATTCAGGAACGATTTGGGATTGAAAAACGGGACATCTTGGTTGACCGCGTCGAAAGCGCGGCAGAGTCACAAGCCGAAGCAAAAGAAGAATTTGTCGATGCATTGACCGCGTTTCGCGCCGTCGTGGCGGTCAATGGCGGCGAGCTTGAAGACACTTACGACGATATGAGCCGCGCCTATGACCGCGCGGAGAGCCAGGCCGATGACGCCCGCAACCGGGTCGACTCCGTCAAACGCGTCGCCCGCGACTTGTTCAAGGAATGGGAAGAGGAGCTAGGACAATATTCAGATGCCAGCCTTCGCCGAAATTCCGAACGCCAGCTACGCGATACCGAGCAGAGATATGACGTGATGGTAGCCAAAATGGACGCGGCCATCGCCTCTATGGATCCGGTCCTGACCGTGTTTAATGACCGCGTGCTCTATTTGAAACATAACCTCAACGCCCGCGCGATAGCCGCCCTCGGAACAGAAACGGCAGAGCTGGAAACAGACGTCGCGCGCCTTATCGCAGATATGGAGCAGTCCATAGCGGCAGCGGATGCATTTATCAGTGAGATGAAGGGCTAAGACGCTGAGCGCGTCAAATTTCTAGTTCAGGAGCCACCGCTCCCGAGCTTTTTCACTACCCCGGCGTCAGGCAGGGTTTTATTTGGACGCAGCGCGATAATAAGAACGCCGCCGAGGGAAATGGCTGACCCCAATATGAGCTGCGGCGTGATGGCTTCGTTTAGTAGGATTATACTTAGAACAACGCCCCAAATCGGCGTCATAAGCGTCAGGGGTGACAATAGAGAAATGTCATATTTCTTTATGAGGTGGTAAAAACCGCCATGACCAAAAATGGAGACGCCCACCACGGCGAAGGCTGTAGCGATCCAGACCCACCATCCTCCTGCAATATAGCTTCCCACTTGTCCGCGCTCTAACAGGGCGGAAACGACAAACAGCGGCGCGAAGGAAAACAGGCCAATCCAGGCCTGACTTTGGAGGGCTGTGACAGGGGACATACGTTTCATCAAAATACCGCCCACTGCGCCGACAAACGCCGCCGCTCCAATATAGAGCAGCCCGAAAGATATGGTGAAGCTTCCGGGGTCCACGGCAATCAGGAGGACGCCCGCAAAGGCCAGCATGATTCCCAAACCCCGCCTCCAGCCGATTGTTTCGCCTAAAAACGCCATGCTCATTAATGTTGCAAAGGGCACGCCCATTTGCCCGACCACGGCGGCCGCGGAGGCCTCTGCATTTGCCAAACCCACAAAGAGCAATGCGAAATGTCCTGAGCCGATGAAAAACGAAATCAGAAACAAGGTTTTTAAATCTTTGGGAATGGGCCGTAAAAAAGGAACGAGACAAACGGCGACGCCAAGAAAACGGACGGCAGCAAAAAACAGCGGCGGGACAGCCGCGTCAAATACAACCCACCGCGTGACAACAATATTCAAGCCCCACACAAAGCAGACCGAAGAGAGAAGAATGAAATCACGGAAATTCATTATCAGTGCTTAGGGTAATTTAAACGAGAGTGCACCCATCTATAATCGCGATAGCGGATGTGAGCGCAGACGCGCACTTCAACGAATGGCCCGGTTTTTAATACCAACTATCAGAAGCGTTATGAGGACCGATAGAACGGCCCAAATGATCGCAATTGCGATGCTTAGAGGCATTATTGTATAAAGGAGGGATGGCCCGTTTCCTGTTCGAAATTCCAAATAAAAAGTGTAAATGACGAGCGCCAATTCTAAAGCGGCGACCCCCCACATAAAAACAGGCTGAAAGACCTCAATGAACTGTGCCTGGAAATCTCGCTGTTCAGCCATGGCCAAATTTATATCACGGAATAATTATTCTTCAATGCTCCAAGAATCCCCATTGCGGACCTTAGCGAGAGGCTAACTCGTATATGGACAGCTTAGTTTTAGTGTAACGTTTGACGCCCCCTCACAGAGAATTAAATTACACGACCTCTAAGAGGCCGACTTTTTCAACACAATCCACCCAAAACCTGCCGTTAGACCTAACAACTTCTTGAGCGAGCCGCTAAAAAACGCTCGGTTTTTCTGCCCCATTGCGATAGATAATTTACCGAATATCTAACCTCCGAGCGAGCTCCGTTCATCGACCCAAAAAGCGCCAATGCGTGGCGAACCCAAATTAAAGCCGTCGACCTTCCGCTTCGATAATTGCAGTGCTATTACGATCCTGACTGATCCGTTGCATCCAGAATGACCTTGACGGTCTCCTCTGGCCGATCCCACATCGGGAAGTGTCCGCTGCGTTCGAACCAGTGCATCTTCGCTTTGGGGAAAGCCGACATCGCGCGGTCCGCCTGCTGCGGGAGACACAGTCGATCCTTGCGGCCCCATCCAATCACAATCGGTGCGGACGTTTTCGCAGGCCCCTCCTGCATTGGGCCGTTAGCGAGATCCTTCACAAGTGAGCCTACGGTTGGCGTATCCGCCAATGACTTCAGTTCGCGCGCGACGAAATCGGGGTCGAGTTTCCACGGCCTTGCAGAGAGCTGGGCCATAAGGGCGGTCCGGCCTACGACATTTCCGGTGATCGCAGGAAGCGCCGGTCGCAGCGCGCGAACCAAGGCAAGCGATGCCGTGATTGTAGTGTTGAAGAAACTACGCTCCCATCCCTGCCAGAAGCCACCCGGATCCAGCGCGACCACCGCGCCGGCGTGGCCGCGCCGCGCCATCTCTAGCACCAAGCGAGCGCCCAGAGAACTGCCAACCATATCGACCCCTGTGAGACCCCCCGCGCTGAGCCAATCATCGAGGCTGCGCGCCAGCCCTTCAAACGTGCCGCTGTCGGACTCTTCAGGTGACTGCCCGTGGCCGGGCAGGTCCAGGGCGATCACTTCCCTGGCTCCAGCCAGCGCAGGAGAGATAGTTTCCCACGAGCGGCAGGTTGCCCCCAGTCCGTGGATAAGCAGGAGGGGTTTTCCGCGCCCTGCGCGCGTTTGGTATATGGTCATGTCAAGGTAATGCCTTAGAACGGCCTATGTTCCGCCCGGCCCATGGCTGACCATTTTTATCGCGTGTGTCGCCAGGAGCAGACTGTCCGTTACCGGCCCATTTCAGTCCATGGCAATTTCATCCCCAAAGCGGTCATTAGACTATTTGCCCGTTCCAGCGGGAGTATTTTTGTTTCGTCCCAAGCATTTAAGCTTGGAAGAGAACGTAGAGTGGAAGACCGCAGGGTATAAAATGGTAGAAATAATTTAATTAAACTTTTTGAGATACCGTGAGAAAACCCAACCACTTTCGTTCTCGCCAGTTATTGGGTTCTGGTATGTAACATATGACCAATTTTTGTCCTTTTGAACTAACACGATCACGGTTCCAGGATGCAGAAAATCGACTACTTCACTATGAATGTAAGCATCTTCTCTAACATGTAATACGGTCTTCACATAAACATACCGAAGGTATTGTTTTTGTCCGATTGTCAATTCAATTTGGTTTGCAGAAGTTTTTACATCGTGCAAATTAGCTTTGCTCGGAAGTGGATTGTAGGTTGAAAGTAGGAAAAAAAGAAAACCTACAACAAGAGCTAGAATGATGTCCTTTGTTTTACCTTTTAGTTTTTGTATTTCTTTAATAACTTCTTCGAGCTTTGTATCGGCGGTAGTTTGTTTTTTCAGGATCTTCGTCAGATCAGATTTGACATCCTCTATCGAGACGAATTCACCATCAACGGAATAACCGCTTTCCTCGGAATCTACGTATTCGATATCGACTTCATCGTTGCTAAGTTCAGCGAAAGTTCGAATGCTCGACTCGATTTCTCCAATCGGAAGTTTAGCCAACTCTAAAGCAAGCGGTTCAAAGGATTTTTGCATCTGCGCATGTTGATCCAGTAAAGGCCTCATGCTCGCTAACATATTTGTTTGGAACATTGCGATAGGCCGCATGGCTTCTTGCATTTGCTTTTGTAATTCCAAAGCAGGCAAGCGCATTGCCTCTAGTTTTAGTCCGAGCGGTTCAAAGGATTTTTGCATCTGCGCATGTTGATCCAGTAAAGGCCTCATGC
>CAXATH010000001.1:0-486373 GCA_963972195.1 uncultured Hyphomonadaceae bacterium | reverse complement strand
GTCCGTGTTCAGAAGAACAAGTTTGATAATACCCCCGAAATGCAAAGCGAGGATCAATCTCTTGGGTTTTTTGTAAGGGGTTGGGAATTTTGGGATTTTTGAAAGGATAAGTGCGGACGGAGTTTTATATTGCGGATTATTCTCCTCCGTTTACGGGTTTGAACCAAAGAAGGGTTGATAACCCTTCTATTTGAAAGGGTGGGCGCGAAGCGCTCGGAGGGGGAGCCGTAAATAACAAAGGGCAGCGTATTATGTTCCCCCCATCCCCGCCTTGCGGGACTTCCCCAGTGAACGGGGGAAGAAAGTAGATATAGATTTATTTCTTTGCAGCCGGCTTTTTCTTAGCCGCTGTCTTTTTCGCGGCAGGTTTCTTAGCCGCGGGCTTCTTAGCTGCAGGCTTTTTCTTCGCCGCAGGTTTCTTTTTGGCTGTCGTTTTCTTTTTCGCCGGAGCCTTTTTCTTTTTACCGCCTTTGGCTTCTTTTGCCGCAATATACTCTACGGCCATTTCTAACGTGACCTCTTGCGGGTCTTGACCCTTGGGGATGGTGGCGTTGATCTTTTCGTATTTCACATAGGGACCATAGCGGCCCTCCATGACCTGAACCGGCTTTTCCGTTGAAGGATGTTTGCCAAGGTCTTTCAGGACCTTGCCGCCGCGCGAGCGTTTGCTCGGATTGGCGATTTTATCGGCAATCATATCAACGGCGCGGTTCAGACCCACTTCCCACATGTCTTCGATGTCGGGCAGGTTCACATAGGTCGTATTGTGCTTGATATAGGGACCAAAGCGGCCGAGAGCCGTGATAATCTGATTGCCGTCTTCGGGATGGCTGCCGATTTTACGTGGCAGGTCAATGAGGCGCAGACCTTTTTCAAGGTCCATCGCGTCATAGCTCCAAGTTTTTGGCAGGCTTGTCCGCTTGGGCTTTTTCTCTGTTTCCATTTCGACATAGGGGCCGAAACGTCCGGTTTTCAGGACAACGTCTTTTCCGGTTTCGGGGTGAACGCCGAGGATTTTGTCTTCGGCTTGCGCGTCTGCCGCTTCGCCTTGGCCAAAGGGACGTGTCATTTTGCATTCTGGGTAGTTTGAACAGCCGACAAAGGCGCCGAATTTGCCAAGTTTCAGAGACAGTTCACCGTCGTCGCAGCTTGGGCATTTACGCGGATCTGAGCCGTCTTCCTTCGGCGGAAAGACAAGAGGACGGAGCGCGTCATTCAACGCGTCCAGCACATGGGTGATGCGGAGGTCTTTGGTCTCCGCGACGCTGGCCGAAAATTCTTTCCAGAATTCTTCAAGCAGTTTCTTATATTCCAGATCCCCTGAGGAGACGAGATCGAGACGTTCCTCAAGATCCGCCGTGTAATTATACTGGACATACTTTTCGAAGAAGTTTTCGAGGAAGGCGGTCAGTAATCTGCCTTTGTCATCCGGAGAGAACCGGCGTTTTTCGAGATTCACATAGCCGCGATCCTGCAAAACTTTCAAAATGGACGCATAGGTAGACGGGCGGCCAATGCCGAGCTCTTCCATCTTTTTGACCAGAGACGCCTCGGAATAGCGGGGCGGCGGCTGAGTGAAATGCTGATCGGCAGAAACCTCTTTGGCATCTGCATTGTCGCCGGTTTTGACGGGCGGAAGCGTTGTATCTTCTTCATCGCCATCGGATTTTTTCTTCTTGCTTTCGCCGTAAACTTTCAAAAAGCCGTCAAAGCGGACGATTTGGCCCGTCGCGCGGAGTTCAACTGTTTTACGGTCCGAGATTGTCACCGTGGTACGGTCCAGAATGGCAGATTCCATCTGGCTGGCCATGGCGCGTTTCCAGATCAACTCATAGAGCTTTTTCTGATCGCCCTGCAAACGGAGTGAGTCCGGTGTGCGAGAGAAACTGGTAGGGCGGATGGCTTCATGGGCCTCCTGCGCATTTTTCGCTTTGGACGTATAAACGCGGTGCTGACCCGGCAGGTATTTGTCTCCATAATTGGACGCGATAGCGGCGCGGCAATCACTGATGGCTTCGCCGACCATCGAAATGCCGTCGGTTCGCATATAGGTAATAAGACCGGTGGTCTCGCCGCCAATATCGATACCCTCATAAAGCCGCTGCGCCGTTTGCATGGTTTGCGTGGCAGAGAAGCCGAGCTTGCGCGAAGCGTCCTGTTGCAGGGTCGAGGTGGTGAAGGGCGGGTAAGGATTACGGGTAATCGGCTTGGCTTCGACGCTTTCAATAGAAAGGTCAGCAGCTTCAACGGCCGCTTTGGCATTAAGGGCAAGCTCTTCATTATTGAGCGTGAACTTCTCAAGCTTTTCGCCATTCAGCGCAACGAGGCGCGCCGGGAAGTCGCCGGAGCCGGATTTTATTTTGCCTTCAACCGTCCAATATTCTTGCGGGTCAAATTTCTCGATTTCGGTTTCGCGCTCGCAGATAAGACGCAGAGCCACAGATTGAACGCGGCCGGCAGAGCGAGCGCCGGGAAGCTTTCGCCACAGAACCGGCGACAAGGTAAAGCCAACGAGGTAATCAAGCGCGCGGCGGGCGAGGTAAGCCTCGACCAGTTCCATATCGAGCTGACGGGGATTAGCAATCGCGTCCGTAACAGATTTTTTGGTAATGGCGTTAAAGACAACCCGTTCGACAGGCTTGCCTTTAAAGGCTTTTTTCTTCGACAAAACTTCGAGTAAATGCCACGAAATCGCTTCTCCTTCCCTGTCCGGGTCGGTTGCAAGGATGAGTTTATCAGACGAATCGAGCGCGTTCTCGATATCCTTGATGCGTTTTTTCGATTGCGTATCGACGCTCCAAGACATGGCGAAGTCATCATCAGGATCGACGGATCCGTTTTTGGACGGCAAATCCCGGACGTGCCCGAAGCTGGCTAAGACCTTGTAATCTTTACCTAAATACTTTTCAATCGTCTTGGCTTTGGCCGGAGACTCGACAATGACTAGATTCATTTTATGTCTTACCTTCTGTCATATTGCCTTGGGTTGGGCGGGCAATAGCGGCGCTCATTTGGTCTGCGACGCCCATAATGTCAACTCGCAGAGATGTGACGAACACCATCTACACGTCATAGTTTAGTCTTGATATTATGCTCGGTATGGTTACAATTCGGTATTCTCATGTCTGATAAAGGATTTGATATGCCGACCTCGCTACCCTCCCAGCCTGAGACGTTTCACCTCTCGCCGGATCAAATCAAACTCTTGGATTATCTTCATGATATGACCCAACAATTATGTGAGCTCGCGGCGCTAGGCGGGTTTCGAGATGTAAAGACGTCGCTGGACGAAACGCTCACCTGTATAAATGCGCTGCGCTAATAGAGTACAGAAATGCGGCCATCGGCTTCGACGGCGATTTCTCCGTTCAGTTCTAGTTCCAAAAGCGCCGCATTCACAATTGGGGTCGGCAATCCGCTGGCACGGATAATGTCGTCCCGCGGTGAGGGCGTCGGCGATAAGACATCCAATATTTGCGTTTTCGCGCTCTCTATTTCTTTGGCGGCGACCTGCCAGAGAACCGGTGGATCATTATAAGAGTCTTCCGGCTCGAGGAACTGTGTTTCGGGCAGAGCGGCGAGGCATTCCAGAATGTCTTCGGCGTTTTCAATCAGAGCCGCCCCCTGACGTATTAGGCGGTTGCAACCTTTTGTACGCGGATCCAGCGGAGAACCGGGCGCGGCCATGACTTCGCGCCCCTGTTCCGCCGCATAGCGGGCCGTAATAAGCGTGCCGGACCGCTCCGCCGCTTCTATGACAACCACGCCCCGGCAAAGGCCGGAGATGATACGGTTGCGGCGCGGGAAATCCCGAGCGGTGGCCCGATAGCCCAAAGGACTCTCGCTTACCAAAAGGCCGCGTTCGCGCATCTCAAGATGAAGATCTTCATTCTGGCGGGGGTAGATATGATCCACACCGCCGCCAAGGACGCCGATCGTGCCGTGGTCCAGGGCCGCGCGATGCGCGCATCCGTCAATGCCTCGCGCTAAACCCGAAACAATAACGAAGCCTTCCTCGGCAAGCTCTCCTGCAATCCGGCCTGCAAAGCGCTGCCCATTGGCGGAGGCGTTACGTGATCCAATAATCGCCACACTGGGTTTCAACAGAAGGTCGCTTTGCCCCCAAACGCTGATGATGGGCGGCGGCGGATCAATGGCGCGGAGGGGCGCCGGATAATCCGGCTCACAAGCGGCCAGAAGGCGGATGCCAAGCCTCTCGCTGGCCTCCATCTCGGCTTCAATCTGTTCGAGCGAAGGGGGCTTTATATCTTTTTTGCGGATAAGATCAGGCAAAGCGTCGAGGGCCTTGGCGGCGGTTCCAAACCGTTTGAGCAAATCCCGAAAAGCTACGGGCCCAACCGTGTGCGTACGCGTTAGACGTAACCAGTCACGGCGTTCTGCAAAGCTTAGCTCACGCAATTGCATCAAAACTAACTTTTTTGTCCGATTTTACTCTCCTGTCCTTTCAAAAGACGGGAGATGTTTTGGCGGTGACGTATCAGGATGATGACGGCCATAAAACTGACCATCAAAGCGGCCGCCAAAGGCGAAATCAACCAGGCCAGAATAGAGGAAAACACACAAGCGAGGAGCGCGCCGAGAGAGGAGAGACGGGTAATGAAGGCCGTCGCCAGCCAGACAATGGCGGCAAAAAGTCCGACGGGCCAGACCAAAGCGAACAAGCCGCCGAAAAATGTCGCCACGCCTTTGCCGCCCTTAAAGCCGAGCCAGACAGGGTAGCAATGACCGACCAGGGCCGCCGCTGCCGCGATGAAACCATAGGGCTGTCCGAAAAAATGCGCGACCACCAGCCCGGTCACGCCCGCTTTGGCAGCGTCGAGTAAGAGGGTAAGAGCAGCAATATCTTTGCGCCCAGTGCGTAAGACGTTGGTCGCGCCAATATTACCTGACCCGATTTTCCGAATATCCCCTTGTCCTGTTGCTTTGGCCAAGAGCAGCCCAAAGGGAATCGCTCCGAGAAAATAACCGGCCAAAATAGCAATAAGTGTGGGAATAAGGCTCATGATGAAAAATTGCCCAAATGTAACGTCAGAGTAAAGCGAAAACGCATTTATTTATCCTCTGTCCGGTAATTGGCGGCGAGTTTCAAATCTTCCACAAAAACCTTGCGCGTTTGATCTGCTTGGTTTGGCGAAGATAATCGAAGCAAGTAAGAGGGGTGGTAGGTCACAATAAGCGTGCGGCCGCTTTTTAGTTTAAGCGGACGCCCGCGTATCTCTCCAAGCTTTGGTGATTTTCCTAAAATGGCTTGAGCGGCGCTGGCGCCCAAAGCTAGAATGATATCCGGCTCTACAATTTGAGCTTCTTTTTGAAGCCAGGTATTGCACGCCTTTATTTCCATCGAGCTTGGCTTGCTGTGAATGCGGCGTTTCCCGCGCGGGACGAATTTGAAATGTTTGACGGCATTGGTCAGATAAACTTCGTTCCGAACGATTCCTGCCTCCTTCAAACAGTCGTTCAAAAGCTGTCCCGCAGGGCCGATAAAAGGCTGGCCCGCAATATCTTCCTTATCGCCAGGCTGTTCACCGACGATCATAAGACGCGCCGTTTTGGGACCCTCTCCAGAAACAGGCTGAGATGCGGATTTATAGAGCTCACAATTTTTACAGTGATGAAGCGCTTTTGATATATCCGCGAGAGCATTCATGGGAGACCCGAATGACGACGAAGCCGATGTGTTCGACTTTAATCTCGACGCGAGGGGGTTGGGTTCGGTTACGCCGTGACTTTGCATTTCCGCCTGCCGTCCTTTTGCCGCGGAGACCATCTCGGGAATGAGAGAGGTTTCAGGCATATTCTGCCAATATTTTTTCGGCATTTCCGACATCATCGCGCCGATTTTCAATCGCGCCGGATTAAAGATGGATTGGAAATAGGTTTTCCACTGATCTTCGACGGCGTCCTCGGGGGGCACGTCGCTTTTCTGTCCGCCCGCCCCGAAAACCAAATTGTGACCGTCCCAGATAGCTGAGCAATGCGGGGTGATGATGACCCAATCCATATTCGGAAAACGCCGCATAAAAAATGGCGTGGCCAATTTCGTGATATAATGTGTCGGCTCAAACCAGGCGGCGAATTGTTCACGCTTGAACCGCCCTTCGCCGACCTTTTTAAACCTGACAAAGGCATGCATTTTATGACGGTCACGGGAAATCGCCCGATCACATTCGTGAAGCCAGATTATATCGTCCTCGGTGGTGCTACTTAAAAAACGCGGCTCTGTCTGAAGCCGAAATAAAATACGATACAACTTTGCAAAACGCTGGGGATCGGTGTGGCACAGGACTTTTTCAGCCAAAGTAGGAAATGTTCGGGGGACAGAAATGGTTTTCGGTTTTTCAGGCAAATCGGACCACGATGTCTGCATTGAATTCAATAAAGAGCCGGCCGCATTCGGCCCCTGCCAAACCGCATCCGGCGGCGACACATTGTTCTGCAACAGACGTATCGCCGCGTCTCGCCATTCCGAATAATCGGTTTCGCTCGAAAGATTTACGCTGATCATATCAATGAAAGTTGTTCTGGTGGGGGCGCATAACGGGCCCGCAAATTTTCGCTGTCCGTCAATCCTCCGGGTGACCAATCCGCCGTCTCGACAAATGGCATTAGCTTTTTAACGGAGGGTGCAAGTTTCGCCAAATCCTGAAGCGTGAGCCGAGTAAGCTGCCGCGCGGATAAAAGTTTTTCAACGGTACGCGCTCCGAGACCCGGGACCCGCATTAATTGCGATTTCGACGCGCGGTTTATATCCATGGGAAACCACTCGCGATGCTTTAAAGCCCATGACAATTTCGGGTCGATGTCCAAATCAAGCATACCGTCGACGGAAGCGGATAGAATTTCGCTGGTTTTAAAACCGTAAAACCTGAACAACCAATCGGCCTGATAGAGGCGGTGTTCCCGAATTAGAGGAGGAGAAACGGGCGGCAGATCGCCTGAAGCATCCGGTATGGGGCTATAGGCGGAATAATAAACTCGCCGCATATTATAGCCGGAGTAAAGGCGTTCCGATGTGCCGATAATATCCGCGTCAGTCGATTGATCCGCGCCGATTATCATCTGAGTGGATTGCCCCGCGGGAGCAAACCTCGGAGCATTATTGGACTTACGAAAAACTTTCGTCGTCTCTTCCTCTTTTTGAGCGTCTATCCTCAGCCTGACATCTGCCATAGCTTTCCGGATGGTCTGGCCGCTCTTTTCAGGCGCAAAGCTATTCAATGCGGTTTCCGTTGGAAGCTCTATGTTGACCGAGAGGCGGTCAGCATAAAGTCCGGCCTGCTCAATCAAGAGGGGGTCCGCTTCTGCGATGGTTTTAAGATGGATATATCCGCGAAAGCCGTGATCCTCGCGCAAGGCCCGCGCCACCTCGACCAGCTGTTCCATCGTATAATCAGGCGATCGAATAATGCCGGAGGAAAGAAAAAGGCCTTCGATATAGTTGCGTTTATAAAAATCCAGCGTCAGTTTGACGAGCTCGGCGGGTGTGAAACGCGCGCGTTCTACATTCGAGCTTGACCGGTTAATGCAATAACGACAATCGAAAATACAAAAATTGGTGAGCAACACTTTTAGTAATGAGATGCAGCGTCCATCGGGTGCATAGGCGTGGCAAATACCCATACCCTCTGTGGAGCCAATCCCAGAACTTCCTAGGGAAGAGCGCGTATCCGTGCCGGATGATGCGCAGGAGGCGTCATACTTTGCGGCGTCTGCCAGTATTGCCAGTTTATCAATGAGAGTTCTCTTTGCCACGGAACAAACATAGAACAAAAAATTAGTCTTGTCCTTAGCTCAGGTTACATTTCTGCACAGCTTTCAGCAGTTTGTCCGTGGTGGGGACAAAGCGCTGAAAAAATGAATTTTCACAGAAAGAGCATCCTCGCGTTCCCCTTCGGGGCAGACCTTATTAGGTCACGAGGATGGACTGCGAGGTACCACCCGGAATCGAACCGGGGTTCACGGATTTGCAATCCGGTGCGTCACCACTCCGCCATGGTACCATCGCAGGGCCGTCCTCTTAGCGAGAGGTTTTGCGCTTCGCAAGCCTGATTTATCGCCCTTTGCATGTGAGATATACGAATTCCGCCATTGCAAGGCTTTGGACTGGCAGTCTATAGCGTAGCCGCGTAAAGACGCCTTGTAAGTGGGTGAAGGTCGTGAGACTCTCCGCCGCGATAAAGATGAGGAAATTTCATGTTCGACTTCGCCAAAGCGCGTGACCACATGGTGGAAAGCCAAATCCGCACAAGTGATGTGACGGAACCAGCTATTTTGAGGGCTTTCCGGTCTATTCAGCGGGAGAAATTTGTTCCCAAGGCCAAATCAGCTCTCGCCTATGGCGATTCGCACATAAGAATGGACGAAAACCGTATCATGCTTCGCCCGCGCGATTTTGCCAAACTCATAGACGCTGCCGAGATACGCTCGTCCGACATTGTTCTCGATATTGCCTGTGCTCGGGGTTATTCGACGGCGATTATGGCCAAACTCGCAGATACGGTCGTGGGACTGGAAACGTCGGATGAGGCGGTCGATACGGCCACTGACTTGTTGAATTCGGCCGATATCAGCAACGCTGCGGTCGTTAAAGGCGAGCTAAAGGCAGGCGCGTCAGAGCACGGGCCATTCAATGTAATTTTTGTGAACGGCGCTGTGACGGATGTGCCCAAGAGCTGGATTGCGCAATTAGCCAATAAAGGCCGGTTGGTCTGTATCGTTCAGAACGGCCCAATGGGACGCGGAACAGTTTTTACTAAGTCCGGAGATCAAGTTGGGGAACGAGTCGTGTTTGACGCGTCGGCCCCCATCTTGCCAGGATTTGAGCGCGAAGTGGCGTTCGTTTTATAGGATTTGAAACGGGGAGGTAGCTCCCTGTCGTTCAAAGCGCTTTTTCAGCTTGCGCCAAATAAGGGTGGCCGAAAGAGGGCTCTCAATATCAGCTTTAAGGTTTCATGACCCGCAAAATCCAAATGCTCGCTCAAATCTTGTCAGTTCTGGCCTTGAGCGGCATGGCGCTGAGCCCGCCTGCATCCGCCGAAACCCTTTCGGAAGCCTTGATTGCGGTTTATAATAAAAACCCTCAACTTTTGGCAGCCCGCGCTCGTTTGAGAGAGGTGGACGAGGATTATATTCAAGCCCGCGCGCAAGGACGCTTCTCTGTGACCGCCAGTGGTCAATATAGCCGGTCCGTATTGAAGGGATCCGGCATCGGAAGCGGCCAGAGTTTCGGTCAAGGCGATATACCCGAAAATGTCCCGGCTGCCTCTAGTCCTGATAATTTGTTCTATTACGCGCCAAGCGCCGCTCAGGTGGAGATCGTGCAGCCTCTTTATCAGGGCGGCCGAATAAGAGCCCTGAAGGAACAGGCCAAAGCCGGAATTTTAGCGCAACGGGAAAGCCTTCGAGCGACGGAGAATCAGCTGTTTTTGGCGGGAGCAAATGCTTATTTGGATGTGCAGCAAGCCGAAGAAGCGGCCCGTATCCGCCGCAATAACGTCCGGGTTCTAACACGTCAGCTCGACGCCGCGAATGAACGTTTCGATGTGGGGGTCGGCACAAAAACGGATATTGCCCAGTCGGGCTCTCGCCTCGCAGGAGCCGAAGCCGGTTTGGCTCAGGCCGAAGCGGCGCTCCAGAGCGCCCGGGCAAGTTATCAACGAATCGTGGGCCGGATACCTGTAGACTTACAGCCTGTCCCGCAATTCGTTACTCCGCAATCCATCGACGAGGCCATCGATCTGGCACGAAATAACAACCCAGAACTGATTGCCGGCTATTTCAGCGAAGAAGCCGGCGAAGCCGCCATTGATGTGGCCAAATCCGCCGGACGTCCCACGATATCTTTAAACGGAAATCTGGCGGCGCAGCGCGGGCAGCTCTTCGGGTTTGAGCAGTCGGAGGCTGCGGAAATTACGGCTCAAATTAGCATTCCGATTTTTTCCGGCGGGCTGAACAGCTCCCGCGTTCGGCAGGCCGAGCATGTAAAGACCCGCCTGGGGTTTGAAAGCCGAGACCGCGAAAGAGCGGTGGATGAGGCCATACGCCAAATCTGGGCGCAGAGAGAGGCCGCGCGCGCCACGTTAGTCGCCAGTCAGAAACAGGCGGAGTCAGCTGAAATTGCGTTTGAAGGGGTTTCTCTTGAACTCGAAGTCGGCAACCGGACTCAACTCGATGTGCTTGACGCAGAGCAGGAACTTTTGAATGCCAAGCTCTCTCTCATTGAGGCCGGGCGTAATCTGAATGCATCCACTTTTCGCCTTCTTTCCACAATCGGCGTCTTTGACTCAGAGGGTATTCGCCTGAATCTGGACGCCCCTTATGACCCGCAGCAGAATTTTGATACGGTCAAGAATGACGGACTGACACGGCTTGTCGACAAAGTTGTCCCAAGCTCCCTGCAGAGCGCCGCCGACGATATGTCCGGCGCAGTGGAGAACGAAGTCATCAAAATCGAAAAACGCTTTGACCGATATGCCGACACAGACAGGGAAGATTCCAGAGCCCAAAATCCAACTGTAAGAGATTCTCCCCACAATTGATGAACGCATTGCCTAGACAAGCCTGACGTGTTGTCTTAACCCTGAATTAATACATCTTGGGGGAGGCGTATTGAGTCGGGTTCACTTTAGAATTCAGGGAAATTAGGGACACTATGTCTGAAACGACATCTGAATCAGGTCAGGCACATCTCGCGGATGAACCGAGCATGGAAGATATTCTGGATTCCATCCGGAAGATAATTGCCGATGACGACCAGACAATGGACATCGCGCCGCCGCGAGCTTTGGACGCTGAAAATGCGAGAGAACAAACATCGGAAATAGATCCTGCCTTATCTCCGGTCAGCCTGGTGTCGGACACCGTTCTGGCGCCGTCCGCAGATTACGATGAGAACAGTGTGTTTCACTCCTTACGGGGACAAGCGAATAGCGGGGAAGGCGGCTCTGACGCGATTATCGATGACTTGGACGATACCGTTGACCTGGACATAGAAGCGCTTTTGAGCGAAGCCGCCACACCGCCCGAAAGTGCAGAAAACCTTTCTTTCCAAAGCTTTAGTGAATCAGATGATCTGGCCGATATGCTCGATATTGAAATTCCGGAACAGGAAGAAGAAAGTCTCACCGTTGGCAACGAGGCGCAGAATGTCGCGCCTGAGCAAGACTTGGACGATGTACTTGACCTTTCGGACCACATTGATTTGGCGTCTCAAGATGAAGACGACGATGATAGTCTCTTTGATGAACTCGAAGGTTTGTTGGCAGACGCGCCGCAAAGTAAATCACCTGAGGCCGCCCCTAGTTCGAATGAGCCGCAATCGGGGGATGATTCATTTGGGATAAAAGACCTGGATGAGATGCTGGAAGAGGCAGCGGAAGAGCCAAAAACGGCCCCTGCGTCCGACGCGCCAACTGTAAGCCCTCAAGGCGGGTCTCAGGACAAGCCCGCTTTCCATTCGGATGAGGCGGATATGGATATGGTCAAATCCCTCATGGCGGATTTGACAGAACCTGAGGCAGAGACCCTGTCATCATCTGAAACGGCTGCGCTCGAAGATACTCAAGTTTCGTCTGAGAGCCATGAAGAGATGCCGGATATCGGCGATATTCTGGAACAAAGTTTTGAAGGTGATGTCGCAGAGGATTCAGGCTCTGAAACAGGTTCGGACTCGCAAGAAGTTACGGCGCAGACTCAGAAATCTGAAAATGACGCCGATATTATAAAACCGGATTTTGATGATTCCGATATTCTGGATGAGATCATTAACATGGGCCTCGACGATGAAATGGACGGGGACCTAAATCTGGAAATTCCGGAGCCTGAAAGTCAGGTTGAGCTGACGCAGGCCGAAGAAGTTTATTCTTCTGAGACACTTGATGAAGACCCTCTGGATTCTCTGATCGAAGATAACGAGCCCGAAAAGGCGGAAGAAGAGCTTGAAGTTCAGGTTACGGCGCAATCGTTGATTTCCAGCCTGATGGAAATTGCGGGCGAGGCGGAACATGACGCAGAAGAAGCGGAAGCAAAACTCAGCGCCGCCCAAACGGCGGACGACCAGACTGGCTTAAGAACCGATAATACCCAGAATACAGCCAAGGACACCCCTTCGGCTGAAGCGGCTGAAACATCTACAGAGGACGTGCAGACATCTGCTGATGTCGTCGAAATCTCTGCTAAAACAAACCCAAAGGAGACTGCAGACATGCCCAAAGCTGCCGTAAATCAAGATAGAATTCTCGACGAAGTGAGCGGAGAAGCGGCGTCCAACGCCTTTGCATCTCTGAATAACATGGTTGAGGAAAAAGCCATCAAAGCCGAACGGGGTGACCGCATTGGCGATCTCGTCATGGAAGCGCTTCGTCCCATGCTCAAAGAGTGGCTGGACGAACATTTAAATGACATTGTTGAGCGCGCCGTGACGAAAGAAGTTCAGCGGATTTCTTCCGGTAAGTAGATTTCTCTGCCTCTTTTCTTTTGAGGCAGAGCGCGATAAACCCCGTCTTCTTGGCCGAGGCTTCAATGCTGTGGCCGGGTAGGCGGGTTTTTTATTTAGGCCCCGAACAATCTGTTTAGGTAAAGTGATGTTAGAGAAAAATTTCGATCCGAAAGAGGCGGAGCAGCGCCTTTATAAAATGTGGGAGGAAAGCGGCGCGTTCAAACCGCGTCCGGCCAAAGCTGGCGACACTAAGGACGATAATTTCTCAATCGTGATCCCGCCGCCCAATGTGACGGGCAGCCTGCATATGGGCCATGCGGTCAATAATACGATTCAGGACATTCTGGTTCGGTATAACCGGATGAAAGGTAAAGCCGTGTTATGGCAGCCGGGCGCCGACCATGCGGGCATTGCCACGCAAATGGTAGTGGAGCGCAAACTCGCCGGCGAGGGCAAAGCGCGCAAAGACATGACCCGCGAAGACTTTCTGAACCATGTCTGGGCGTGGAAAAAAGAAAGCGGCGACAACATCACAACGCAGCTTCGCCGCCTCGGCTCCTCTTGCGACTGGTCGCGCGAGAAATTCACCCTTGGCGATCCGGACGATGACAGCGATAAAATGGCGGAGGCTATCACCAAGGCTTTCGTCGATATGTATAATGACGGGCTGATTTACCGCGACAAGCGTCTGGTCAATTGGGACCCGCATTTCCAGACGGCAATTTCCGATCTGGAAGTCGAGAATATCGAAAAAGACGGTCACTTCTGGCACTTCAAATATCCGCTCGACGGCGGCGAGACCTATACCTATGTCGAAAAAGACGAGGACGGAAACGTCACGCTGACGGAAGAGCGCGATTATATTTCCATCGCCACGACACGTCCTGAAACCATGCTCGGCGACGGCGCGGTGGCGGTTCATCCTGACGATGAACGCTACGCCTCGATTGTCGGAAAAAAGGTGCGTCTGCCGCTCGCCAACCGTTTGATCCCGATCATCACGGATGAATATCCCGATATGGATTTTGGCTCCGGCGCGGTAAAAATTACGGGCGCGCATGACTTCAACGATTACGAAGTCGCCAAGCGGAACGACATTCCGATGTACTCGCTCATGGATGAAAAAGGCGTCATGATCGCCAGCGAGGACAAAGACGGAAACGCCGTCATGCCGGAGAAATATGTCGGCATGGATCGGTTCAAGGCGCGCAAGGCCGTGGTCGAGGATATCGACGCCGAAGGCTTGCTCATTAAGATCGAAGACAAGAAAATCCAGCAACCGATTGGCGACCGCTCGGGTGTGGTCATTGAACCCATGCTGACCGACCAATGGTTTGTCGCGGCCGATAAAATGGCCGGTGAGGCGATGGCGAAAGTTGCCGACGGGTCAACCAACTTTGTCCCTGAAAACTGGAAGAAGACCTATGACCACTGGATGGAGAATATACAGCCTTGGTGTATCTCCCGGCAATTATGGTGGGGACATCAAATCCCGGCTTGGTATGGTCCGAATAGAAACTTTCAGCCCGATAAAGCGGATAATGGACCCGAGGAAATAATAGTCGCCTTTGATAAGCAACAAGCTATTGAGAAGTGCAAAGAAATATATGGTAACGAAGTCGAAGTATCATTTTCACAAAAGGATCAACGGTCAGGGATGACCTATGGTGTTGGTACCTCATCAGGAAAAATTAATTCAGTAACTCTTGTTCAAGATTCAGACGTTCTGGACACCTGGTTCTCCTCCGGTCTCTGGCCGTTCTCGACTCTCGGTTGGCCCGAACAGACCGAAGAACTCGAACGTTTCTACCCGACCTCCGTCCTCGTTACCGCCTTTGACATCATCTTTTTCTGGGTGGCGCGGATGATGATGCAGGGGCTTTATTTCATGGACGAAGTGCCGTTTGATGACGTTTATATTCACGCGCTTGTTCTCGACGAAGCGGGCAAGAAAATGTCCAAATCCGTCGGCAATACGCTCGACCCGCTCGATCTGATTGATGGGGTGAGCGCGGATGAGTTGGTGGCTAAGCGCACACGTGGATTGAAAAACCCGGAAAAAGCCCCGCAAATCGAGAAAGCGACGCGCAAGCAATATCCGGACGGATTCGAAGCTTACGGCGCGGACGCCCTGCGCTTTGCTCTGGCGTCGCAAGCCGGGCAGGGGCGCAATATCCGCCTGTCTGTCGAACGCATTGCGGGTTATCGCAATTTCGGTACCAAGCTCTGGTCTGCCGCCAATTTTGGCCAGATGAATGGATGTAAACCGACGGTCACCTTTGACCCGTCCGATACAATTATCCCGATCAATCAGTGGATTGTGTCCGAAACGGTCAAGACGGCGCAGGAAGTGTCCCGCTGCATTGATGCCTACCGATTTAACGATGCGGCCGATGCCGCCTATAAATTCGCCTGGGACACCTTCTGTAGCTGGTACCTGGAACTAACCAAACCGCTTCTTTCAGGGTCCGATGGGTCTGCCAAAGAGGAAACGCAAGCGACCTTTGCCTGGGTGCTCGACCAAATCCTGAAACTTCTGCATCCCTTCATGCCTTTCATCACCGAAGAAATGTGGGATAAAATTGACGCCCGCCGCGAAAGCCATTTGATCGTCGCGGCTTGGCCCGAATTTGGGGAAGACCTGTTCCATGTTCATGCGACAGAGGAAATTGAGTGGCTGCAAACCCTCATCACGAATATTCGCTCTGTCCGATCTGATATGAATATTCCGCCAGCCAAGAAAGCCGACCTCTTAATGCTTTCAGGTGATCTGGATCCGCGCCTGTCTTATTACGCACCGCAACTCTCGCCCATGGCGCGTGTGGCGGAAGTCAAAACCGCCGAGGCCGCGCCGCAAGGCGCGCTGCAAACGGTTGTGGACGGGGTGACCTATGCCATCCCGCTAGAAGGCCTCATTGATTTGGACGCCGAACGCGCGCGCCTGAATAAGGAGATCGACAAGGCCCAGGACGAAATCGATAAAATCGATAAGAAATTGAGCAATGAAGCCTTTGTCGCCAAAGCGCCGGAAAAGGTAGTGGCTTTACAAAAAGAACGCCGCGCCGATTACGTCGCCGAGCAGGAAAAGCTGAAAGAAGCGCTGGCGGGCCTTGGCTAAGGGGAGAGAAAGCCCTAACCCAACTTTAAACTTATCAAGGTAAGCCGTCTTTATGACGGCTTTCTCTTTTGAAACTCCGCAAGATTTGCAGGCGCTCCGCGTTCAGCTTTATGACGTATTCGGCTGGCAGTACCGCGCGAAATCCGTACCGCCGCCCATCCTACCCTTATTGAATGCGACCGGAATGCTCCGCAGTCCAAGCGGGCTTTTCCGCTGTAACGGCCATATTATGGGCAAAGGCTATCGCGACCTGTCTTTTGAGATTTTGGAAATTTCCGCGAGGGATACAGAGCAAAATCTGGAAGAGCCGTTTGCACGTTTTTCAGGCCACGGGTTTTCGGGGCTTCTCATCAGTGTCGATCACTATGCGGGGTTTCTGGGCCGAACGGTGATTGTGCGGGATGCAGGAATTCTTAACCCCAAAACGCTTCAGGATATGTCGCGTGTCAGGCTGGTCGATGCCGGGTTTGAAGCTTTGTTCGAAGTCTATTCCGATGACCAGGTTGAGGGACGAAGTCTCATGACGCCTGATTTTATGCAGCGCCTTTTGGATTTTGAGGGAGACGATATTTTCAACGGATTGCAAATAGCGTTTCTCGGGAACCGGATGCATGCGCTGCTCCCGCTCGGAGAAGAGGTTCAGTTCGGTTCAGATCGACGCGCCCGAAGCGCGGAGGAAGCGAAATCAGCCATTTGCAAGGAAATGAAGCTCGTGTTCGGCTTGCTGGCGGATATGGACGCGCTTCACGCCTGCGCTCGGGCCAAGACGGAAAACGAGATACAGGCTGAACGCCGCGAGTTTTACGACGCCCGAATTGCAGCTGTCGAAGCCGCTGTGGATGAAGCCATAGGAAACGGAACGATTAAAACCTCTGCCCGCCCTAATTTCATGACTGAAACGGGATCGGACATGGTCGACCCCGCTTTATGGGGTCTGCTCCGTCCCCGAGTTTAAAGGTCAAACTCGCCCATGACCGGCACGTGATCGGACGGCTTCTGGCCTTCGCGGACATGACGGTGAATGACGATGCCTTTGGCTTTGTCCGCGGCCTGGGGTGATAGCAAGAGATGGTCGATGCGGATGCCGAGATTGTTCGGCCACGCGCCGCCTTGATAATCCCAGAAACTATATTGCCCGTCGCGCCCGTCAAACTGTTCAAACATTTCAGTCAGGCCCAGATACTTTAGGGCTTGAAAAGCCTGCAGGGTTTCGGGGCGGTAAAGGGCATCGCCCCACCAGGCTTTGGGGTCATGCGTATCGCCTGCGCGCGGAATGACATTGTAATCGCCTGCCAGAATGAGCGGCTCTTCGTTCTTTAAAAGCTCCGCCGCATGGGTTTTCAGGCGGGCCATCCAACCGAGCTTATAGGTATATTTCGGGCTTTCCATCGGGTCGTCTAAAACCGGATTGCCGTTTGGCAAATAGATGGAGGCCACACGCACGGGGCCGTCCTGGCCGCTGACCACCACTTCGAGATAACGCGCCTGCTCATCTTCGTCATCGCCGGGGAGGCGGGGCGAGACCTCGTCAAAGGGGAGTTTGGAGAGAATAGCCACCCCGTTATAGCTTTTCTGGCCATGTATCGCGACGTTATAGCCGAGGGCTTCGATTTCCATGAGCGGGAAAGCGTCATCCACGGTTTTGATTTCCTGAAGACAGGCAATATCCGGCTTGGCTTCTTCCAGCCACGCCGTGACCGCGTGCATCCGCGCCTTAATCGAGTTCACATTCCAAGTCGCAATTTTCATGAGAGCGTGGTCGGGCAGTGCGGGAAAAGAGTCAAGTCACCGTCCCTTTTAAGTGAAAAATTTCCTTTGAAGATAAGTGCTTATGATCACTCTTGTGAAAATAAAGGATAATGTTGTTGATACATTCAATGTGTTGTGTATATACAACATTATGATTTATAACCGCATTAAAATATTGCGCACAGAGCGTGGCTTATCCCGTAAAGATCTTGCCGATGCTGTGGATGTGAACTTTCAGACTATCGGCTATCTGGAACGGGGTGACTACAATGCTTCGCTTGAGCTGGCCTTCAAGCTCGCGGAGTTTTTCGAAGTGCCCATAGATATGGCCTTCAGCCCCCGCCCCTTCAAAACATTAGCCGAAGAATTAGCCGCGAAACGCGCGGCGGAATAGGAGACAATTATGTCAAATACACTAAACGCCTGCACTCCAAAAACGGCTCGTATGCGCGTTGCCGAAGCCCGGACTTTAAGTTCTTTAGCTCTGGCCTTCGTCTTCACCGGAGTCGGCTTTTATTTTCTGGACATTATCGTCGCAGCGTATGTCTCATTTGCTATTGCAACCATTGCCGTCTGCGTACTGCAAAGGACCGGTGTGTACCGCATTTCCGGTGGCAAACGCCTTGACGATATGGAGAGAGACTTGAGAGCCAAGGCTTATCAAACGGCCTATTATATTTTGGGCGGGGCCACACTCCTTCTGTTTTTGACCTTCGGGATTCTGTCGAAAAACAATCTGATTTCCAATGGCGGCGAGATATGGGGTTTTCTCTTTTGGTGCTCCGCCATGTTTGTTGTGCTGGTTCCTGTGGCCTGTCTGTCCTGGAAAATGCCGACCGATGAAATAGAGCCCTAAAGGCGCGGCGTTATTCACTTCACTGACGACTAACCCTTGCATTTTAGGCGTAATCGCCGCATATCGCGCTCAAATTTTACCCCGATTATAAGAGCGCTCTATGGCCCGCCAATTTTGCTACCACATGCAAGGTCTCACGAAGAAATTCGGCAATAAGACCATTCTCGACAATGTTCACCTGTCATTCTACCCGGATGCCAAAATCGGCCTCATTGGTGTAAACGGCGCAGGTAAATCTACTCTGATGAAAGTCATGGCGGGCGTCGATACCGAAGTGACCGGCGAGCATTGGGCCGCGGAAGGCGTAAAGGTTGGCTATCTGCCGCAGGAGCCGCGTCTGGATACGTCCAAAGATGTTTGGGGCAATGTCATTGAGGGCTGCGAAGACAAGAAAATTTTTGACACCTATAACGAAGTCGCCATGAAAATGGCCGAGGACTATTCCGACGAGTTGATGGAAGAAATGACGGCGCTCCAAGAAAAAGTCGATGGCCGCGATGCCTGGGACATCGATTCCAAAATCGAAATGGCGATGCAGGCTCTGCGCTGCCCGCCCAAAGATTCTCCCGTAGATAATCTCTCTGGCGGGGAGGCACGCCGTGTGGCGCTGTGTCAGCTATTGCTGTCCAAACCTGACCTTCTCTTGCTTGACGAACCGACCAACCATTTGGACGCGGAAACGGTTGCGTGGCTGGAAAACTATCTGGTCAATTACAAAGGCGCGATCATTCTGATTACCCATGATCGCTACTTCCTAGACAATATCACAAACTGGACGCTCGAAGTCGATCGCGGCAAAACCTATCCGCATGAAGGCAATTACTCCTCCTGGCTCGACGCGAAAGCCAAACGTATGGATCAGGAAGGCCGCGAAGCCGATTCCAAAACCAAAGCGCTCAAGAAAGAGCTGGAATGGATCCGCTCCAACCCGAAAGCCCGCCAGACAAAGTCAAAGGCGCGGATCAGTGCTTATGAGAATCTGCGCGACGAGGCCGAAAACGAAGTTGTTTCCCACGCGGATATCCGCATTCCAATGGGCGAGCGTCTTGGTAATGTGGTGGTTGAAGCCAAAAATGTTTCCAAAGGGTTTGGGGAAAAGCTTCTCATCAAGGACCTATCCTTCAAATTGCCGCGCGGCGGCATTGTCGGCGTTATCGGTCCGAACGGGGCGGGTAAAACGACCTTGTTCAAAATGATCACGGGCGAAGAAACGCCTGATGAGGGTGAGTTTAAAGTCGGTGAAACGGTCGAGCTTGGCTATGTGGATCAAAACCGCGACGCGCTGGATAATTCCAAAAATATCTGGGAAGCAATTTCCGATGGTCTCGACATCATCCATATGGGCAAACGCGAAGTGCCAAGCCGAGCCTATGTCGGCGCCTTTAACTTCAAGGGAACAGACCAACAGAAAAATGTCGGACAGCTCTCCGGCGGGGAGCGTAACCGCGTCAATCTCGCGAAAATGCTAACGAAGCCGGCCAACTTGCTGTTGCTCGATGAGCCGACCAACGATCTAGACCGCGAAACCTTGGCCTCTCTTGAGGTGGCGCTAGAGAAGTTCCCGGGCTGCGCCGTGGTGATTTCCCATGACCGTTTCTTCCTCGACCGCGTTGCAACGCACATCCTGGCTTATGAAGGCGACAGCCATGTGGAATGGTTTGAAGGCAACTTCGCTGACTATATCGAAGACAAGAAACGCCGTCTTGGTCCTGATGCGGATATGCCGAAAAAGCTGAAATTCGTGAAATTCGATCGGTAGACGTATTACGCCCTGTTGGGTGAGAACCTCAAGTTCAAAGATATTATAAAAAAGCCCGCCGTAAAGGCGGGTTTTGTTTATTAATCATCATAGCGATCATCATAGTCATCATACCGATCGTCATAATCGTCGTATCTATCGTCATAATCATCATATCTATCATCAAAATCGTCATATCTTTCCTGACGCTTTTTCATTTGGCCAGGGGCATAATAGGACGGGTGATGACGGCCTTTATAGGACCCGCGACGGTCATAAAAATTCCCATCATCATGACGATAGTAACGCTCACCATTGACTCCGTTGTAGTAGACTTGCCCATTTACGTCGCGATAATAAGGTCCGTTATGATCGCGGCGGACATAACGATCATCATAGGCGATTTCTCCGCGAACTGCGCTTCTGTCATAACGATTATATTGATCGAGTAGTTTTTCGCAGTCCTTATTGGCAATAGCTGTGCCTGCTGTGCCGCCAGCTAATCCGCCGACGACGGCGCCTTCATCATCACCAACTTCATTGCCGACGACAGCGCCGAGAGATCCCCCGACAATGGCGCCGAGAATTTGATTTTCGGTATCGGACTTCTTGCAGTCTTCATAAGCCTGGTTTTCATAACGATAATCATATTGGTCTTGAGGGTAACGATCCTGCGCCGACGCTGCGGTCGGCAGGGCTAAAAGTGTCGCTAAGACCGCTGTTAATTTGAACGTATGTGTCATGGGTAGCTCCAGGGCGGGTGTTCATATACCTCTTAAATGGTTTGGGATGGTCAAATGTTCCGATAACTGCCGTGATACAGGGGAGGAATAAAAAAAGCCTGCCGTGAAGCAGGCTTCTCTCGAATTGGGAATGCTTAGATCTAGCGTTTTTTAACCTGACCCGGAGCGTTGTAGGACGGGTGATTTCGGCCTTTGTGCTTTTTGCCCTTCTTATAATAACGGCCATCTACATCGCGGTAATATTCGTGTCCATTATCACCTCTGTAATAACGATGTCCGTCATCATCTCTGTAATAACGATCATTATAGATAACGTCGCCTCTCACGTCGCGGCGGTCATACCGGTCATATTGGAAACGGGAACAGTCCTTATCGGCGATGGCCACACCGGCTGTACCGCCCGCGATACCGCCAATGACAGCGCCTTCATCGTCCCCAATTTCATTCCCCAAAATCGCGCCGAGGGAGCCGCCGACAGCGCCGCCAAGGACTTGGTTTTGGGTGTCGGACTTTTTACAATCCTCATAGGCTCTGTTGTTTTCATATCTGTCTTGAGCTGAAGCAAGTGCCGGAAAGGCAAGTAAAGCTGCAAGCGTTGCGGAAGCGAGTTTTAAATGTGTCATTTTAATCTCCTATTCTGCCAAACCAATGGACAGGGGCGGCGATTGGTTCCTTTCAAATGGATGGAATTCGCTCACTTAAACGTGAAAACCATTTTGGCGTTGTCATGTTCAGGAAAAACTCTGGAGCTTATAAAGATATAAAGATTTTTTTATATGCAGTAAGGGCGAAATATGATAAATCGTTTTTATGGAAAGTTTCGCCGCCGCTTTGAAAACCTTGGGCCATGTTGACCGACTGCGCATCCTCGCGCTGTTGTCGCGTGGGGAACTCACCATTACCGAGCTGGTTCAAATTCTCGGACTCTCGCAGCCTCGTGTCACACAATATATCAAATCTTTAGAAGCTGTCGAGATTGTTGAACGTCTTAGGGAAGGAAGTTGGGTTTTTTCCAGACTGAAGCGTGGCAATCCCGTTTTGTCCAAATTGGTTGAGACCACGTTACAATCCTTACCAAAAGAAGAGGCGCTCTTACGCTCGGATATGAGACGCCTGAATGAAGTACGTGACGCCAGAAGCCAAATTGCGGATGCTTTCTTTGCTCGGGTGGCCCAAAATTCAGATCAGCTAGGCGATGAATATCTACCGCAGGAACGTATTGAAAAGGCTTTGTTGAAAATCTCCGGAGATGGACCATTCGAATTTATGATTGATATGGGGACGGGCACCGGACGTATGTTGGAGCTTTTTTCAAACCGTATCAAAAGAGGCGCCGGAATAGATTCAAATCCTGAAATGCTAAAGGTCGCGCGCCATAAATTGGCGCCGGACGAATTCGCCCATATTTCGGTACAGCAAGGGGATTTGCATACGACGCCTTTTAGAGAAAAAACGGCAGATCTCGTCACATTGCATCAAGTCCTTCACTATCTGGACGAGCCGCGTGAGGCCATTTTTGAGGCCTCAAGACTGCTTGCGCCTGAAGGTCAGCTCCTGATTATTGATTTTGAAGCCCATACCGAAGATCATTTCCGGGAAGACTATGCCCATCGCCGTCTGGGGTTTTCAGATCAGGATCTGGAGGAATGGGCACAGGCCGCCCATTTAACTCTAAAAACCGGAACAAAGCTGAGCAATAAAGACAATCCTGCTATAAAAATATGGAAAGCCGTTAAGCCGAGTTGAATCCCCTTACTCCGGATAGACAAGGCGCTTTAAAGAAGAGACGAAAATGCAAAACGTAATGCCAACCCGAGACCCGAATGCTGCTGTCGGTTCGATAGCGCGGGCGGCAGATCAGTCCAAAACCGAAGCCACAAATGGAGAAATTTGTGTCAGCTACGAGTTTTTCCCACCGAAAAACAAGGTCATGGAAGAAAAGCTTTGGACGGCGATAAAAAAGCTTGAACCTCTCAACCCGGACTTTGTTTCGGTGACATATGGAGCCGGGGGGTCTACTCGCGAGCGCACGCACAATGCGGTCAGCCGAATGGTGAAAGAAACGAGTTTTAAGCCGGCCGCGCATTTGACCTGCGTCGGGTCTGTTAAAGAGGAAATCGATGAAGTCGTGAAATCCTATTGGGAGGCTGGCGTTCGTCATATCGTGGCCCTCCGCGGCGATCCGCAAGACGGGATTGACGCGAAATATGTACCGACCCCCAACGGATATGCCTATTCCTGTGATTTGGTCGCGGGGATCAAGGAAGTTGCGGATTTTGACGTAAGTGTCGGCGCTTACCCGGAACTTCACCCGGAAAGTTCGAATTGGCGGGACGAAATTGATAATCTGAAACGCAAAGTGGATGCTGGCGCGAACCGGGCAATTACACAGTTTTTCTTCTCACCCGATGTTTTTTGGCGTTTTCAAGACCGGGTGCTGGATGCCGGCATTGATATTCCCATTGTTCCGGGATTGATGCTTCAGCCAAATTTCAAAGGTCTGGCCCGTATGGCGGGAATGTGCGGCGTGTCCGTGCCGGACTGGTATAGCGAATTATTCGAAGGTCTGGATAAGGACGCGCCGACGCGCGAGCTGTTAACCGCGTCATTAGCTGCGGAGCTGACGGCAGAGCTTCACGATCGGGGCGTCAGAAACTTCCATCTCTATACGTTGAACCGGGCAGAACTGGCGGTAGCGGTTTCGCGTATATTGGGCTTGCACCACCGCCAATCCAGCGCGACAAAAGCGGCTTAGCCGCACAGGGCGCACAGGAATCATTGTGTTTTTAGGCGCCTTTGTTTAACGGCAGGCCGTGAGCATTTGGCAATCCATATTCACCGGGGCGGCGCAAGTCTTTGGCCCGCCCGCGCGTCTCTCCAGTGATGGGGAAGCCGGTCCGATCGACCAAACCGGTTTGGTTGTGGCCCTAGTCGCGCTCGGCGCGAAAATGGCCAAGGCAGACGGTCAGGTCAGAATAGAAGATATCCGCGCCTTCCAGCAAGTTTTCAAGCCGCAGCCTTCCTCAGAAACCCAAGTTGCGAAGTTTTTTGATCTGGCCCGGCAGACGACTTTAGGATTCGAAAAATATGCCAAAATCGTGGCTCGCTACTTTCGGGCTAGGCCAGCGGCTCTTGAAGACGTATTGGACGGGCTTTTTCATATCGCTTTAGCGGACGGGATTGTGACGGCTGAAGAGGAAGTCTATCTCCAGCGGGTGAGTGATATCTTCGGCTTTTCAGAGCGGGAATATGACCGTATCCGGTCTTCCAATTTAGGCGTAGACCCCAAAAACCCTTATCTCATTTTGGGGGTCGATGAGGATATTTCCGATAAAGACCTTAAACATGCCTACCGGCGCATGGCCGCCGCCAACCACCCTGACAAACTCGTTGCCAGAGGCGCCCCTCGGGAGCTCATGGGCTTGTCCAATCACAAGATGGCCGTCATTAATAAGGCTTATTCTGATATTATGGCTGAACGCGAGAAGCGTCCGCTCAGGGGACGGGGCCTGCCCAGCCATTAGAAATTTCCCCGGATTTAAAGCCTTACAGAAATGATAGGCAGTGGCATCTTGACGAAAACGTCAAATACCCCGACATTGAAGACGAGGTAAACACTATGTCGAATACTTATAATCTCAACGGTCCGACCAGCTGGTTTGGGACGCTTACCCGGGTTCTGATCCTGACGGTTGCCGCTATTGGCGGCATTTTCATGTTGGCGTTTTCAGCGGCAGTTGCTTTTTTTGTTCTCGTGGGCGTGGCTCTTGTCGGGTTTCTCGCTTTCGCTTTCTTCTGGATTCGCGCAAAACTGTTCGGCAAACCTTTTGGGCCGAAAGCCCAGTTTGAAGCCCGGGCAAGTAAAATGCGGGCAGATCTGGAAGCACAAATGAATCCTTCCGCTTCTGATGACGGCCCAATTATTGATGCCCACCGCACGCCTGACGGCTGGAGTGTGGATGACTAAGTCGATTTCCGCCCATTTTCTCTGGCGGACCGATTAGGCTTTGACGTTGGCGGCGGGGCTGTTTAGCCCGTCAATATGCGTCTTCTTGATTTCTGGATATTAATGCTCTGCTGTCTCTTCTGGGGCGGTAATTTCGTGGTCGGCGCTTGGGCGCTGGGCAATAACCCTGTGCCGCCTTTTATGTTGGCCGGCGTTCGGGCGGCTATTGTGCTCATATTTATGGGCGTTTTCCTGTTTAAGCCTCTCCCGGAAAAGTTCGGATTATTGCTTATAGTCGGTCTTTGTGTCGGCGCGGTGCATCTGGGTTTCTTATATACAGGCCTGCAGACGGCCTCTGCGTCCGGGACATCCATTCTATCACAAATGCTTATCCCGCTCGCGACACTGATGTCGGTTTTCTTTTTAAAGGAAAAAATCGGTTGGATACGGGGGAGCGCCATTGCCGCCGCCTTTATCGGCGTCTGCTTCATGGTATACGAGCCGGGCGCGCTGAGCTTTGATATTAGCCTGATTTATATTTTCTGCGCCTATGTCTCTCTCGCTCTCGGTAGCGTCTTGATGAGAAAAGTCGGAGATATTGATTGGCGGATTTATGTAAGCTGGATGTCTTTGCTGCTCCTATTGGCGGGAGGCATAGCCTCCGCTTTATTTGAAACGGGGCAAGTTGAGACTTTAAGCGAGAGTGTTTTTCCGCTTCTCTTCGCCGCGACTTACGGCGCCATTACTGTTTCCATCTTTGCGCACGGCCAGTATTTCCGTCTTCTGCAAAGGTATGATGTGGCGGTTATTGTTCCGCTCACCATTATGACAACCGTCTTTGCAACGATTTTGGGCGTGATCCTTTTGGACGAAACTCTCGAAACGCGCTATATCATCGGCGCTGCGATAATATTGCCTTGCGTTTTTATTATCGCGCGGAGGCAAAAGTCATCGAAGGCGGCGCCTGAATTTATAGAGAGCTGAACATGACCAATAAAACAGTGGCAACAGAGGCATCGGTTGAAACTTACCTTGCCGCTATTGATCCTCCGCAAAAACAGCAAGATTGCCGGGAAATTTGCGGGATGATGGAAAGGCTTTCCGGCCATCCTCCAAAGATGTGGGGCCCATCAATTGTCGGCTTTGGCGAGTATCACTATAAATATGACAGCGGACGGGAAGGGGACTTCCTAAGAATTGGTTTTGCGGCCAGGGCGCAGAATATCAGCGTCTATCTTATGCCGGGCTATGATGACTTCTCGGATGAGCTTTCTAGGTTGGGAAAGCATAAGAAGGGCAAATCCTGCCTTTACATCAAACGATTATCAGACATTGATCGAGATGTCCTTGAAGAAATGATCAAGAAAGACCTCGAGATTATGCAGGAAAAGTACCCTGAATGAAAATCGACCAGACTCATAAAAGTCCGAATTTCAACGAACGCGCTCTGCCGATATCTCAACTCGTTCTGCATTATACGGGAATGGAAACAGGCCAGGCGGCGCTTGAGCGCCTTTGTGACCCAGAGGCCAAGGTCAGCGCGCATTATCTCGTCTTTGAAGATGGGCGAATTGTGCAATTGGTTGATGAGGACAAGCGGGCCTGGCATGCGGGCGTCGGAAATTGGCGCGGTATTTCCGACATAAATTCGTCTTCTATCGGAATTGAAATCGTCAATGGCGGTCATAATTTCCCGAACGCTGACGGTCTCCCGGCTTACCCGGACGCGCAAATAAATGCGGTCATTGCGCTCTCCAAAGCAATATTGGAACGCCAGGATATTCAGCCTTGGAATATTATCGGCCACAGCGATCTCGCGCCGGAACGCAAGGAGGACCCTGGCGAGCATTTTCCGTGGGGCGGTTTAGCGGCGGCAGGTATCGGACTCTGGGCTGAATTCGAAGCTGACCCTGATACACGTATCCTATTCGAGCCGGGCGACAGAGATCGCGGTGTTTCCATTATTCAGCAGGGGCTCGCCCAAATTGGCTATGACATTGCAGTGACTGGCCAGTTCGACGAGAGAACGAAATTTGTCATGACGGCTTTTCAGCGCCACTGGCGACCCGATGACATTTCAGGGCTGATTGACATAGACTGCCTGCAACGCGTTGGGGCGCTCGTCCGGCTCTTGCCATAGCGCGAAAGCAGGCTTAGAGACCGTCCGGTCAGAGGGTCAGGCAATCGCACGCGTTTAGGCGCGTGAGGAAAGTCCGGGCTCCCATGTAACAGGATGCCGGTTAATGGCCGGCGAGGGCGACCTCAGGGAAAGTGCCACAGAGAGAAGACTACCGTCCTTCGGGGCGGAAAAGCTGAAAGGGTGCGGTAAGAGCGCACCGCGGGTCTGGTAACAGTCCCGGCCAGGTAAACCCCATCCGGAGCAAAACCAAATAGGGACGGTATACCCCGTTACATGGGCCGTCCGGGTTGGTTGCAAGAGGCGTTCGGTAACGACCGCCCCAGATGAATGATTGCCCATCGCGCGAGCGAGGACAGAACCCGGCTTACAGACCCTCTGACACTTTTACTGCCAAGCTAAGCTGGTGTCTTACGCCGTCTAAATAGCGGCAGGATAAGCCGCCTAAAGCTCAGCGCCAATCCTGTATAGACGAGGAAACACGCCGCCAAAGACGCCAGTCCGGCAATTGTCTGGCCGATAAGGCCGTATTGTTGCCCTGTATGAATGAAGCGGAACCAGATTCTCAGTTTTCTGCCTAGGCTCGCCTCGTCTGAAGTCTCAATTTTCTCTAAGCGCTCATTTGCCCTGTCATAAATATGCGTTTCCCGCTGATTAGGCGTGACGCCCGATCCGTAATTTAAGGCAAAACTCATAGTCGGCGTTTCGTCGGTTTCGGGCAGGCGGATTGAAACGGATTTCCATTTCCTCTCTTCCCCCGCGAGAACATTTTCCAGCGCGTTTTGTTGAGACAAAAGCGTGATGGCGGCGTCTGTCCCGGCATCGTCTAAATCAGCGATTGCCTGCGGCGGCGGGCCTCGGCGCTGCGGAACATCTTCACCCGCAAGTTTGTAAACGAGATTGCCGGCCCAAGAGTAAGAAATGATTACGCCTGATAGAACGATAAAGAAGAGCGGGATGAGCGCCCAAACACCAAATACATAATGCCAGTTATAGTCTCTTGCCTTAGATGTTGGCAGGTTTCTCCGGAAAAATAGATTCAGTTTTATAAACGACCAACGCCAAATTTTCGGCAGCCAGAGATAAAGCCCGCTAATCACGATGAAAAGGAAAATGAGATTGGCCGCGCCCGTTATGGCTTTTCCCGTGTCGCGGCTGTCCCCAGACATCGCCAACCAACGATGAAGTCTCACGACATAGCTGAAAAACTCATCCATCCCTCTCGCGGGATCGTCCAATTGCTCACCGGTGTAGGGATCAAGCAGAATGACATCGCGTCCGCGTTTCTGCACTAAAACGGGCGCATTTGGGTTTCGATCAATCGAGAGAGACACTCCGTCGCGAGTGCCGGAGAGGTCGGCTGCAATCTCTGTCAGTCTGTCCAGTTCAAGTCGGGAGTTGCCGGAATTATATTCAGTTTTCGCGTTATTCCGAACCGCCATTTGCATGTCATGCTCATAGGTCAACAGGACGCCCGTTACCGACATCAGAAGGATAAATAGGCCTGCGGCCACCCCTGCACAGAGATGGCACCAAAAGAGTGTTTTACGAAATGGCATTTTCTTCCCTAAAACCGAGCGTTCACAGATAGCCAGAGACGGCGAGGTTCCTGATTGATCGCGTATTCATTTGAATAGGCCAGACTGCCGCGAGACGTATAGGGCACATAGCTCACAAAATTATCATCCAGCAAGTTATAGACGACCGCACTCAGAGTCACAGAGTCAGAGACTTCAAAGGCTCCGCCTAAATGGAAAAGGGTGTAGCTTTTAAAATCACCCAATTGGTCCTGTGCCTCTCCGGCGCCGCGATAACGGGGCGAAGCGTATTCACTTCTGACCCAGCTATTGAGGCGCTCGGTAATTGTCCATTCCAAACGGCCATTAACTTGATGCGCAGGCGTGTTTACAAGAGGCTCGCCAATGTTTGGTCCGCTGGTTTGCTCACTATCCGTATAGGTATAGTTTGCCGAGAATTTTACAGAGTCGATGATGTTTCTCTCTACGGAAGCTTCAACGCCGCGTGTTTCTGCCTCATCAACATTGATGTCTTGGGAATACGTGGCTGGACGCGGGAAAAACCCGTAATCAAGACAGGAATCGCTTGGCTCCAGAGCGTTGTATTCCTCTTCCGTCAGGTTGAACGCACAGTTCGCAAAGGTCGGCCCCGACGCGATTTTGTCTTCGAACTGGTTGTAGAAAACGGTTAGGTTGGCTTGTAAGCCTTGCGCGCCTCTCCAATAAGCGCCGGCTTCGTAGGTTGTGCTGGTTTCCGGTTGTAGCGAAGGCGTGCCGAGGAACGGGATGGTTCCTTGACCCCGGAAGCCAACAATACCTTCGGCGATTTGTTCGAGCCGCGGCGTTTTAAACCCGCGGCTGACGCCGCCTTTCAAGGTCAACGCGTCAGTGGCGTTCCAGACCAGATAGGCTCTGGGGCTGAAATTAGACCCGAAGACGCTATGGTCGTCATAGCGGACACCTGTGGTTAGGCTAAGCGAGTCGGCAAAACGCCATTGGTCTTCGAGAAAGGCGGCCCATTGGTCATGCTCAAACGGTTCTGCGGCTACGCCGTCCTGAAGTTCGGCGTGCCAGAACTGGCCGCCAATTGTAAAAGTATGTTGTCCAATTTCTCTGAAGAAGCGCGTATTGAAAATCATATTTTGAGCTTCAAGTTGACGCGGGTCCCCTTGCAGCCTGTCTGTTCCGGCAACATCATCCGGAAGGATACGGCCGATGGTTTCTGTCTCATTATAAGTGATGTCGGAGTCTAAAACGCCGCCTAAAACTTCCGATGTGTGAGCGAGCACATATTGATTGCGATTGAATTTTTGTTCCGGGCCATAGCCTCTAACGCCGAGCGTCCCAAGTTGGCCTTCGGAATTATCATAAGTTTGGCGCGCTATATCGACATCAACCCAGACTTTATGCCGATCATTCGGCATTAAGTTCAACCGTCCGCCCAAAGACCAAATATCTGCCTCTACCGGGCTTGGCCCGCGCTGCGAGACATCCAATTCATTTCCGTCCGCATCAAAGTAACTCAGTTCCGAAGCCTCTCGGTGATAATATCTCCCGCGGGCAGAAAAGGTGAGAAGGTCTTCTGCTATCGGACCGTCGAGATAAAGGGTCGAATTATAACTATTCCCGAAGCCGTCACTTTCTTGGAGGGTCGTATCCAACCCAACATCTGCTCTTAGCCGATCCGTCGCTGTTCGCGTGATAATATTGATGACGCCGCCCATGGCGTCGGACCCATATAAGGTGGACATTGGCCCTCGCACGACCTCAATTCGTTCGATCGCGGATACCGGCGGAACGAAGCCTGAGGACGTATCTCCAAATCCATTGGGCGTCACATTGCCAGCGGCATTCTGGCGGCGGCCGTCGACGAGAACAAGCGTATAGTCGCTTGGCATCCCGCGAACTGAAATTTCACGCCCGCCTGTTTTTCCGACGCCGTCGCCAATGTCCACGCCGGGAACCGTCGACAGGGCTTCCGCTAGGCTGTTTACGCGTTGAGTTTCCAATTCCATACGAGGGATAAGGGTGATGCTGGCCGGAGCCTGACTCAGATTTTGTTCAAAACCACTGGCCGTGACCACGATTTCATCCATTGGTTCCGAAGAGGCCATAAGAAGAGGGTCTGATGATTTGGCGTCTGAGACTTCTCCGCCCATCGAAGTTTGCGCCATTGCGGGTGAGCAAATCACGGTTGTTAGAAGTAAAGCGGGGAGGCTGTATTTATAGGACATTCATTCTCTCTAGCGTTCGATATTGCGAATTACTTGCAACTAGCGACGCTTCATAGGGAGTTAAGAATGATTGTCAATTACAAAAAAGATAAGTTTGTAAAATTTTAAACAGCTGGAGGGGGAGTGCCTATCAGTCATAGGAAAGACGACTTTAGCCCGAAAGCAAAGCTTAATTGTCGCGCAATGACTAATCCGTACCGGGATTAGGTGGTTCTAAGTAAAGGAATGTACGCACCTACAGGAGCGCGCGCCGGCGAGGTAATCGATGAGGCGTGTTTTAGCCCACCAATGTCGAAATTTGATCTTCGACTTCGTGAAATCCAAACGGTTTGCTTAAGCGCGGAACATCTCCGAACTCACGAAACATCTCACTTTGAGTTTCATTGTAACCTGTCGCAAAGGTAAAGGGGATTTGGCGTTTTTTAAGCTGATGGGCGACGGAGAGACTGTCCTGACCATTTCCGAGATCAACATCCAATATGGCGTAATCAGGTTTGATTATGGCCAAAGACTTGCTTGCCTCATCGCAGTTAAAAAAAGGACCCAGAACGCCGTGTCCCGCAGACTCAACTGTTTCTGCCAGATCGTAAGCGACAAAAGCTTCGTCTTCGAGAATTAATATGTTGAGCTTTTGTTGCGCCATAAAGAGCCTGTCTCGAGTGATATGATTATCTGTTTCAAAACCTTAGTTATGCGTCAGTTGTCAAGATTTTAGGATGTGCTTAGTTTGCTTCAGCTTAAGCTCATCCGACTTTTCTTTAAACTGTTATAATTAAACCACATTTTGAGCCTCGTGTCATTAACCCAGGTAAAACTTCGAAATGAGCGCGATGAGAAAGTATAACCGCGCTTGGCGGGTCAATGTCGCTAACCAAAGCCGTTTTAATTCAGTTGGTAAGGGTGCGCTATTCCTCTTGCCCCGTGATGGGCGAGGCGTCGATCCGGCATATTGTAACGCTTTGTAAAGCCTTTGTTAAGCTCTTGTTATTGTTCGTAAATAAAGGGTTATCCCCAAAGCTATTCACAGTGTGGAAAAAGCAATCTATAGCTAATATTTTGCTAAATTGGCATTGTTTCCCATATCATCCCATGCTATCCCAAATTTAAGCTCATAAAAGCTTGCCGAGGGATTTTCATGTTTCTGTCCAGCGTGACAAACAAAGTGGATGCGAAGGGTCGGGTCTCCGTCCCGGCGGATTTCCGTGCGGTGGTCGCGGGCAGCGGTTTTGACGGTATCGTTGTCTGGCCAAGCTTTGATGGTCAGTATCTTGAAGGCGGCGGTATGGCGCTGATGGAAGAATATCAGCGCTCTCTGGATACGCTTGATTACTATGACGAAGGGCGTATCGCCCTTCAGCGCGCGATTTTTGCCGCGAGCCGACCTTTGCAATTCGATACGGGTGGACGAATATCTTTGCCGAAGGACCTTCATGATTATGCGGGGCTGAACGGCCATGTCACCTTTGTTGGCCTGGGTCGACGTTTCGAGATTTGGTCGCCTGTCGCTCATGAAGAGCGCGCCGGTCAAATGCGAAAGCTGGCGAAGGAAAATCGCCACCGTCTAAGGCCTGTCCCTGCGCCTCTTCCGGGCGGAGGGCCGTCATGAAGCACTACCCTGTCATGTTGCCTGAGGTCTTGGAGGCCTTGAGTCCCAAAGCAGGCGAGGTCTATGTAGACGGGACGTTCGGTTATGGCGGCTATAGCGAGGCTATTCTACAGGCCGAAGATTGCTATGTCATTGGTCTTGACCGTGATCCGAATGTCGCGCCCAGAGCATCTGAACTGACGGAAACCTATTCAGGTCGTTTTCGCCTCATCCAGACCCCGTTTTCTGCGCTTGATACGCTAGGCCTCGATCCGGTTGATGCTGTAATTCTCGATATCGGCGTGTCTTCGATGCAGCTGGATGAGGGCGAGCGCGGATTCTCTTTCATGCGTGACGGGCCGCTGGATATGCGCATGAGCCAATCAGGGCCGAGTGCCGCAGATGCTGTCATGAATTTAAGTCAGGCACAGCTAGAGCAGATGTTCCGGGTTTACGGCGAGGAGGCGCGGGCGCGCCACGCCGCTAAAATGATTGTGCAGGCACGTGACGAGACGCCGCTCACGCGTACGCTTCAATTGGCCGAGCTTTTGGAGAAGGCGTTGGGACGGCGCGGCAAAACACATCCGGCGACAAAGATTTTTCAGGCCCTTCGAATTTTCGTTAATGACGAGCTAGGAGAGTTGTTCAAAGCGCTTCACGCCGCAGAGAATGCGCTCGCGCCGGGCGGGAGGCTGATCGTTGTCACTTTCCACTCACTGGAAGACCGCATCGTAAAATCGTTTTTTCGTGAGCGGGCTGGCGAGATTGAGGGCGGTTCGCGTTACGCTCCAGCTGTAGAGCGCGCCGGGCCTCCTGCAAGTTTTTCTCTGCCGAAACGATCTGTGACTAAGCCTTCCAAGACGGAGATTCAGGATAATGCGCGGTCGCGTTCTGCCAAGATGCGCGTTGCTGTCCGGACAGAGGCTGACCCGTGGGAGGCGTCCGAGGGGCGGTCATTGCGCGTACCGCAACTTTCTGATTTGGAGGCGCTATTATGACGGCATACGCGCACAATCCATCTGCTAGTCGGCGCTTAACGGCCTTTGTCTTGTTTGTTGTCGGCGTTGCTTTAACTGTCGGTCTATTCTACATCAAGACGCGCGCGCAAACGGCCAAAGAAGAAGTCGTGCGGCTTGAGCGCGCGATTGAGTCCGAAGAGCGGGCTGTCGCTGTACTCGAAGCAGAGCTCGCCTTCCGCGAAAGACCGACCCGCCTCGCAGATTTGGCGAAGAAAAATTTGGGGTTTGAGCCTATCTCCACGAACACCACTCTGACAGTTGAAGGGCTGACAGAGGCATTTCCACTCCGAGAGGCGCCGAAAGAGAATGCAGGCGAGGGGGCTCAACAGAATGACTAGTCTTTCTCCCCGTCATACACGCACAATGCAGGTTGCAGACGACGAGTCTGCAGCTGTCTCTGAAGGTCGGATTCGGATTCGCATCGGAATGGTGGCGTATCTGATCGTCTTGGGGCTTGTCGTCGTTCGCTTGGCAGAAATCTCGTTATTTGCCCCTGAAAAACACGTCACGGTGATGCCGGATGCCGTGAACACTTACCGGGCCGATATCACGGACCGTCAAGGTGAGTTGTTGGCAACAACCCTTGAAACCTATTCACTATTTGCGGAGCCTCGCCGGATTTGGAATCCGCGCGAAACAGCGCAATCCCTCGCGGCCATTAGGCCGGAACTTGATGTAAATGACCTCGAAGACAAGCTCAGCCGCGATCTGGCATTTGTCTGGATTGAGCGTGGTTTGACGCCAAAGGAAAAGCAAAAGGTTTTTGAGCTGGGCCAGCCCGGGCTGAAATTTAGGACGGAGTCCAAGCGGGTTTATCCTCGCGGGGAGTTGGCGGCTCATGTCGTCGGATTCACGGATGTCGATATGCAGGGCGTTGCAGGAACGGAAAAAGCGTTAAACGACCGGCTGACGCAGGACCGTTCTCCGCCTGTTGCCCTGTCGATCGACATGCGCGTTCAATATGCCGTCACCGAAGAGCTCGCGGCGAGTATAACACATTTCAAGGCTTTGGCCGGGGCCGCGGTTGTGCTGGATATGAAGTCGGGAGAAATCATTTCTATGGCGTCCCTGCCGCATTTCGATCCAAACGTTCCGGGCGCAACTTCACCAGAAAGTCGCTATAATCATGCCTCAATGTCGACTTATGATTTAGGCTCAGTCTTCAAACCCCTGACCATGGCTATGGCGCTAGAGGATAAGGTGGCGGATCAAGAGGAGCTCTTCCCCGTGCAAAAACCCTATAAAGTCCTAAGTAAATGGATACGGGACGACCATCCTTCGGATGTACCGTTAAATATGTCTGGCGTTCTGGCCGAGAGTTCAAACCGCGGAACCGCCATGATTGCTCAAAGAATTGGAGGGGAAAGACAGCAATTCCACCTCCGTAATCTGGGCCTGCTTGACCGGGTGCCTTTCGAACTGGCTGAAAGCGCCCATCCCCAGATTCAAAACCGTTGGGGCGAAATGGCAACTGTTACGGTGTCTTACGGACACGGCCTTGCGGTGACACCTCTGGCTTTGGCGGCGGCAATTGGCGCCACGTTGAATGACGGTCTTTACGTGACGCCGACAATTCTCCAGCGCAGCGCAGCTCACCCCGAGCAGATCCATAGAGTTTTTTCTTCTCAGGTTTCTGATGATCTTCGTCATATGATGCGCAAAGTTGTTACGGACGGCACGGGCGGGAAAGCCGATATTCCGGGTTTTGGTGTTATGGGAAAAACAGGAACGGCTGAAAAGCCGTCCAATGGCGGCTATGACCGCAAAAGTCTTGTAACCTCCTTCGTCGCGGCTTTTCCTCATTCCGACCCGCGCTATGTGCTGATCGTGTCTCTGGACGAGCCCAAACCCGTTGAAGGAACATATGGTTACGCGACGGCGGGCTGGAACGCGGCGCCGACAGCCGGAAAAGTCATCGAGCGTATAGGGCCTATGCTCCCCGGAGCCAGAGACATTCCAAAACTTGCCTCTGTGCGTCAGGAGGCACTGCGATGAGCAACTTGCTAAAAGACCTAAACGCCACAGGGCTGACTTGCGACAGCCGCGCCGTAAAGCCAGGTATGATTTTTGCGGCATTGCCCGGAACCGTTGCGGATGGCCGGTCCTATATTTCTCAGGCTAAAGAAAACGGCGCTGTGGCCATTCTGTCTTTGCCCGGAACAGATAGTTTGGGTTTGCCTTTAATTGAGGATGAGAATCCGCGGTTGCGCTACGCCCATATGGCAAGGGAGTTTTACCCAAAACAACCGCGAACCCTCGTCGCGATGACGGGAACTAATGGTAAAAGCTCGACTGTGGAGTTTCTGCGCCAGCTTTGGACGCATGCCGGGTATCAGGCCGCATGTTTCGGGACTTTGGGCGTTATGTCGCCAAAAGGCTATGAAGCCATGACGCATACAACGCCGGATGCTGTGGCGTTGCATAAAACACTCCACGACCTGGCCGAGCAGGGCGTCACGCATGTTGCGATGGAGGCTTCTTCGCACGGTTTGGTTCAATACCGTATGGACGCTGTCGAGGTAACGGCGTCAGGTTTTTCCAATCTCACGCAAGATCATTTTGATTATCACGAGACAGAAAGCGAATATTTCGAGGCCAAGGCTCGCCTGTTTTCAGACCTTACACCGCCTGACGCCCCGGTCGTCATGACTGTTGACGGAGAGCACGGAAAAGAACTTGCCAGACGCGCTCATGGGCGCGGACAAGACGTCACCCATATTGGCTGGACAGGTGACGACATTCGAATTGACGAAATCATGCCGCGGGCTGCGTCGCAGGAAATGACCTTGATAATTGACGGAAAGCGTTACGCGCTGACGCTACCTTTGGCCGGAGAGTTTCAGTCATTGAATGCGGTCGCCGCTTTAGCGCTGGCTTTGCAAACTGGCGTTAGCCTCAAGGCAGGGCTGCAAGGCTTAGAAAAACTGGCGGGCGTAGCCGGGCGGTTGGAGCGCGCAGGTCAAACAAAGGACGGCGCGCCTGTCTTTATTGACTTTGCCCACACAGAGGATGGTCTCGATAAACTGCTTCGGTCCGTCCGTCCGCATACAATGGGCCGGATTGTTTTGGTCTTTGGCTGCGGCGGGGACCGCGATCCTGATAAGCGCGCAAAAATGGGCGCTGTGGCGGCAAAGCTTGCGGATACTGTTATCGTTACGGACGATAACCCTCGAACGGAAAATGCCAGAGATATTCGCCTGGAAGTGATGAAAGGCTGCCCCGACGCAAAGAATGTTGAGGGCCGGGAGGCGGCTATCGCCTTGGGAGTTTCCGAGTTGGGCCCGGATGACTGCCTGGTCATTGCCGGTAAAGGTCATGAAACAGGGCAGATTGTCGGAACTGAAACTATTCCTTTTTCTGATGTTGCCGTTGCGCAGCGCCTTTTAAGGGAGCTGTCGGAATGAGCCTCTGGACATCAAAAGACATCGCTCTCGCGACCGGCGGCACGGCAACAAATAATTTTAGTGCTGAAGGCCTGTCGATCGATACACGGACCCTTAAAAAAGGCGATCTATTCGTCGCTTTGAAAAGCGAACGTGACGGACATGATTTTATTGCAAAAGCGATGGAGGCCGGTGCGGCGGGCGCTCTCGCTGAAAAGCAAATAGAGAGTGCAAACACTGTCATTGTCGCTGACACGCAAAAAGCGCTTGAGGCGCTTGGCGCGGCCGGACGCGACCGGTCTAATGCTCTGCGTATTGCTGTGACCGGGAGTGTCGGTAAAACGAGTATAAAAGAGGCCTTGGCAACTATTTTCTCTCAATTCGGAGGGACCCATAAATCGCAAAAGTCTTTCAATAATCACTTGGGCGCGCCGATTACGCTGGCGACACTGCCGGTTGAAGCCGAATTTGGTATTTTCGAGCTGGGCATGAACCATGCGGGAGAAATTTCCGCGCTGTCCAAACAAGTCAAACCGGACATTGCGCTCATCTCCAATGTGGTCAGCGTTCATCTGGCTCATTTTGACAGCGAAAAAGATATCGCTCGTGCCAAGGCGGAGATTATTGACGGGCTTTCCCCGGACGGCACACTCATCCTGAATGGCGATAATCCGCATACTGATTTTATAAAATCCCTCGCGGGCAAGCGATCTGTTCTCACATTTGGCGAAGCGACAGGCTGTGACGTTCAAATCATCAGAACAGAAGCTCATGCGGCAGGCGGAACGGTCACTCTGGAGGTCGCTGGCGAAGAAATAGACGTGACTTTGTCCGTTCCGGGCGAGCATTGGTTTTACAATTCGGCGGCGTGCTTAGCGGTGGCTAAAGCGGCGGGGCTGGATTTAACAAAAGCGGCAAAAGCTATGGCCGAAGTGGGGCCAGCGCAAGGTCGTGGGGACAGCCATGCGCTGACCCTCAGCGGTAAATCCTTCACCTTGATAGATGAAAGCTATAACGCCAATCCGACCAGCATGCGGGCCGCGTTTGCGGCGGCCTCCTTGCGTCCCGGCCGGAAAATCGCCGTTCTTGGGGACATGGGCGAATTGGGGCCGAAGGAGCTGGAATTTCACGCAGAGCTCGCTGAGCCGTTGGAAAAAGCCGGGTTTGAACGAATCATTTTTAAGGGCGAGTGTATGCGCGTTTTACGCGGCGCCATTCCAAGAATGATGCGCGGGGCCTGGACGGACAGCGCAGAGGGAGTTTTCTCGGCTCTCAAGGATGAAATAAAAGACGGGGACATAGTTCTGGTCAAGGGATCCAACGCCGCGGGCCTAGGCGCGCTTGTTAAAAAGCTCAAAGAGGGGGCTCACTAATGCTTTACGAATGGCTTGCGCCTCTGTCGGAAGAGTTTCAATTCTTCAACCTGTTTAATTATATCACCTTCCGCGTGGGCGGGGCTTTGATGACCTCGCTGATTATTGCTTTTATCATCGGTCCGCGGGCGATTAACTGGCTCCGCTCTAAACAGGGCAAAGGCCAGCCTATTCGCGAAGATGGGCCGGAAGGTCATATTATTGCCAAAGCCGGCACCCCGACAATGGGCGGCTTGCTGATTATGCTCAGCGTGATCCCGTCCACGCTGCTTTGGGGGAATTTGGCCAGCCCATTTCTCTGGACGGTTTTTCTGGTGACCGTTGGCTTTGGCGCGATCGGATATTATGACGATTATCTAAAAGTCTCCCGCCAAAGCCATAAAGGGTTTTCCGGCAAAATCAGATTGCTGCTGGAATTCATTATTGCCGCTGTCGCTGTCTGGGTTTTGACAATGTCCTTTCCTCAAGAGGGAACATTTTCGACGGGCCTTGCCATTCCGCTTCTGAAGAACTTCACCATTAATCTCGGCGTGTTTTTCATTCCTTTCGGGTGTCTGGTAATTGTTGGCTCTGCCAACGCGGTGAACCTGACGGATGGTTTGGACGGCCTTGCCATTGTCCCTGTGATGATCGCCTGTATGAGCCTTGCCTTTATCGCTTATCTCGTCGGGAATGCTATTTTCTCGGATTATCTCGGCGTCCCCTTTGTGCCGGGGAGTGCGGAAATAACGATTTTCCTCGGCGCGATTATTGGAGCGTCGCTTGGTTTTCTCTGGTTTAACGCACCGCCTGCCATGGTATTTATGGGCGATACGGGGTCTCTCGCGCTTGGCGGCGCTTTGGGAACGACGGCCGTGGCGATTAAACACGAAATTGTTCTGGCGATTATTGGCGGCCTGTTTGTGCTCGAAGCCGTCTCTGTTATCGTCCAGGTCGCCTCTTTCAAGCTCACCGGAAAACGTGTTTTCCGCATGGCTCCTATCCATCACCATTTTGAGAAAAAAGGCTGGGCCGAACCCACTATTGTAATCCGCTTCTGGATCATTGCCATCATCTTGGCTTTGATTGGACTTTCCACTCTGAAACTGCGCTAAATATATGATCAAGGCTTCTCAATTCGCAGGACAAACTCTCGCCGTCTTCGGTCTAGGCCGGACGGGGATTACCGCGGCTCTGTCTTTACAGGCAGGGGGCGCGACTGTTCTGGCTTGGGATGATCGGGATGAGGGGCGTCAGGCCGCAGAAGAGAAGGGGGTGACACTCGGGGATTTACAAAAAGCGGATTGGACAAAAATTGACGGCTTAGTCCTGTCTCCCGGTGTGCCTCACCACTTACCGGAGCCTCACTGGTCGGCAGACCTTGCAAGGCAAGCTGATGTGCCGATTATCTGCGATATTGAAATCCTTGCCCGCGAAGTTGCGGCTGTGCCGGAAGGCAATCGCCCCAAGATTGTCGCCATTACAGGCACGAATGGAAAATCCACTACGACAGCGCTTATCGGACACATACTGAACGAATGCGGTAAGGACGCTCAGATTGGCGGCAATATCGGACGCGGGGTTCTTGATCTCGACCGGATGCATTCCGGATCATATTTTGTCATTGAACTTTCTTCCTATCAGTTAGAGCGCACATTCTCCCTCCGCGCCAATGCGGCCATTCATCTGAACCTCAGCCCCGATCATTTGGATCGTCACGGCGACATGGTGGGATATGGCGGCGCAAAAAAACGAATTTTCCTGAACCAGACGTCTGACGACACAGCCGTTATCGGGACGGATGATGAAGCCGGGAAAGCGCTGCTCTGTGAAATGATTGCCCGAAAGTCGGCCCATGTCGTGCCAATTTCGGCCCGCCGCTCTATTGGCTCCGGTGTTTTTGTTTTGGGCGGAAAGCTGTTCTGCACGCAGGGCAAACGGGTGGAAGAAATTTGCGACCTTAAGAAAGCGAAAGCGCTGGAAGGTCAGCATAATTGGCAAAACGCAGCGGCCGCTTTTGCGGCGGTTCGCTCTCTCGGGCTCAAGCCGCGGGATGTTGCCAAGGCCATTCTGAGTTTTCCGGGTCTGTCCCACCGCATGGAGACAATTGGCACAGCCGGCAAGGTGCGTTTCGTCAATGACAGCAAAGCCACCAATGCCGATGCGGCGCAACAGGCTCTAAACAGCTATGACGAAATATTCTGGATCGCGGGCGGAGTTGCCAAGGAAAAAGGTATTGAGCCGCTCTTGCCGCTCATGAAGAATGTGAAAAAAGCCTATCTGATTGGCGAGTCGTCCAAACGATTTAAACGTACTTTGGCAAAAGCGAATGTGGAGCATAAAGTGTCAGGCCATCTTCAAATGGCGGTGTATTGCGCGACGAAGGACGCTCTGGAATCCGGCGCAACTCACCCCATCGTTTTACTGTCTCCAGCTTGCGCCAGCTTTGATCAATTCGATAACTTCGAAGTGCGCGGAGAGGCTTTCCGTCAACATTCGCAGCAGATTATCGATCTGTTCGAAAACGAAATGAAAGCCAAACGCGCGGGCGAGACGAAAGCGATGGCGTCATGACATTTTTGGGGGCCAGTAATCCATTCGTTTCGCGCACGCACCGCACGCCGCTCGGGGAATGGTGGCGGAGTGTTGACCAGATTCAGCTGGGAATTCTGATCGTACTGATTGGTGTGGGCCTCATACTCTCGATGGCGGCGTCACCCGCCGCTACTGCGCGGTTAGATTACGGGAATCCCTTCTTCTTTCTTTATCGTCACGCCTTTTTTGCGACACTGGGCTTAGGCGGCGCTGTTTTTATCTCTTTCATTGGACCGAATTGGGCGAGGCGGTTGGGCATAGTCGCCCTTCTGGGTTCCATGGTATTGCTCGCCGCACTTCCGTTTATCGGATTTGAAGTCAAAGGCGCAGTAAGATGGTTGAGGCTCGGCTCTTTCTCCCTCCAACCGTCTGAATTTGCAAAGCCGGCTTTTATTGTCTTCGCCGCCTGGATGTTTTCTGTACGAAAAAGAGATCCAAACGTGCCCTCTGTCATTATCGTCTTTGTCGTCTATTTTGTTTTGATCGGCATGCTGATTACGCAACCTGATTTCGGGCAGTCATTCCTCATTACTTTGGGTTTTGCGGCGGTTTTCTTTTTTGCCGGCTTATCTCTTGGGTGGCTTTTGGCGCTAATGGGCTTGTCTATGCTGGGCGCAGCAGCGGCTTATATGGCGCTCCCCCACGTCAGAGATCGCGTTTCCGCGTTTATGTCGCCGGATTCCGCCGACAGTTACCAGACCGACAAAGCCCTCGAAGCGATTGCCAATGGCGGCCTGCTTGGGAGAGGTCCAGGCGAAGGGGCGATTAAATACAGCCTGCCGGATGGTCATACGGATTTCATCTTTGCCGTCACGGTGGAAGAGTTTGGATTTTTGATTTCGGTTGTGCTGATTGTTCTGCTCGCCACATTTGTTATCCGCGCTTACCGAAGCGCTCTGCGGCTGAACGACTATTTCTCGCAGCTCGCTGTCGCCGGATTGGCCACCTTGGTCGGGATGCAAATGGTCATCAATTTGTTTGTGAACCTGAACATGGCGCCGTCCAAAGGGATGACTTTACCCTTTATTTCCTATGGGGGGTCGTCTTTGCTCTCGCTCTGTTTTACGGCGGGTCTCATTCTGGCCTTTACCGCTAAGCGGCCGGGCGCTTACGGATATGGAAGCTAGCACGTGCCTCACAAAGGCAAAAAGCTTTTAATGGCGGCAGGCGGAACGGGCGGGCATATGTTTCCCGCGCAGGCGCTTGCTGAAATTTTGAAAGCAGACGGGTGGGACATCGCGCTCATGACCGATGCGCGGGGCCGCAAACATGCAGGCCGAATTCCGGCCGACCCAATAATTGAGGTGAAAGCGGCAAGCCTTTCTCCGCGAAAACCGATTGCCGCCTTTAAAGGCGTGGTCTCGCTCACGCAAGGTGTGATGCAGGCGAGACAATTCATTCGTCAATGGAAGCCGGATATTGTCGTCGGCTTTGGCGGCTATCCGGCTTTTCCCGCCATGCGGGCCGCGCAGGGGCTGGGCCTTCCGACCGTTATTCACGAACAGAACGCGTATCTGGGACGGGTGAACCGCGTTTTCGCCAAAAAGGCTTTATGTGTCGCATCTGGTTTCGAAGGTTTACAGAAGCTACCGAATCAGGCCGTGCACCGCCCAATAGGCAACCCCCTTCGAGAACAGATCATAAAGACCGTCCCAAAGGAATATAAACTACCGAGGGGCCGTATAAACCTCCTCATCGTAGGCGGAAGTCTGGGGGCGAGAATAATCAGTGAGGTCATGCCGAGAGCCATTGCGGATCTGCCGGAAAGCCTCCGCGATAAACTGCACGTTACCCAACAAACGCTGCCGGACTATCAAGACGCCGCTCGAGCGATCTATAAAGAGGCCGGAGTGAGCGCCACTTGTGAAACATTTTTTTCGGATATCGAAATTCATCTGGCCGCCGCGCATTACGTAATAGGCCGCGCCGGGGCGGGGTCCGTGTCCGAAATCGCCGTTATGGGAAAGCCTAGCCTGCTGGTTCCTCTTGCTATTGCGATGGATGACCACCAAACGGCCAATGCAAAGTCACTTCAGCGCCTTGGCGCTGCCGATATTCTGCCCGAATCCGAGTTTACGCCAGAGCGTGTAAAAACTATCCTGGAGGAACGGCTCAGTGATTCGACCTGGCTTAAAACCGCAGCAGACGCCGCCCGCTCCGTCGGGAAGCCGCACGCCGCAACCGATCTCGCGGCGATGGTGTCTGCCTTCGCCGATCAATGACAGACCCGGACCGACCGGGGGCGAAAAGAAGAAGAGGCAGACCATGCCCCAACCTGATCTGAAACAACAATCCCTCGCCACTAAAGTGCCGTTTGATGTCGGCCCGATACATTTTGTTGGCATAGGCGGCATTGGCATGAGCGGTATAGCCGAAGTGCTTTTGAATCTGGGATATCAGGTTCAAGGATCTGACATGCGCGAAAGCGCCAACACCGAACGGCTTCGTAAACTCGGCGCAGAAATATTTATTGGTCAAAAAGAGGGGCAGGTTGAAGGTGCAGGCGCGATTGTTCTGTCTTCGGCGATCAAGAAAGATAACCCGGAACTGATTGAGGCCCGTGCCAAATCTATTCCCGTCGTGCGCCGCGCCGAAATGCTGGCCGAGTTAATGCGTCTGAAATGGGCTATTGCCGTGGGCGGCACTCACGGGAAGACGACTACGACTACAATGATTGCGGCTCTCTTAGAGGGCGGCGGGCTAGACCCAACGGTTATCAATGGCGGTATCATCAACGCTTACGGCTCAAATGCGAAACTCGGGCTTGGCGATTGGATGGTGGTCGAAGCCGATGAAAGCGACGGCTCTTTTCTGAAACTTTTTCCGACCGTGGCAATTATCACCAATATCGATCCTGAGCATATGGAGCATTACGGCGATTTCGATACGTTGCGAAAAGCTTTTTTCACCTTTGTTGAAAACCTACCTTTTTACGGGTTTTCAGTATTGTGCATCGACCACGCCGAGGTTCAGGCTTTGGTCAGCAAAGTCTCTGACCGCCGAATTATCACTTACGGGTTTAACCCTCAGGCAGACGTCCGCGCTGAAAACCTAAATCTCGAACCGACGGGGTCGCGTTTTGATGTTGTCTTTACGACGGGCGATCAAGAGGAGGCCTGGAGAGGTCTGTTCCTGCCGATGGCCGGTAAACATAATACACAAAATGTTCTCTCCGCGATTGCGGTGGCCCGTGAACTTGGCCTGAATGAAGCGCAGGTTCGTATGGGGCTCGAAAGCTTTGGCGGGGTAAAGCGCCGCTTTACCAAAGTCGGAGAATGGGAAGGCGTTACCATCATTGACGATTATGGCCATCACCCGGTCGAGATTTCTGCCGTGCTCCAAGCCGCTCGCCAAGTGACAAAGGGGCGGGTTCACGCCGTGGTTCAACCGCACCGCTTTTCCCGCCTGTCGCATCATTTTGAAGAATTTTCGACGTGTTTTAACGACGCCGATCGGGTCTATGTTGCGGATGTCTATGCTGCCGGAGAAGATCCGATTGACGGAGTCAGCGGCCCGGACCTTGCGAAAAGTCTAAAGTCTCACGGGCATAAGAATGCGAGTTTGACATCCAAGAAAACCCTTGCTGCCGATTTAAAGCCCCATATCGAAAAAGGTGACGTTGTCGTTTGTCTGGGCGCCGGCGATATCACCTATTGGGCGGCTGATTTAGCCAAGGATTTGGAGAAGGTCTGATGAGCCTTCTCGACCGTCTCCCTTCCGTTAGAGGAACATTAAAGCCTGATGTCTCCCTTGCGCCTTATAGTTGGCTGCGGGTCGGCGGACCGGCGGAAGTGTTCTTCATGCCAAAGGACGAGGCGGATCTTGCGCATTTTCTTTCATCCACACCAGACGACATTCAGGTTCAAGTGCTGGGCGTTGCCTCCAACACTCTAATCCGCGACGGCGGCGTAAAAGGGGTTGTCATTCGCTTGGGGCCCGCATTTGCGAAGATTACCACTGACGGACAACGTCTAACTGCTGGAGCGGCGGCTTTGGACAATAAAGTGGCGAAAGAGGCCGCTAAAGCAGGTATTGCCGGATTGGAGTTCTACGCGGGTATTCCCGGCACAATTGGCGGCGCACTTCGCATGAATGCGGGATGTTATGGCGGCGAGACTAAGGACGTCTTGGTCGAAGCGGTCGCTATTGACCGCCGGGGCCGTCGCCAGATCATGCCTTTGGCCGAGTTCAATTACCGGTACCGAGGAAGTGACGCGCCGGAAGATCTGATTTTCACGCAAGCTGTCTTTCAAGGCCGGAAAGACGTCCCCGAAGATATCATGGCGCGCATCAATGATATTACGTCCCGACGAGAGGAAAGCCAGCCCATTAGAGAAAAAACAGGCGGCTCGACCTTCAAAAACCCTGACCCTGAACAGTCCGGCGGGCGAGGGGCCTGGCAGGTTATTGACGCCGCAGGCGGGCGGGGCTTTCAAGTCGGCGGCGCGCAGATGAGCGAGAAGCATTGTAACTTCATGATTAATACCGGCGACGCAACTGCCGCCGATTTGGAAACCCTCGGCGAGACTATTCGCGATAAAGTTCGCGCCAGTGAAGGTGTTGAGCTTGAATGGGAAATCAGGCGGATCGGAGCGGCGTCATGAAGGTTGCCGTTCTCAAAGGCGGAATTTCTTCTGAAAGGGAGGTTTCATTAGTCTCCGGTGAAGAATGCGCCAGAGCTCTTCGGTCGTGCGGGTATGACGTGACCGAAATTGACGTTACGCGGGATTTGTGGGTCCAGCTCGAAGACGCCGATCCGGACGTTATATTCAATGCGCTTCACGGCGATTGGGGCGAAGACGGCCGAGTTCAGGGTGTGCTCGATATGTTCGGTAAGCCCTATACTCATTCCGGCGTTATGGCCTCTGCTTTGGCGATGGACAAACACCGAGCGAAACATGTCTTGAAAGCTGTCGGCATTACCGTTGCACAGGGCGGACTATATGACCGCGTCGAGGTGTCCAAATCGCACCCGATCCAACCGCCTTACGTCGTCAAACCGAACGGGCAGGGTTCTTCTAAATCGGTTTATATTATTCAGGACGACACCTCCAATATGTCTGCCGCGATCGCTGAGGATAAGGAAATGGGTGACGAGGTGATTGTCGAAGCCTTTATACCCGGCCGAGAACTGACCGTCACCGTTATGGGCGAACGGGCTCTGGCTGTTACGGAAATCATTCCTCAGACCGATTGGTATGATTACGAAGCCAAATACGCGAAGGGCGGATCTGTGCATGTGGTTCCGGCCGATATCCCGCATGAAGCCACCCAGCTTTGCTTGAAATGGGCGGTCGAGGCACATAAAGCGCTAGGCTGCCGAGGCGTTACGCGCTCCGATTTCAGATTTAATGAAAAAAATGCAGCTGCAGGCGACATAGTAAACAAAATCGTAATGCTTGAACTCAATACTCAACCCGGAATGACTCCGACATCTTTGGCCCCCGAACAGGCGGCCTATGTGGGAATAGATTTTGAACAGCTTTGTCGCTGGTTGGTTGAGGATGCTACATGGCCCAGATGAAACGCAATTCGTCTTATTCGAAGGGACCCTTGCAGAGGGTCTCTCCGTTAAAGCCCGGATTACGTAAAGCTCAAGTTTGGGGCGCCGCCAAAGTTAGAGCCGCGCAGCACTCGAAAAAGAGCTTCCTTCGTTTTTGTGGGGGTGTGTTCGCTGTCTTTTTGGCGGTCACGGCCTTGGCGCTCTGGATGGGCGGGTTCTGGCCTCAACTTATTGAAAATGGCAAGCTCTATAAACAACACCGCTTGATGGCGATGGGCTTTGTTGTCTCGCGTGTCGATGTCATGGGCGAAGGCCGATTGAATGAACAGGATGTATTGAGGGCAGTGAATATCCGGCCCGGCGATTATTTTTTTGGCGTCGATCTTGAGGCCGCTCAGCGAGATACAGAAAGCCTGCCTTGGGTAGACCGCGCTGTGGTGCGGCGACTCTGGCCCAACCGGATTGTGGTGCAGCTTGTGGAAAATCAACCTTACGCGCTTTGGCAGAATGAAGGCCAGTTTTCACTGGTGGATGCGACCGGAGAAATCATCGCGCCTGTCTCGGAAGAAACAGTTCTGCCCGAAAACCTTTTACAGGTCGTGGGTAAAGGCGCTTCGGCCGAGGCTGAAACTTTGGCTGCGAGCTTGGCCCTCTGGCCGGGACTTCGGGACAGAACCACTTCGGCTGTATATGTCTCGGAGCGTCGTTGGGATTTGATGATTGCCGGCGGCATTAAAGTAAAGCTTCCGGCGACTGAGGTGGACAATGCACTGTCCGAACTGGCAGGTTTACAAGCGCGGTCTCAAATTCTTGACCGCACGGTAAGTGAAATTGATTTGCGCCTTCCGGACAGAATATCTATCCGGACCCCCGACCCTAAACAATCTTAGTTCACTTATATGTTCGGACGTTCCAAGCAGAAACAAACGGAAACATTTGCCGTTCTCGACATTGGGTCGAGCAAAGTGGTGTGTCTCATTGGCCGCGAAGAGCCGGGCATGGGCGTACGTCTCATCGGGACAGGCTTTGGCGTAAGCGCCGGGGTTAAGCATGGTGCCGTCATTGACTTGGAATTGGCGGAAACAGGCATTCGCTCCGCCGTGGAAAAAGCCGAGCGCGCTGCCGGCGTTACCGTACACGGCGTAAATGTGAATGTCGCTCTACGCTCACTCCGCTCCCAGCATATGCGCGTGCAGACAGAATTTGCTAGCGGGGAAGTCGCCGACCGTGATTTGAAACGAGTGATGAATAGCAGCCTGTCCGAGTTGTCTCAGCCGGATTATGCGATCCTTCACGCCATTCCCATGCAATGGAGCGTGGACGACGAGGTCGGAATTGACGATCCGCGGGGCATGTACGGCAAAAGTCTGGGTGTGGACATGCATTTTGTCTTGGGCGGGATGGGGCCGCTGCGAAATCTAGCGCATTGTATTGAGCGCTGTCATTTGGAAATTCGATCTGTGACCGCGTCTCCTTACGCTTCAGCCTTGTCCGTTCTCACCGAAGACGAACGGGATTTGGGCGTCACCGTCATTGATATGGGGGCGGGCGTAACCTCTGTGGCGGTTTTCCGGGATAATGTGCTTGTCCATGTTGATGCGATTGGCGTTGGGGGGCGTAACGTCACCCAAGACATTGCCAGAGGTTTGTCGACACCGCCGGAAGCCGCAGAACGAATCAAAACGATTTATGGATCGGCTCTACACGGTTCCGATGATGAGCATGTGATGGTGCCTTGCCCTCCGGTGGGGGCGCAGGACAGCTTGCAACACCACCCCCGAGCTAATTTAACAGCAATTGTTCGGTCACGGATTGAAGAAACGTTTGAGCTTCTGAATGAGAGGCTCCACCGCGCAGGCATGGATAATTTTGCTGGACGCCAAATCGTATTGACCGGCGGAGCTGCGCAGCTCAATGGCGTCCGAGAGCTCGCGGAGCTAATCTTCAACAAACGCGTGCGAATTGGACAGCCTCACGGCATTTTCGGGCTGGATCAGAGCATGACGGAGTCTGATTTCGCGGTTGCAACGGGGTTGCTGAAGCAGGCTTATGAAGATCCAAGAGAAGCCATTTCTGGGCCTCCGGATTTGTCAGGTCGCCGCTACCGTGAGAAACGATATTCCGGTCATCCGATTGGTCGGTCCTTTCAATGGTTGCGTGAGAATTTTTAGAAATTCAAATATTTAAAATTTCTCTTTTTCGGCAAGCGCTTTGAAATTTTCTCAAAATATATAAGCTGTAGGATTATATGCCTAACTGCAGATAATTTCAGAAAAACCCCGTCAAAAGGTTAAAATTAATGTCTTGGTTAATCACACTTTAACGGTTTGAGCCCATTTTCGTTTTTAACCAAACATTGACCATAAACGGGACCTACCATGCCAATCAGTCTCTCTCTGCCCAAAGCCGTTGAACTCAAACCCCGGATCGTCGTCATCGGCGTCGGAGGGGCAGGGGGCAATGCCGTCAACAACATGATCGCCTCCGGCTTGGATGGTGTCGAATTTGTTGTGGCAAACACAGACGCGCAAGCTCTCGCTTTGTCCCGCGCCGATCGCCGCGTTCAGATGGGCGGCGGCGTCACGCAAGGTCTTGGGGCCGGTATGCGCCCTGAAATTGGCGAAGAATCTGCCGAAGATAGCCTAACTGAAATCATGGAGCATCTCGACGGATGTCACATGTTGTTTGTTGCGGCCGGCATGGGCGGCGGAACAGGCACGGGCGCAGCGCCCGTTATCGCACGTGCGGCGCGCGAGCGCGGAATTTTGACAGTCGGTATCGTCACCAAGCCTTTCATGTTTGAAGGCTCTCGCCGTATGAAGCTAGCCGAACAGGGAATTGAGAATCTCTACGCCTCTGTAGACACAATGATTACCATTCCGAACCAGAACCTTTTCCGCGTTGCGACCGAAAACACAACCATGTCTGACGCTTTCGCGATGGCCGACGAAGTGCTGCATAGCGGCGTACGCGGCGTAACCGATTTGATGGTTGTCCCGGGGCTTATCAATCTCGACTTTAACGATGTTCGCACTGTTATGGACGAAATGGGCAAGGCCATGATGGGCACGGGCGAAGCCACTGGCGAACGCCGCGCTGTTGAGGCCGCCGAAGCCGCTATCAACAATCCGCTTCTGGATGACGTTTCCCTTAAAGGCGCCAAAGGGGTCTTAATCAATATCACAGGCGGACGCGATCTGACTCTTTATGAAGTGGACGAAGCGGCTAGCCTCATCCGTGAGCAAGTTGACGAGGACGCCAATATTATCGTTGGCTCCGCACTGGACGATGATCTGGACGGAATTATCCGCGTCTCAGTCGTCGCGACAGGTGTCGACTCCGAGGCCCGCGCTGAAGCGCCTCCAGCCCCTTTCGTCACGCGTTCTACCCGCGAAGAAGCCAATATTGTTGAACTTCCCGTTCAAGAAAAATCGCCGGAAAAGGTTGTCGCGCAAGATTCCGGAGATCGTTTCGCCGACTACAATCCCGTTGCCAATATGCAAAAAGAGGTGGCTCACGAGCTTTCCAAGCCGAAATCTGCAACACCGCCGCCATATGTGGCCCCGAAACCTTACCCGCCGCAGGTCGATTCTCCTGCTGCAAGTGAAGAAGAGGTCGCAGAATCCCGTGAATCAGAGACTATTCCCGAATCGCCTGCGCCATCCTTAAAGAAAACGGCACTCGGGGGATTGTTTGGACGCCGTAAGAAAACGCCGTCACCAACAATTCAGACCCAGACAACCAAAGCGCCTGTAGGTGACCTGTTTAGTGATGACATGGAAGATGAGTTACAAATTCCAAGTTTCCTACGCCGTCAGAGCAGATAATTAAAATCTTCTCTGAGGTGAGCTAACTGCTTAAAAATTGTCCATAAACCTTAATTAAGCCCTTGTTTAAAAGGGCTTTTTTTATGTCTGTAACACGCTGTAACATCAGGTTTATTGTCTGTGCGCAACCAATGGCTCACTCATTCATTGGGGCCATATGAGTATATTAAATATGTCAAATGTCAGACGTCAGTCCACCCTGAATTCCGCCACAGTATGTGCAGGTATTGAACTGCATGGGGGAAATCACACGCGATTGGCCATGCGCCCTGCTCCGGTGAACACAGGTCTTGTTTTTGTCCGCACAGATGTGACGGATCGCGATAACCGCATTCAGGTTGAACCTGAGGCGGTCTCTGACGTGAAAAACTGCACAACTCTTGAAAATGCGGCTGGAACGAAAGTATCCACGATCGAACATTTACTCGCGGCCCTTGCGGCGTCGGGTATAGACAATTTAATTATGGAATTGGACGGAAAGGAGCTCCCGGCTCTGGATGGTTCCGCCGAACCTTTTTTAAGACTGATTGAACGAGTCGGCGTAAAACGCCAAGAAGCGCCTCGTCGATATGTTGAAGTTCTACGGCCTGTTGAAGTTCGAAAGGGCAAAGCATTTGCCCGGGTTCTTCCGTGTGCTCAGCTAGAACTAAGTGTTTCAATCGATTTCAAAGATAAGGCCATTGGTCAGCAGAAAGTTGAAATTGTGCCAAATGTCCGGGCTTTTCGCGACCGTCTCGCGTCTGCGCGCACATTCGCGCGCCTGCATGAAGTTGCGGCTCTCCAGGCAGCGGGCCTGTCAAAAGGCGGATCGCTAGAGAACGCTATCATCGTTGACGGCGATAAAGTCCTTAATCCTGAAGGCTTACGATTTGCAGATGAATTTGTTCGTCACAAAGCATTAGACCTCTTGGGCGACCTTTATCTGGGCGGTCCGATTTTGGGACGGGTGGAAACTCATGCATCAGGACACGGTCTGAATCATGATTTATTGATGGCGCTTTACGGTACGCCGGACGCGTGGCGCTTTGTTTCCATGAACGGATCAGAGCTTTTGCCCGAATTGAAACGTCCCACCAGACTGCAAAGCGTCAGCGCATAACAGTTTTCTCACTTTCCGCCTTGCAAACCATCCTTTAAGAGACCCATTGTATTTTAAAGGATATGCTTAGAATCATATCCGCAAACGGATTGCTTTATGGCTTTTAACACGACTTATATGCGTTTCGTCCGCTTTGGACTGATTGCTATTCTCACCATCATCCTTTCGGCATGCTCGATTTTCGGTGGCAAATCGAAGAAGGAAAAACTCGCATATATCGAGCGTCCTGCGGAGCTAATTTACAATCAGGCTATTGACCGGGTCGAGAAGAACGATTGGGACGAAGCCAATCTCTTCTTTCAAGAAGTTGAACGGCAGCATCCATTCTCGCGTTGGGCTCGCCGCGCTATGTTGATGAGTGCTTACGCCCATTACCGTTCCACCGATTACGAAGAGAGTGTGGCCACCGCCCAGCGCTTTATCAGTCTTCATCCGGGTAATGAGAGCACGCCCTACGCCTATTACCTAATCGCAATCAATTACTATGATCAAATTTATGATGTAGGCCGGGATCAAGCCACCACCGTCAATGCTGAGGCTGCGCTACAACAAGTCGTAAGACGGTTTCCCGATAGCGACTACGCGCGTGACGCCAGACTGAAACTCGAACTGACGCATGACCACCTTGCAGGTAAAGAAATGGCGATTGGGCGCTATTATCTTAAACAAAATCAACAACTTGCCGCGATTGGCCGTTTCAAAAATGTTGTAAAAAATTATGAGACGACCTCTCAAACCGAAGAGGCGCTTCACCGTCTTGTCGAGTCCTACGTCTCTCTCGGCATTATCAATGAGGCCAAATTAGTCGGTTCCGTTTTGGGTTATAACTACCCAAATGGTGTATGGTATGAAGACTCATATAATCTACTCCAAGGCTACGGAGTTGATCTTGAGGCGGAACTGAAAAAGAATCGCCGCGACGGATACTGGCAACGTTTGAAAGAGCGGTTGTTCTAACAGATATGACAGAAGCGATATGTTAAGTGGGTTATTTGTCCGCAACGTAGTTCTGATCGAACAGTTGAGCCTCGAGTTCGACGGTGGCTTGACTGCGCTTACGGGCGAGACCGGAGCCGGTAAATCCATTATTCTTGATGCGCTCGGCATGGCCACAGGGGCACGCTCGGATCGCGGCCTCATTCGGGCCGGAACTGAAAAGGCGGAATGCACCGCCTCATTTGCGCTATCGACCTCCCATCCAGTAATTGCGCATCTGACCGAACAGGATATTGAGATTGTGGCAGGCGAAGATCTCACCCTGCGCCGCATCATTCAATCCGATGGACGCTCCAAAGCCTATATCAATGATTCTCCGGCCAGTGTGAAACTGCTCTCCGAAGTAGGAAAACTACTTTTGGAAGTTCACGGGCAGCATGACGGGCGGGGTCTGCTGGACCCGACCACCCATATTACGCTTCTCGATCTTTTTGGCGGTCACAAATCCGAGCTACAGGCCGTGGCGAGTGCCTATCAAACCCGGCGGGACACACAGAAGCACCTTAAAGCGCTTAAAGAACGTCAAAGTAAAGCTGGAGAGGATCAAGAATTCCTCGAACACGCGATGAACGAGCTGGATCGGCTGGACGTTCGGCCCGGCGAAGAAGAAACCCTTGCTGATGAGCGGCGTTTTTTACAGGGCGCAGAAGGCGCTCTGTCAGAGCTGACCGCCGCGCAAGACACGCTCGGCGAAGACGGCGAATTTGAAGAACGTCTGTCTATGGCGCTTTCTGGGATTGAGCGGGTGAACAGTAAATTCGGCGATAGTGATTTGCCGGCAGCAAAATCCCTTCAACTCGCGGCAGAAGCCTTAGAGCGCGCCCTATTGGAAACACAAGAAGCCCGAAACGCCGTCAGCGTGGCGGCGCAGAGCTTTGATGTCGAACCAGGGCGTTTGGACGCCGTTGAAAAACGTCTCTTCGCGCTTCGCGGGGCCGCCCGAAAATATGGATGTGATATTCCGGGCCTCATTGAGAAACGTGCCCAATTTGATGAGGAGCTTGAGGCAATAGAAAGCGTTGCGAAAGATATTTCCAAGGCGGAGAAAGAAGCGGCTAAGGCGAAGGAAATATATGACCTCGCCGCTACGACGCTCACAGAAGCCCGCCAAGGGGCGGCGAAAGCACTCGACGAAGCCGTGGCGCAGGAACTGCCGCCGCTGAAAATGGAGCGCGCGACCTTTGAAACGCGAATTGAAGCCGCGCCGGAAAGTGCGATGGGCGTAGACCTAGTTCGTTTTGTCGTTTCGACGAACCCCGGCACGGCCCTAGGGCCGCTCGACAAGATTGCTTCTGGCGGAGAGATGGCGCGCTTCGCTCTGGCCATTAAAGTCGCTCTGGCCGGAAAGAATGAAGCCGTGATGGTCTTTGACGAAGTCGACCAGGGTGTGGGCGGCGCAGTGGCCAATGCGGTCGGGAAAAGATTATCGCGTCTGGCGAAAACCGCGCAGGTCTTCGTCGTGACCCATAGCCCGCAAGTCGCCGCCGCGGCAGATAATCAATTCCGTATCGAAAAATCCTCAACCGGGTCAACCACGACCACACAGGTCCACGCCGTTGCCGACGAAGCCCGCGAGGAAGAGATTGCGCGGATGCTCGCCGGTGAAAGTATCACGCAAGAAGCCCGCGCCGCTGCTCGGCAACTTATGGCGTCATGAACGACAGGGCCGTGACAGAGGCGGATGCAAAAAAACGCATCAAAAACTTGAGCATGGAAATCCGCGCCGCAGATGAGCAATATTACGGTGAGGATAGTCCGCTTTTGTCAGATGCCGATTACGACGCTCTACGTAAAGAGCTGACGGATCTGGAAAGCGCGTTTCCGCATTTGATTACGAAAAACAGCCCGACGCAGAAAGTCGGCGCTAAACCCTCCGGACGGTTTGATAAAATCAAACATAGCGTCCCCATGCTTTCATTGGACAACGCTTTTGATGACGGAGACGTTCGAGATTTTGTGGCACGGGTAAAACGGTTTTTAAGCCTAGATGCCGATACGGAGCTTTCCTTTACGGCAGAGCCTAAGATTGACGGTTTGTCGGCGTCTCTACGCTATGAGCATGGAAAGCTCGTCACGGGCGCCACTCGCGGAGACGGGCAGACCGGCGAAGACGTCACACGCAATTTGATGACGCTAAAGCAAGACGTGCCGCATGAATTGAGCGGCAAGGGGTGGCCGGACATTCTTGAAATACGCGGTGAAGTCTATATCGAGCATGACGCGTTCGAAGAGATGAATGCGGCGCAGCTCAAAGCTGGAAAGCCGGAATATAAGAACCCGCGCAATGCAGCGGCGGGGTCACTTCGCCAGATTGACCCGAGCATCACAGCGTCGCGCCCTCTGAGGTTCTTCGCCTATACATGGGGAGAGCTCAGCGAACCGCTCGCCGAAACACAAATGGGCGCCGTCCAGAAAATGACCGAATGGGGGTTTTCGACCAATCCGGATATGCGCGTTCATAACAGCGCGAAAGAGATGATCGTTCATTATCACGACATAGAAGAAAAACGCGCCACGCTTGGCTATGACATTGACGGGGTCGTTTACAAGGTAAACGACCTCGCGCTGCAAGATCGCCTCGGCTTTGTCAGCCGGGCTCCCCGATGGGCAATCGCGCATAAATTCCCGGCCGAAAAGGCTGTGACCGTTCTAGAAACGATTGACGTGCAAGTGGGACGAACAGGCGCTCTTACCCCTGTGGCGCGCCTGACGCCCATCACGGTCGGTGGCGTTGTTGTTTCCAACGCCACTTTGCATAATGAAGACGAGATTGAACGCCTAGGCGTTAAACAGGGCGATACGGTCGAAATTCAAAGGGCAGGGGACGTCATCCCACAAGTGTTGCAAGTCATTAAAGACGGCGGCGGAGAGCCATATGCCTTGCCGAAAAATTGCCCGATCTGCGGCGCAGAAGCGCTTCGGGATATCGACGAGAAAACAGGACGGCAGGATGTTGTGCGGCGCTGCACGAATGGACTGGCTTGCCCTGCCCAGGCCAAAGAGGGGCTTAAGCATTTCGTGTCCCGCCGCGCTTTCGACATTGACGGTCTGGGTGAAAAACAGATCGCCTTGTTCTTTGAACTGGGTTTGGTACGCGAGCCAGCTGATATATTTGTTCTCCAAGAAAAACGATCTGAACTCGAAAAACTCGAAGGGTTCGGTAAGACGAGTATAGATAACCTTTTCAATGCCATAGACGCGCGGCGCACCATCGGATTTGCACGTTTTCTGTATGCTCTAGGTATTCGCCATATCGGACAGGGCAATGCGCGGTTGATGGCACGGCATTTTCAGAGTTTGGAAAACCTGAAGGCACAATGGGGTGACTTGGCGGAAAGAGAGAGCGCGGCATTCCAATCCATCCTCCACATTGACGGCGTCGGCGAAGCCGCCGCTACGGCCTTTAGCCAGTTTATGACCGCTCCGGAAAACCGCTCTGTCGTCGAAAGCTTGCTTGAGCACATAACGATTGAACCCGTCGAAGAGATCGCCGCAGACAGTGTGGTGTCAGGCAAAACGGTTGTCTTCACCGGAAAGCTTGAACGATTTTCCCGCGATGAAGCCAAAGCCAAAGCGCAAAGCCTCGGCGCGAAAGTCAGCGGATCAATATCGGCCAAAACCGATTACCTTGTCGCTGGTCCGGGCGCCGGCTCAAAGCTGACAAAGGCACAAGGGCTTGGGGTGAACGTGCTGACAGAAGACGAATGGCTTTCGTTGATTGAATAAGCGCAGCGCTTTATGCAACGTGCGGCCCTTGCCTTTGAACGGCTCTCGCTGCAAAGCCTAGCTATGCCAATACTCAGATTCTTTAAAGAGAATGCCCGTTGGGTTGTGGGCGGGTTTTTACTCACCTTTTTTTCCTCTTTCGGGCAGACGTTTTTCATTTCCCTGTCCGCAGGCGAGATCCGGGCTGAGTATGATTTAAGTCATGGTGACTTCGGATTAATCTATATGATCGCCACATTAGGCAGCGCATTGTCACTCCCATGGGTCGGTAAAATCGTTGACTATTTTACTCCGGCGAAAGTCACTTTGATGATCGTCCCGCTTTTAGCGCTCGGAGCGATTGGTATGACTTTCTCGACGCATGTCATCACTTTGGTTCTTGTCATCTATTTACTCCGGCTTTTTGGACAGGGGATGATGACCCAAAATGCTCTCACGGCGGCGGCGCGGTGGTTTACGGCGAGTCGCGGACGAGCTGTCTCTCTAGTGACCCTCGGTCACAATGCGGGCGAAGCGGTGTTACCCGTTTTGTTCGTTCTTACGGTGAGTTGGGTTGGCTGGCGATATAGCTGGCTCTTGGCGGCGATTGCGTTGCTAGTACTGGCCTTGCCGCTTATCGCTATTCTGGTCTCTAAAAACAGAGAGCCTAGGGCCGATGATCCAATACCGCTCGTCACGGATGGCCGCGATTGGACCCGCCCGGAGGTCATACGTGATCCGCTATTTTGGATAGTGCTATTAGGTATGCTGGCTCCGGCGTTTATCGGGACGACCGTGTTTTTCCACCAAGTCTATTTGGTGGAATTGCGGGACTGGTCCTTGCCAGCCTTTGCCTCGGCATTTTCACTAATGGCCGTTTCTACCATTATTTTTACGCTGATATCCGGCGCTTTGGTCGACCGATTTTCAGCGATAAAGCTCTTACCAAGTTTTCTGATCCCCTTATCGCTGTCTTGCTTTGTGTTGGGCGGATTTGAGGCGCAGTGGTCAGCCTTTGCCTTTATGTCTTTAATGGGAATTTCTTACGGTTTCTCCTCCACGCTAATGGGGACGATTTGGCCAGAGCTTTACGGCACCAAACATCTAGGTTCCATCCGCGCCATAATTGTGTCGATGATGGTATTTTGTACCGCCGCTGGCCCAGGGCTGACCGGGTGGCTGATAGATATCGGGGTCTCTTATCCGAAGCAGATTACTGCGATGGGCGTCTATTGCGTCTGCGCCTGTATCATGATGGTGTTCATCTCCAAGGCCTTTCAAAAACGAAAAACCTTGGAGATAGAAAGTAGCTAAAGAGGGGCGCAGGCTTTCTCGAGCCAGCTCTTAATTTCGCCGTCAAATTTCGGACCGATCTCTTTGAGAACTTCGGCGTGATAATCGTCGACATATTGCCGCTCCGCCTTGTTGAGCAGATCCAGATCGATCAGATCGCGATGAATCGGGGCCATGGTCAGTGTTTTAAACGCCATCATGGGCCGTTCACCGCCCGCAATCTCCTCCGGCGGCAAGACAAATTGCAGGTTCTCAATACGAATGCCGTATTCACCTGTTTTGTAGTACCCAGGCTCATTTGAGACAATCATACCGGGTTGAAGCGCGATTGTGTTTGAGGCCTTGGAGATGCGCTGCGGGCCCTCGTGAACGCCCAGGAACGACCCGACGCCATGGCCTGTGCCGTGATCATAATCGAGACCTACCTGCCAGAGAGGCGCACGTGCAAAGGCGTCCAGGGCCGGGCCTGTAGTGCCTTCGGGGAAACGGATTGTCGCCAGCGCGATATGACCCTGTAGGACGCGGGTGAAACGATCGCGCATTTCATCTGTCGGTTCGCCAATCGGGACTGTGCGGGTAATGTCCGTTGTGCCGTCCTGATATTGACCGCCGCTATCGACCAGATAAAGCGAATTTGGCTTGAGCGGCAATACCGTTGAAACACTGACGCGGTAATGACAAAGCGCGCCGTTCGCGCCCGCGCCGGAAATGGTTTCAAAGCTTAAGTCCTTGAGGCCGTCATTTGCGTGGCGGAACATCTCAAGCTTCGTGGCCGCTGAAATCTCGTCATATTCACCGGACTGGGCTTCGGTATCGAGCCAATGCAGGAATTTAATAATGGCGACGGCGTCGCGTTTGTGCGCCGTTGCAGATCCTTCCAGCTCGGCCTGTGTTTTAGTGGCTTTTGGAAGGGCGACAACATCCATTGCTTTTTTGACGTTTGCGCCGGAGTTCGTCGCTGTATCGAAATGCCAAGCAGAGGCGGAGTTCGGATCCATTAAGACGGTTTTACCGGATAGACCTTGCAGCGTGGTTTCCAAATCTTCTTCACCTTGGATAGCGACTTCATTGCCAAGGTGCTGACTGATTTCGGAAGAGATTTTTTCTGATCTGACAAAGAGTTCGACATGCCCATCCTTGCGAATGATTGCGGTGGACAGAGGCAGGGGCGTACATTGCACATCGCCGCCGCGAATATTCAAAAGCCAGGCAATAGAAGCCGGCGCCGTGATCAAAGCGTAATCGGCATTCTTCTCCTGAAGGATTTCAGCAATCTCCTCGCGTTTTTTGGCATGTGATTTTCCGGCGAGCTTTTCGGGCTGAACCGTGATGGGGGTAAGCGGCATAGGCGGGCGATCCGTCCAAGCCACATCAATCGGGTTGGGCTCCATAGCTTTGGCGGTGCCGCCGGCAAGTTCTATCGCTTCGACCAGCTGCGCTAGGGCAGACGGGCTGTGGAGTTTGGGATCATAGCCAATAACCTGCCCGGCCTTTACATTCCCCCGTAGCCATTTGGCGACGCCGTCTTCGAGGCGTTCATAGTCGAAAAGGCCTTTGTCTACCTGTTGCTTGATCTGGATAACGTAGCGTCCGTCAACGAACATCGCGGCTTTGTCCTGCATGACCACCGCGGCGCCGGCAGAGCCTGTAAATCCGCTTAGCCATTGCAAGCGGTCCGTGGAGGCGGGGAGGTATTCGTTCTGATATTCGTCTTCATGCGGGACAATAAAACCGTCCAGATTTTGCTTTTTGAGCGCGGCTTGAAGAATAGGGAGATTTTTGCGGCCATAGTCCGGACCGCCTTTAACTTCGAAGTTTTGGAAGAGGGTAATATCGTTCATGTTTCTGTGTCCAATCCGTCAAAAATAATATGTGAAATACGTGTTATGGGGGAACGGGTCGCATTTCTTCGCGTTCTGTGCTATAGCGTAATCCATCAGGCCATTCGTTTGAAGGAGTTAATGGAGTCTAAGGTGTCACAAAAACTGTTCAACCTTAACATCAATTTCTTCAGCTCGAATGCTCAAGCGGAAGATACTGTCATATTACAACCGGGTTCTGAATTTGAGTCGGAAGAGACAGAAATCAAGCCTGCTAGTGATATACTCGAATTTTCTTACCCGCCGGAAAGCCCTTTCTACAAAGAAGAAAGACGTAAACGTGCCTAATGGTTTGTTAACCAGCGTTGCAATTCTGCATATCTGTTCGGGCGGTTCTGTCTGTTCTCAAAAAATTAAAAATATCTACATAGCCCCCGTCAAGCAGGGCGAAGATGCTCCTGTGAACTAGAGGTAAGAAAATGACTACTGAATTTAACGGAACAGAATTTATGAGCTTGGATACGCGGACATTCCGTCCGACATTCGAAGGTGCTCAGGCGCGCCGTCCAGAAACACAGGGCGTCACCGGAAGTCTGATTGGTCGCCGCAATGCGCGTCGCGACCGCCGTGCCAGCCGCGCTCTATAAGTAATTACATAGATGTAAGCATGAAGGGCTTCGGCTTCCCCCTTTGGCCGGAGCCCTTTTTTGTGCGCGCTACTTGAATAAGGCTAGTTTTTTACAGCTAAAAGGGAAGTCCACTCTTCTAACGCCGTTCCCGGGAAAATCGCAAACCCGGCTGCTTCGAACGCATTAGAGACAGTTTCTGCCTGTTCGTTCAAAATTCCGGATAAAATAACTCTACCGCCTTTTTGGGTAGCTTTATAAATGTCAGGCGCCAATCCCATAAGGGGGCCGGCGAGGATATTGGCAAAGATGAGGCTGAACTGTTTATCAAGTAGAGAAGGCGTTTCGAATCCCTCGGCCTGCACGACCTTCATTTTTTCTCCGGCGCCGTTTAGTCTTGCATTTTCTAAGGTGACGTCCACTGCGTCTTGGTCAATGTCGCTAGCGACAATACGTGCGTCGGGCAGGGCCTTTGCTGCCGCTATGGCCAATATTCCTGCGCCACATCCCAGATCTAGAATGGCTGAAGGCTTGAAACCTTCGGTGAGCAACTTGTCAAAGATGACGAGACAGCCTTTTGTCGTCCCATGATGGCCGGTGCCAAAGGCCATGCCGGCATCAATTAAAATAGGGTGCGCAATTTCGGCGGGGATGTTGTCTTTTTCATGTGATCCATAGACAAAAAATCGGCCGGCCAAGACGGCAGGAAGACCTGACTGAACCTCGCTCACCCAGTCTTTATCAATGATGGCTGATACATCTCCGCCGCAATTTTCCTGCGCGGTTAAGGCCTCAGCTTCGGTCAAGTAAATTGCTTCAACGAGTTTTTCATCGCCTTGGTCGAAAAGGGAGACGGATTGGGCTTCACTTTGCTCGAGAAAACCGAGAGCTTCCGCAACTTCAAACGCATTCTCTTCGTTTGTAACGATCTCCAGTTTCCAAAGAGACATTTATTTTTTTCCAATCGGGGGGCCAACCAAGTCGGCAATACATCCTGCCGTCCGTAACTTTCCGTTTTCTGCCCCGCAGACCATATAACGCATCAATTCTGGCTGCGCGGAATGGCCATTATGGGCGCGAAGCGGGTCGACAAAACTCTTAACCAAAGGGATTAACGGGTCCGCAAATTCAACACGCATGTCGATCATGTTAAATCCCGTCATGGCGACAATATCGTCAGAAATATCGCGTTTATCGTCCCCAACGAAAACACTGTGGCGCTCGCCGTTTTCCATAAGGCTCCGGTAATAAGGAACCAGTTCATAACTTAGAAAGTCATTTACTTCTGAGAAGGCAACAATAGTCGGCCGTTCTTCGGGCGGCATATAAGGCGGTATTTTAGGTTTGGTTGTCCCCAAGTCAGACAAATTCAACAAAGCCACCTGATTTGCAAGCATAATAAATTCGGTATTTTCTATCATGGCGTCGTGAACGGTGTCTTTGCCGTCGGTCATGACATCGCGCATAATATCGTACGCAATTTTGCTGCCCAAGCTTTCCGTCACAAAAACAAATTGGTCGGTTTCGACCGAAGTTTCATTCGCGGTTTGGCATATTTTTTCGGCGGTAACGCGCTTGCCCTGTTCCTTGAATTCAAATCCGCCCGCGTCCAGATTAGCGGCGCACATCGCGCCATAGATAGCTTCCCGGATTTCTACTCCGACAGAACCAAGATATAAGACGGCATCAGAAAAACCAAAATTTATAAGCTTGTCTTTGAGATAGCTATTATACTTTCGGCGTAGGCCGGCGACGCCATCAGTGTTTAGCTTGTCATCATATCCAACATGGGGTTCTTGAAGGCTTTGCCAGAATATTTCGTCCCAAAAAACCCGGTAGATCACATATTCCAAGTCGTCGCTAATATGCAGAACCTGCCTATCTAGGCACACCAGATCATCGAGCGTCAGGTCAATGCCGGGCAGGGCGGTGTGATAACGCCGCGGAGATTCTTCTTTGATATAGATGTGATTGTTTACGTTTGTCGCTTCGTCCGTCGTATCGCGGCCGCAAAGACTACTGACGGCTTTATCATCGACTTCCAGATCATACGCATTGGCGAGACCTTTTATGAACTCATTGGCCAAGGGCTTGTCATCCGGATTTTCAATCCATCCAATACCGTGGAGGTAGATAATATTGACACGATTGCCGGGCTTTTCATCATAGCCGGTTGCCAAGGCTTCGAGGCCTCGAAACGTGCCGTCATTATGATTTTCTGATGTAAGAGAATTGATACTCAAGACGCGGGTTTGGGTCGTGGAGCAACCACTCGCCCCCATTGCTGCCAAAGACAACCATATCAGCCCAGTTTTTATAAAATTCATCCTAAGCCCGTTCTACAAATCCGTCCAAAACCTTCTTTTCCCCCGCTTTTTCGAAGGACACCATCAGCTTATTACCGTCAGCAGAGGCAATACGTCCATAGCCAAATTTCTGATGGAAAATTCTTTCGCCGACTTTAAAGGCGCTTGTCGCTTTTTTTGCCGGACGTCGGATGGCATGGCCTTCGATTTCTTTTGGCGCGCGGCCGAAATCTTTATTCCGGTTTGCCTGATAGCGTTGCCAGCCGGGTGAATCCCGGTTGCTTTTGGCGCGCTCAAAGCTGGAGGAAAAATCGCTGGCAATCTGTCGCGCCATAACGCTCTCATGCTGTTGGCTCTGCTCGCTCTCGGCTTCGACATGTTGAATTGGCAGCTCGTCTATGAAGCGTGATGGCACGCTGGATTGCCAGGATCCGTAAACTTGCCGATTGGCGGCGAAATAGATTTTGGCCTTTTCCCGGGCTCGGGTAATTCCGACATAGGCAAGGCGGCGTTCTTCTTCGAGACCCGCGAGACCATTTTCATCCATACTCTTTTGGCTCGGAAAGACGCCTTCTTCCCATCCCGGAAGAAAGACGAGCGGAAACTCCAAACCCTTGGCGGAGTGGAGGGTCATCAACGAGATTTCATCCTCTTGCGGGCCGCGATCCACATCCAGAACAAGGCTGACATGTTCCAGATAAGCGTCGAGCGTTTCGAACTCCCCCATGGCTTGGATAAGTTCTTTCAAATTTTCGAGGCGCCCGGCGGATTTCGCGTCCTTGCTGTCGCGCCACATCTGAGTATATCCGCTTTCATCCAGGATCTTTTCCGCCATTTCGGTATGGCGAATGTCTCTGGCTTCCCGCCGCCAGCGGTCCACATCCAGAATGAAAGCGCGAAGCGCCGTGCGGGCTTTGCCTCTGATTTCATCTGTCTTCGTCAGCTCGCGCGTAGTTGCTTCCAGACTTATCCCCATGGACCGGGCCGCGGTTTGAAGTTTCTGTATCGTCGTCGCCCCGATGCCGCGTTTTGGCGTATTGACGATGCGCTCAAACGCCAGATCGTCCGTGTCGGATTTCAACACGCGCAAATAAGCATGAGCGTCACGGATTTCGGCGCGCTCGAAGAATCTCGGGCCGCCAATAACGCGGTAGGGCAGGCCGAGCTGAATAAAGCGTTCTTCGAAACTGCGCATTTGACGTGAGGCGCGGACCAGAATGGCAACGTCGTTATAGGGACGGTTTTGGGATCGCCAGTTCTCAATCTCGCCGGAAATGATGCGGGCTTCGGCAGGAGCGTCCCAGACACCCGTCACGCTGACTTTGTGTCCGCCCTCATCTTCGGTCCAGAGAGTTTTGCCGAGGCGGTCCTGATTAGACGCGATAAGGCCGGACGCCGCGCCGAGGATATGCTCTGTCGAGCGGTAATTTCGCTCTAGCTTGACCACTTTGGCGCCGGGGAAGTCTTTTTCAAAGCGAAGGATATTGTCGACCTCGGCTCCGCGCCACCCATAGATGGACTGATCGTCATCGCCGACCACACAAATGTTCTGCGAGCCTTGAGCCAGAAGACGAAGCCAGAGATATTGGCAGACATTGGTATCCTGATACTCGTCCACCAGAAGATAGTGGAATTTCTGATGATATTTTTTCAGAATGTCCGGATTTTCCGTAAATAAAGTCAGGTTGTGCAGGAGCAAATCGCCAAAATCACAGGCGTTTAAAACCTTGAGGCGGTCTTGATAAACCTTATAGAGTTCGGCGCCTTTGCCGTCGGCAAATTTATAACTCTCCTTGGAGTTTACCTTTTCAGGTGTCAGCCCCTTATTTTTCCAACTATCAATCAAAGCGACCAGATATCGCGCCGTCCAGCGTTTTTCATCAATGTCGGCGGCTTTGATAACCTGTTTCAACAGGCGTATTTGATCATCCGTATCCAAAATGGTGAAGCCGGATTTCAGACCGATCAGTTCGGCGTGAATGCGCAGGATTTTGGCGGCGATGGAGTGAAAGGTTCCGAGCCAAGGTAGGCCTTCGACCTGCTCTCCGAGTAACTTTCCAACGCGGTGTCGCATCTCCCGCGCGGCTTTATTGGTAAAAGTCACAGACAATATCTGGCTGGGATAGGCGCGGTCCGTCGTCAGGATATGAGCGAGGCGGCAGGTCAAAACCCGCGTTTTCCCGGTTCCGGCGCCCGCAAGCACGAGCAGCGGACCGTCCAAGGCCAGAACCGCTTCTTTTTGTTCGGGGTTTAAACCTTCCAGATAATCGGCTTTTTCTGCCTTTCCAAATTGGCGCACAGGCATGGCTTGCTCGGAAATAGAGCGTCCAGAAGGCCTCGGCGGCGCGGGTTGAAAGGAATCATTGGCAGACATGACGGGAACATAGGAACAACAAATCACTTTGGCTATGGGCGAACTGTCCCGATATCAGGGTGACGCACAGGGGGCGGTTTTTACCTCTGCGGCGATTTTGATTTTCGCTTATACTTCCCGTGGCGGACCGGGCGGCCCTCGTCATCGACGTTTACGAACACGATTTCGTCTATCGAGACAATTTCCTGCTGCGTGGCCTTTATACGCACATGGCAGCTGACCGCGATTGTTGTGCGGCCCACGCTGACTGTCTCTGCGCCGATTTCTACCACGTCGCCTTGCCGGGCCGGAGCGAGAAAATTAAGCTCTGACATGGATTTTGTGACGAGTGTTTGGGTTTCCATCTGACAGGCAGCGTAAACACCGCACTCTTCATCAATCCATTCCAAAAGACGTCCGCCGAAAAGCGTATTTCGGGAGTTAAGATCTCCCGGTTTGACGACTTTTCGAGTGCGGTAAATCAGAGCCATGGCCAGACATTCCTTAATTCACGGCATTTATGCAAGTAATTGCTCAGTCATAACCGATTTTAAAACCCAAACGCGTAAATAAGAGGCAAGATTTTGATTGGACGTCTCTTCCAGTCGTTTGTCATCCAGTTCTCGGATGAAACGGGCAAAGCTTTGCCCGCTCTTTTTAAGATGAGAGTCAATGACGGCCCAGAACTCTTCCTCAAGGGCGAGGGAGGTCTGATGCCCGTAAAGCGAAACAGAGCGCTTTTTAAGACTCATCCTTATCCTTTTTACCGTGCTTTTCGATTTTATGCGCGTCGAGCTTGGACTGGAGCTTTTCGGTCAGTTTGGCCTTGAGCGTTTTCTGATCCTTTTTCTGACCATGGCGCGCCCGGTTTTCTGCCGCTTGTTTTTCCTTTTTGGAACGCTTTACAGCTTTGGCGGCCTTTCCGAATTTTATGACATTGTCCGACATATCAACGCGGCTTGATCATCAGCTCGGGACGGACGACCTTGTCAAACTCTTCCTCCGTGACGAAACCGAGATTGACGGCTTCCTCGCGCAAAGTCGTGCCGTTTTTATGCGCTGTTTTCGCGACTTTCGTGGCGTTATCATAGCCAATCGTCGGGGCAAGGGCCGTGACGAGCATGAGAGAGCGGCCCAGTAGATCCTCAATCCGATCTTCATTCGCTTGGATACCGACCACACATTTATCTGCGAAACTGACAGAGGCATCGGAGAGAAGTTGAATAGATTGAAGCATATTATATGCCATCACCGGCTTATAGACATTAAGTTCGAAATGCCCTTGAGAGCCGGCAATACTCATTGTTGTCTGGTTGCCCATGACTTGCGTGCATACCATGGTGAGGGCTTCGCATTGCGTCGGGTTGACTTTGCCGGGCATGATGGAAGAGCCGGGCTCATTTTCAGGAAGAGAGAGCTCGCCTAGACCTGAACGCGGGCCGGAGCCAAGAAAGCGGATATCATTGGCAATTTTGAACAACGAGGCGGCGACTGTGTTCAACGCCCCATGGGCCGAGACAAAGGCGTCATGTGCGGCCAAAGCTTCGAATTTATTTTCAGCCGTTATGAAAGGGAGCTTCGTGTAACTCGCCACTTCTTCGGCAAAAGCCTTAGCAAAGCCAGGTTTTGCGTTGAGACCAGTTCCAACAGCCGTTCCTCCCTGCGCAAGAGGGTAGAGTTCTTTAAGCCCGTTTTCGACGCGCTTTATACCCAGATCAATTTGGGCCACATAGCCGGAAAATTCCTGTCCCAATGTAACCGGCGTCGCGTCCTGGGTGTGAGTTCGGCCAATTTTGATGATATCTTTAAACTCATTGGCTTTGTCATTCAGCGCATTGCGTAGCTGTTGTAGAGCGGGAAGAAGCTTATGGTGAATTTCCTCAGCGGCGGCGATGTGCATGGCTGTGGGGAAGGTGTCGTTAGAAGACTGGCTGCGGTTAACATGATCGTTCGGGTGAACCGGATCCTTTGAGCCAATTTCGCCGCCCATAATTTCGATCGCGCGGTTCGAAATAACCTCATTGGCGTTCATGTTGGATTGAGTGCCGGAGCCAGTTTGCCAAACGGAAAGCGGGAAATTGTCATCCAGCTTGCCTTCCGCCACATCAGAAGCCGCTTCGACGATGGCCTTGGCACGCTCTTTGTCCAAATTGTCGAGAGACTTATTAGCTAAGGCGGCGGAGCGTTTGATAACGCCGAGCGCGCGGATAATGGCGGGCGCCATCGTCTCTACCCCGATAGGAAAATTGATGAGCGAGCGGGCGGTCTGCGCGCCGTAATATTTGTCAGAAGGTACTTCTAGGGGGCCGAAACTGTCCGTTTCAGTTCTCATGTCAGTCATGTGTTGCCTCAAATATCTAATGGGTCGCTGTTCTTGGGATTCATCCTTGCTCGCCCAGAGACTGCTCTCATAATTGTAAGGGGAACCTGGCTCAAGGCCGGGAAAGAGAAATTATTACTTCTTACGGAAAGCATCCAGACTTACGACATTGGCTTCTTCGCCTTCTTTGTCGGATTCCTCGGTTTCTTTATCCGATTTGCCTGATTTTTTCTTTGCTTTGGACTTAGGATCCGGTGTTTCCTTCAGAGCCGCCTGAGCTTTGACGGTTTCCTTATCGTCGTCCTCATCCGGTACTGATCTTAGCTTGCCAACCGAATTTGCGGCAGGGTCAAGCTCAGCCGGCGGATCAAATTGTAGGGCAAATCCCACACTTGGGTCGTGAAACCGCGAAATCGCGTGATAAGGCACTTTCAGGTATTTCGGAATTCCACCGAATTTCAAAGTGACTTCAAACTCATCCGCATAAGCGTTCAAATCCCAAAACTGATGTTCCAGAACGATCGTGATTTCTTCAGGGTATTTTTTGGCAAGGCTGTCATCAATTTCGACGCCGGGAAAACGGGTCAGAAATGTAATGTAAAAATGATGAGCTCCGGGCAGGCCATCTTCACGGATGACACGTCGAATAGCGTCCCGCACCACACCCCGAAGGGCGAGTTGGGTCATCTGATCATAATTCATCAGGTCTTGGCTCATATTTATACCCTAAACCCCTGCCAATAAATATCAACTGACGTTTCATTATAGGGTGAAATTTTCTTATTTCTTTACAGTCGCCCCACTAGCTGTTGAAACGTAGGTAGAACATGGCTCAAATCAAAACCGACATCTCCGCCCATTACGATGGAAAGGGGCGCTTCATTCCGCCCCACGCCAAACCGCTGACGGGGCAGGAAGGCTTTATTAAGGCCACGTGGAAGTTTTTGCGAAATCCGATCGAGGGTTTTGGCCCGATGGCCTATAATCAACCGATCGTAAGTGTTCCCAACTTTGGTAAGAAACTTCACGTCATATCTGATCCGGAAGGGATGATGGCCGTTCTGTCCAAAGAGTCGGAAAAATTCACGAAAACGGCCATCGATGCGCGCATATTAGGGCCTGCGACCAAAGAAGGCTTACTCTCTGTCCATGGCGAGCAGTGGAAGCGACAGAGAAAGAGTGTCGCTCCTCTATTCCGTAAACGCCATATGCAAGATCTGGCGCCTCTCATAACCGAAGTGCTAAATGATTTCTGTGCAAAAATTGATCAAAACCCAGAGCTCGAGCTAAACGCTGCCATGTCGGAGCTGACATTTGATGTCTTGGCCAAGGCTTTGCTCGGCGATCCGCAAGGGCTGGATAAGGACCGCCTGAAATACACAACGCGAAATTTGGTGACAAGTGTTGGCACGCTAAGACCGGACGATCTTCTGCCCTGGCCGCGATGGGTTCCCCGGCCCATTGCGCCAAAAGGATCACGCGCCATCAAAAAGCTCAAACATGCGGCTGACAAGCTCTTGAAGGATAGAGCCGATACGCCTGTTAAAGATGATCTGGTTAGTCTCTTGCTCTCGGCAGAAGACCCTATAACCGGAGAGGGTCTCTCAGCTCGCGAGCGGCGGGATAATCTGATTGGCTTTTTTATCGCAGGTCACGAAACCACAGCGCTAACCTTGACTTGGGCGCTGTATCTGGTGGGTCAGCATGAGGACACCGCCAATCGCATCCGCGAGGAGGTCCAATCTGTTTGCGGAAAGGATTCCGTTCGGCACGGTGATATTTCCGTCTTGCCCTTCACCCAAGCAGTGGTTGACGAGACCCTGCGGCTTTATCCGCCGGCGCCCATGCTCAACCGCGAATGCCACGCGGAGACTGAAATCCACGGCCGCAAGATTGAGGTCGGTGATACGTTCTTATTATGTAACTACGTCATGCACCGAACGGAACGCCTTTGGGAACATCCAAATGTGTTCGATCCTGACCGTTTCCTTCGTGATCCCGCTCTGAAATCCAAAGGCTCCGCCTTTATGCCATTTGGCGCCGGACCAAGAATCTGCGTCGGCGCGGCCTTTGCGACGATGGAAGCCGTCATGGCCCTTGCAACGCTTGTACGCGATTATGACATTGATATACCGGAAAGCTGCTATCCGCGTCCGCTTATGACCGTAACCTTGAGACCTGAAGGCGGAGTGCCCGCGCGATTAGTGAAGCGAGAAAAACAATAGCACTGAAATAAAAGTGGGAGGTTTCTGTTGCCAGCTACCTCCCGAAGCCCGCCTAACCGTCTGAAGGGCTAGGAGTTAAAGTCGGAATGTCCGAACAGCTTACGCTGCTAGGGCAAATTCCTCAGTATAATTGTCATTTGCAATTATAAAAAATAGGCATTTAACGGTACCAATACGGAAGAAAGCTAACCCTTTTGAACGTCTGTCGATCCTATTTCGGCCCCATCAAAAGCCTTCACTGTGATGAAGGTTTATGGTGGAGCCGCCGGGTACCGCCCCCGGGTCCAGTCCGTCTATTATGAGCGCGTTTATCCTCATAGTCGGCAAGCCGACACTCGTAATATAGTGACGAAGCAATAAAGTTCCAATATCTATTTTGAAATAAAAAACCGCGCTTAAAGCGCGGCTTTCATGAAAATATGATTTCAGAGCTTTATAAATCGCCCAATTTTCCGGCGCTTTTTGCCAAAAGATAAAGAAATGTGACGCGCGATTTTTGATTGTCGCCCTTCATCGTATCACAAACCGCATCAATCGCTTGGCTAGCGGGATCAGCGTCCAAGCCGAGCTTCTTTTTCGCAAAGCCGTCGCGCACCCGGTTTTTTTCAGTTTCGTCCGAACAGGAGACCAAGGAAGAGTCCCGGTTTTGCAATGCAATCCCGCAATAATTGACGATTTTTTGGACATGAGATTCGTCTGCGCCTGCGTCGTATCGCTTCACATCCTCTATGTAAACTGCTGCTTTGGCCATTGGGTCGTCCTCCGTAGTTGATGATATTTATGGTAAATGAACTGTTAACCCCCGTGCAAGCGTAAATTTTTGTCACTTTTGTTATGTTCGACGAATGACTTTTATTGCGTTCCCCGATTTTGGCCCACATAAGCGGGAGGGGCACTGATTTCGGGGAAGGATTTTGGTTATTCCAAATCACGAGCAAAAAAATCTGGAGAAAACGCTTTCAATTCTAACCGAGTTGGTAGGGTTTGACACCCGAAACGGAACGGGGGACGAGCCCGCCTGTGTCGATTGGCTCGCGGAAAGGCTAAGCGCGTATAATCCGGATAAGCTGGTCAATCAGAAAGTTCCCAGGAAACATGGCAAGCCCGATAGTGCATTCGTTCTCGCTGTCTGGGGGCAGCCGAAATTGGTTCTGAATGTTCACATTGATACCGTACCGAGCGGGCAGGGCTGGCTCGCCGATCCACTTATTTTAAGAAAAGAGACGGACCGGGTTATCGGTCTTGGGGCTTGCGATATAAAAGGCGCGGCGGCTTGTATACTCTCAGCCCTGTCGCGGGTTAAGCCGTGCAATGTCGCCGTTTTGCTCTCCGGAGATGAAGAGCAAGGCAGCGAAATCATGCCGGAAGTTATAAAAGCGGGTCACTTGCAGGGAGTTGAAGCCGCCATTGTATGTGAGCCCACGGGCTGTCAGGTCGGCAGACGTCATCGCGGTATGCTCGCGCTCAAAGCAGAGTTTTCCGGGCCGGGCGGTCATAGCTCTCTGGCCGATAAAATTGAAGCTCCGCTTCTAAAGTCGGCCCGTCTCGCCGATGCAATAGGAGAATACGGCGAACGCCATCTGGGATTTGGGACGCCGCCCTATCAGGGGCTTTGCACGAATATTGGCGGGGTGAGTTCCGATGGCGCTTATAATGTTATTCCCACATCCGCGAGTCTTCAATTTTCCATGCGGCCTCCGCCCGGTGATGATGTGAGTAAACGCGAGGGAGATCTGCATCGCATTGCCGTTCAGTACGGAGGCGTTTGTGAAACCTTGGTGTCTTTCGAGCCGTTTGCGACGCGTGATATGGAAGCATTCAAATCTCTTTTCACAGGGCACGAATTCGTCGATTTGCCCTATTGGACAGAGGCAGCCATGGTGTCCGAAGCAGGAATCAATGCGGTCGTGTTTGGTCCGGGTCATATCGAACAAGCGCATCAGCCGGAGGAATGGGTGAGCTACGCACAATTGCAAAGAGCGACCGCACTCTACGAAACAGCTCTCGTGACCGGGCTGGGGACAAGGGTGTCAAAATGAGTCGCCTCAGCGTCAGAGAGACCGTTCTTTCCAGCTTGTCAGCGATTGGGGCCAACCGCGAAGCGCAATTCTATGCGGAGCTTTTCTCTCAGCAGGAGCCTGAGAAATTTGCACTCATCGTCATTGACCCGCGTTGTTTGAAAAACCCGCTACTCGAAACTTTGGTCAGTAATGTAAAGTTACTTTTCAATCTCGGTCTGACGCCTATTTTATTAGTAGGGGCGCTGGACGAAGACAGGACGACTGTGAAGTTTCAGTCCCAGCGCGTGGCCAAAGAGTTGGAGCAGTCGGCTGTCAGGACATCCAAACTCAATACAGCGACTTACGCTCTCATTCCTGAAATCAAATTCAAAGCGCAATCGGGATTGATCCCGATACTTGAAATGACCGAGAGACGCGGGGATATGAACCTCGTCCGTTTGGTCAATGAGATAAATCCGAACAAGGTGATTTTCCTGCAACCGTCAGGCGGTCTGGCACGGCAAGGTGAACGTATCCGCAATCTCAGCATGGCGGATGTCGCCAATTTGATTGAGACCGGACAGAATCTCACGCCGGGTCAGCAGCGTTTTCTGAGTTTTGTTCAAGATTTGGATGAAGCCGAGCCGGGGCAGCGTTCCTACATTATTGCCTCTCCGCTAAACCTTTTGCCGGAACTTTTCACGACGAAAGGCTCCGGAACCCTGATTAAGAGAAAAGCCGAGGTTATAATCAGCCATAACTATGATGGACTCGATACTCATCAATTGGCGCAATCGATCAACACCGCCTTTGGAAAAACCCTGCGGCCGGACTTTTTCGAGACGCCTGTCTCTGCGGTTTTCGTAGAAGCCAATTACAAAGGCGGCGCCATTTTCACGGAGCAGGACGGCCTCAGCTATTTGTCGAAATTCTGGGTAGGGAAACAGGCGCAAGGAGAAGGGTTGGCTCGTGACATTTGGGACGAGTTTACGCAAAATATTCCTGTGTTTTACTGGCGTTCAAGGTTTAAAAACCCTTTCAATGACTGGTATATGAAAAATTGTGATGGAATGCAGAAGAAACATGACTGGCGTGTGTTCTGGAACGGTATTGAACCTGAAAGTGTTGCAACAGCTGTGAATACGGCCTTGAACGCGCCTCAAGATTTTACGGAATAATTTATGACCCTAATGATAAACAGTGCCTTTGACGGCGGAAACATTGAAGTCCACGAAGCAAAAGAGCCCGGAAATATACGTCTGGCAATCCGCAAGGATAATGCGTCGGACTTTTACCAATGGTTCTATTTTCGCCTGACGGGTGCCAAAGGGCAGGCTTGCCGAATGGTTTTGGAAAACACCAAAGACTCTGCTTTTTCCAGCGGTTGGGAAGATTACAAGGCCTGCGCCAGTTATGACCGCAAAAACTGGTTCCGGGTCGAGTCGACAAAATACGAAAATGATAAACTGGTGATAGAGCACACTCCCGAGCAGGATAGTATTTATTACGCCTATTTCGCGCCTTATAGCGCCGAACGCCACCATGACCGTATCGCGCATTACACGGGCGACCACGGCGTTTCCATGAAGGTCATCGGACACTCTGTCGAAGGTCAAACGCTTGATTGCCTCGAAATGGGCGAAGGTGATACAACCATTTGGGTCATCGCGCGCCAGCACCCCGGTGAAACCATGGCAGAATGGTGGATGGACGGATTTATTTCCCGTTTGATAGAGGCCAAGGACGAAGCGACAAAAACTCTGCTGAAGAAAGCCAGGCTCTTTATTGTTCCGAATATGAATCCCGACGGAAGCACGCATGGTAACCTACGGACGAACGCAAAAGGCGCAAACCTAAACCGTGAATGGGGCGTCGCAACGCAAGAAAATTGCCCTGAGGTTTTGGCAACCATCGCTGCGATGGACAAAAATCCGCCGCGTCTTTGCTTGGACGTCCATGGCGACGAAAACCTGCCTTACAACTTTATTGCCGGCGCTGAAGGCATTCCCGGCTATACAGATAAGCAAGCCAAAAACCTCGAGGATTTCTTGACCGCGTATAAAAAGGCGTCACCGGATTTCCAGACAGAGCACGGATACCCGACATCCAAGCCGGGCGAGGGCAATCTGACAATGTGTACGAATTTCACAGCGCATCGCTATGATTGTTTGTCCATGACACTTGAGATGCCGTTCAAGGATAATGCCGACCGCCCGGATAAATCGGCAGGTTGGTCCCCTGAACGTTGCGGCGAATTGGGCGCCTCCGCCGTAGAAGCGATGGCCGATCTTGTAGATCAGCTTTGAGCTTTAAATTAGTCCCGCCCTTTGTTGGCGGGACAATTATTCCTCGTATCCCTAAGCGTGGGGACTATGCGGGGTGGGCTCTCACGAACTCATAAATATCGCGAATTTTCATCATATTCACTTCGCGGGTGCGGTTGCCGATAAGAAAGCAATCTATGATGACCCAGAGGCCCAGTCCGCCCATCGTCAAAAGCTTTAATATACCGGCCAGAATGTCGCCCACGAGAAAGCGATCAATGCCGAGAAAACCTAGCCAAATATTCCAGCCGAAATTCACGACAGGGTTTTGCGTTTCGTTCTGAACAATATCCATAAATTTGAAACGGTCTGCCTCTGAAAAAGAGGCGGCCATGTCTATCAGCTCGCGGTCATACCTATAACGATTCATCTTTCTCTCCCTTATCGTTTAACAATAAAGATATGGGGTGAATATAGGTCCAGTGCAAGAGGTCTATGTCGTTTTTTCAAAGATGTGGACAAGCGGCGAGGGGGCCTGCCCGAATCGTTCTGAATGTTTATAGTGAACGGATGCAGCAATATCTCGACCTTCTCACGCACGTCATGGAAAACGGAACGGACCGTATGGACCGGACGGGGACGGGAACGCGCGGCGTCTTTGGCTATCAGATGCGGTTTGATCTGGCCGAGGGTTTCCCAATGGTCACGACGAAAAAGCTACATAAGAAATCTATCGTGCATGAGCTCATCTGGTTTCTCGCGGGCGATACTAATATCAAATATCTGAAAGAGAACGGCGTCCGCATCTGGGACGAATGGGCGGATGAGAACGGAGACCTCGGCCCGGTTTACGGCAAGCAATGGCGCCGATGGGAGGGACCAGAAGGGCGGGTCATCGACCAAATCAAAAATGTTGTTGAAGCGATAAAGACTAATCCGAATTCACGCCGCCATATCGTCAGCGCTTGGAATCCAGCCGATGTGGACGAGATGGCCCTTCCGCCTTGTCACTGTCTCTTTCAGTTTTATGTTGCGCCGCAAGAAAATGGGAAAGCGAAACTAAGCTGTCAGCTCTATCAACGCAGCGCCGACATATTTCTAGGCGTTCCGTTCAATATCGCCAGCTACGCTCTGCTTGTTCACATGATGGCGCAGGTCTGCGATCTAGACGTCGGGGATTTCGTCCATACTTTTGGCGACGCCCATATTTATTCAAACCATTTTGAACAGGTAAAAGAACAGCTCTCCCGAGAGCCAAAGCCTCTGCCGCGTTTAAAACTCAACCCTGATATTTCCGAGATTGACGGCTTCAGCTATGAGGACGTCAAAATCCTCGGCTATAAGGCCCATCCACATATTGCGGGAAAAGTCGCGGTTTAAGATTTCTTTGCGCGGGTCTGCCTCATAGAGGGAAAAATTACCTAAATTCCATCCCGGCTCTTACTTTCGTCCAAATATAGTGACAGGTTTCCCGTGGGGGACATAACTTCGTCAATAAAAAGAATTGGGAGAACAGAATGAAAATCAGAAATCTATTAAGTGCCACAGCGGTTATTGCTCTAGCCACCTCAGTGTCCGCTTTTGCGCAAGATGCCGATCTTACGGGTGAGCAAATTCGAATTCAAACGGATGATTGCGCCTTTAACGCCTGTGCTAACTTAAGTGACCTAAGCGCCGAAGACGGTCTCGCCATGTTGAAATCTATGGCAGCGGACCGAGAGGCGGCGCTTGCGGCTCAAGCTGAAAAGGCCGAGATGAAGAGTAATGGTGCGGCGAACAAAAAGAAAAAAGGTCGCGGACTGGCGGTCGGCCAGCAAAATAATTCCCCGCAAGTCGTCTATCTACAATTTGGGAGTGCGGATCCGACATTTTTTGCGTCTCAGGGCGGGCAACCTATCGCCGGCGGCGTTTTCCCTGACTACATCTACACCCAGGCGGACCGTGATTTTATTCAGGAGAGGCTAGAAGCGGATTACGCGGAGTATAATTTCGAATTCACTCAGGTTCAGCCAAGCTTAGGCGATTACTCAACAATTCGTATTGGTGATAATGATGCCAACCCCATTGATCTAGCGACCGGTATTTTATTTGGGCGCGCAGACAATATTGACTTTGGAAATGATGACCGGACCGATAGCGCGTTTGCGGATGCCAGTTTCTGGCAGCTTCTGGCCGAACTAGACGCAAACTTCGGCACTCAGAATTTGGCGAATTTCCTAGGCTTACCGGCTCCGCTATCTCCCGAAGAAGTGGAAGAGGTTCGCCAGATTGCTGTTGTGAACCAATCTGCAAACACAGCCGGTCATGAATTGGGGCACATTCTCGGTTTACGTCATTATGACAGTTTTGGGGCTCCGGGCGATGGCCTTCCTGCGGCTCGCACGCCGGGTGAATTTATTCCTTTGGGCGAAACAGACCAGAATGCTCTCGAAACTTTGATGCATGTTATGGCGTCAGGCGCGAGTGCCGGTTTGGCTTTGAACAGCCCGCCCTTTGTTGATCGTTTCTTCTCTGAACGGTCTGCTGTGAAATTGGCCATTAATGAGCGGACCCGCAAAATTGAGGAGTCGGTCACCCAACGAAATGGCGGAAAGCTGACTTTGAACAAAGTCAAAGGCGCGAATCCTTTATTGGACGGCGTAAATGCGGGCGGAAAACTTGATATTCGCGCAGCTCTTGTAAGCGGCAGCGTTACAGAGTTAGACGAGGTGGACAGCTATTTCATCAAGGGAGATAAAGGCGACATCTTTAATTCGGAAATCATATCATTTTCAGATGGAAATGTGCCTGACTTTGTTGTCACTAAGTTGACGCTAAAACAAAAGCAATCTGATGGTTCCTACGCTGAGGTCGCGTCTAATCAACGAACATTTGAGGGTTTTGAGCCTCTAATTTTTGATTTTACTCTTCCGGAGAATGGCGACTATATGATTGAGGTCTCTTCTCCTGACCTTGTTCCCGTGGGCCGCTTTGCTGATGGGACGCCTTCATTTGCTTCCCTGGCTGCAAACGGACTAAATAGCTGGAGAACGGGCGGTTATGAAATGCTCGCCTATGTCGTAGAAGGCAAACCTGGCGGCGGAAAGTAATCCCATTTAATAGCTTACTTATTAAAGCTACCTCTTCGGGGTAGCTTTTTTTGTGGGAACAAATACGGGCGTTTTTGGCAAACAGCTCTTGCCAACTGATGTCCATTGAGCGACCTTCAAGGTATAACTTTCCTGTTACTTGGAGAATATAATATGATGAAAACACTTCTATGCAGCGCAGCGGCGCTTTTGACTCTGGCATCTGCACCCGGCGTCTTTGCTCAAGATTTGACCACTTCGGTTTCCGAGGACCACGACTACGTTCTCGACCTGTATAAGCATTTTCACCAAAATCCCGAATTGTCTCTGAAAGAAGAGAAGTCGGCGGCGCGTATGGCCGAAGAGCTTAAATCCTTGGGGTTTGAAGTTACTGAGGGTCTTGGCGACGCTTGGGTGAAGCAAAAAGTCATGGAAGAAGTGGGCGAGGTTCTACCGGGCGTGGGCGGCTATGGTCTTGTCGGCGTTATGAAAAACGGTGAGGGACCAACCGTCATGTTACGGGCGGACATGGACGCTCTGCCTCTGCAGGAAAAGACAGGCGTGCCTTACACCTCAAATGTCGTGTCGACGGATTTTACGGGGAAAGAAGCTCCGGTTATGCATGCCTGCGCCCATGACAGCCATATGGCTATCTTGATCGGCGCGGCGCGGCAATTGGTGGAACATAAAGACGATTGGTCCGGCACGCTTGTGCTAATCGGGCAACCTGCCGAAGAAATAGGCTATGGCGCCTTGGCCATGCTGGAAGACGGACTCATGGAGAAATTTCCGAAGCCGGATTATGTTTTGGCGACCCATACCTCCGGTTGGGACCCGGCCGGGAAAGTGACTTATACGTCCGGTTACGCGCTGGCTAATGTCGACTCGGTCGATATTAAAATCAAGGGTATCGGCGCTCATGGTTCGGCCCCTCATATGGGCAAAGACCCGATCGTTATCGGATCGCAAATCGTCAATGCCCTGCAAACTTTGGTCTCCCGCGAGGTCAATCCTTTGCAAGCGGGTGTTGTCACAGTGGGTTCGTTCCGGTCCGGCTATAAACACAATATCATTCCCGATGAGGCTGAGCTTTTGTTGACAGTCCGGTCTTATGACGATGACGTTCGCAAAACATTGCTCGAAGGCATAAAGCGTATCGCAGTTGCGCAAGGCCGCTCGGCTGGCTTGGCAGAAGAAAATTTGCCCGAAGTCATCATCAAGAGCGACTACACACCGTCCACTTATAACGATCCGGAAATGACAGACCGCGTTATGAAAGCTGTCTCGGCGTCTATAGGCGAAGACAAAGTCTCAACGCGTCCGCCAAGCATGGGCGGAGAGGACTTTTCTCGGTTCCACCGTCATGACGAAGACATCCCGACGCTCATTTTCTGGACAGGCGGCGCTGACCCAGAGGCCTTCGCTGCGGCGGTTGAGAACAAGACACCGCTTCCGCCGGCCAATCATTCGCCTTTATTCGCGCCTATTCCCGGGCCGTCGCTGAAGCTGGGCGTTCAGTCCATGACAGCCGGCGCGATGGAGCTCTTCAAAGAGTAATCGTTACGCGTTCTCTGTCGTTTGGCCGCGCTCCATTCGCTGACGGATGAGCCACCAAATGATGATGGCGCCGACCATTTTGCCCCCGACACTCATTATGATGTTGGGGGCCGTCAATTGATCGGGTCTGAGAAAACTCGCGCCATATAAAAACGTTGTCGTGTCAATCGGCGCGGCAAGGGCGGAGGAGAGTAAAACGCGGGTCGAGAGCTTGTATTTCGTGAAAGTGAACAGGGCATAGTCCACCAGCTCCGAAATTAGAAACGCCGCTCCGCTTGCCAGAGCCAAAGCGCCGCCGCTGGTCACATAGGTCAGCCCCAAAGCCAGAGCCATAGCAAACAAAACCTCATGACCGATTTCTCTTTGAGAAAAATCACGCACGACGAGAACGAGCCCGGTGACTATGGTTACGGGATTAAAGGCCCATGCTGCCAATCCCGGTAAGTTGACCATTGGCGCCCAAGTAAAGCTCCAATTGATGAAAGGGATAAGCAGGATATAGAGAAGGGTGTATTTGACCGAAAGCAGACTTGTTGTGGGTTTGCGGCTCTCTGTTTGCGCGGAAGGTGTCTCCTGCAGGGTTGAGCCAGCCAAGATTTTCTTTTCTTTCGTCATGCGGCCGGATTTCCCTCGCTTTCGCTATACCTCTTTTGCTCTATCGTGTATCGGCCCCCTATGTCCATTCATCCTGAGATTCCAAACCCAAGACTTTCACTGATTGTTGCGCGGGCGGAAAACGGCGTTATTGGCCGGAATGGCGATTTGCCCTGGTCTTTACCGACAGACCTGAAACTCTTTAAATCTATCACTTTGGGTAAGCCGGTACTGATGGGGCGCAAAACATGGGAAAGTCTCCCATTTCCGCTTCCGGGGCGGCCAAATCTTGTCCTGACGCGGGATGTAGGTTATAAAGCGCCAAAGGCAGAAGTGTTCTCGGATTTAAAAGCATTTGTCGCGCGGGGCTATGAACTCGCCGGATTAAACGGCGCCAGCGAAGTCATGGTGATAGGCGGGGCGCAGCTCTACCGAACGCTCATGCCCCATATAGACCGCCAATACATCACCCAGGTTTTCGCAGAGCCTGAAGGGGATGCTTTTTTCGAGGCGCCCGACGAGACAAAATGGGTGTTAAGTGAAGAAAAAACAGGATTGAAGTCACCCAAGGATGATTATGATTTCTCCGCCCAGATTTGGGACAGAGTTTCGCACGTATAGCCCTTGATAAGATAGCTTAAGACAGCCAAGTATACAAAAAGACTTTTCGGAGAGATTTGTGGCAGATGACAACAATAACAGCCCTTGGGGGAAACCCAAAGGCTCCGGCGGTAAAGGCTCGGGCAAAGGTAACAACCCATGGGGCGGGCAATCGGGTCGACCTGACCGGGATCGTCCCAAACCGGGTGAAGGGTCTGCGGATCTCGACAATGTCATTCAAGGCTTTAAATCGCGCGTAAAACGCGGCGGCTCCGGCGGCGGTCGCGGGGGATTTTCCGGCGGCGGCGGTGGAGGCGATTTTACAATTCCTAAATGGATATTTGTTGTTGTAGCTGTTGTACTCTTATTGTTTACATCCATCTTTACGGTGCAGGGTAACGAACGCGCTGTTGTTCTTCGTTTCGGTGATTATACGCGGACGGCTGGACCGGGCCTTCATTTCAAGTTTCCGCCTCCCATTGAAACAAAAATTGTCCGTAACGTGACTTCGCAGCGCGAAACCCGCGTGGGAGTGAACTCAACGGCAGAAGCGCTTATGTTGACCGGCGACGAGAACATCGTCGACATCAACTTTACCGTTCTGTGGGTCATCAAAGACCTTGAATCCTATTTGTTTAAAGTTGATCAGCCGGATGACCTTGTAAAATCTGCGGCCGAAAGTGTTGTTCGGGAAGTCATCGGGAATAATGAGCTCGATCCGATCATCACGACAGGTCGTCAGGAGCTTCGCGGCGTTGTGACCGAACAATTGCAAACCCTTCTTGATGAGTATGAAGCCGGCGTTCTGGTGAACGATGTTCAGTTCCAGAAAACAGACCCGCCAGCGGAAGTCGAAGACGACTTTCTGGACGTTGTGAACGCCCAGCAGGAAGCCGAGACAGCCATCAATGAGGCCCGCGCCTATCGCAATACTCAGGTCTTGGAAGCTGAAGGTAGCGCGGCCCGTTTATTACAAGAGGCAGAAGGCTACCGCGATTCCGTGATAGCCAATGCTGAAGGTGAAGCGGAACGTTTTCGCCTGATCTATGGAGAGTATGAAGCGGCCCCTCAAGTAACGCGGCAACGCATGTATTTGGAAACAATCGAAGACATTTACGGCGACGCTGATAAAATTATTCTCGACAATGAAGCCGGAAACGGCGTGGTCCCTTATCTACCGCTGGACAAGCTCGGTAAGCCGGCAGGAGCAAACTAATGCAAAATGGTAAGCTAATTGGTATTGGTATAGCGCTGGTAATACTCGGCGTTATCTTGATGAGCAGCTTTTATACGGTTCGCGAAGACAAACAGGCTCTAGTTCTACGTTTTGGAGATCCTGTGCGTTCTGAAAACGCCTATGGCGTGGAAGAGGATGCCGGACTTAAGTTCAAAATTCCTCTTATAGAAGAAGTTCGCCGCTATGACCGCAAAAATCTTGTGCTGGATCTAGATAGTGAGCCTATTCTGGCGTCAGACCAGGAACGACTCGTCGTGGACGCCTTTATTCGTTACCGGATCACTGACGTGAGACAGTTTTACGAAGCTTTTAACACGCGCAATGTCGCGGAAATTCAGCTAAGTAATATTCTGGATTCACTTTCTCGGGACATATTAGGTAGTGTCGAGAGCTCCGAGATCATTTCAGGGCAACGTTTCGACCTGATGAACGCGATTGAAGATCGTGCCAATGCTCGTGCAACCGCTGGCCGTTTTGGCCTTAGAATTGAAGATGTCCGTATCAAACGCGCAGATTTACCGCCGGAAAACGCCGCGCGAGTCTTTGAAAGAATGTCCGCCGATCGACAGGAGCAATCTGCTGAAAAACGCGGTCAGGGCGAACGGGCCAAACGGACAATCAAAGCCGAAGCGGATAAGGACGTTGAAATTCTCTTGGCGAATGCACGTAAGCAGGCGGAAATCATCCGGGGTGAGGGCGATAAGGAACGAAACCGGATCTACGCCGAAGCGTATAATCTCGACCCTGAGTTTTTTGCCTTTTATCGGTCTATGGAAGCCTACAGAAAAGGTCTTGGGCAGAAATCGACATATGTTCTATCACCTGACAGTGACTTCCTGGGTTATCTCGATGACCAGTCTGGGCCTCGAAATAATCGATAAATACTGGTTTGTCGGTAAATGAGTATTTCGGCCATATTGCTCATCGCCTTTGGCGGTGCGCTCGCCTTGGAGGGCGCTGTTTGGGCCATATTTCCAGGCGGCCTTCGCCGGGCGTATCAGGAATTTCTGGCACAGGCCGATGAACGCGATTTGCACATAACCGGAGCGATCTCCGTTTTTGTCGGCGTCTGCCTGCTTTTATTCGGGGTAAGCCTGCTTTCCTGACGCAATTGTTAGGATAATCGCTGTTTCTTCGGCCTTTCACCCCCTTGGCAAAACGCGCCGCACGTTTAATGTCAGGATATGTTTAAAACGCTTCTACTTTCCATTTGTCTTTGTTTTTCGTTCAGCCAAGCGGTGATTGCCGCTCCGGCCCCTGATGGCTTTACGGAGCTGACAAAACGGTTGAGCCCCTCTGTGGTTAATATCTCGACGGCTCAGACTATTCAGATTGAAACGGAGGAGGTTCCGGCCTTCCCGGAAGGCTCCCCTCTGGAGCGGTTCAATGACTTTTTCGGGCGCGGGAATAATCGGGATGGCCGCGTTTCAAAGTCACTTGGCTCAGGCTTTGTTATCGACGCGGTCGGGCATATCGTCACCAATAATCACGTTATTCAGGACGCCGACCTTATCGAAGTCACATTTCCAAGCGGCGACACATTCGAAGCGGAATTGATTGGCCGCGACCCCGCAACCGATATCGCTGTGCTTAAAATCGACACTGGCAAAGACCTTCCTTTCGTTCGTTTCGGCGATTCCGATACGGCCGAAGTTGGCGAGTGGGTTATCGCAATCGGCAATCCGTTTGGGTATTCAGGCTCAGTCGCCGCGGGTATCATTTCGGCCCGTAACCGCGATATCTCTCACGGCAGCTACGACGATTTTATTCAAACGGATGTCGCCATCAACCAGGGGAATTCGGGCGGCCCTCTTTTTGATATGGACGGCGATGTTATCGGCGTGAATACCGCCATTTTATCCCCGACCGGTTATAGCGTCGGCATCAGTTTCTCCGTTCCGTCAGAGCTGGCAGAGTCAGTTGTAAATCAGCTTATCGAATTCGGCGAGACACGCCGGGGTTATCTGGGCGTAAGGCCGCAAGAGGTCAGCCCGACACTCGCCAAGTCCTACGGGCTGGATGATACCTATGGCGCTTTGGTGACGGCGATTGTGAAAGATTCACCTGCGGAAAAAGCCGGCTTGGAAAAAGGCGACTTGATTACGGCTGTAGGCGGCCAGCGACTGGAAAGCTCGCGCTTGCTCAGCCGGCGTATCGCCGAAGCTGAAATCGGAGAAGCTCTCGAAATTAGCTATATCCGCAAGCGCCGGACGCGTACGGCCAATGTCACGATCGAAAGACTCGAAGAGCAGGTCACCAAAGAAGAAAAAGAACGCCGGGCCGATGAAGAAAATAATGCCGAACGCTCTGTGAATGGAATCTATGTCGAGGCTCTAAGCGATGAAACGCGGGCCAAATATCGTATAGATGACCGCATTGAAGGCGTTCGGGTGTCCAAAGTCGATAGATACGCAGAAGCCAGCGGAAAAATACTGGTCGGCGATATCATCGAAGAAGTTGGATTTGAGGCCGTAGATTCCCCTAAAGCGTTTGAAGAAGCCGTAGCGGCAGCGAAAGACTTTGAGGCGCCGGTGACGTTTTTGATAAACCGGGGTGGAAATTACATTTTCTACGCCCTGACAGTCACGTCCTAACCGACTTCCACAAATTCGCTGTCTTTATAGCCCTGGAAATAAAGGGCGGTTCGTAAATCCGTATGATTGATGGCGCAATGCGCCGCTGCGGCCACGGCAGGCTTTGCGTAATAGGCAATGCCCAAGCCGGACGCGGTGACCATGGCGAGGTCATTGGCCCCGTCACCGATGGCCACAGCCGCCTCTGGCCCTCCCAAACCTTGCGAATAGTCTTTCAATCGCTCCAGCTTCGCCTCTCTTCCCAAAATAGGCGGTTGAACCTGACCTGTGAGCGCTTCGCCGTCATCCAATAGAGTATTGGCGTGGTGGTGTTCAAACCCGACCGCTTTGGCGACCCGGCTTGAGAAGAAGGTAAAGCCGCCGGAGACGACGACCGTTTCTGCGCCATTGGCTTTCATCGTCGCGCATAAGGTCTTGGCGCCTTCATTGAGGGTGATGCGGTCTTGAAAACAGGTTTGAAGATCAGAGAGGGGGAGGCCGTTTAAAAGCGCCACACGGTCTGTCAGAGCCCCTTCAAAGCCGATTTCGCCGCGCATGGCCCGCTCTGTGATGGCGCTGACCTTGTCTTTGAACCCTGCGAAATCAGCCAGTTCGTCGATACATTCCTGTCCGATAAGCGTGGAATCCATGTCGCAGATTAAGAGTTTCTTTTTCCGTCCGTTTTTTCCCTGAAGGCAATAATCAACTTCCGGATGGGCTCCTTTCAGGGTTTCATCGATCTCTTCTTTTGTCAGCCCGGCTCGGGCAAGCCCTTCAACCGCTTTCCCGTCAGACAGGATTGTCGTTTCCCTGAGTCCAAAGGCTTTGATCAAGCTTTCAACAGCAGAGCTGTCCTTTTTCTTCAGGACAAGTGTCAGAATTTGGTCTATCGCGTTTGCCATAATGGGCATGCTCCAATGATATCGTCTCGGTCGATGAAACCTGTTCTGTGTATTGCAGGGCCAACCGCCAGCGGCAAGAGCGGCGCGGCTTTGGCGATTGCAAAATCTGTGAATGGCGAAATTATCAACGCCGATGCCCTGCAGGTTTATTCCGATATCCGCATATTGTCGGCGCGCCCAAATAAGAGCGAAATAAGATCCGTTCCGCATCACCTCTACGGCTATGTCAGCGGCGGGACGCACTACTCCGGGGGGCATTGGGTGAGGGCGGCCATGCCCGTCATTCTGGATGTTCTCGCGCGGGGGAAAATTCCTATTCTGGTCGGGGGAACTGGGCTGTATTTCAAATCTCTTTTCGAGGGTTTGGCCTCTGTCCCCACGATTGACCCGAACCTGATTCGCGAAATTGATAGCCGCATAGAAGGAGAGGGAATCAAATCGGTCTTGGCCGAAGCCAAAATTCTTGATCCCAAAGGCACGGCCCGCTTGCAGGGGGAAGACCCGCAGCGGCTGACCCGCCTCTTAAGCGTCGTAAAACAAACGGGACACCCGCTTCATGTTTGGCAGTCTCAGACACGTCCTGAAATTCCGGCGGCTTTCGCTTTGCGATATGTATTGATGCCGCCTCGAGACAAATTATACGAGCGTATTAATTCCCGTTTTAAAAGCATGGTATCTGGCGGCGGAATGAAAGAGGCCCGTCAGGTATTTGAAAAATACGGAGCTGACGGAACAGCGCCTATGTTAAAAGCCATTGGTCTCTCTCACCTTTTGCGGCATTTGAAAGGGGAGTTGACCTATGAGCGATCAATAGAGCTGGCCAAGCGGGATACGCGCCGTTTTGCCAAACGGCAAATGACCTGGTTTCGTAACCAATGCGTTGACTGGAAGCATAAAGAAGAATTGAATATCAGTATGATAGAAAAAGATATTCAACTATGGGAAACGTCATGAGCCGTCGCCAGTCTCTGATATTTGCGATTATATTTTCTCTGGTGATCGTGGCGACCTTTGTCTTGGGCCGGTTCGTTTTCGATATAGATTTATCGATTTATGAGGAGAGACTGCAAAGCCTCAGAGGCTCTATCTGGGCACTGCCCGTTGTGATTGGCATATTCACAGTGGCCTCATTTTTCGGCCTTCCGCAATGGGCGCTTATCACTGTTTCTGTCGTGGCCTTCGGTCCGGCCATCGGCGCGGTCTATTCCTGGCTGGCCACTCTCTTTTCGGCCATGGTGAATTTCTGGCTTGCCGACCTGCTGGGTCGTGAGAGGCTAAGCCGCCTGACGGGGCCGCGTCTTGGCAATGTATTGGACCGTATAAAACGTAACGGCTTACTCTGGAGCTTTGTGGTTCGGCTGGTTCCGACAGGGCCGTTTATACTCGTGAATATGGCCGCAGGCGTTTCATCGATTACAACGCGGTCTTTTTTAATCGGAACGGCCTTGGGGATTATTCCCAAAATTCTTGTCGTGGCGCTATTAGCAAAAGGCGTGTTTGCCGGACTGGATGGCCGAATGATGTCGCTGGTCTTTATCTTGCTAGCGGTAGCCGCCATTGGGCTGACCTTCTGGCTACAAAAGCGTTTCGGCGCGCCGAAGCCAAAAGCTTAGCTTTTATCATCCAAATTCAGCCAGTCCTGTTTAGGCAGGCCGTATAGCTGGTCCATAAATTCGAATTGTAGGCCGGTAGGTTGATAATGGGGGCTGTTCCACATAACGGCAATGCCCGAACGTATTTCCGGATCGAAAAGAATGAGAGAGCGGTAGCCTTCAACTCCGCCGCGATGGCCCACAACTTTGTGGCCTTTATAATTGTAAACCCGGAATCCCATTCCGTAATGGGCGTTCGTCATTTGGCCGAAACGGCGATTGATATAGCTTTGCTCTCTGCGGGTGCGAATCAACGGCGTTTGTAAGGCTTTCTGGACATTTTCGAGTTCTGAGGAGGCCCCGGGGAACTCGTCCTGCATCTGCGCCGTCATCCAGCGGGCCAGGTCCTTGATAGAGGAGTTAACGCCTGCCGCAGCCGGGACGCGGTAATAGGTCGGTTGAACTTCATCAATGACTTGCCCTCTTCGTCCATGCGGCTTGGCCCAGGATTTGGACTGCAGAAGACCTTCATAGCTGACAGTCGCCGTGCTCATGCCGAAACGGTCAAACACATCGGTTTTGACAACAGATTTATAGGGCAGGCCGGTTAATGTCTGCACGATCTCCGTCGCCGCATCATAGGCGACATTCTGATACGTATGACAGGATGCCGGAGCGCATTGATAGGGCAGGCTTCCAAGCATCTGGCGGATTTCCTTTGCCCCCATTCCGCCCTCGATTTTATCATCATAGGCATTACGGACGATACCAATCTGATGGGAAAGAAGGTGCGTAATATCCACTTTCGTTTCGGAAGGCGGTAATTTCAGTGTGGATGAGAGTTCTGTGGCGGGTGTATCGAGTTTGAGCTTTCCCTCGCGTGCCATATTGACGAGTACATGCGCGGCGACGCCTTTGGAAACAGAGGCCCAACGAAAGACCGTATCTGCGCTGACGAGATCCCCTGAGCCTTTCACGGTTTCGCCATACCCTTTTGCAAAAGTAATCTTGCCATTCTCAACTATCGCAATGGCCATGCCGGCCATTTCCAGCTTTGACATGATCTCCTGGGCTCTGACGTCAAACTCTTTTGTCTCAATAGGCGGGGTCGTAGGAGCTTGCCCGCTCGCCTTCGTGTCGGGATTTGGAGTCGATGAGACAGGCGCTGAAAAGATAAGGGCAAAAAGGCCAAGGAGAACAAATCGAAATAACATTACACCTTGCGTAGAATGGTTTGCGTTATCCTGTCCAGAACGGGCTTCAGTATTTTAGCTTAGGATAAATTACTTTTAATTCATAAAGGCTTAGGCGGAAAAAATCCAAATCAAAAGAGCGCCGCCCAAAACCAGACGGTAAAGCATGAAGGGGAGCATGCCGATACGGCTGATCCATTTCATGAATAAAGAGATGCAGGCAAAGGCGGCCACAAAGGACAGAGCGGCCACCCAGAGTCCGTCTGTCAGGCTTGCCCCCGCTAATTCACTGTTTGAGGCGCCTGCAAGGCTGTAAAGGGCAAACAAGCCGCCTACGCCAATGATGGGCAGGCTCATCAACATGGAGAAACGGGCGGCTTCAACACGGGTCAGGCCCATGGCGCGCGCAGCCGTCATGGTAATGCCCGAACGGGACGTTCCTGGAATAAGGGCGACGGCCTGCGCGAGGCCAAGCCCGAAAGCGCCTTTCCAGGTCAGGTCTTCGGTTGTGCGTGTTTCTTTCCCCCAAATGTCAGAGAGCCAGAGCAAAACCCCAAATACGATTGTCGTAATCGCAATGATGAGAGGCGACCGAATAGCTTCGTCCCACCCGCCGAAACGTAAAAACGCTCCAAGCAACAGGGCAGGCGGGGTCGCGATGATCAGGTTTAGCGCTAAAACCGAGTCCGTATTGAGCCGGCGTTTCAGCAGATCCATCAGACCTGTTAAAATGGAGCCAACATCTTTTCGGAAATAGAGCAGCACTGCAAAGAGCGATCCAAAATGTGCCATGACATCAATGAGAGGGCCCTGATCTCGCCATCCCAGGATTTTGGCGGGCAAAATCAGGTGTGCCGAACTGGAAATTGGCAAGAACTCTGTCAGTCCCTGAATAAGAGCCAGTAATGTGAGATGCAGCCATGACATGATGTGTCTCTATGCCCTGAAGGTTACGGCTTTATTAGGGCGGCGGGATGTCAGTCATGCGCAAAAGTAGCGTAAAATAGTCAAAAAACACAGAATTTTACCTCATATAAGCTACACAGTAGTATTTAGGCACAAATTAAGAGAAAGCAAATATTTGATAAAAAGTATATTATTAACAATTACCTAGGAGGGAAATAATTTTTAAATTTTATCAAATTTTGACAGATTGTCGCATCTTGCTCTTTTGGGTCGTTGAGTGTACAGAGAGCCCGAACATCAAGTGAGGGCCTCATGGCTAAGTCAAACAAAATGTTGCAATTTACCCAAACTGAACGGGATATGCCTGCAAAAAGGGCGGCAACGGAACGACGTGACGATTTTTTGGAAATCTACGGCGATTACATTGAAACGAAAGCCGAAGAGCAAGCTTCGCGCTGTTCTCAGTGCGGCGTCCCGTTCTGCCAGAACCACTGCCCGCTTGAAAACAACATTCCTGATTGGCTTAAACTCACAGCAGAAGGCCGCGTCAAAGAAGCCTGGGAAGTCTCCAGTGCGACAAATAATATGCCCGAAATCTGCGGACGTATTTGTCCGCAAGACCGTCTTTGTGAAGGCTCTTGCGTGATTGAGCAGTCTGGCCATGGCACAGTGACAATTGGGTCGGTCGAGCGCTATCTGACCGACAAGGCATGGGAAGAAGAGTGGATAGAGCCTATCAAGCCCCTCCGTGAACGTGCCGGAAGTGTTGGAATTATCGGGGCAGGGCCAGCGGGACTGGCGGCCGCAGAGCAGCTTCGCCTTCAGGGGTGGCAGGTCACGGTCTATGATCGACATGACCGGGCCGGCGGGCTTTTGATCTATGGGATCCCGAACTTCAAACTGGAAAAGAAAATCGTGCAGCGCCGGACGAAGCGCCTCGAAGACGGCGGAATTGAATTTGTTATGAATTGCGATGTCGGGGTGGACATCACCTTTGATAAGCTTCGCGAAAAGCATCAGGCCGTTCTGATTGCAACGGGCGTTTACAAGGCGCGCGATTTGGAATGTCCGGGCAGCGGCGCCAAAGGCGTAAGTGCGGCTCTGCCTTTCCTGATAGAGTCTAACCGGCGCGGCTTAGGGGACGAAGTGAGCGGCGAGATGGCAGAAGGCAGAAATGTCGTCGTCATTGGCGGCGGAGATACGGCCATGGATTGCGTTCGGACGGCCGTCCGTCAGGGCGCAAAATCCGTGACCTGTCTTTACCGCCGCGACCACGCCAATATGCCCGGCTCCCGGCGCGAAACAGCGAATGCCCAAGAGGAGGGTGTGACCTTTGAATGGCTCGCCGCACCAAAATCCATTCACGATGAGGGCGGCAAGACCAGCGCGGTTCGCGCAGATCGGATGCGCCTCGGCCAAAAAGATGCCTCAGGACGTCAGAGCCCAGAAGCTATTGAAGGGGCGGAATTTGATGTTGAAGCCGACCTTGTCATCAAGGCGTTGGGCTTCTCGCCTGAAGATATGAAAGTCATGTCCGAAGAGCTGACCACGACGCGTTGGGGCACGGTACGGGTCAATCCGCTGACGTTCGAGACCAATCTGCCAGGGGTTTACGCCGCCGGAGATATTGTTCGCGGCGCGTCTCTTGTTGTCTGGGCAATTCGCGAGGGCCGGGACGCAGCGGAGCATATGCACAAATTTCTGCGTGATCTGGAGCGCGCTGAAACCAAAGTCGCGGCGGAGTAAGGCGATGAAAGAGGTAGCTGGAAAATGCCTGTGCGGCGATGTCACGTTCAAAGCTTGCGGCGAACCCGTCGAGCTTCATGCATGTCATTGTTCAATGTGTCGTCAGCAGAATGGAGGGAGTGCGTTCATCGGACTTCATACGGCTGAAGGTGTGAAGCTCGGAAAAACGGACGGGCTGACTTGGTATCAGGCTTCCGACCATGGCGACCGAGGATTTTGTAAAACCTGCGGCGCAACCCTGTTTTGGCGCATGCAGGGCGAAGAAAAGGATTTTAGCGTTTCCGTTGGGACGCTCGCTGAGACCGATGGGCTTGAGCTAAGCTCTCATATTTTTACCGATGAAGCGCCTCAGTATTACACGTTACCTGACGACGCCCCGCATAAAACCGGCGCGCAAGTCTTAGAAGAATTTATGGAAAGCCAGAAACATGTCTGATTGGCTCAAAGATTACGAAACGAAACGCGACGCCTTGATTGCGGCAAACGCTTATGACCCTGAACATGAACGCGCGAATTGCGGCGTTGGATTGGTGGCCTCTATTGACGGCTCGCCCCGCCGGGACGTTGTCGAGAAATCCATTCAAGCGCTTAAAAATGTCTGGCACAGAGGGGCCGTTGATGCAGACGGGAAAACCGGAGACGGGGCCGGTATCCGTATGGATATTCCGCAAGAGTTTTTCCGCTCTCAGGTAGAAAATACCGGACACAAAGCCAGCGCGGCCAAAATCGCCGTCGGGATGATTTTCCTCCCGCGGACTGATTTTACGGCGCAGGAATCGGCGCGAACAATTGTTGAATCCGAGCTCCTCAAAGAAGGGTTTTACATTTACGGATGGCGCCAGGTCCCGATCAATATCGACATTATTGGCGAAAAAGCCAAGGCCACACGACCCGCCATTGAACAGGTTCTGTTCCGCGATCCGAAAGGCCGGAAAGGCAACGCGCTGGAACGCGAGCTTTATATCGTTCGCCGCCGCATCGAAAAACGCGTCATCGCCGAAGCAATCCCGAGCTTTTACATCTGCTCTCTCTCGGTTCAGACGGTTATTTATAAAGGCATGTTCCTCGCGCAGGACATCGATAATTTTTACACCGATCTGCAGGACGAACGTTTCGTCTCCCGCGCGGCGATTTATCATCAGCGTTATTCCACCAACACCTTTCCGCAATGGTGGTTGGCGCAGCCGTTTCGGATGCTGGCCCATAACGGCGAAATCAACACGCTGAAATCCAATACAAACCATATGAAAAGCCATGAAATCAAAATGGCAAATAGCGCCTTTGGTGACCGCGCCGAGGATGTAAAACCGATTATTCAAAAGGGAAGTTCTGATTCTGCCGCTCTGGATTCCGTCTTTGAGCTGCTTGTGAGGGCGGGTCGCTCTGCGCCTATGGCGAAAACGCTCTTAGTGCCCGAAGCCTATTCAAAACGCGGCGATCTCATGCCGTCGTCCTGGCGGGCGCTATATGAGTATTGCAATGCGGTGATGGAGCCGTGGGACGGCCCTGCAGCTTTGGCCGCTTATGACGGGCGCTGGGCCATGGCCGGATTGGACCGCAATGGTTTGCGTCCTCTGCGCTACGCTATCTCCAATCAAGGCATTTTGGCCGTCGGATCCGAAGCCGGCATGTGCCCGATGGAAGAAAAGGATATTGTCCGAAAAGGTGCGCTGAAACCCGGCCGGATGATCGCCGTCGATTTGGAAGAAGGCAAATTTTATACCTCTTCCCAGATCATGAACGAGCTGGCTAAAAAGCGGCCCTACAAAAAATGGCTCGAAAAGGTCATTAATCTGGATGAAAAGCTTGCCGGCCCCGAACCTGAGCCTGCCTTATCGGGTGAATCTTTGGCGCGGCGACAACTCTCCTGCGGACAAACATTGGAAGATCAGGAACTGATCCTGACTCCCATGGCTGAAACCGGCAAAGAATCCGTCGGCTCGATGGGCGATGATACGCCTCTAGCCGTGCTGTCCGATGTTTACAGGCCTTTATCGCATTATTTCCGCCAGAACTTTTCTCAGGTTACAAACCCGCCAATTGATCCCTTACGCGAAACGCGGGTGATGGGGCTTAAGACCCGTTTCCGAAACCTTCGCAATATTTTGTCCGAGACAGGCGCGCAGACGAACGAAATGTATGTGCTGGACAGTCCGGTTCTGACGACCGGGATGTATGATCGGTTCGTCAAAATGGTGGGCGATAAAATCACTTTGATTGACTGTACTTTCCCGGTTCCTGAAGGCGAAGAGTCCGGCGGGCGCGCTCTACGTGATACGCTTCGGCGCATTCGCGAAGAAGCCAAAGACGCGGTGGCGCGCGGAGTCGAAAACATCGTTCTGACGGACGAAAATACGAATGAAACCCGCGCTGCGGCGCCTATGATCCTCTGCACCGGCGCGGTTCAAACGGCTCTGGTGAATGACGGGCTGCGATCCTCTTGCTCTATCCTTGTTCGCTCAGCCGAATGTCTCGACACGCATTATTTTGCCGTCTTGATTGGGGCGGGCGCGACCTGCGTAAATGCTTACATGGCGCAGGATTCCTTGATGGACCGCGTAAAACGCGGATTGCTGGATATGAGCGGCGACGAAGCGGTGGCGCAATATAAAGCGGCCATTGAAGGCGGCCTTCTCAAAATTATTTCCAAAATGGGTATTTCCGTTATTTCGTCCTATCGAGGCGGCAATAATTTCGAAGCCATGGGTCTGTCCCGCGCTCTGGTCGGCGCCAATTTCCCGGGTATGACAAGTCGGATTTCGGGTATCGGCTTGGCTGGTCTCGAGGCCAAAGTTTTGGAGGCTCATGAAAAAGCCTATGACAGCGCTGTTGTGCGCTTGCCTGTGGGCGGTCTTTACAGGGTCCGGGCGCGAGGGGAGCGCCATGCTTACAAGGCGGATATGATCCACATGCTCCAGGAAGCTGTCGGACGCGAAGATTATAAGCTCTACAAACAATATGCCGAGACAGTAAACTCGGCGGACCCAATCCAAATTCGGGATTTGCTGGACTTTCGGACAACCTCCAAATCTTTGCCAGTTCGACGCGTCCAAAGCGTCAATGAAATCCGGCGGCGTTTCTGTACGCCGGGCATGTCGCTGGGCGCCTTGTCGCCGGAAGCGCATGGCACGCTGAACATTGCGATGAACCGGATCGGGGCGAAATCCGTCTCGGGTGAGGGCGGCGAAGACCGCGCCCGCTACAACCCATTGCCAAATGGCGATAATCCGAACTCTGCGGTCAAGCAGATTGCCTCCGGGCGTTTCGGTGTGAATGCGGAATATCTCAACCAGTGTTATGAAATTGAAATTAAAGTCGCCCAGGGCGCCAAGCCGGGTGAGGGCGGTCAGCTCCCCGGCTTCAAAGTCACGGAAATGATTGCAAAATTCCGAAACGCGACGCCGGGTGTGACCCTGATTTCGCCGCCGCCGCATCATGATATCTATTCCATCGAGGATTTGGCGCAGCTGATTTATGATTTGAAGCAAATCAACCCGACTGCGCGCGTGGCCGTCAAACTCGTCGCGTCTTCCGGTGTTGGTACAATCGCCGCCGGGGTCGCCAAGGCCAAAGCGGACACCATTCTGATTGCGGGCCATAATGGCGGGACAGGCGCGTCGCCGAATACCTCGCTCAAATATGCGGGTATGCCGTGGGAGCTGGGTCTTTCCGAAGCGCATCAGGTTCTGACGCTGAATAATCTCAGAAATTCCGTCACGCTCCGGACAGATGGCGGGCTGAAAACAGGCCGCGACATCGTGATTGCGGCGATGCTCGGCGCGGAGGAATACGGCATCGGCACGCTCTCTCTCGTGGCGATGGGCTGTATCATGGTGCGCCAGTGCCATTCCAATACCTGCCCTGTGGGTGTTTGCGTTCAAGATCCGGCGCTTCGTGAGAAGTTTACCGGAACGCCGGAGAAAGTTATCAATCTGATGACCTTCATTGCCGAAGACGTACGCGAAATTCTGGCCGAACTTGGGTTTGAATCGCTGGACGATGTAATTGGCCGTTCGGATCTGTTGGTACAAGTTAGCCGCGGCGCGGAAAACCTCGATGATCTGGACTTGAATCCGATCCTCGCCCGGGTCGATAATGAACGGGTCAAGGATACGCGTTTGCAACGCGTCGAAGTGCCGAACTCTTTAGACGAAAAGATTGTCGCGGATGCCGGCCAGTTCTTTGAGCGCGGTGAAAAAACATATCTGACTTACGGCATAGAAAACACGCACCGCGCCGTCGGCACCCGGACAAGTTCGCACATATATAAAACCTTTGGCGCGGACGGCGTCTCGGATGGACAGCTTACCGTACGGCTTCGCGGCTCCGCCGGGCAGTCTCTGGGCGCGTTCGGCATGAAGGGCTTGCGCCTCGTCTTGGACGGCGACGCCAATGACTATGTCGGCAAGGGGCTTTCAGGGGCAGAAATTATCGTCTCCCCGCAAGGTCATACACCGATTGATTGGCATAGCAGCGCCATTATCGGGAATACCTGCCTTTACGGAGCGACCAAAGGCCTGCTCATGGCAGCGGGCCGGGCCGGAGAGCGCTTCTGTGTCCGAAATTCCGGCGCGATTACGGTTGTCGAAGGCTGTGGCACCAATGGCTGCGAATATATGACAGGCGGCATCGCGGTTATTCTTGGCTCAGTCGGAGACAATTTCGGCGCCGGCATGACGGGCGGTATGGCCTATGTCTATGACGCTAAGAAACGGTTTGAGAAGGCCGTGAATCCGGATAGCGTCGTCTGGCAGCGTTTTGGCTCAGAGCATTACGAAGAGGAATGCAAAAACCTTATTCGCCGCCATGCCGAGCTCACAGGATCGGAATTTTCGGAAAAACTCCTCTCGGAATGGGAGTTCGAACGCGCCAATTTCTGGCAGGTCATTCCAAAGGAAATGCTAACGCGACTGGAGGTGCCTCTGGTGGACGCGGCGGAGTGATTTTTTAGGGGAGAAGGGTTTCAAAGGCCTCTTTTCGGGTTCTGCAGACAGTTGTCGGAACGTTCTCGGTTTTCTCTGGTTTATTTAAAGAACCACAGGAGAAAATCATGAGCGATCAGAATAACACACAGACCATTTTCATCACAGGCGCGTCGTCCGGTATCGGCAAAGCCGCGGCGATACGGCTCGGAAATGAAGGCTGGAATGTCGCGCTCGCCGCGCGGTCCGTTGAGGAGCTTGAAAAGATTGCCTCCGAATTGCCAGAGGGAAAATCGCTTGTGCTGGATTGCGACGTGACCAACTCGGCTCAAGTAGAAAAATGTTTTGAAATCGCCAATGACACCTTCGGCCAGATCGACGCCGTCTTTGCCAATGCAGGGACGGGCGGCAAGCCCGGCGGGTTCTCCGAGGCGCCTCAGGATAGCTGGCAAGCTATTGTCGATATAAACATCATGGGCCTCGCCAAAACAGTTCAGGCTTCTCTACCCTATATCAAAAAGGCAGAGGGCCATATCGTTGTAACGGGCTCCGTGGCCGGACGTCGATATCTGGACGGGTCCATGTATTCCGTTTCCAAACATGCCGCTAACGCGCTCGCCTATAATCTGCGGGGCGAGTTAAAGGGGTCAGGCTGTCGCGTCACCCTCATCGAACCAGGCATGGTTGATACGGCCTTTTTCGACGATGAGAAACCAGACGCGCTAAGGCCGGATGATATTGCCAGAGCCGTAGCCTATGCCGTCTCCCAACCCAAGACAGTTGAGGTCGGAGATATGCTCATTTTGCCCGTTACAAAAGACGATTGATAAGGGTTCTCTAAGCCTTTCTTTTATTGCGACTTATTCGCATATTTAGTGTAAGTGTCGCAGTGGAAAAGCTGTGGTTTTCACGTTAAAGGACTGTTGCAATCTGGTGGCCGCATCTCTAGGTTCCGCCCGATTGTGGACATTGTGTAATCGTGAGTCCCGTACACTTTCAGGTCTCGCTTTCAGGTCGAATTTTAAGACAAGTAATAAGAGCTGTCATGAACGAGTTTTTGCTGGAATATCTACCGGTTATCATCCTTTTTGCGATTGCCACGGCTCTTAGTCTTGTATTTTTGGGTGCGGCCAAAATTTTTGCGCCGTCCAACCCTGACGCCGAAAAAATCTCGACCTATGAGTGCGGATTTAATGCGTTTGACGATTCGCGAATGAAATTTGACGTGCGTTTTTACCTCGTCGCGATTTTGTTTATCATTTTTGATATCGAGGTGGCCTTCCTCTTTCCTTACGCCGTGACGCTTGATCAGGTGGATTTCTGGGGCTGGGCCGTTGTGATGATCTTCCTCGCGGAACTGGCGGCAGGCCTGGCTTATGCATGGCAGCGCGGCGCACTGGACTGGGAATAGGAGAGAACTATGGCTATCCTGACACCCGAAAATAATTACGGCGAAGCGGCCCGCGATGTAGGTTCGCCCGCTTATGACCCCAAGAAACATGACCCATTTTTCGACGGGCTGAGCAATCAGCTGGCCGATAAGGGCTTTATCACGGCCGCCTCCGACGATCTCGTCACCTGGGCGCGCACAGGGTCTTTGATGTGGATGACCTTTGGTCTGGCGTGCTGCGCGGTTGAAATGATGCAGGCCTCTATGCCGCGTTATGATGTCGAGCGATTTGGCTTTGCGCCGCGCGCGTCCCCTCGTCAGTCGGACGTTATGATTGTCGCGGGAACGCTCACCAATAAAATGGCGCCGGCGCTTCGCAAGGTTTATGACCAGATGCCGAACCCGCGCTATGTGATCTCCATGGGCTCCTGCGCCAATGGCGGCGGTTATTATCACTATTCCTACGCCGTTGTACGCGGCTGTGATCGGATCGTGCCTGTCGATGTTTACGTGCCCGGGTGCCCTCCAACAGCCGAAGCGCTCGTTTACGGAATCCTGCAATTGCAGAAAAAAATCCGCCGCGAAGGCAATATTCAGAGATAGTCATGGAAGATTTGAGAGACCACATTGTCGACCAAATGGACGATGCCGTAAATTCCGCAGAAATTGCATTTGGCGAACTCACCATCAATGCGCGCCGCGCCGAGATCGTCAAGGTCATCACCTTTTTGCGGGATGACCCTATTTGCAAATTTACGTCTTTGATTGATATTTGCGGCGTGGATTATCCGGCGCGCGAGCGCCGCTTTGACGTCGTCTACCACATGATGTCTATGGCCCATAATACGCGTATCCGTGTCAAGGTGACGACAGACGAAGAAATTCCGGTGCATTCCGTCGCCGAAGTCTTTCCGAACGCCAATTGGTATGAGCGCGAAGCCTTCGACATGTACGGTATCGTTTTTGACGAGCATCCCGATATGCGACGTCTGCTGACCGATTACGGTTTCGAGGGCTATCCGCTCCGCAAAGATTTCCCGCTCTCCGGCTTTGTCGAAGTCCGCTATGACGAAGAGCGTAAATCCGTGGTCTATGAGCCGGTCAACCTGCCGCAAGAATACCGTAGCTTCGATTTCATGAGCCCTTGGGAGGGCGCGAAATATATCCTCCCTGGTGATGAAAAAGCGGAGGAGGCCGAGTCGTGAGTAAACAAGAAGCTATCCTCGAAGGTGACGACCGTAACTTTACCATCAATTTCGGCCCGCAGCATCCCGCAGCCCATGGCGTTTTGCGCCTTGTCCTTGAGCTAGAGGGCGAGATCGTTGAGCGCGTTGACCCGCATATCGGTCTTTTGCATCGCGGCACCGAAAAACTGATCGAGCACAAGACCTATCTGCAAGCGATCCCCTATTTTGACCGTCTCGATTATGTCGCGCCGATGAACCAAGAGCACGCTTTCTGCCTCGCCATTGAAAAGCTCGCCGATATTGGCGTGCCGCGCCGCGCGCAGTTTATCCGCGTTCTCTATTCTGAAATCGGCCGTATTCTCTCGCATCTCTTGAATGTGACGACTCAAGCGATGGATGTCGGCGCTTTGACGCCGCCGGTCTGGGGCTTTGAAGAACGTGAAAAACTTATGGTGTTTTACGAGCGCGCCTGCGGCTCCCGCATGCACGCTAATTACTTCCGGCCGGGAGGGGTACACCAGGACCTGCCGCCTGACTTGCTCAATGACTTGGCGATTTGGTGCGAACAATTTCCGCAAAAGCTGAAAGATATCGAAACTCTGCTCACCGAAAACAGAATTTTCAAACAGCGAAACGTCGATATCGGTGTGGTGTCCAAGCAGGACTGCTATGACTGGGGCTTTTCCGGCATCATGGTGCGCGGCTCGGGCATTCCCTGGGATTTGCGCCGCACGCAACCTTACGAAGTTTATTCAGAGCTCGATTTCAAAATCCCGCTGGGCAAAAACGGCGATTGTTATGACCGTTATCTCTGCCGCGTCGACGAGATGTATGAATCCGTGAAGATCATGCAGCAATGCCTCGAAAAAATGCCAAATGGCCCGGTGATGACCGAAGACAATAAGGTCGTGCCGCCGCGCCGCGCTGTGATGAAGCAGAGCATGGAAGCGCTCATCCATCACTTCAAACTCTATACGGAAGGCTTCCATGTCCCGAAAGGCGAGGTTTACACCGCCGTGGAAGCGCCGAAGGGCGAGTTCGGTGTTTATCTGGTCTCTGATGGCTCGAATAAACCTTACCGCTGTAAAATCCGCGCGCCGGGTTTCCCGCATTTGGCTGCCATGGATTATCTAAATAAAGGGCATATGCTCGCCGATGTCTCCGCGATCCTGGGATCGCTTGATATCGTGTTCGGAGAAATTGACCGATGAGTGGAGTCTCTCATGAGTGCTAGGCGTCTTGCCATAAGACAACCTGACGAGTTTTCAATCTCCGCCAAGGCGAAGAAAGAAATCGAAAAATGGGTGGCCAAATATCCTGACGGGCGGCAGCGCTCGGCCCTGATTCCGGCGCTCTGGATTGTTCAGAAGGACGGCGACGGCTGGCTGCCGGAGAAGGCTCTACGCTTGGTCGGCGATATGCTCGGCATGGCCTATATCCGCGTTTACGAAGTCGCGACCTTTTACACCATGTTCAATCTCAAGCCCGTCGGCACACATTATGTCCAGCTTTGCGGCACAACGCCGTGTTGGCTGCGCGGGTCTGATGATTTAAAAGCCATGCTCAAACGCAAAATCGGCCCGCAAAACACCTTGTCAGAAGACGGCAAGCTGTCCTGGCTCGAAGTCGAGTGTCTCGGCTCTTGCGCCAATGCGCCAATGGTTCAAATCTCCAACTCCGAGAGTGATCATTACTACGAAGACCTGACCGCAGAATCGCTTGAGAATGTCCTTGATGCGTTGGTCGCGGGAAAAGAGCCCAAGCCTGGGTCGCAAAGTGGGCGTCATACATCCGAGCCGGAAGGCGGCGCGCTGACGCTGAAGGGTCATGCACCATATCACACCACAAAGATGGTTCAGCTCCCTAATGCCGACAAGAAAGCAAAGCTCAATTATTATGAGTGGGACCCGAAAGAAAGACGTGCCACACGCGGTGGTTGGGTCGATCCGGAACTAAAAGCCAGCCGGGATCCGAAAAAGCGCGGTGACAATGTCGGTAAAGACTTATCCGAAGGCCTAGTCGATGAAGAGCCGTTTGCCGGAAAACCCGCGCGGGCCTCTAAATCTGCGCCGAAACGGATGACGAAAGATGAGACCGAGGCCAAGGCAAAGCAGAAAAAGGATATTCAGCTTCTCTACGAAGATGGCCCGACAGATGGTCCCAAAGACGATTTGAAGAAAATCAAGGGTATCGGCCCTGCCTTCGAGCGCGACCTGAATGAAAAAGGTGTTTACTACTATCGCCAGATCGGCGCTTGGAAAGCGGCGGACGTCAAAAAAGTTGAAGAGGCGGTTCAGAAATTCCCGGGCCGTATTAAACGTGACGGATGGGTCAAGCAGGCAAAAGACCTGGATCGCGACCTAAAGGCGGCCGAGAAGAAGGCTGCCAAGAAAAAGCCAACCGATAAGAAAAAGACGGCAAAAAAGACCGCTGCGAAGAAGGGTAAGGCATAACCATGGCAAATCTCCTTCAAGATAAAGACCGGATTTTCACAAACCTTTACGGGCTTCAGGACTGGAGCCTGGACGCAGCACGCGATCGCGGGGCTTGGCTCGGCACGTCGGCTATTCTGGCGCAAGGGCGCGACTGGATTATTGACCAGGTTAAATCTTCCGGTCTTCGCGGACGCGGCGGCGCGGGCTTTCCGACGGGCCTAAAGTGGTCCTTCATGCCCAAAGAAGTTGGCGTGCGTCCCCACTACCTCGTCGTCAACGCCGATGAATCAGAGCCGGGATCCTGTAAAGACCGTGATATGCTCCGTCATGAGCCGCATCTGCTGATCGAAGGGTGCCTTGTGGCGTCCTTCGCCATGCAGGCCCATGCCTGTTACATCTATGTGCGCGGCGAATATATTCAGGAACGTCAACGTCTACAGGCGGCTATTGATGAAGCTTATGCGGCGGGACTTGTCGGTAAGAATGCCTGCGGCTCTGGCTGGGATTTCGATATCTATATGCATCATGGGGCAGGGGCCTATATTTGCGGTGAAGAAACGGCTCTGCTGGAATCTCTCGAAGGTAAAAAAGGTCAGCCACGTTTGAAGCCGCCCTTCCCGGCGGGCGCCGGTCTTTACGGTTGCCCGACAACGGTCAACAACGTCGAATCTATCGCAGTTGTCCCCACTATCCTCCGCCGCGGCGTGGAGTGGTGGACGCAATTTGGGCGGGACAATAATAAAGGGACGAAAGTCTTCTCGATTTCAGGCCACGTCAATAAGCCTTGTAACGTAGAAGAGTCGCTTTCCATTCCAATGAAAAAGCTGATTGAAACCTATGCCGGCGGCGTGCGCGGCGGTTGGGACAATCTGAAATGCGTCATTCCGGGCGGCTCGTCAGTTCCGCTCTTGCCGAAAGAGATCTGCGATACGGTGCTGATGGATTTTGACGCGCTACGCGAAAATCAATCCGGTCTCGGAACAGCGGCGATGATCGTCATGGATAAATCCACCGATGTCGTCAAAGCGATTGCGCGGATTTCCTATTTCTATAAGCATGAGAGCTGCGGCCAGTGTACGCCGTGCCGCGAAGGCACGGGCTGGATGTGGCGCGTCATGGAACGTATGGTGCGCGGCGAGGCGGAAACGTCCGAAATTGATATGCTGCTGGACGTGACGAAACAGGTCGAAGGGCACACAATTTGCGCCCTCGGCGATGCGGCGGCCTGGCCCATCCAAGGCCTCATCCGTCACTTCCGCCACGAAATCGAAGAGCGCATCGATAATTACCGCGTCAATAAACCTGTCTTTGTCGAGGCGGCGGAGTAGAGAATGTCTGACCTACGCAAAATCAATATTGATGGCACTGAATATGAAGTGCCCGGCGAATATACACTGATGCAGGCCTGCGAAGAGTATGGCGGGGCGGAAATTCCGCGTTTCTGCTATCATGAGCGCCTGTCTGTGGCCGGTAACTGCCGTATGTGCCTCGTCGAATGGGAAGGCGCCCCTAAGCCGCAAGCCTCTTGTGCCTTACAGGTCAAAGACCTTCGCCCGAACCGCGACGGCACGCCTGCCAATATTCGCACCAATTCCGAAGTGGTGAAAAAAGCGCGCGAAGGCGTGATGGAGTTCCTGCTGATTAATCACCCGCTCGATTGCCCGATTTGCGATCAGGGCGGCGAATGCGATCTGCAAGACCAGGCCATGGCCTATGGCCGCGATAGCTCTCGTTTCGAAGAGAATAAACGCGCTGTAGATGACAAATTCATGGGGCCCCTAGTCAATACGATCATGACCCGCTGCATTCAGTGTACACGCTGCGTCCGCTTCGTCACCGAAGTCGGCGGCGTGCAGGAAATCGGCATGGCCTCTCGCGGCGAAGACGCCGAGATTACGACCTATCTCGAGCAGTCCTTAACTTCCGAGCTTTCCGGCAATGTGATCGATCTGTGTCCGGTTGGCGCGCTGACGTCCAAACCATATTCTTTCAATGCCCGCCCTTGGGAGTTGGAAAAAATTGAATCCGTCGATGTAATGGACGCTGTTGGCTCCAATATCCGCGTCGATAGCCGCAACGGAGCTGTGCTGCGTATTCTTCCTGTTGTAAATGACGACGTGAATGAAGAATGGATTTCCGACAAAACCCGTTTCGTCTGGGACGGTCTGGCGCGTCAGCGTCTCGACAAACCCTATATTCGCGAGAACGGGAAATTCCGCTCCGCGAGCTGGGATGAAGCCCTCGCTTTAGCAGCCGAAAAAATGTCCGACGACCCCGAAAAAATCGGCGTGATTGCTGGGGACATGTGCGACGCGGAATCCATGAAAGCGATGAAGGATCTCAGCGATACGCTGGGCCTTAAGAACATTGATTGCCGCCAGGACGGATCTGTTTTGGGCGGCGGTGCAAGACAGAGCTATTTGTTTAACACAACCATCTCCGGCATCGAAAAGGCCGATGCTGTATTGTTGATCGGAACAAATCCGCGCCATGAAGCACCTCTGGTGAATACGCGTATCCGTAAAGCCTGGCTGACTGGAAACACCGAAATAGGTATGATCGGCGAAACGTCTGATCTGACCTATGATTATGAACATGTCGGAACGTCAGCGGCTGATGTTGGCAAATTTGCGAAGTCGCGCTCAGGCTTTGCAAAAGCTTTCAAGGCCGCGAAAAACCCGATTGTGATTGTCGGCTCTGCGGCCCTTCGTGGCAAAGACGGCGCGGCTCTACTCAACGCTATCGGCGCAATGTCTTCCAAAATTGTACGCGAAGACTGGAACGGATTTAATGTCCTTCACACGGCCGCGTCTCGTGTGGCTGGTTTGGATATGGGCTTCCTTCCGGGAGAGGGCGGCAAATCTACAAACGCTATTCTCGACGCTGCCGCGTCCGGCGAAGTCGAAACCGTCTACCTTATGGCGGCGGATGAGCTGGACACGTCCAAGCTGAAAGACGCCTTCGTCATTTACCAAGGCCACCACGGTGATGCGGGCGCACATGTCGCCGATATCATCTTGCCAGGGGCGGCTTACACGGAAAAAGACGGAATTTACGTCAATACAGAAGGCCGCGTCCAACTCGGCTACCGCGCTGTGGCGCCAAAAGGGGAGGCGAAAGAAGACTGGGCAATCCTTCGGGCGCTTTCGGGACATCTGAAACAAGTGCTCCCATATGACAATATCCATGCCCTTCGAGAAAAACTGTTTGCCGATAATCCAACCTTCCTAAGTCTGGATACGGCGCCAGGGGCGGCAGAGGCCTCCTCTTTCGACCCAAGTAATTTGGGCGAAAAAGGAGAGTTGTCCGGCAAGCCGTTGAAAAACCCAATCGAGGATTTCTATCTGACAAACCCGATTGCGCGGGCGTCTAATGTGATGGCGGAGTGCTCTGCTGTGATTGCAGATGAAGATATTAAAGTGGCGGCAGAATAATGGCTGACATGATGACAGTAATGGCAACAGGCCCGTTTTGGGGGGATTTGTCCCCCTTGGTTTGGTTCGGCCTGAAATTCTTACAAGTCCTTGGATTTGTTCTTGTTTTGGCGCTGCTTGTGGCCGCGCTTGTCTTGGCTGACCGAAAAATCTGGGCAGCCGTTCAAATGCGCCGCGGACCGAATGTGGTGGGGGCGTTTGGCCTCCTGCAAACGATCGCTGACGCCTTGAAATTCTTCTTCAAGGAAATCGTCGTGCCGGCCGGTTCAGACAAATTCCTGTTTATTTTGGCCCCTGTATTGACGCTCGTTATGGCGTTTCTGGCGTGGGCCGTGGTGCCCGTTGCGCCGGGATGGGTGATTTCCGATATTAACATCGGTATTCTCTATATTTTGGCGATCAGTTCTCTCGGTGTTTACGGCATTATCATTGGCGGCTGGGCGTCCAACTCCAAATATCCGTTTATGGGCGCTCTGCGCTCGGCCGCGCAAATGGTCTCTTATGAAGTGTCCATCGGCTTTATTATTCTGACGGTTATTTTCCTGACAGGTTCGATGAACCTGACGGAAATCGTAAACTACCAAGCCGGCGGTTTATTTAACTGGAATATGTTCCGTCTGAACCCGCTTGGCGAGTTCGGGGTTGCGAATCTGCTCTTATTCCCCGTCATGTTCTATATGGGCATTTTGTTCTTTATCTCGGCTTTGGCCGAAACCAACCGTCCGCCGTTTGATCTCCCAGAAGCGGAATCGGAACTCGTCGCCGGTTATCAGGTAGAGTATTCCTCTACGCCGTTCTTGATGTATTTCTTCGGCGAATACGTAAATATCATGCTGCTTTGCTCGGTCATGACTGTCTTGTTCTTTGGCGGCTGGCACGCACCTCTGGATATTGGCATTCAATTCGTGCCGCCTATTTTGTGGTTCCTTTTGAAGACGGCGTTTTTGTTCTTCATGTTTGCCATGGTGAAAGCCATCGTGCCCCGTTACCGCTATGATCAATTGATGCGGCTGGGATGGAAAGTCTTCCTCCCGACCTCACTTGCCGCGGTTGTTTTTGTGTCCACCTTCGTCGTATTCCTCGGCGATAAAATTTAGGAGTGGCTGGTATGTCTCGTATCAAACAAGCCATTCGTGGCGCCCTGTTGCTGGAATTCGGCAGTGCGTTCGTTTTGGCGATGAAATATTTCTTTCGTCCCAAAGTGACGATTAACTACCCGTTCGAGAAGGGGCCTATCAGCCCGCGCTTTCGCGGTGAACATGCGCTTCGCCGCTATCCGAGCGGGGAAGAGCGCTGCATTGCCTGTAAACTTTGCGAAGCGATTTGTCCGGCCCAAGCGATTACGATTGAAGCAGAGCCCCGCCCTGACGGATCCCGCCGGACGACAATCTACGATATCGATATGGTCAAATGTATCTATTGCGGTCTGTGTCAGGAAGCCTGTCCTGTCGACGCGATTGTCGAAGGCCCAAACTATGAATTCGCGACGGAAACGCGCGAAGAGCTTTACTACAATAAAGAGAAGTTGCTGGCGAATGGGGATCGCTGGGAACATCAAATCGCAAAAAATCTGGCCTTAGACGCTCCCTATCGTTAAAGCCGCCCAAAAGGAACTCAGCTGAGTCTCACTCTGCTAAAGGACTTGTCATCGTGTTAACTGCCCTTTCATTCTATTTGCTCTCGGCTGTCGCCGTCGCAGCGGCCTTTATGGTCGTTGCCAGTCGCAATCCGGTGCATTCCGTTATGTATCTGATCCTGACGTTTTTCTCTGCCGCAGGCCTGTTCATTCTGATGGGCGCCGAGTTTCTCGCCCTTCTACTCGTGTTGGTCTATGTGGGGGCGGTTGCCGTTCTCTTCCTCTTTGTTGTCATGATGCTCGATGTTGATTTCGTCGAGCTGAAACAGGGGTTTCTGAGCTACCTCCCGATTGGGGCCGTGGTGGCGATTGTCCTGCTTTTGGAAATGGTTCTGGTCGGCGGCGCGTACATGGCCGGTGAAACCCAGACCGTTGTCGAACGCGGGCAGGAACTCTCTAATCTGGAGCGTTTCGGAGCCGTTCTATACACAGAATATGCCGGACTATTCGAAGCGGCAGGTATTGTTCTACTCGTGGCAATGATAGGCGCAATCGTTCTTACCTTGCGCGACCGCGCAGGTGTTCGGAAGCAAAACGCCATGGATCAGATGGGCCGAACCCGTGAAGACGGCGTAGAGCTGGTCGATATCGAGCCCGGTCAAGGTTTAGGCTAGGAGAGCATTATGATTATCGGCCTGTCCCATTATCTTATCGTTGCCGCCATCTTATTCACCATTGGTGTCTTCGGCATTTTCGTGAACCGTAAAAACGTCATCATTATCTTGATGTGTATAGAGCTTATCCTGCTCGCGGTGAACATTAATTTCGTCGCTTTTTCGACCCATATGGTTGAGACGGCGACCAGCAATCCGATGGCAGGGCAGATTTTTGCCTTGTTTATTCTGACAGTCGCCGCTGCAGAAGCGGCCGTCGGTCTCGCCATTTTGGTGGTTTATTTCCGTAACAGAGGGAACATCGCGGTCGAGAATATCGACCTGATGAAGGGCTAGGGACATGTATCATCTAATTGTCTTTTTGCCGTTAGTAGGCGCGGCTCTTGCGGGCTTGATGGGCACGCGTTTGGGCAAGCAGCTTCTGCCGGAAAAGCCCTCCATGATTATCACAACGGCACTCCTGTTTGTGTCAGCCGCCTTATCTTGGGTGTCTCTCATTCAAGTGGGGATGGGGCATAAGGAACTGGAAGTCACGGTTCTGCGATGGATGGATGTTGGCGGACTGCAGGCAAATTGGGCCTTTAAAATCGATACGCTGACGGCGGTCATGCTGGTCGTTGTGAATACAGTCTCTTCGCTCGTTCACCTTTATAGCTGGGGCTATATGGAAGATGACGAGTTCAAGCCGCGCTTCTTTGCCTATCTGTCTCTCTTTACCTTCGCGATGTTAATGTTGGTCACATCCGATAACTTCATTCAGCTTTTCTTCGGCTGGGAAGGCGTTGGTCTCGCATCCTACCTGCTGATTGGGTATTACTACAAAAAACCGTCTGCTAATGCGGCGGCGATCAAAGCCTTTGTCACGAACCGGGTAGGGGACGTGGGGCTTGCCTTGGGCGTCATGACGATTTTCCTCGTCTTTGGCTCTGTCGAGTTTGAAACCGTTTTTAATGCCATCGGAGATAATTCAAATCGCGTTCTGTCATTCCTCGGCATGCAATTTAACGCAATGGAATTGATCGCGTTTCTTCTCTTTATCGGCGCGATGGGCAAATCCGCTCAGTTCATTCTCCATGTCTGGCTGCCTGATGCGATGGAAGGCCCAACCCCTGTTTCGGCGCTTATCCATGCCGCGACAATGGTGACTGCCGGTGTCTTCCTTGTTTGCCGCGCCTATCCAATTTACGATGCCGCGCCGCTGACCTCCGGTTTCATCACAGCGATTGGCGCCTTTACAGCGCTCTTCGCGGCGACTGTGGCCTTGGTTCAGAACGATATTAAACGCGTCATTGCCTATTCAACCTGTTCTCAGCTCGGCTATATGTTCTTTGCGGCAGGGGTAGGCGCCTATAACGCGGCGATGTTCCATCTCTTCACCCATGCTTTCTTTAAGGCCTTGCTCTTCCTTTGCGCGGGTTCCGTTATTCACGCGCTTCACCATGAGCAGGATATGCGCCGAATGGGCGGCATTCGTAAGAAAGTCCCGTGGACTTATATTGCCATGATTATCGGGACGCTGGCCATCACAGGTATTGGCATACCCGGTACGTCTATCGGTTTTGCTGGTTTCTTCTCCAAAGACGCGATCATCGAAGCGGCATATTCCGGCTCTGCTGAAAGCAATGCGGCGGCCTTTGCCTTCTGGATTGGCCTCGTGGCCGCGCTAATGACGAGTTTCTATAGCTGGCGGCTTATCTTTATGACGTTCCACGGAAAATTCCGGGGCGATCATCACACGCTTGATCATGCCCATGAGAGCCCTTGGGTTATGCGTCTGCCGCTTGTCGCGCTAAGCATTGGGGCTGTCTTTGCCGGCGCGGTTTTCTATTCCTTCTTTATAGGCAATGCCGGAGACTTCTGGCATGGCGCCCTGCCGATTGCGGCCGGAGAGCATCACGCCGCAATTGCGCCTGAGAACTTGTATGCCATGGCGCCGGGTTCCGCGACAGATGCCACTCACGCAGAGCCCACGCCGGGCGGCTTGTTCGGTTGGCTCTTTGCCAAGGTGCATGGTTATCCGTTCTGGGTGCTCCTCTTGCCATTGGTCATGTCTGTGGCCGGCTTCGTCATTGCCTGGTTCATGTATATGCGCGGATCGGTCGAAGAAAAGATCAATCATGTTCAGGAAACAGGCGGTGGTCCGCTCTATAATTTCCTCTTGAACAAATGGTATATTGATGAGCTTTATAACGTCACTGTCGTAAAGCTTGTGAAATTCCTGGGCGATAAATTCTGGAAAGTCGGAGATGAGAAAATCATCGACGGCTATGGCCCGAATGGTGTCGCCAAATTTGCTTCAGGGGCAGCAAAGCGCCTGTCTAAAATCCAAACAGGCTATTTATATCACTATGCCTTTATTATGTTGTTGGGAGTCGCTGTGCTTATTGTCGTGGCATTCCGCGGGGTAGGAGGCTGATATGTTTGAAGGCTATCCTATACTTTCCGTCATCACTTTTACGCCGCTTGTTATTGGCGTCCTGCTGATGTTCATGTCCAAGATCTCCAAGCCGGACGCACAGGAGCAATTGGCTAAAAATTCCGTTTGGGTGGCCCTCTTGGTCTCCGGCGTTGTGTTCTTACTGTCAGTCATTCTGGTTCTGGACTTTGATACGACCAAGGCCGGCTTCCAATTTGTTGAAGACACGCCCTGGCTCGGCGGCGGTATTGAATACCGAATGGGCGTAGATGGGATTTCCATCCTGTTTATCCTATTGACCGCTTTCCTGACGCCGCTTTGTATCTTTGCGAGCCAAACCTCCATCAAAGACCGCGTCCTGGAATATATGGTCGCTTTCCTCATTCTGGAAAGCCTTGTGATTGGCGTGTTCTGCGCGCTTGATCTGGTGCTCTTCTATCTGTTCTTCGAAGCCGTTCTCATTCCGATGTTCATTATTATCGGTGTTTGGGGCGGGAAGAACCGGGTTTATGCGTCTTATAAATTCTTCCTGTACACGCTTCTTGGCTCTGTGCTGATGCTCGCCGCGATTATCTATATTTATAACTTTAGCGGGCAGCAATTCGGCGCGCCGACAACCGATATGCGGGTTCTCATCAATGATCTGGATATTCCGGGCGGGGTGCAGACCTGGCTCTGGCTCGCCTTTTTTGCGTCCTTCGCGGTCAAGATGCCTATGTGGCCGGTTCATACATGGTTGCCGGATGCTCACGTTGAGGCGCCGACTGCCGGGTCCGTCATACTGGCCGGTATACTGTTGAAACTTGGCGGCTATGGCTTCCTGCGTTTCTCCTTGCCGCTCTTTCCAAATGCGAGTCTTCAGCTCGCGCCGATCATTTATTGGATGAGCGTCATAGCGATTATCTATACGTCGCTTGTCGCTTATCGCCAGAAGGATATGAAAAAGCTGATCGCCTATTCCTCCGTCGCTCATATGGGGTTCGTGACTTTAGGTATATTCGCGTTTAACCTGCAAGGAATACAGGGCGGCATTTTCCAAATGCTTTCACACGGGATTGTCTCCGGCGCGCTCTTCTTCTTGGTCGGTGTGGTCTATGACCGGATGCACACGCGCGAAATCGCTTTTTATGGCGGTCTGGTTAGCAAGATGCCGGTTTACGCCGCCTTCTTCCTCCTCTTTACCATGGCGAATGTCGGTCTGCCGGGCACGTCCGGCTTTGTCGGCGAAATCCTGTCCATGGTCGGGGCCTATCAGGTCAGCCCTTGGCTCGCTTTCGGCGCCGCCTTTGGTATGATCCTGTCAGCCGTTTACGCGCTATATCTCTACCGCGAGATTATCTTTGGCGAGACCGTCAATGAAAAGCTTGCAGATATTGCCGATATGACGCGGCGGGAATGGATTATTCTGACGCCGCTCGCCGCGATGACGATTCTTTTGGGTGTATATCCGTCCCTTATTACTGATATCACTGGCGCTTCAGTTGAAAATCTGATCGCCAATTTCAATGCAGCCACGGGCCAAGCGGCTCTGGCGGAGGTGCCGTAGCAATGTTGCAAACACTTTCACTTTTTGCGCCCGAACTTTTGCTTGCCGTTTCGGCTTCGCTTCTGCTGGGTTTTGGGTATTGGGGCGGCAAAGACCGCGCGGGGTTTGCGCGTTACTACGCCATTGTCATTCTTGTCATCTTCGCTCTCAGCCCTTTCATTCTGGGCCGCCCGGAAGGGATGGCCTTTGAAGGACAGCTGATTGTCGACGGCTTTAGCCATTATGTGAAGTTGATCTTGGGTCTGGCCGCCGCTGCGGCTTTGCTTTTTTCGAAATCCTATTTTGAAAATGAAAAACTCGAGCGCTACGAATATTCTGTTTTGACGCTTTATTGCGTGCTCGGCATGTCCATTATGGCTTCCGCCAACACACTCCTATCGCTTTATATCGGTATCGAAATGCAATCTTTGGCGCTTTACGTCATGGCGGCGTTTAACCGTGATAGCTTGCGGGCTTCCGAGGCGGGGCTGAAATATTTTGTTCTCGGCGCATTGTCTTCCGGACTTTTGCTCTACGGCGCATCTCTGATTTACGGATTTACCGGATCACTTAATTTCCCCGAAATCGCAGAAGCTGTGAACCAATCAGGTACCACGCCGGGCATTATTGCCGGGATGGTTTTTCTGCTCTGCGGTTTGGCGTTCAAAATTTCCGCCGCGCCGTTCCATATGTGGACGCCCGATGTCTATGAAGGCTCCCCCACACCTGTCACAGGCTTTTTCTCCGCCGCGCCGAAATTTGCCGCTATGGCTCTGATCGCCCGCGTTCTGGTCGGGCCTTTCGAAGGCATCACGGAAAGCTGGCAGCAGGTGATAATCGTGCTTTCCGTGCTCTCCATGGTCGTCGGCGCGTTGGGCGCTTTGCAGCAAACCAACATCAAACGACTGATGGCCTATTCCTCGATCGCCAATATGGGCTATGCGCTCGTGCCATTGGCGGCGGGGACGATGGCCGGCGTGCAAGGCATGCTGATCTTTATGAGCATTTATGTCATCACCGTGATTGGTATCTTCGCGCTTATCCTGCAAATGCGTATTCGCAACGGAATGGTAGAGCAGATTTCCGATCTGGCGGGGCTCTCGACCTCTAACAGGGGAATGGCCATCTTAATGACGCTGTTCATGTTTTCGCTCATGGGTATCCCGCCGCTATTAGGGTTCTTCGGTAAGTTGTTTGCGTTCTTACCTGCCGCGGATGCCGGGCTGATGCCTCTGGTCGTAATTGCTTTGGTCGCGTCTGTTATTGGTGCGTTTTATTATCTCCGCGTTATCAAGACGATGTGGTTTGACGAAGAACGTCATGAATTTGTCGAAGCGCCGCGAAATCTACGCTTTCTTAGCTTGGTCAGCGGAGTGTTGATTCTGCCCCTCTTACTTCTTCCCGGCATTTCGACGGGTGCACAGGGTCTGATCACGCGCGCGGCCGAAAGTCTTTTTTAGCGGTCTCTTACATTGAAGTTTCTCTATTTCGATGAGGTCGACTCCACACAGGATGTGGTGAAAGAGCTGGCCCAGGCGAAGGTCATTGAGCCGGTTTGGGTCAGGGCGGGAAACCAGACCAAAGGACGCGGCCGCCGGGGCCGAGAATGGGCACCTAAAAAGGGTAATCTTTATGCCAGCGGCCTCTACCCTTGGGCGGTAGATCCGGGGCTTAAGCCGCTTTCCAGTTTTGTTGTGGCGCTCGCTCTGGCGCAAACACTTGAACATTATATCGACCCGGATTTAATCCGTCTGAAATGGCCCAATGACGTTCTGGTCGGCGGCGCGAAAATTGCCGGGATATTGCTCGAAGCCGGGGAGGGGTGGTTGATTATAGGGGTGGGCCTGAACCTGCAAGGCCATCCCGAGGACGCGCCTTATCCCGTCACCCACCTTCTTGAGCATATTCCCGAGACACAACTAAACACGCCGGAGCCGATATTTGCGGGCCCGGAGCCCGTCCTGGCTCAACTCGCCCATTTCGTGACGGATGGGCTAAACGCCCTTCAATCCTGCGGATTTGCGTCTATTCGTCAGGAATGGCTCGCCCGCGCCGCCCGGCTGGGGGAAACAATCACGGTCAATCTGGAGGGTGAACAGATAACGGGTCGCTTCGAGACGCTCGGCGAAAATGGAGCATTGCGATTACGGTTCGCCAATGGCACCTTGCGGGACATAGTTGCGGGCGATGTCCTGCTTTAGGAAATCAATATGCTGCTTGCCATAGATACCGGAAATACCAATACGCTTTTTGCCATTCATGACGGACAGGAATGGATAATCGAATGGCGGATTGCAACGGACTCCACCCGCACCGCGGACGAATATGCAGTCTGGTTCCATCAGCTTCTGGAAATGCAAGGGCTGAGCTTTAAGGATATTTCGGACTGCGTGATTTCAACCGTTGTCCCGCAAGGGCTATTCAATATGCGCAACCTCGCGCGTCGCCATCTCGACATTGATCCGATTATTGTGGGCGAAGCCGGCGTAAATATCGGCATTGGCGTTCGGATTGATAATCCGGAACAAGTCGGCGCAGACAGGCTTGTTACCGCCTTGGGGGCAGTGCAGCGCTATGTCGGACCGCTGATTATCGTCGATAGCGGCACGGCCACGACCTTTGACATTGTATCGGCTGACCGTCATTTCGAAGGCGGCATTATCGCACCCGGTATCAACCTCTCCGTCAAAGCCCTTCACGAGGCGGCGGCGCAACTGCCGCGAATCGAAATCAAGAAACCCGCCAAGGTGGTTGGCAAAAATACCGTGGGGGCGATGCAATCCGGTATATTCTGGGGCTATATCAGCCTGATTGACGGCCTTGTGAAGCAAATCATTGAAGAAGATGGTCGTGACTTTACTGTAATCGGTACGGGCGGCGTGGCGTCTCTTTTCGAAGGGGCCTCCGCGACAATTCAGCATTACGACTCGAAACTGACGATTGACGGCCTATATGAGATCTGGCGTCTAAACAAAAAATCGCCGCAAAATTAAAAACAAACACTGACATCAGAGTCAGAACAAAGATACTTTATGAAAAAGAATAAAAAACAAGACGATGAATTCGTCTTTCTGCCCTTGGGCGGAAGCGGCGAAATCGGGATGAACCTAAACGCCTTCGGCTTTGGCCCGGAGGATAACCGCCAATGGGTTATCGTCGATATCGGCGTGACATTTGGCGGGCCGGATACGCCCGGCGTTGAAATCATCATGCCCGATATCTCCTTCCTAGAGGAGCAACGCGGCAATATTCTCGGTATTGTGCTGACCCATGCCCATGAAGACCATATGGGGGCCTTGGCCCGCCTTTGGCCGCGCCTTCGCTGCCCCGTCTACGCAACCCCATTCACCATGTATTTGGTCAAAGACCGCCTCAGCGAATTTGGACTGCTCGACAGTGTCGAGCTTCGGGACGTGCCCTTGAAAGGCTCCTTCAGCCTCGGCCCGTTTGATTTTGACATGATCACGCTGACGCATTCTATACCGGAACCGAATGCTCTGGTTATCAAGACGGCCCTCGGAACCGTACTCCATACGGGGGACTGGAAAATCGATCCGTCGCCGCAAATCGGCGAACCCGTGGACGAGCAGGCATTGCGTGAATTGGGCAAGGCAGGCGTCACGGCCATGATCTGCGACTCAACCAATGTCTTTACGCCCGGCGAAGCGGGGTCCGAAGAGGGGGTCCGCGAGGAACTGGAAAAGGTTATCCGCGAATATAAAGGCGCCGGCGTCGCTGTGGCCGCCTTTGCGTCCAATGTCGCCCGACTGGAATCTGTCATGATGGCGGCCAAGGAAAATGATCGCTCTGTCTGCCTCGTCGGACGCTCCATGAAACGCATGGTCGGCGCGGCAAAATCTGTGGGTCTGTTAAAAGACATCGGCGCTTTGCTGAGCGAGGAAGAAGCGACCTCGATGCCGTCGGCCCATGTTTTATACCTCTGCACCGGCAGTCAGGGTGAGCCGCGCGCGGCTCTGTCCCGTATCGCCGCCGGGCAGCACCGCAATGTGAAATTCGGCGAGGACGATGTGGTCATCTTCTCGTCCAAAATCATTCCGGGCAATGACAAGAACATCTTCGCCTTGCAGAATGCATTGGCCGATGACGGCGTGCATATCGTGACGGAGAAAGACCGTCCGATCCACGTCTCCGGTCATCCGTGTCGGGACGAGCTGACCCGCATGTATGACTGGGTACAGCCGGAAATTGCCATTCCCGTTCACGGCGAACGTCGCCACCTGCTCGAACATGCCCGCCTCGCCAAATCACTTGGCATTAAAAAAGCCTACCCGCCGAAGAACGGCGAAATGATTCGTATCGCGCCAAACGGCCCCGAAGTGGTGGATATCACCCCGTCAGGCCGTCTCCATCAGGATGGAACCGCGATTGTTTCTTCATTGGATGAAGGCCTGCGTCTTCGCCGGAAAATGGCCTATGCCGGCCATGTAAGCGTCAGCCTCGTAGTTGATCAGAAGGGCCGCATTATCAGTGGCCCGGAGCCTCGTATCAGTGGTTTCCCGGAAGGCAAAAACGGCGAGATTTTGGAGGTCCTGTTGGATATTGTCGAAGACGCCGCGATGGAGGGCTATGATGACCTCTCGCAGAGAGCGCTCAAGGACGAAGAGTTGATAGAAGAAAAGCTGACGTCTAAAATTAAGCGCCGCGTCAGAGAGCGGACCGACAAGCGTACAATAGTTGAAGTCATAGCCCATAAGGTGAAAACATGATTGGCCCCTTAAACCATGTCGGCGTCGCCGTCCCGGATATTGAAGAAGCTCTGACATTTTACCGCGACGTTCTCGGCGCAACAGACTGCACAGAGCCGAAAGTTCTGGCGCCGCAAGGCGTCAAATTTGCCTTCGTCAATCTACCGAGCGGACAGGTCGAGTTGATTGAACCTTACGGAGAAAAGTCGCCTATTATCAAGTTCCTGGAGAAAAACCCTAAAGGCGGGCAGCATCATATTTGTTTTGAAGTCGAAGATATTCATGATGCCAAGGCCCTGATGGAAAAACGCGGTATGCGTGTTTTGGGCGAACCCCGCATCGGCGCACATGGCACCCCCGTGGTATTCCTCCACCCCGGAGATGCCGGCGGCGTGTTGATTGAATTGATGGAAAGTCATTAAGGCGAACTCCCATGAATTGGTTCTCCCTCTTTGTTATGTATCTCATCATCTGGTGGGTGGTGCTGTTTGGCATTTTGCCTATCGGGATAAAGGGACAGGCCGAATCAAATGATATCGTGAAGGGCTCAGAGCCCGGCGCGCCCGTTGACAGCCAGATAAAGAAGAAATTCATCATCACGACAATCGTGGCCACTATTATTTGGGCCATAACTTGCGCCATTATTGCATCAGGTTTGGTCAGTTGGGATATGTTTGGCGCTTTAGTAAAGCAGAATGAGTATTAAGCGCTCTTTCGAGGATATAATTTAGTTTCCAACCGCGCCTTTGGCTTGTTGCTTGGGAAAAGTCGGGTTATGCCAAGACTTTATTAAATCGAGTTTTTTATGCGTCTTTCCAATTACTTCCTGCCGCTTTTGAAAGAAACCCCGGCCGAAGCCACAATTGCCTCGCACCAATATATGTTGCGGGCGGGGATGATTAAACAAAACAGCGCCGGCATTTATAGCTGGCTGCCTCTTGGCTTGAAAGTTTTGCGGAATATCGAACGGATTGTTCGCGAGGAACAAAACAAAGCCGGCGCGGTCGAAATGCTGATGCCGACGATCCAAAGCGCGGATCTCTGGAAAGAGACAGGGCGCTATGACGCTTACGGTCCCGAAATGCTCCGCATCACGGATCGCGGCGACCGCGAAATGCTCTACGGTCCGACCAATGAGGATATGATTACGGATATTTTCCGCAGTTATGTCCGCTCTTACAAGGACTTACCCAAGCTTCTTTATCATATTCAGTGGAAATTCCGCGACGAAAGACGCCCGCGTTTCGGCGTGATGCGGGGCCGCGAATTCCTCATGAAAGACACATATAGCTTTGATATCGACAAGGACGCTGCTCGCCTGTCTTATAACAAAATGTTTGTGGCATATCTGAATACTTTCTCACGACTGGGCCTCAAAGCGATCCCGGTCAAAGCGGATACAGGCCCGATTGGCGGGGATTTGTCCCATGAATTCGTTATTCTGGCCGAGACAGGCGAGAGCGAAGTCTTCTGCCACAAAGACCTGGTGGAAATGGACGCCCCGGGAGACGTCAATTTCTCCGACGATCTGTCAGCGCATGTCGAGGCCAGAACGGCCCTTTATGCGGCCGCCGATGAAATGCATGACGCGGATGAATTTGCGAAGATACCGGAAGACAAGCAGCTCACAGCCCGCGGGATAGAAGTCGGACACATTTTCTATTTTGGGGATAAATATTCCGGCCCGATGAAGGCGAAAGTTATGGGGCCTGACGGCAAAGAACATGTTGTGATGATGGGCTCTTACGGGGTCGGGGTCTCTCGCCTGGTCGGCGGCATTATTGAAGCCAGCCACGATGAAGACGGCATTATCTGGCCAAAATCCGTGGCGCCCTTTGGCGTCGGGATTATTAATCTGAAATCCGGTGACGCCGAGGCGGACGCCGCTTGTGAAGATGTTTATAGACAGCTTACTGAGGCGGGCTGCGATCCCCTCTATGATGATACATCGGATCGCGGAGGGGTTAAATTCTCTCGTATGGACCTGATTGGCTTGCCGTATCAGGTCACAATCGGACCGCGCGGATTGAAAAACGGCGTTGTCGAGATTAAGTCCCGCAGCACCGGCGAGAAACAGGAACTGAGCCCGGCGGCCGCTATGGTCTTCTTGCAGACGGAACTCGGCTCTTGAGCCAAGAGTTTGCCATAAAGCAAAACAAACCTTTCGGCGCGATCGAGCGCCGCATTGCCATGCGCTATTTGCGGGCAAAGAAAACTCAGGGCGGCGTCGGTCTGATCGCCGCCATTTCCTTTACCTGCATCATGTTGGCGATTGCCGCGATGATTATCATCATGTCGATTATGAACGGCTTTCGCGATGATATGATACGCCTGACCGTCGGCAGTGAAGGTCATATGTATGTGGCGAGTTCGTCTCCACAGCCCACGCCGGAGAGCATGCAGGAGATGGAACAGCGCCTCATGACCGTCCCGGGCGTCGAAGAAGCTTTCCAGTTCAATCAAAGCTATACGGGCGTACAGGCCAATGGCCAGTTTGCCTTAGCGCAAATCATCGGTATTCGTCCTGATAATCTCAAAAACTATGACCTCATTTCCCAATCCATTACTCAAGGTAGCCTGGAAAGCTTCGGGCAGGGGGAAGGATCGGAAGAGTCTATCGCAATTGGCGGCCGTCTTGCTGCGGGGCTAGGCCTTCGGGCCGGTGACAGGCTGATGATTTTTTCTCCTCGGACGCGCACCACCGTAACCGGGCCTCAGCCGATCCGAAAAGTTTATACAATCGGCGCAGTGTTCGAAGTCGGTCTGCTTCAGACGGACCAGACTTATATTTATATGGATTTTGAAGAGGCAACCCTCTTATTCGACGGCGGCAAGTTATCAGGGGAAATTCAGCTCCGGCTGTTTAACCCCGATATGATCGAGACGTTGAAAAAACCTGTCGGCAATGCGGCTCAGGAACCTGTTTTCATCACAACCTGGAAAGACCGCAACGCGACAATCGCGACGGCGCTTCGCACCGAGCAGATCGCCATGCGGTTCATTTTTATGGTGGTGGTTGTAATCGCGGCCTTTCCGGTTCTGGCCTCCATGATTATGCTCGTGAAAAACAAGTCCAAGGATATTGCGATATTAAGAACAATTGGCGCGTCTCGAGGCGGCGTCCTGCGAATCTTCTTCATGTCCGGGGCGATGATAGGTATTTTGGGTACCTTAGCCGGATTGGTGTTCGGAATTCTATTCTGCCTCAATATTGGCGCCATACAGACAGCTATAGAATTTGTTACCGGCACCGAGCTTTTCCCCGAGGATGTGTACCAACTTTCCGGCGGCATCCCAGCTAAAATTGTTTGGACGGAAGTCTTTGGCGTGGCGTTTTGGGGCTTTATGATTTCCGCCGCGGCCACACTCTTCCCGGCGCTCAATGCCTCCAAAGTCGATCCGGTCGACGCGCTGAGATATGAGTAGGGGAGTGACATGAACCAAGCCCGCCCCATCCTCTCTGTGCGCAACCTGCACCGTTCTTATCGATCTGGTCCATCCGAATTGACGGTTTTATCCGGCGCGGATATTGATATCTTTCCCGGCGAAATGGTTGGCCTCATCGGCCCGTCCGGATCCGGTAAGTCAACACTGCTGCACGCCGCAGGCCTTCTGGAAAAGCCCAATGCCGGCGAAGTCTATATCGGCGGACGGGAATGCCTGAAACTCTCTGACGATAAACGCACCGCCATCCGCCGCGAAACCATTGGCGTGGTCTATCAATTCCATCATTTGCAGAAAGAATTTTCCGCCGAAGACAATGTTGTTATTCCGCAAATGATTGCCGGGAAATCAGAGCGCATTGCCAGAGCGGAGGCGCGTCGGCTCTTAACGCTTCTGGGCCTTGAAGCACGTATGCACCATAAGCCGTCACAGATGTCGGGCGGAGAGCAGCAACGCGTCGCCATTGCCCGCGCTCTTGCGAATAAGCCCAAAATCCTGCTCGCCGATGAGCCGACCGGAAACCTCGACCCGGCGACGTCTTCTTCTGTATTCCAGAGCCTGCTAGACCTGACCCGCATGGAAGGAGTCGCGGCGCTCGTGGCCACCCATAATATGGAACTCACCCAATATATGGATCGGGTGTTTACCGTACGCGACGGCCTTGTCGTGCCATTGAAAGCCGCCGCCCGACCTTAGCGCGCCCTGCCTGACCCCGCAGGGTCAGATTCCTCCATTCATCTTGAGCCTCAGGCGAGGGGCCCTTCGCGGTTTTTCGCATGGCCTGATGACTTATCCACAAAGCATCAGGAATAAATCCCCAGAATCAGTTTGACTAATGTGTAGAACGCTATAGAACAAAGATAGAACATCAACAGTTTTATTGGGGATAAAAATGGCAAAACAACTCGCAATGGATATCGTTTCCGGTGCCGTTCTGGCAGGCTTTGTCGGAGTCATGACAATGTGGATGATGGTCTTGGGGGGATAATCTCCACTTGTTAAGTTTAAAGCCGGAGCTGATTCCGGATTGAAAGGAGAGGGCATGGCTGTGCGTCGTCTGGATTATGTGCCTCTCCGAACCCGTTCGCCCTATTCCATGTTGGAAGGCGCCCTGAAGATGGGACCGCTCGGCGCCCGTTGTGCGGACTGGAATTTTCCGGCCGTGGGCCTGACGGATACAAACAATCTCTGCGGCGCCCTTGAGTTTTCTGACACGATGGCCGGTTTTGGCCTTCAGCCGATTATCGGCGTGACTTTATCCATGGATATCGGCATTCCGCTTCAGCCGGGTCAAATTCGCAAGGATCCCGACGGTACGCTCGTTCTGTTTGCGCAAAATGAAAAGGGTTATGAAAACCTTATGGCGCTGTCGTCCTCGGCGTTTTTGGATGTGGAGCCAACGGATTTGGCCCATGTGAAGGCGGACTTTCTTGAGGGGCGCACGGAAAGCGTGATTGCGCTGACCGGCGGGCCGGACGGGGTGCTCAACAAGCTCATCGTCCAGGACCGGACGGCCGAAGCGGAAAGCTGGCTCGATCGCCTGATCGCCCTTTTTCCGGATCGCCTCTATGTCGAGCTTCAACGTCATAATACGCCGGACGAAGAAAAAGCCGAACCCATCTTGCTTGATTTTGCCTATGACAAGGGCTTGCCGGTCGTCGCCACGAACGAGCCCTATTATCTCGACCCGGAAATGCACAAGGCGCATGACGTTCTGCTTGCCATGTCCGAAGGGTCTTACGTCCTCGAGAAAAACCGCCGAAAGCTCACGGGGCATCATTATTTAAAATCCCCGGAGCAAATGCTCGAGCTCTTTGCGGATTTGCCCGAAGCCATAGAAAACACATTGACGATAGCGCAGCGCTGCGCGGTGAAGTCGGAAAAGCGCAAACCCATTCTACCAAACTTTGGCGACGGCTCTCTGTCGGAAGCCGACATCCTGGCGCAGCAGGCCAAAGACGGCCTTCGAAAGCGTCTTGATGTTATCGATATGGCTGAGTCCGAAGAGGCTTATTTCGACCGGCTCGATTTTGAGCTTGGCATTATCGAGAATATGGGCTTTCCAGGTTATTTTCTGATCGTTGCGGACTTTATCAAATGGGCAAAAGAGCAGGGCATTCCGGTCGGGCCGGGCCGGGGCTCGGGCGCGGGCTCTGTTGTAGCGTGGGCGCTGACCATTACGGATCTGGACCCGCTTCGCTACGGACTCCTATTTGAACGTTTCCTCAATCCGGAACGTGTGTCCATGCCCGATTTCGATATCGATTTCTGCCAGGAACGCCGCGGCGAAGTGATTGACTATGTCCGCCGTAAGTATGGCGACGGTCAGGTGGCGCAGATTATCACCTTCGGAACCCTTCAGGCGCGCGCGGTGGTACGCGATGTCGGGCGCGTCATGCAGATGCCATTAGGGCAGGTGGACCGCCTCGCCAAGCTCGTGCCGTCCAACCCGGCTAATCCGGTGTCGCTCGCGCAGGCCATTAATATGGAGCCCGCTCTTCAGGACGCCCGCAAGGCAGAACCTTCTGTCAGAGCGCTTCTGGATACCGCCTTACAGCTCGAAGGGCTGTACAGAAACGCTTCGACCCATGCGGCGGGCGTGGTGATCGGCGACAGGCCGCTGCAGCAGCTTGTCCCACTCTACCGTGACCCGCGCTCGGATATTCCGGCGACGCAATTTACCATGAAATGGGCGGAAAAAGCGGGTTTGGTAAAATTTGACTTTTTGGGATTGAAAACCCTGACCGTGATTGACCGCTGCCTTAAATACCTCGCCAAGCGCGACATCTCGGTGGACTGGTCGAAAATCAGTACCGACACACCCGAAGCTTACGCGCCCTTGTCCGAAGGTCTTTCCGCCGGCGTGTTTCAGTTGGAAAGTTCGGGTATGCGCGACGTACTACGGAAAATGGCGCCGGGCTCTATAGAAGAGCTGACCGCTCTGATTTCCCTCTATCGTCCGGGCCCAATGAGGAACATTCCGGATTATATTGACCGGAAGTTTGAGCGTCAGGAAATCACCTATCCGCACCCCAAGCTCGAATCCATTCTGGATGAAACTTACGGGATTATTATCTATCAGGAACAGGTGATGGAAATCGCCAAAACCCTGTCCGGCTTTTCTCTGGGGGATGCCGATTTGCTCCGGCGGGCCATGGGTAAAAAAGACCAGGCCGAAATGGACAGGCAAAAGTCAAAATTTATTGACGGGGCGGTTGAGCGCGACGTGGACGGGCGTCTGGCGGGCGAGATATTCGAACTCGTAAACGAATTTGCCGGTTACGGATTTAACAAATCTCACGCCGCCGCCTATGCCATGATCTCATTTCAGACCGCTTATCTGAAAGCGCTCTATCCGGCAGAATTTATCGCGGCGATTATGTCGCTTGATCTCGCCAATGTCGAAAAACTGGCGCAGTTTTATCAAGAGGGCAAACGAATGGGCCTCGAGATAGAGTCCCCTTGTGTGAATAGGTCGGAGGCTGATTTTGACGTGAAAGACGGCAAAGTTCTTTATGCTTTGGGCGCGCTCAAGAATGTCGGTCTTGATGCGATGCGTCATGTCATTTCTGTTCGCAATGAGGGCGGCCCGTTCAAAGATCTTTATGATTTTGCGCACCGCGTTGATATGCGGTTGGTGAATAAACGTGCCATTGAAAATCTGGCTCGCGCCGGGGCGTTTGATTGCCTCGACCTTAACCGGGCGAGCGTTTTGGCGTCCTCTTCCATCCTGCAGGATATAGGTACGCTAGCGGCGCGGGAACGCTCCAGCGCACAGGTTAGCCTGTTCGGCGATGCTGTGCCTATGGAAGACCCTGATCTGGAATATGCGCCGCCTTGGGGCTCTATTGAAACGCTGAACCACGAACTCGGCGCCGTCGGATTTTATCTGGGCGGGCATCCTCTCGACGAGCATTTGGAAAAGGGCAGCCTTGATAAATGCACAAGCGCCGTCGATATCGGCGAGCGCTTTGCCAAAAGCGGCAAAGAGTGCAAACTCAACCTGGCCGGCGTGGTGCTTCGCAAGCAGGAACGCCTGTCCAAACGCGGTAAGAAATTCGCCTTTGTTGCGCTGTCCGATCCGACCGGAGAATATGAGGTCCTTTTTACCGAAAGAATTCTCTTGGAAAACCGCGACTATCTGAGCCCGGGGAATCTGGTGCAAGTCAAGGTCAAAGCCGAAGGTGGGGACGGTGATGTTCGGCTCTTTGCCGAAGCGATGACGGCGCTGGACGCCAAACCTCCGGCGGCTAAAATAGTGGGAATAGATATCCGCCTGCGGAATGCGACAGCGGAAACACTGGATTCTCTTGAAAAGCTTCTCCACCAGCTTAAAAATGCGCCTTATCAAAATTCGGGATATATCAAAATCACCGCCCCGCTCGATAAAACGCGTGAGGCGAGTTGGAAGCTCGCCGGCAATTGGGGCATAGATTTGAAGATACAAAAGGCGATAAAGGTCAACCAGGCGGTGGAGATCATCCGGGAAATAGCCGCCTAACCCTAAATCCGTGTTTAGGAACCATAGGCTGCCAAACGCTCAATGTATTGCAGTAAGGGCGAGACTCATTTAACGGTTTTTCATGCATTCAAATACAACGCACTTTCTTATCGGTATTATTAGCATTGGTTTGCTTTTTTTTGTCCCGGCGTCCGCCTCTGCGGATGAGGAAAGCTCGTGGCCCGGCGGCGCGAAGGCCGCTATCTCGCTCACCTATGATGACAGCCTGTTAAGTCAGCTCGAAAATGCGGTTCCGGCTTTGGACGAAAGAAACCTTAAAGGGACTTTTTACCTGACCGTCGGCGTGGATTTGTTCACCGAAAATATGGACTCCTGGCGGGAGGTCTCAGAGTCGGGGCATGAACTTGGCAATCACTCGCTTTTTCATCCTTGCTTAGGGCAGAAATCCTTTCCGGAACGGGACTGGATTACCGAAGCGACCGATCTCGATAATTATACGCTTCCCCGGCTTGTTCAGGAGCTGGGGTTTGCGAACTCTCTCTTGACGGCTTTAGACGGTAAGACCGAGCGAACTTATGCCTATCCTTGCGGAGATTCGACGGCAGGAGGAAAATCCTATGTCGAAGCGATACAGCCATTATTTGCCAGCGCCCGTTCTATCATTGGTCACCCGGCGAAAATTTCAGATAAAAAGATTCACATTTATTCGATTCCAACCTTTGGCGGAGAGGAGCAAACCGGCGAAGAGCTCATCGCCTTGGTCGATAAAATTATTGCGTCGGGCGGCTACGGAACGATTACATTTCACGGGGTAGGGGGCGATTATATATCAGTCTCCAATAAGGCTCACGAGGCGTTGCTCGACTATCTGTCGGAGGCCCAAGATGAGATTTGGGTGGATACAGTTGCCAATATTACGCGGCATATTCGCAATAATCGGTCGTTTTCCAAAAAATAGACGACTTGCGGACCCATCGCCGCATAAATGCCTTGCATCCCCGCGCAGTTGCGCTATGTGGCCCCCACTAATTCGCATGCAGGTGCGGGCGTCTGACATATAGTCTTTCGTCCATTCCGGTGAGCGGCCCCGTGGTGGGGCCACTTCACACCCTGCATATGGTCAACCGGAACAAGGAGATATCCATGGCCCTACCTGAATTTTCAATGCGTCAATTGCTCGAAGCTGGCGTTCACTTTGGTCACCAGACACATCGCTGGAACCCAAAAATGGCCCCGTATATTTTCGGCGCCCGTTCAAACATCCATATTATGGATCTGTCCCAAACAGTTCCGCTATTGCATCAGGCTTTGAAAGAAGTCCGTGATGTTGCTGCCAAAGGCGGCCGCGTCCTTTTCGTTGGCACGAAGCGCGCTGCGTCTGCGCCGGTTGCAGCCGCTGCGAAACGCTCCGCTCAGTATTACGTCAATCACCGCTGGCTCGGCGGCATGCTGACAAACTGGCAGACCGTCACGAAGTCTATCTCCCGCTTGAAAGAGCTGGAAGCCATGCTCGGCGACCAAGGCGAAGATGCCGACACAGGTCTGACTAAGAAGGAAAACCTCAAGCTTAACCGCGAAATGGAAAAGCTCGAAAAAGCCCTCGGCGGTATTAAAGACATGGGCGGCAAGCCCGACCTGATGTTTGTTATCGACACGAACAAAGAAGGTATCGCGATTTTGGAAGCCCGCCGTCTGGGCATTCCGGTTGTAGCCATTCTCGATTCCAACTCGGATCCTGAATCAGCAGACATGCCTATTCCGGGCAATGATGACGCGGCCCGCGCCATTCAGCTTTACTGCGAACTCGTGGCTGACGCTGTTCTCGACGGCATGACCGAAGCTGCAGCCTCTGTCGGTGCTGACCTCGGCGCCTCCGAAAACCCGGAAGAGCTCGCTTTGAACATGGAAGCTGCTCAAAAAGAAGCGACAGCGAAAGAAGAAACGCCTGCACCTAAAGAGGAAGCCGCAAAAGAAGCGCCTCCTTCCCCTGCGCAAGAAGCCACTACGGCTCAACCGGCGACACCTGAACAAGAAGCCGACGTGAAACCTGACCTGAGCGACGTTGCGGACATTGACGGCATTGGCCCGAAATACAAAAAAGTGCTTCAAGAAGCCGGCATCACATCTGTTCAAGTCATGTCAGAATTGACCGAAAAGCAGATCGAAGAGCTGGAAGAAGCTCATGATCTAGGCGGGAAACTGGCTTCGGGTGACTGGGTCGAGCAGGCCAAAGCTATGGTTTCTGGTAAGAAGTCCTAAGCTTCGCCTTTGAAATTTAGGGGCGGAGGTTCCGCCCCTTCCATTTTTGTTTTTTCGCCCCAAATAGGGGCCGAACCTATTTATTGATTGACCCATAAGGAGACCTCCCATGGCACAGATTACAGCCGCAATGGTGAAAAGCCTGCGTGATCAAACATCCGCCGGTATGATGGATTGTAAAAAAGCATTGAACGAAACAGACGGCGACCTCGAAGCGGCCGCTGATTGGTTGCGGACAAAAGGTATTGCCAAAGCCGATAAAAAAGCTGGCCGTATTGCGGCAGAAGGCCTTGTTGCCGTTGCGCTTGCGCCGAAAACGGGCGCCGTTGTCGAAGTGAATTCTGAAACCGATTTTGTGGCGCGTAACGATGCGTTCCAAGGCGCTGTTTCCGAAATCGCTGACTTGGCCGTCACTGTCGACAGCACAGAAGAATTGGCCGCCGCTAAAACCGCTTCCGGTGAAAACGTCAAAGACCATTTGACCACGCTAGTCGGTAAAATCGGTGAAAATATGTCTCTACGCCGCATGGCGCGCCTCACTGTTTCAGAAGGCGCCGTGGCCGGATATATCCATAACGCGGTAACAGAAGGCATGGGCAAGATTGGTGTTTTGGTTGCGCTGGAATCTGCTGGCGACGTCGCAAAGCTTGAAGACCTAGGTAAGAAAATCGCCATGCACATCGCCGCGACTAACCCGCTGGCATTGACAGTTGATGATCTGGATCAAGACCTGGTCGCCAAAGAGCGCGAAATGCTCAAGGCTGAAGCGCTTGAGTCCGGCAAGCCGGAATCAATCGTGGATAAAATGGTTGAAGGCCGCATGGTCAAATTCTTCAAGGAATCTGTTCTGATGACGCAAATCTTCGTCATGGATGGAGAGCGTTCTATCGAGCAGGTTCTTGCTGATGAAGCCAAAGCGCTTGGTACAGATATCAAAATGACCGGCTATGTCCGCATGGGCGTCGGCGACGGTATCGAAAAGAAAGAAGAAGACTTCGCAGCAGAAGTCGCCGCAGCTGTTAAAGGCGGTTAAAGCCTCCAGCAAAGCGCCGAACCCGCCGCAGGGTTTGGATTGAACACGAAAGCCGCGTCTCCTTTGAGGCGCGGTTTTTTATTTCTCTGATATCTCTACGTCCAAAACAAACAAACACCACTGGCATCACGCGTCTCAAGCGTTATAACGCTTGGAAACTGAGTCACTCCGGATTTGGGTAAACAGGCTGACCATGACGACTTACAACTATAAACGCGTTCTTTTAAAACTTTCCGGTGAAGCCCTGATGGGAGATCAGGAATACGGAATTGATACTAAAATGACCGCGCGTATCGCCAAAGAGGTGGCCGAAGCGCATGCAAAAGGTTTACAAATTGCGTTGGTCATCGGGGCCGGCAATATTTTTCGAGGCCTAAGCGCCGCCGCCGGGGGTATCGAACGCTCCACTGCCGACCATATGGGAATGCTCGCCACTGTGATGAATTCTCTTGCGATGCAAAGCGCCTTGGAGCAGCAGGGTGTGGACACACGTGTCCAGTCGGCCATTCCAATGCAGACAGTGTGCGAGCCCTATATCCGCCGCCGCGCTGTTCGTCATATGGAAAAGGGGCGGGTGGTGATTTTTGCCGCCGGAACCGGTAACCCCTATTTCACCACGGATACCGCCGCGGCTCTTCGGGCTGCAGAGATGCGTTGCGGCGCACTCTTGAAAGGCACTCAGGTCGACGGCGTTTATGATAGTGACCCAAAAAAGAACCCGGACGCGAAACGGTATGACACGCTGACTTATCAAAAGGTCCTGACTGATGATCTGAAAGTCATGGACGCGGCGGCTGTGACCTTGATGAGAGAGAATGACATCCCGATTATCGTGTTTTCATTGCATGAACAGGGCGGATTTGACAAAGTTATGTCAGGCGAGGGGACCTGCACCATAATTAAAACGTGATCTGGTCTTAAAAAGGCCAGCAGGCTGCGGTAAAGAAAGTAGAATTTGGAGATGCCCAATGGCTGATTTTAAAGTGGCGGAATACCGCAAAAGAATGGACGGGGCGCTTGCCTCGTTGAAAAGTGAATTTAGCGGGCTGAGAACAGGCCGCGCCAATGCCGGTCTACTCGACGGCATCCACGTCAATGCTTATGGCTCCGAAGTGCCTTTGAACCAGGTCGGCTCCGTCAGCGTCCCCGAAGCCCGTATGCTTATGGTCAGCGTTTGGGACAAGACTATGGTGGGCGCCGTCGAAAAGGCCCTGCGCCAGAGCACGCTCGGGCTAAACCCAATTACAGACGGCCAGACATTGCGCATTCCCATGCCGCCGCTAACCGAAGAGCGTCGCCGGGATTTGGCAAAAGTGGCAGGGACTTATTCCGAGAATGCGAAAATTGCGGTTCGAAACGTTCGGCGCGACGCCATGGACACTCTGAAAAAATTGGAAAAGGACTCCGAAATTTCTGAGGACGAGCACAAAGCGCACAGCAATGACGTGCAAAAAGCCACCGACGCCGTTATCGCCGATATCGAAAAGGCACTTGAGCACAAGTCCAAAGAGATCATGCAGGTCTAAAGTTTGGGAGTTTCGTCAACATATCCTGACCGATTTCCCGCTCATATAGCGATTATTATGGATGGGAATGGGCGCTGGGCGCAGGCCCGGCATCGTCCGCGTGTTTTTGGGCATCAGGCCGGCGTCAAAACTGTGCGCCGTATTGTTGAAGATGCCTCTGAAATGGGCGTTAAGTGTCTGACTCTATATAGCTTTTCGACAGAAAACTGGTCGCGGCCCAAGGCGGAAATCGCGGCGCTTTTTAGCCTCTTGCGTGAGTATGTCGAACAGGATTTGCAAACCCTGCATGAGCGCGGCGTCAAGATACGCATCTTAGGCTCGAAAGAGGGCTTGAAGCCGGATTTGATATCACTCATCAACCGTGTGCAGACGACCACATCCGAAAATACCAATTTTCAGCTTAACATCGCTTTTAATTATGGCGGGCGGGACGAGTTTCTCCGGGCGACAAAGCGGGCTATGGCCGCCGGGCACACCGAGGAAAGTCTAACCTCCGAAGTTCTGGAATCATTTCTCGACACAGCAGGGTTGCCGGATCCGGATCTGGTTATCCGTACAAGCGGCGAAATGCGGATCAGCAACTTCCTCTTATGGCAGGCCGCCTATGCGGAGTTTGTTTTCACAGATGTTCTCTGGCCTGACTTTACCAGAGCCGATCTGGAGGCAGCCATCTCCGATTTTCAACGCCGGGATCGCCGTTTCGGCAATTTATCGGCTTCGGAAGTTGCCTAGATCATGAACGCTTCTCTTCTTCCCGAATCCAAAAAAACTTGGAAAAATCTCGGGATACGTGTCACTTCCGCTATCATTCTGGCTCTTATCTGCATGGCGCCATTCTATTTTGGCGGATGGCTATGGGCTGTTTTGGCTGCCCTGTTCACGGTTCGGGTTAGCTATGAATGGGTGAGAATGTCAGACCCGGCCGCAACCCGTCTGTCCTATATTTTGCCGGTACTCGGAATTCTTGTCAGCTCTATTTACGCAGTTCAGTCTCTTTGGCTTTATGCGGGATTGACGGTCATCATCACGGCCTGGCTTTGCGCGGCGGAGCGAATGCGCCGTCAGGGCGGGGCGCAGTGGGCGGGCCTCGGACTACTTTATATTTTAATACCCTGCCTGACGATTATCGGCCTGCGGGGAAATGCGGTCGGGTTTGATACAAGCGGTTTTAAAACTCTGTTTTTTATAATCGCAGTTGTGGTGTCGGCGGATGTCGGGGCCTATTTTGGCGGTAGCTATTTCAAGGGGCCAAAACTTTCTCCGAAACTATCACCCAATAAAACCTGGTCAGGCTTTTTCAGCGGGCTTATCCTCGCGACCTTGATCGGGGCGGCAGTGACTTTCTTCATGACAGGAAATTTCGTCTTGGGTTTATTCATGGCAATCCCTGTGGTGCTTTTATCCGTGGGCGGTGATTTGTTCGAGAGCGGTCTCAAACGCCGTTTGCAGGTCAAGGACACAGGCGAGTTACTGCCCGGACATGGGGGGTTGCTCGACCGCTTGGATAGCCTCATGGCGGCAAGTGTTGGTTTCGCCCTGATTATACTGGCTTTCCCTTCGATCTGGCCGGTCTGATTCTGTGACCAAACGCATGACGGTCTTGGGATCCACGGGGTCTATCGGGGAAAATACGCTCGATATTGTCGCCCGCTCTCATCCTGGCACTTATAAAATTGTGGCTCTTACGGCCTGCCGCTCTGCGCAAAAACTTGCTGAACAAGCAATAGAATTCGACGCTGAGTTCGTCGCTCTTGCAGATGAAAGCCAAGGCCAAATCCTCGAATCCGCCCTCGCGGGTACAAATATTAGATTTGGCTTGGGGGTGGAGGCTTTAATAGAAGCCGCGTCGATGGATGCGGAATTTACCATGGCCGCCATTATGGGCGCCGCAGGTCTCGAGCCGACGCTCGCCGCCGTGCGGCAAGGCCGTCATATTGGGCTGGCCAACAAGGAATGCCTCGTTTGTGCAGGCGATCACTTCATGTCTGAGGTGAAGAAATACGGCGCCACGCTTCTTCCGGTGGACAGTGAGCATAATGCTATTTTCCAAGTTTTAGAGGGCGACACAAAAGGTGTGAAGCGGCTAATCCTGACGGCGAGCGGCGGCCCCTTTCGGGAGCTCTCACAAGAGGCGTTACAGTCTGTTTCGTGCGAGGATGCCTTGGCACACCCTGTTTGGGATATGGGCGCGAAAATAAGCATTGATTCAGCCAGCCTGATGAACAAAGGACTCGAACTGATTGAAGCGAGTTATTTGTTTAACCGGCCATCTTCTGATATTGATGTCATTGTTCACCCGCAGTCTATCATCCATTCCATGGTTGAATATATCGACGGCTCTGTTTTGGCGCAGCTCGGCTCGCCGGACATGCGAACGCCGATCGCCTACGCCATGGGGTGGCCGTCCCGCATCGCGGCCCCGGTGGAAAGACTGGACTTCGCAAAGCTAAGCGGATTGACATTTTTTGAGCCGGACTTGGAAAGTTTTCCGGCCCTCAGGCTCGCGCGGGAAGCTCTGGAAGCGGGCGGGAAGGCGCCAAATACCCTGAACGCCGCAAATGAAATTGCCGTCGAGGCCTTTCTGTCGAAGAAGATCGGATTTTTGGATATTGCCCGAACAGTTGAACGAGTATTGTCTTCCCTGAACGGTGCGCCCGATTTCAACAAATCAGACGTAACAATCGAGGGCATTCTTGCTACAGATGCAAACGCTCGCCGCACTGCACATGAGCAGATTGTAAACTTGTTATAGCCTGAAAAAACAGGCAAACCCTGCGCCAGAGTTATCGCCGCTGTGTCATAGCGCATAGCGCGGCATTTTTAGAAGGGGACAAATGCGCCGTCATGCTTTCAGGCCTGATTGATATCGCTATTTTTCTGAGCAGTTTCCTCATCGTCTTGTCCTTTCTCGTCTTTTTCCACGAGCTGGGCCATTACAGTGTGGGGCGGTTTTTCGGGATTGCTGTCGACCGGTTTTCCATCGGTTTCGGAAAGCCCATTGCCAAATGGAAAGCGAAAAGCGGCACGGAGTGGGCGATCGCCCGCATCCCTCTGGGCGGCTATGTCAAATTTAGCGGGGACGCCTCCGGAGCCAGTAACCCGGACGCAGAGGCCCTCGCGGCTATGAAAGCACAAGCCGAGAGGGGCGATGGCCCTGGCGTTGAAAACATTTTCCATTTCCGACCTGTTTGGCAACGGGCTCTAGTCGTTCTGGCGGGTCCTATGGCCAATTTCCTTCTCGCCGCGCTGATTTTTGCGGGTATTGGCTATGGCTATGGCAGTTATGATCGGGCTTCTCTTGTCGGCGAGGTCAAACAAGACAGTGCGGCGGAGCGGGCCGGAATAATACCTGGAGACCAAATCCTAACCATGGATGGTCAGGATGTGTCTACCTATACCCGACTAGTCCGTTATGTGAGTCTTCGCAGTGATACGGAAATCTCAACCCAGATCGAACGGGACGGCCAAAAGGTCGATCTGGAAATTGCGCCAAGACGCATCGAAGAGCGCGATTTCGTCGGCGGGAAATCCTCGTCGGGCGAGTTGGGCGTGTTTATCGATACGGAAAAAGCCGACCTCATACATCTTGAATATGGTCCATTGGAATCTCTCGGATTTGGAGTTTCCAAAGTGGGGGAAACCCTCTCCATGACAGGGACTTATGTCAGCCGTATTTTTCAAGGCAAGGAAGACGGCAAACAATTGGGCAGCGTTGTCAAAATCGCCGCCATAACAGGAAAATCTGCAGTTGATGCCGCCAATGCAGATAAACCTTTTGGAGAGCGCATGCAGGACCTTTTCCTGCGAATGGTGCAGCTTGCGGCGGCAATTTCTATCGGTCTGGGTGTAGCAAATTTAATGCCTATTCCCGTGCTCGACGGTGGACATTTGGTATACTACGCTTATGAAGCCGTAGCGGGTCGTCCGCTTAGTCAAAAAAAACAGGAGTATGGGTTCCGGATAGGCTTTGCAGTTTTGCTTACACTCTTCGTCATCCTTACGATCAACGATATCGGCTACGTCAGTAGTTTCTTTTCCTAAATGGACGTGTTCATGCTTTCACTTGCGAGACATCGCCAAACAGATTTAACGCTTATTTCCCAATTTCGGGTGCTTCAGGCTCTTCTATTTGCATTTTTACTGGTCTTTAGCGTTCCGGCGTATGCGCAGCAGGAACCTACTCCTGAAGTCCCTGCGGAGGCAGAAGCCCCTCAAGCCCCGACCATCATCAAATCTATTCAGGTGTCGGGAAATCAGCGGGTAGAGGCGAACACAGTCGCGTCATATCTCTTATTCGCGCCGGGCGATCCGTATAGCGAATCACGTATCGATACCTCTTTGAAAACGCTCTATGCTACGGGACTTTTTGCGGATGTTGCGATCGATCCGCGCGACGGCAATATTTTGATTCAGGTCATTGAGAACCCGATTATCAACCGGGTGATTTTCGAGGGGAACAAATCCCTGAAAACGGACAAAATTACCGACGAGGTCGAGGCCGAGCCCCGTTCGATTTTTACACGATCTCGCGTCCAGGAGGACGTTCAGCGTATTATCGAACTTTACCGCCAATCCGGACGGTTCGCGGCGACTGTGTCGCCGAAAGTCGTTCAACAGCCTCAAAACCGGGTGGATTTGATCTTTGAAATTACCGAAGGCCCTGTGACAGGCGTCAAGCGCATCAATTTTATCGGAAACGCAGAATATGCTGACCGCGATCTCAGAAAACAGATCGCAACCGCCGAATCACGTTGGTATAAATTCTTCAGCTCCAACGATAACTATGACCCGGGCCGACTGGAATATGACCGGGAACAATTGCGGACCTATTACACGAATCGCGGCTTTGCCGATTTCCGCGTTGTATCCGCCGTGGCGGAGCTGACGCCGGACCAGGAAGACTTCTACATCACGTTCACCGTGGATGAGGGCGAAGAATACCGGTGGGGCGATATTTCCGTAGAAACACAGCTGGATGAGTTGGATCCGACATTCCTAGAAAGACTTTTACGCATTCAGCCCGACGAAATTTATAATGCCAGCCAAGTTGAAACCGCGATTGACACTCTAAATTTTGCTGCTGGCACGACCGGCTACGCCTTTGTGGATATTCAGCCGGATATTCGCCGCAACCGCGAAACCAAGACGGTCGATCTTGTCTTTAATGTGGTTGAAGGCCCGCGTGTCTATATTGAGCGGATCGATATTGTCGGAAACACGACAACACTAGATTATGTTATCCGGCGAGAGCTGGAATTGGTCGAAGGTGACGCTTTTAACAGAATTCTGCTGGATCGTTCCCGTAACCGCGTTAGAGCTCTTCGCTTCTTTGAAGAAGTGGAAATCACCGAGACGCAAGGCAGTTCACCGGACCGCGCCGTCGTCGAAGTGAAGGTCAAGGAGCAGCCCACAGGGGAACTTAGCTTCTCGGCCGGATTCTCTTCTGCCGATGCTTTCTTGGTGGACATGTCGATTACGCAGCGAAACCTTCGCGGCCGCGGACAGTTGCTTCGTTTTGTAATACGCGCATCTTCAAATCGCCAAGAAATCGACCTTCGTTTCACGGAACCTCGCTTCCTTGGACGAAACCTTGCGGCCAGTGTTCAGCTTTTCGACGTGACCATCGACTTTTTGGAAGAGGCCGGTTTCCGCCAATCCAGAACGGGCGGCCAGGTTTCACTCGGGTTCCCGCTAACTGAATACACATCTTTGACACCGCGTTACTCTCTGCGGCAGGAAGATATTGAATTTCCTCAGCAAAATCAGTGTGCGGCTTTAGATGCAGCCAATCAATCAGGCGGCGCGCGGCCTCAGGACCTCCAGTTACTCTCTCTCTGTGAGCAAGCGGGCGGACGAATTTCATCTATTTTCGGCTATTCGTTTTCTTGGGATAGACGGAATGACCCAATCACACCGACAGGTGGCTTTGATGTCAGCTTCAGTCAGGACTTGGCCGGTGTTGGCGGAGACGTGAAATATCTCCGGACAGATGTTCGCGCCAATTTCTACAAGGGCCTATATAAAAACGTTATCGCCAGCGCCACATTGGCCGGCGGCTATATCCGCGGCTGGGGCGGCGATGATGTCACGATTAACGATCGCTATTTCAAAGGTAACTTTGACTTCCGCGGTTATGACAATGCCGGTATCGGCCCACGTTTGGTGCAAGTTGACGGCGAAACCGGACAAGTTACTCAGCGCCTTAATGCGTTGGGTGGGAACGCCTTTGGTCTGGCTTCAGCCGAGGTGAGTTTTCCGGTTGGCGTGCCCAATTTGTTGGGTAGTCTGTTCTTAGAAGCCGGGACCGTGGGTCTATTGGATGACAGTTTCAAATCTGATTTTGTCTCTGCCAGTAACACGCCCGGCATTGAAGTAGGAGATGCCTGTGGCGCTGTTACGGATGATGGGAATGATGCAACGTTTGTCACATGCCAACGTAGTATTGATGACCTCTCAATTCGTGCCATGCTCGGTGCGTCTATTTTCTGGGAAAGCCCGTTCGGTCCGATCCGTTTCGACTTTACCAAACCACTTCGACAGTTTGACTACGATGATCGTAAGTCATTTCAGTTCACAACCCGTACAAGGTTCTAATCATGTTTAAAAAATTCTCTCGCGCTTCTGCACTGGGCCTATTTGCTCTGGCTTCTATGAGCTCATCCGCCTTCGCTCAGACCGTACTTGTCGTTGATTCTCAAAAAGTCATCAGCGAATCAAAAGTCGGCAAATATGTCGCTTCTCAGATCAAATCCATCGAATCGACTGCGTCTACCGAAGTCAAAGGCAAGCAAACTAGTCTTGAAAGCAAAATGAAATCACTGGGAAGTCAGTATGACGGCAAAAAGCAGGCCGACCTGATTAACGACCCGGCATTCAAGGCTCAGTACACTCAGCTACAAAAAGACCAGCAAGCTTTTCAAGCTGAATACCAGAAAATAAGTCAGGAAATGCAGATCACACGCCAAAAGGCCATCATTCCTGTGATGAAAAAATTCTCAGAAATCGTGAATACTGTTGGCGCAGAACGAAATGCAGACGCTGTTGTAGATATCAGCTCCGCGCTTTACTTCAGCCCAACGGCCGATATCACGCAGACGGTTCTAACCAAACTTGACCAGCAAATGACAACGACACCCGTTGTAAGAGAGCGTTTGCCCAACCAATAATCGGTTTCCGATTATAAATTTGTGAAACGGGGTCAAACTGCGCTATCAACTCTTATGTTTGACCCACGTTTTTACACACTCAAAGGCCCTAAAAGCCTTGCAAGTCTCATCGAAGGTTTGCCTGTCGCGCTAGAGCCGAATTTCTACGATGAAAACATTAAAGCCCCGTCCGCTTTGGCAAATGCCGAAGTCGGGGCTTTGTCGTTTTTGCAAGACAAACGCCGCAAATCCGACCTCGAAGGGTCAAAGGCGACAGCTTGCCTGGTGACAGAACGATTGGCGTCGGCGGTAAGCGAACAGAAAATTCTTCCAATCGTCAGTGCCTCGCCCCGCGCCCATTTTGCCCGCATGTGCGAAAAGCTTGTCACTGCAGAGACCCAAAAGACAGAGCAGAACATCTCACCTGAAGCAGACGTTCATCCCACGGCGATTATTGGCCCGGGCGTCCATCTGGCCAAAGGCGTTAAAGTCGGGCCGTTCTCTGTCTTGCGTCACGGCGTTAGCGTCGGCGAGAACACCGATATTGGGCCGCACGTGACCTTGTCATTTTGCGAGATCGGTCAAAACTGCCGTATAAAAGCCGGGGCTGTGATTGGCGGGGCAGGATTTGGCGTCGCCAAAGACGAACAGGGTTTGATCAATATTCCGCATTTCGGCATTGTCCGTCTGGGCGATCGGGTCAGTGTCGGCTCCCAGACCTGTATTGATCGCGGACAACTCGATGATACGGTTATCGGTGACGACGTGAAAATCGACAACCTTGTTCAAATTGGGCATAATGTCCGAATTGGCGAGGGGTCTATGTTGGCAGGCCATGTCGGTGTGTCCGGATCCTGCATTATCGGTAAAAATGTCCAGATGGGCGGAAATGTCGGCTTGGCGGATCACCTGACCATTGGCGATAACGTCATGATCGCCGCGAGAGCCGGAGTCATGCATGATATCCCGGAAGGGGAAGCCTGGAGCGGAATTCCCGCAATGCCGATTCGAGAGCATATGCGCGTGATTAACGCGACACGAAAACTTGCCCAAAGACCGAAAAAGGACGCCTCATGAGCGGTTTACCCAAAATCGAGTTTCCACTGGATCGGGACAATGTCAGAAATTACCTCCCTCACAGGGACCCCATGCTTTTCATCGACCGCGTGATTGAAGCCGATGAAACATCTATCCGGGCTGAATCTTTCATCAAGCCGGATGCCCCGTTTTTCAAAGGCCACTTTCCGGACTTACCCATTCTGCCCGGCGTTTTGATTATTGAAACTGTTGCCCAGGCCGGAGCCCTGATTGTTTCGCTGAGTTCCGGGTTGGAGGAGGGGAGTTTTATCGCTTTTTCGGGCGTGGAGCAGGCGAAATTCCGACGCCCGGTTTATCCCGGCGAGACCCTCTCGATTGCAGCGCGCATTGATCGTCATCGCCGCGGGTTTTATAAATTTTCGGGCGAAGCCTATGTCGGAGACGCTTTGGCGGCGCAGTTGCAATTTTCCGCAACTCAAATGGTCTTTGACCAGAATGACTGATAAGGTTTGGTCATGACCTCTCAAATTCACCCATCGTCCATTGTCAGCTCCAAGGCCAAGTTGGGAAAAAATGTTTCCATTGGCCCGTTTTGTATTGTCGAGGACAATGTCACTCTCGGAGATAATACAAAGCTTATCAGCCATGTCAGCCTGAGCGGAAATACAACTCTTGGCAAAGACTGCGTTCTTTATCCCTATGTTTCCATGGGGCACCCGCCGCAGGACTTCAAACACAAGGGCGGAGCTGTCTCCATCGTGGTTGGAGATCGGTGCACCTTCCGGGAAAATTCAAACGTCCATCCCGGCACAGACGCCGGAAATCCGGTCACCCGAATAGGCAATGATTGCTACTTCATGGTCGGGACCCATTTGGCGCATGAAGGCCAGATGGGAAATAATTGCGTCATCTCCAACGGGGTTCAGATTGGCGGAAACGTGACGATCGGCAATCACGTTATCATGGGCGGTTTGTCGGCAGTGCACCAAAATACGCGGATCGGGGATCATGCTTTTGTTGGGGGCATGGCCTTGGTCACACTCGATGTCATTCCATATGGCTCTGTTATTGGAAATTCCGCCCATCTGGCCGGGCTAAATGTTGTCGGATTAAAGCGCCGGGGTTTTTCCAGAGATGTTATTCGTGACCTGCGCTCGGCTTACAGACTTTTATTTGCTGAAGAGGGCACGTTTGCGGAACGGTTGGAAGATGCCGAGGGGACTTATTCTAATCATCAACTCGTGATGGATATCGTCACTTTTATCCGCGATCAGGATAAACGGCGCATATGTATGCCGCATACGGGTTGGTAAAATGAGACTCGGATTAATAGCGGGCGGCGGGGAGCTTCCCAAACATGTGGCTTACGCCGCAGGGGAGGACCTCGGACATGTGGTTGTCTTGAAAGGTTTTGGTGCGCCGGAAGATTTCAAACGTTCCGAGACTGTTGGGCTCGGCCAAATCGGAAAAATTTTCAAAACACTAAAATCCTCTGGTTGCACCCATGTTTGTTTCGCAGGTTATGTAGATCGCCCGGATTTCAAGAACCTCAAACCGGATTTGAGAGCGCTATTTCTGATGCCGGGTGCCATGAAAGCGGCCACGGGTGGCGACGACGCCCTCATGCGTCACCTACTGGCTCTGTTTGAAAAAGAAGGTTTCAAGATTGTCTCTCCGCAAGAAGTTTGCGTCGACTTACTTTTGGAAGAAGGCGCCCTCGGCGCTATCAAACTGCCTCAGGCTCACCGGGAAGATGCTCTGGCCGCTTGCCATATAGCGCAAGCTATTGGCGCGCTGGATATCGGACAAGGCGCTGTTGTGGCGGGGGGCGTAACCTTGGCCGTCGAAGCCCAAGAAGGGACTGACGCCATGCTTCAGCGCGTCGCTGGCCTGCCGCAAGCTCTGCGCGGCACCGAAGGAAGCCGGCGAGGCGTCTTGGCGAAGATGATCAAACCCGAACAGGATCAGCGTGTCGACCTTCCTGTGATAGGTCTGGCGACGGTCGAAAATGCCGCCGCGGCTGGACTGGCGGGCATCGTCGCCGAAGCCGGACGCGCCTTTGTCCTGGATGAAGACTCAGTTGTGGAAGCCGCAAATAGGCACGGTCTTTTCGTGCTCGGACTTCCCCCGTCAGAGAATGACTGAGCTTTTCATAGTCGCAGCTGAACGCTCCGGCGATGAGCTGGGGGCGGCGTTGATACGCGACCTGAAAGCCCGCGAAGAAAGCATCTCTATTGAAGGCATTGGGGGCGAATCTATGGCGCTCGCCGGAACGCCTTCTCTGATGGACATAACAGGGCTGAACATATTAGGGTTTGTTGAAGCCCTTAAAAACTACTCCTTGGTGCTGCGGAAAGTCCGGGAATGCGTCGATATTATTCTTCAGAAATCTCCCGACGCTGTCATCCTGATCGATAGTTGGGGGTTTATGGTGCGCGTTGCCCAGCGGTTGAAAGCCGCCGGATTTGACGGCAAAATTATCAAATATGTTGCGCCGCAGGTTTGGGCCATGCGGTCCGGCCGATCTAGAACACTTGCGCGGTCTGTTGATTTACTGCTGAGCATTCAACCCATGGACGCCCCTTATTTCCAACGGCACGGTCTAGAAACTGTCTATGTCGGTAATCCGGTATTTGATATGGATTTTTCCAAGGGACAGGGAGCGGACATTGAGGCGCAATTCGGGCTTGGTCATCGGCCTCTCTTATCTGTCTGGTTTGGTAGCCGGCCCTCGGAAATTGCAACGCTCGCTGAAGACTTTAAAAAGACGGTTTTATCACTCAAACGGACTTTTCCGGATCTGGTTGTTTGTGTTCCTGTCGTCGAATCCATCAAAACTCAGTTAGAGCCGTACCTTGACGAGATGAGGGAACTGGAAGGGATACATATTGTCGATGAAGCCGAAAAGCTGGCAGTCATGTCCGCTTCGACAGCCGCTTTGGCCTGCTCAGGCACGGTGACCTCGCAACTTGCCGGATTTGGCGTTCCGACCGTGGTGGCTTACAGGGTCAACGCCATCACCTATTTTCTCGCAAAACAGATCTTCAAACCCGATCACATTTCGATCGTAAATATCGCTGCCGAGCGCGAGTTACTGCCGGAGTTCATACAGGATGACGTTAGCCCTCCCATATTGGCAGAGGCTGTTTCGCAGTATTTGAACAGCGCCAAAGCGCGGGACTTTGCCTCACAAGCGCTGTTGGCGCAGACCCGTTTGATGGGGGCTGGCACCGGACAAAAGGCCAGCGAAAAGGCCGCTCAGGCAATCCTGGCGGCCTTATAAGGATTAGTAATTTAGGGCGGCTTAGCGCTTATCGATAGGGATATAGTCGCGAGGGGTTGCGCCGGAATAAAGCTGACGCGGACGACCAATACGCTGGCTTGGGTCTTCAAGCATTTCATTCCACTGAGAAATCCAGCCAACAGTCCGGGCCAGAGCAAAGAGAACCGTAAACATGGACGTCGGGAAGCCGAGCGCCGAGAGAACGATACCAGAGTAGAAATCAACATTCGGGTAGAGTTTCTTTTCGACGAAATATTCGTCTTCGAGAGCGATTTTTTCAAGCTCCATAGCGACGTCGAGAATTGGGTTTTGCAGGTCGAGTTCTTCAAGGACTTCGTGAGCTACTTTCTGCATGACGCGGGAGCGCGGGTCGAAGTTTTTATAAACGCGGTGACCAAAGCCCATAAGACGGAAGGGGTCCGATTTGTCTTTCGCGCGGGCGATATATTCCGGAATTTTGTCAACAGTGCCGATTTCCTGAAGCATGTTCAGGCAAGCTTCGTTTGCGCCGCCATGGGACGGGCCCCAGAGACAGGCAATACCGGCCGCGATACAGGCGTAAGGATTTGCGCCGGAAGAACCCGCCAGACGCACGGTCGAGGTCGAGGCATTTTGTTCGTGGTCGGCGTGGAGGATGAAAATCTTGTCCATAGCTCGGGCAATGGTCGGACTGATTTTATATTTCTCAGCTGGAACAGAGAAACACATATTCAGGAAGTTTTCGGCGTAGGACAGAGAGTTGTCGGGATAAACCGTCGGTTGGCCGATGGAATATTTATAGGAGCGGGCGGCAATCGTCGGGATTTTAGCGATCAAGCGGTGAATAGCCATATCGCGCGCGGCGTCGACTGTGGTGTGGGTATCGTCATGATAAAAGCCGGAGAGAGCGCCGACTGTGCCGCACATCATCGCCATTGGGTGGGCGTCGCGGCGGAAGCCATGGAAGAAGCTCTCGATTTGGTCATGGAGCATTGTGTGCTGCGTAATCGTGCTTGTAAATTTCTTATGCTGACTTTGGTTCGGCAATTCGCCGTTAATCAAAAGATAGGCGACTTCAAGGAAGGAGGAGTTTTCTGCGAGGCTTTCAATATCGTAACCGCGATAAAGAAGCTGACCCTCTTGGCCATTAATGAAGGTGATTTGGCTCTCAGTCGAACAAGTTGAGGTATAGCCCGGATCAAAAGTGAAATGGCCGGTTTTTTTGTGGAGGGCTCTGACATCGATGCCCGGGGCACCCATGGAGCCCTTCATAATGGGCAGTTCATAAGACTTGCCTTCAATCGTGACGGTGGCTGTGCCTGTATTCGTGATTTTATTTTCCATTTTTCTCTCTACCTTTTTATTCAATTATTCGATTCAAATTATTCTTTTAGCTCTTGGTCAATCATCCGAGAGCGCTGTCAGGCAATCGGAAAGGCGCCCCACGCATTCCTCTTTACCCAGCAGTGCCATCACAACCGATAAATCAGGTGATGGTTTTCCGCCCGTCAAAGCGGCGCGTACGGGTTGGCCAATGCGGCCGAAACCAATGTCGTTTTCGGTCGCGATGTCCGTTAAATGCTGCTGAAGCGTTTCTGCAGCCCACGCGCTGTCTTCTACCCCTTTGAGCCGTAAAGTCAAAGCCGCTAAGAGCTGTAAAGCGCCTTCGCGCTCGAGTGGTTTAGCTGTCTTGCCCTCCAAAGTGAGCGGGCGCTCCGCCAAGAGGTAATCTGCTTGAACGATAAGTTCTTTCAAAGTCTTAGCGCGGGGTTTTAACGTCGGGATAGCAGCTCTGAAGCGTTTCAGCTTTTCTTCTGTCTTATCGACTTCGTTCATAAAGGGCAGGGCGTCAGTAAACAGCTCTGACTCATCGGCCTGCGCAATATGCTGTGAATTGATGTAATCCATTTTGTCGAAATCAAGACGCGCCGGAGAGGCGTTTATGCCGTCCAGAGTGAAGACCTTGGCAATATCCTCGTCTGTAAAGAACAGTTCGTCATCGCCATGCGCCCAGCCAAGCTTGACCAGATAATTGCGCAGGCCTGAGGGTAAATAACCCATATCGCGGTAAGCTTCGACGCCAAGGGCGCCGTGACGCTTGGAAAGTTTCTTCCCATCTGGCCCGTGAATGAGCGGGACATGGGTCCATTCCGGTACATCCCAGCCCAACGCCTGATAAATTTGTTGCTGACGCGCGGCATTGATAAGGTGATCATCGCCGCGAATAACATGGGTCACGCCCATATCGTGGTCATCCACAATCACGGCGAGCATATAGGTCGGCGTGCCGTCCGCGCGCATGAGGACAAGGTCATCAAGCTCGTTATTGTCCCAGGTGATTTCGCCCTGAACATGATCCGTAAGGTGCGTTTCGCCCTCTGGTACGCGGAAGCGTATGGCTCCAACGTCGCTGTCCTTGTCGCGGTAAGGCGAGCGGAAGCTGGTTCCGGCGTTGCGGCATTTTTCGCGTTCTGCGTCGAGCTCATCACCAGCCAAAGGGCAGCGATAGGCATGTCCGCTTTCAAGCAAGACGTTTGCGGCTTTGGCGTGATCCGCGGCGCGGCGGCTCTGATAGATTATTTCGCCGTCATAGGACAGGCCGAGCCAGTCCAGACCGTCGAGGATGGCTTGCGTTGCTTCGTCAGTCGAACGGGCCTTGTCGGTGTCTTCAATGCGGAGATGAAATTCTCCGCCCACATGTTTGGCAAAATAATAATTAAACAGGGCAGTTCTGGCTCCGCCGATATGCAGGAACCCCGTTGGGGAGGGCGCGAAACGGGTAATTATTTTTTTTGTCGTCATATTGGCATCTGGCCTTTAAAAAAGGGATGTGTTGCGGGGTCTATTTCATACCGAGCGGGCGGTGAAAAGCCCTGATACGGCGCAAATTTCGTTGGCGCGCTATACAGGACTGTCTACCTTAAAAACCCTGAACTGGGCAGAGGTTCCGCCTTTTCGTTTTGATACACTGGTAGTCTGCTTTGCGATAGGGATTGCGCTGTATTTTACCTTACCTTACAGCGTGTTTGGCTGGGCCTTGGGTCTGGCCATAGGCCTCGTCGGGGCACTGTTGTGGATGACGCGACAGACGGCTTTCACAGGCTGGATATGGGGCGCCTTTTTATTGACCATGTTGCTGGGCGCTGGACGCGCCGGGTGGCACACTCAAGTAACGCAGAGCCCGCGCCTTCCGGATTATGAACGGGCCTATCAACTCTCTGGCTGGGTTGAAGAGATCGCCGCGTCCGGCAAAGGCGTTCGCTGGATCATAAATGTGGAAGAGTTTAATTGGGCGGACGGGATGAACGCGCCAAAAAAAGTCCGGGTACGGTTCGGACAGAAATACAATGAAGCCGCTTCTGCCGGGGACTATGTGAGCCTCCGCGCGGTTCTGTCGGCGCCGCCGGGGCCAGTTGTCCCGGGTGGCTATAGCCCGCGCCAGAGGGCGTTTTTTGAACAGGTCGGCGGATTTGGTTTTGCCATTTCCGCCCCGGAGGTCAGGCCGGGGGCAGGAGAGCCGTCATGGCGGCGGGGGCTTGCGGCCTTTCGGTATCGCATGGCCGGCCATATCCACACTGTTGCGCCGTCTGAAACCGCCGGATTGCAAGCCGCGCTGCTTACCGGGGTGCGCCGCTATATTCCGCCGGAGCACACGGACGCGCTCCGCACCGCAGGGCTGGCGCATATTTTAGCGATTTCAGGTCTACATATGGGGCTTTTGGCCGGAACGGCATACTGGATATTCACCTTCCTCTTGGTTCATATCTCGCCTTTGTCCCGGCGATATGACGTACGAAAATTTGCGGCGATACTCGGTATAGGCGCGGCAACGGGATATCTTATCTTGTCAGGGGCATCGGTGGCGACGCAGCGCGCCTATATCATGGCGGTGATCGTCTTCTTCGCCGTGATACTGGACAGGCGCGCCATATCGGTGCGTTCGGTCAGCGTGGCGGCGGCGATTACGCTGTTTTTGCATCCCGAAGCGCTCCTGTCGGTCGGGTTTCAGATGTCTTTTGCCGCCGTTCTGGCCTTGGTCGTGGTCTATCGCAGCTGGCGGGATTTTACGCCGGCCGGTTCGACGAAAGGCTGGCTCACAAAGTTACGAAACGATACGCTTTCGCTGAGCGTCACTAGTTTTGTCGCCGGACTCGCCACAGCTGGATTTGCTCTGTTTCATTTTGGCCGGATAGCGCGGTTTGGCCTGGTCGGAAATCTTCTCGCCATGCCGCTCTTTACCCTTGCCGTTATGCCGCTGGGTATTTTGTCGCTCGTCCTTATGCCGCTTGGGTTGGAAGAGGCGCCCCTCTGGGCGATGGGGCAGGCCATTACAGGGCTTGTCAAAATTTCCGCTTGGATTGCGAGCTGGGACGGCGCTCTCGTGCAAGTCAAAGCTGCGCCCGGCTGGGTGATTGCCGCCTATGGATTTGCGTTTATCCTGCTTCTTTTAGGAGGGCTTCGAGGGCGGCTTATTGCCGTAGGGCTCATTCTGGTCTGCTTTCTCGGCTGGTGGAATGAACCTGTTCCAACGCTTCGTATCTCAGAGGATGGCCGCGTGGCCTTCTGGGAAAGTCAAGAATTACAGAGGCTTATCGTCACAAGTGAACGTGCCGACAGTTACGGACGGGAGCGCTTTTCCGAAAAGGCCGGACGAGGCGAGGTGGACGCCATAGCGATGGATAAGACGGACGCGCCTTGCGACGCGCTGGCTTGCCGCTTCCAAATTAGAGGAAAACAAATTTCCATTCTGACCCATCCGTCCGAAGCCAGAGTCGAATGCGCCTCGTCAGATCTGGTCATACTGACAGAGCGCGATGTCGGGCCGGAGGTCAGGCGAAACTGTGCGGCCAAGCTGATTGATGGACAGGTGCTCAGGCGCGAGGGGGCCTTGGATGTCTATTTAGAGAAGCGGGGCATTAGACGCAAAGGCACAAAAAAACCGCCGGAGAAACGGCGGCTTTGGGAGTGAGGGATATTTGTCATTCCGGGGCGAGGCGCGAACCCGGAAGGCCGAGAGGTTGTAAACCGCCTGGAAATTGGTTTTCCTACTCTCGACCTTCCGCATCTTCGCTTCGCTACGTGCGGAATGACAGAATCAAAGATTTAATATTCCCGCAATAGGCCGACCAGAATGCCTTGAACCTCAACGCGGTCAGGGCCGAAAACCTTGGTTTCGAAATCAGGGTTTTCTGCAATCAATTCAACCTGCTGGCCGGATTTGTAAAGGCGCTTTAATGTGGCTTCATCCTGATCGACAAGGGCTACGACGATTTGATTGTTCCGCGCCGTATTGGACTTTTTGACGATCACGATGTCGCCGTCGAGAATGCCCGCATCCTTCATGGACTCGCCTTCAACTTCGAGCGCGAAATGATCGCCGTTTCCGGCAAAATGCGGGGGCACGATCATGGTGTTATAACTGTCTTCAATCGCGGCTATCGGGAGGCCCGCCGCGATTTTCCCGACAAACGGAATAGAGACGCCGTCATTGGCGGAGTAGCGCTCCGCTTTTTTCTCTGCCTTCTTCTCGGCAAAGGAGACGACCTTGTCCTGCATGTCTTCCGGCAGTTTCAGAACTTCCAGCGCCCGCGCCTTATTCGGCAGACGGCGGATGAAGCCGCGTTCTTCGAGGGCGGAAATCAGGCGGTGGATCCCGGACTTACTTGCCAGACCCAGAGAGTCCTTCATCTCGTCATAGGACGGCGGGACGCCAACGGCTTTCACCCGCGCATCAATCAGCATTAAAAGATCTTTTTGCTTTTGCGTCAGCATGGAGTCACCTCGAACAAATCAGAAACATTCGCCTTCTGTTCTAGTGTTGTTCTGTTATTTGTCAAGATTTGATTTGAGTGAGCGCCAACTCTCTTTCTAGCAAATCTTGAAGTCTATAAAATGTAGGCCTTGAAACTTTTTCTATGAATACTCCGAATAGCCCGTGCATAATAAATGCGATTATGGGCGAAAACGCTAACATTATCAAAGCGACGAGTGAAGAATTTTCGAATTCAGGATTGGAGGAAAGTAACCAACTTAAGCTTACGATCACGTAGAATAATAACCAGAGCCAAGTAAAATACTTGGAGACTAAATTAAAGGATCTCAAGGTTTTTGGAAAACTGTAATTTATAGTAATTTGGGTCGGTTCGCATAACAGTATGTCTGCTTTAGCTTGAGGTGAGAATAATGAACCTATTCTCCCATCTCTCATCAACCGAACGAAGAATGAAGTCTGGCGATACCAGCCAGTAAGAATTCGGATTTTCTTAAAGTTATATGCTGAAAAGTAGAAGTTCAGGGAGGTGGATTTGACTGTATTTCCGCTTATCCATTTTTGGATATCATGGGTAGCCAGTGAAGTTTGATAGGCCTTTGTTTTAGATTTCGGCAAAATACCAAAGGAATGTAGCCATTTTAAATAATTCAAAATCACCCTAAGTGTCGCTTCTCAGGCCTCTAAGCGCCCCAGCCACATCCTCCTGCCGCATTAAACTTTCGCCTACCAAATAGGCTTGGGCGCCTTGGTTCGCCAGAGTCTCGACATCCTTCGGCGTGAATATCCCGCTTTCCGCCACGAGTAGCGCCTCTTTCGGGGCCATTTTGGCGAGCTTTCCAAATGTGTCGAGCGAGGTCTCGAACGTCCGCAAATCCCGATTATTCACGCCAATCAGAGTCGCGCCCAGTTCCACGGCGCGTTCCATTTCGCTCTCGTCATGAGTCTCAACCAGCGCGTCCATGCCGAGATGCGCCGCCTCGGCCATCAAATCCCGGGCGGCTTTATCGTCTATCATCGCCAGAATGATGAGCACACAATCGGCGCCCATGGCGCGGCTCTCGGCGATCTGTATCGGATCGAGCATGAAATCCTTGCGCAGGAGAGGGAGGTTGGTCGCGGCCCGCACTTGCGAAAATATCTTATTGCTGCCCTGAAAGCCGGGCCCGTCGGTCAACACAGACAGACACGCTGCGCCGCCGTTTTCATACGCCTTTGCAATCGCGACAGCGTCAAAATCTTCGCGGATTAGGCCTTTGGACGGGCTGGCCTTTTTGACTTCGGCAATGATGGCAGGGGCAGAGGAATGGCGCAACGCTTCAGCAAAGCCGCGCGGTCCGGGTTGGTCGCGGGCGGTCAGGCGTAAATCCTCAATCGAGATTTCATCGCGGAGGTCGGCGACTTCACCCGCTTTATAGTCCGCGATTTTAAGAAGCACATCTGGGGCGTCCATCAGCGTATTACCCATTGCTGACCTCGACGAGCTTTGCAAGCGCCGCTTTCGCGTCTCCGCTTTCAATCGAGCTGGCCGCTAGTTTTATGCCGTCCTCGACCGTCTCGGCGATACCGGCAATATGGAGCGCAATGCCGCTATTGAGCTGCACGATATCGCGGTAGGGCCCTGTCTCTCCGTCCAAAAGGCGGCGCAGGCTTGACGCATTCTGCACAGGCGTTCCGCCTTTCAGATGCGCCATATCCGATTTGGCAATGCCGTATTCGAGCGGATGGATAACAAATTCGGTGACTTTGCCGTCCTTGACTTCAGCCACATGCGTGACCGTCGTTGTGGTGACCTCGTCGAGGCCGTCGCCGCCGTAGACGACCCAGGCATGGGTCGCGCCGAGATCGCGCAAAGCTTCGGCCATAGGCAGACGCCAATGATCCTCACACACGCCGAGAAGCATGCGTTTCGCCCCTGCCGGATTCGAAAGGGGCCCAAGAATATTGAACAAGGTCCGGACGCCGAGCGATTTGCGTGCCGGCCCGACATAGCGCATGGCGGGGTGATGGTTCGGCGCAAACAAAAATCCGATGCCCGCCTCCATGACGCATTTGGCCGCGAGCTCCGGCGACATACCGAGGTTGACGCCAAGTTCTGACAAAACGTCCGCCGTACCGGCGAGACTGCTAGCCGCGCGGTTTCCGTGTTTGGCGACTTTCGCGCCCGCGCCTGCGCAGACAATCGCGCTGGCCGTCGAGATAGAGAGCGTGTGGAGTCCTGTGCCGCCCGTGCCGACAATATCAATAACGTCGGCGTCAATATGGACGGGGGTCATATTTTCGCGCATCACCTTTGTCCCGATACGGACTTCCTGAGAGGTAAGGCCGATCATTTCCAGACCGAGCAGGAGCGCGCCAATTTGTACGTCGTCGCGGTCTTCGGACAGCATGGTTTTAATCGCCGCTTCGAACTCTTCCGGTTCGGGGCGCTGACGCATAGTCAGCTTTTTGAAAATATTGGCGTCGATGGTCATGAGACAACTTTCGCGTCAATGCCCGCCAATTTCAAGAAATTGCGGATCAGGTCATGGCCATGTTCCGAGGCGATAGATTCCGGATGAAATTGCAGGCCATGTATCGGGCGAGTCTTGTGGCGCAGCCCCATTATCTCGCCGTCCTCCGTCCAGGCATTGATATGAAGCAAGTCGGGCAGACTTTCGCGCTCGACGGACAGGCTGTGATATCGCGTGGCTTTGAAAGTCTTCGGCAGTCCTTCGAACAGGCCCGAACCATCATTTTCAACATCTGAAATCTTACCGTGCATGATGTTCTTCGCGCGAATGACTTTACCGCCAAACACCTGACCCATGCTTTGCTGGCCGAGGCAGATACCCAGAATAGGCAGGGCGTCCGGCGCCTGTCGGAGCAGGTCGAGGCACATACCCGCTTCATTCGGGGTCTTCGGGCCGGGGGAGAGCAGGACAGCGTCCGCCCCGAGGCTCAGGGCTTCGCCCGCGCTCATATCATCATTGCGGATAACCCGCGTCTCGGCGCCCAGCTCCTGCGCATAATGCACGAGATTATAGGTAAAACTGTCATAATTATCGATGACGAGGAGCATGGCCTAATTCCTCTCGAAGTTCACGCTGGCTTCCGCCGCGCGAAACAGGGCCGCCGCTTTGTGAAGCGTTTCTTCGAATTCGAGTTGGGGCACGGAGTCCATCACAATGCCTGCGCCTGCGCGAACGTGGAGGACATTATCTTTCACAATGCCTGTCCGCAGCGCGATGGCCGTGTCCATATCGCCATTGGAGCTGATATAGCCGACGGCGCCTGCATAGATGCCGCGCTTTTCATTTTCCAGCTCGTCGATGATTTCCATAGCCCGGACTTTCGGCGCGCCGCTGACTGTTCCGGCGGGAAAGCCTGCAAACAGGGCTGACACCGCGTCCATATCATCCTGAATTTCGCCTTCAACATTAGAGACGATATGCATGACATGACTATAGCGCTCGATCGTAAAGCGCTCCGTCACGCGCACGGTGCCGGGCTTGGCGACGCGGCCGACATCATTACGCCCTAGATCAAGGAGCATGAGATGCTCAGCGCATTCTTTTGGGTCGGCGAGGAGCTCGGCTTCCAAGGCTCTGTCCTGCGCCGCCGTCTTGCCTCTCGGCCGCGTTCCGGCGATGGGGCGGACGGTTACAACCCCGTCGCGAAGACGCACGAGGATTTCCGGACTGGAGCCGATAATCTGGTGATCTTCGAAATCGAGAAAATAGAGAAACGGCGAAGGGTTCATCCGCCGCAGAGACCGATAGAGCGCAAAGGGAGAGGCGGGCAGGGGAGCGGAGAGGCGTTGGCCCAACACGACCTGAAAAATATCCCCTGCCAGAATATATTCTTTCGCCGCTCTGACGCGATTTCCAAAACTCTCTGCCGTAGTGCCAAGCTTCGGTTCAATCGCCGGTGACTGAACGGGCGCAAAGCCGCGAGAGGAAATTGGCAGGCTGAGATCGTCCACAACCTTCTCGATGCGAGCATAGGCCTCTGAGGGGTCCCCTCCCGGATAAACCGTCGAGGCTATGATGATCTCCTGCGCGATCTGGTCAAAAATACACACGATGCGCGGACGCACCATAATCGCATCAGGCGTGCCAATGGGGTCGGGGTTTCGGCCCGGAATGTGTTCGACCTGCCGGATCATGTCATAGCCAAGATAACCGAACAGACCCGCGGCCATAGGGGGGATGCCCTCCGGCAATTCAAAATGGCTCTCGGCTTGAAAGGCGCGAAGGGCGTTGAGCGGTTTATCGTCCAGTGCCGTAAAGCTATCGCCGCCGTCGCGGGAGACTTCGCTCTCGTCGCCAACGCCGCGCCAGATTAGATCCGGGTCAAAGCCGAAAAAGCTATAGCGCCCGCGCTGTTCTCCGCCCTGAACCGATTCGAACAAAAACGCGTAAGGCTTGCCGAGCGCGGATTTTAGGAACGCTGAAACCGGCGTGTCCATGTCATTGATGATACGGGTATAGACGAGCTGCGGGGTCTCCGCCTCTTTCAAAGCGCCATCAAATTCGTCTGGGGCCGGATGAAACTCTAACGCCATAGGTCTGGTTTTATAGACCCTTGCGCCTAGTTGTCGGTTCCCAAACCCAGAACCGAGCGGATCTGAGCGGGGTATTGCTGCACAGGGTTTTCCTTAATGATGGCGGCCTGATAGGCGTTCTGAATATCATTGCTGATAGAGGAGGTGGCCTGTTCCTGCAAAACTTCCAGATAGGTACCGGCAAGCCCGTCCTGGCTGGCGGTAATGCGCTCAAGCTTGGCAATCTGCTGAGTGATGCCTTGCGCCCCTGGGCCTCGGACAACATCGCCAACTGCGCCGTCAAACAGACCCACTGTGACTTGCGGGCCGAGAAATTCCGGCGGGTTTGTGCGAACCAGACCTGTCTGAGATAAATCAGCGGCATCGCCAATTTCGGCTTTCAGCGCGTCCAGGCTCTCGCCGCCGCGAACGCGCTCGGTCAGCTCAATTGCTTTGGCGCGCAAAGCTTCTGCGCGCTGCTCAGACATATAGGCGCTCATCGCTTCTTCGCGAATGTCTTCGAAAGGCTTCATTTTTCTGTCAATGATATCATCAACACGGATCATGGCGTACCCGCCCGTCGCCGTTTCGAACAAGTCTGTTTCAAATCCCAAATCAGCGGTGAAAAGCGTTCTGAGGATTGTGTCATCTGCGGCAATCCCGGGAATGCCGGAAAAACCGCTCATTCTTATGCCTTCCTGAGTCTGGCCGTTCCGATCAATGAAAGGGTATTCCGACATCGGAACTTTGGCGCGTTCGGCAATTTCAATAAGCGGTAGATTGTCCAAGCGCGCGTCTTCGATTTCTGCAGTCAGATCATAAATCGCATCAAGCGCCGTGGCGTTAAGGAGTTCTTCCTCGATTTCGGCTCTGGATTCTTCGAAATCAGGAACCTCTGCCGGGGTGATGCCCTGAACATAAACGGCGTTCCAGCTGCCGAGCCCGCCAAGAACGGCACGGCCTTCGCCTTCGGCGAGTTCAAAAGCGGCTTTGGAGGATTCAGGATCGACAAGACCGTTTCTACCGACGCTTTCGTAAATATCCGGCGCTTCGAGACCCAATCCGCTCGCGACCACCTCGGGATCTGTTCCGGCTTCGAGCTGAGCGACGGCCTCATTGGCTTTCGCTTCGTCGGACGTCGTAATCAGAGCGATGGAGCGCGTCTCGGGCGATCCGATTGTTCCTGTGGAGACGCGGTAGTCAAAACTTTCCTGGACTTGCTCAGGGTCGATTTCGAGGTCCGCTGTGAAGTCAAAAGGTTCAACCCGTATCATGCTGAAACGGCGATATTCAGGCGCCATGTAACGGACGCTGTTTTCGTCGACATAGGCTTGCAGGACTTCATCAGACGGCGTCTCCGGCTCCGCGACAGCTGCGGGTGTCAGCGTCAAGACGCTAGCACGTCGCTGCTCTGTCAGAAACTTGTATTGCATTGCCGCATAATTGGCCGGCGCCACCAATCCGCCCGTAATAGCCGGAATAGTTTGCTGGGACCGAAGCGAGCTGAGCGTGTCATCTTCGAATTGCTTGCGCGTGATGCGGGCGCGGGCGAGGGCCTGATTAAGCTTGTTTTCATCAAACTCACCGGTCAGTTCGTTCTGAAAGGCCGGAATGTTCGAAATCTCTCTTCGCGCGAGCGATTTATTCACGCCGACGCCCAAATCATCGGCGTCAATCTTGACGACCGTATTGGTGATCATGCTCTGTAAAATCTGATTCTGAAGGCCTTGGTCAAAGGCTTGTTGATTGGTCAGGGCTTCGGGGCGCTCCGAATTGATGCGTTCCAATTCACGAGCAAACAGCGTGTCAAATTCCTGCGTGCTGACTTCCATATCGCCGACAGTGGCCACCGCATTATTGGCGCCCGGCGTGAACATGTCATTCACGCCCCAGACCGCAAAAGCCAGGACCAGCATCCCGATAAGAATACCGACAAGTGTGTTACGAATTTTGCCGCCGATTGATTCCGCCATGAAAGGCCTCTACTGAAAGTCTAGATTAGCGGGCAGGTCTTATCAGACCGGCGCGCACGCACAAGCATTTTGCTGTAAGAATAAGGTGAGAGAGATGACGATTAAACCCCTGATAGCCGCAAATTGGAAAATGCATGGCGATATGAGCTGGCGAAACAAGCCCGCCGAGCTGAACGCGCTCTTGCCGACAGCCGAGCGCCGGCATCTGGATGTTCTGATTTGCCCGCCAGCGGTTCTTCTCGCCCCCTTGGCCAATGAACGCGGCGGAACGGATGTCTGGCTCGGGGCGCAGACCTGTCACGATCAAGCCTCAGGCGCCCATACAGGCGAGATGAGCGCGGAAATGCTCTCCGATGCGGGGGCCGAATATGTTATACTCGGCCATTCCGAGCGCCGCGCCGCTGGCGAAACGGATGCGGACGTGCGGGCGAGGGTCGAAGCGGCGGTCAAAGCCGAACTTATCCCCATTATCTGCGTCGGTGAAAGCCTCGAGCAACGCGAGGCCGGGCAGGCGGAAGAGGTTGTCGAAAAGCAGCTGGCCGGATCGCTCCCAGACGATCTGACGGATTACGTCATTGCTTATGAGCCCGTCTGGGCGATCGGCACAGGCAAGACCGCCACGCCCGGAGATATCAAATCCATGCACGCCTTTATCCGCAGCCGTGTCTGGCCCACAACGCGAATCCTCTATGGCGGCTCCGTCAAACCCGCCAACGCACAAGAAATTCTGGCCACAGAAAACGTCAACGGCGCGCTCATCGGAGGAGCCGGGCTAGAGATGGAAAGCCTCGCGGAGATTGCGAAAGCGGCGCCGAAGGGGAGGTAGGGCTCCACGCCTTACGAGCTTCCAGCGACCCGAAGAACCCCCTTAAGTTGTCCGCGCCGTTGAGCCTTTTGCCTCTGCCTAGTTTGTAAAGCACACAGATTTCTGCGCGTTTTTCGTTTCGCCAGACCAGTAACACCGAGTGGTTGGGGCGTTTTTCCATAGGTAGCTTCCTTGGACGCTGTTCTGCGACGCGGATAAGCGCGCGTCCAGTTCGGCTTGCGCTCTTGCGGCGGCCTGAATTTCTTGCTCTTCTTTATAGGTCTTGGCATTCCACGCACTCTCGGCCGCGGCAAAAATAGCGCTCGGTGCATATTGACACATCGCAGCGGAAGCCTCTGCCGAATATCCGAGCCTTGCGAGCGTTTGGAAGGCTGATGGACCATTATCAGCGTTCTGAGGTGTGCCCCTCTCATTTGAGCGGGCATAGTATAAAACCGCATCACAATGAGACCCCGTTCCGCGCCTAGAGTTAATGGGCTTTGTGCTGGCTGTCCGCGTATCATATCTAGACATCCAGATTTTCGCAAAGGTTGACCAGGAAGCAAAATCCTTTCCGAAGGACGGGCCTTTTCGGGATCTAAACTCGGTATAAGGATCCGAAACAGGTTCGAATTTCGTCAGAGGTTGTTGCTGTACCCATTCACTCAGGACGTCCGGCATTGTCGGACAATCTTCGCCGGCAAGATTGGCTTTTTCATAATTGAGCGCCCAACTGATTGCGGCGTCAGGCACGCGCCCGACAGTGCTTTCGCTTGCATTGATACCGTTGAACACAAGACTGTAGGCAATCTGACACCCATTGAGCCCGGCAATTCTCTCCTCGACGGGACGGTTGTCAAAGCGTTCTTTCGCCAGACGACGCTCTTCGAGAATTTCGAGGTCCTCGTAATAGCTGGCAGCGCTGTCCTCTAACGCCGCCGACAAGATTGATGGTGCGGCGCCGCAGATAAGTTGACTCGCATCCTCTTCTGAAAGTCGCATATTTTTGATCGCGATGCTCCAGTTTCGAGTGGCCCGATGATCTGGACGAATTTTTTTCACCTTTTCAGGTTTGTAAGCTCCAATCCAACTCGTTTGGACCCTTCTGGATTGAAAGGCGCAAACTCCAAATGGATAGTCGACTCGTTGCCATTCTATTGCCTCCAGAGATGGGCTGTCCGAACCAAAACATTGGCCAATACTCTGGGCGGCGAAGTTGATTGCCTCTGCTGGCGGCGGTTTCTGAAAGTACTCATAAATAATTCCGCCGGGTAGCAGAGACGCGTTGCTTATTCCGTCAGTCAATGCCTTATACATTGTCTTATCATAGGGAAGGCCGCATTTTCCCTTCTCCTTGCGGTTAAAACACTCTTTTCCAAAATTGCTGAGGTTAGGTCTCCAAGCATATTGTGCGGCGTATCCACCCCATGTGTACCAGTCGAGAATAATTCGTTCGCTCAAATATTCAAACTTTTGGCCCCCGGGTGTCGCAATGGTTTCCTGTTTAACCATGCAATTTGGCTGGACCTCAATCGGAGTTGCCTGTCGCGTCTGAGCGCTCGCGTCCGTTATTAAGGCAAAAACGGCGAATGCCGCCAAGGTTATAAGAATTAATTTCATTTGCGCCTCCCGATTCAGCTGATCCGCAGAGAAAATAAAGCTGAAGAGACAAAAATATCTCGCTAAATCATATTAGTCAAAATTTTTTATGCGAGTACCGGAAAATTTTGGAATTGAATGGGTCAACAGTGAATTCTCGCGCATTCTCGTGCATTCTCGTGCATTCTCGAGCATTAGAAAATGACAGATTTCCGGTTCTTCAATTGAACTGAAATTTCTCTGCAACCCTTTTGCGAGTCACGATTTATTTTGCCATGGTAAATCGGTTATCAATCGACTCTGGGCTGAGCGGTTTGAAGCGTGGGTCGCTTTCGCGATTTCACCTGTGTTCCAATTCCAAAGACTTCCAAATTTTCAGGCGTGGAATTCGGACCTTCCAAATAGGGGCTTTCACACATCAAATTTTAGGAATAGAGAATGAAAACGCGTTTAAAACTCTCCCTCGGCAGTTCTTTTACCGGTCTTTTAATGGCGGTGTCCCCCGCCGCCTTTGCCGGTAGTTTTGCCCTGAACGAAAACTCTGCCGTCGATTTGGGCCGCGCCAATTCGGGGCGCGTCACTCAAATAGACGACGCTTCTGCCGCCTTTGGTAACCCGGCGCTGATGACACGATTTGAACGGCTGACGATTACCGCGGCCGGAAGCTACATTAACGGGACCGCAGAATTTCAGGACCAAGGTTCTACCGACTTGCTTGGTAACTCGCTGGGCAGCGATGCGGATGGTTTTTTTGATGATGCCGTGGTCCCGGCTTTTCACGCCGTCTATCCGTTGAATGAGCGCGTGTTTGCCGGCCTCTCGGTCAATGCGCCATACGGCCTGTCTTCGACTTATGACGAAAATTGGACCGGGCGCTATCAGGCGATTGGGTCTTCGCTGGAAACCTATAACGTCAATCCTTCTCTCGCGGTAAAGGTCAGCGACTCATTCTCCCTCGGGGGCGGAGTCAGCATTCAATATGCGACAGCTGAACTCTCCAGCGCGATTGATTTCGGCGCGGTCTGTTTCGCACAAGTCGGACCCGCGACCTGCGGCGCGGCGGGTCTAACGCCTCAAGGGGCGGATGGGCGTCTGGTTGTCGAAGGCGATGATATTAGCTTTGGATATAATGCCGGGGCCGCGTTCTCGCCCACGGACACTTTGACATTTGGCGTGACCTATCGTTCCAAAGTTGAACATGATTTGGAAGGTGACGCCAGCTTCACCGTGCCTGATTCAGCGCAGCTCTTAACCGCCTCAGGCGCTTTCACAGATACGCCCATCGGCGCCGATTTACCTCTTCCGGGCGTGTTTGAAGTCGGGGTCGAATGGCAGGCAACGTCCGCCCTCAAAGTCTCGGCAAATTTTAACCGGACAGACTGGTCACAACTACAAGGGCTTGAGGTCGATTTCGACAACCCCGCTCAACCGCCGACAGCCGAAGAGCTGAACTATAGCGACTCCAACCGATACGGCGTTGGGGTGGATTATGATATTGCGCGCGATTGGACGCTCCGCGCGGGCTATGCCTATGACGAAAGTCCTGTCAGCCCAGATTTCCGTACCGCGCGCATCCCCGATAATGACCGGAATATCTATGCCGTCGGCGCGAGCTATAAAGGAATTGATGACTGGCAATTCGACGTCGCCTATAATTATCTGGATGTGAAGACATCAGAGTTTGACCGCGTCGGCCCCTATAACGACCGGGTCGTCGGATTAGTCACCGCGGATGTGAACCTGTTCTCAGCAGGCGTAACCAAGCGGTTTTAGGGCGCGAATTCTGCGTTCTAGGTTTTTATTTCATAAACCGGCTTACGTATTTCATGATGGAATGTGTAAGTTAGCGATTGTCAAGACTATGATAATCACAACGCGGCTGTAGAAATTTATCGAAACTCTCTAATTCAACCTGAAATTTGGCTAATTTAAATGACGACTTATATTTCGGTCGGCTTGGGGAGTCGACTGAATTTAATTTGCGGGCGTCTGGAAGCTTGTTTCACCTTCAATTTTCCCTTTTTGTCCGTCGACATCGACAGCTATATGCCAACCAATCGGTGAGTTTTCAGGCGACCTTTGAAGATTAAATAAAGAAGGGTGCATGAACGTATAGGCCGATGACGTGGAAACATTCATCCATTCCGGGTCAGTATCTTCGTTTACGGATATCCCTGAAAAGTCTCCGTTTGCGCGGCCATATTGACGCCAGGTATCGCTCTCGACATTGACGGATACGCCTTGGCTCGAAAGCCGAATATAGGGCTCGTTTTGTTCGCCGAGGATTGTTACAACTTGACCCTCGGACTCTTCTTTACTTTGTTTCAGAAGGATGGCCGGATTTGCTCCGGGAACAATACGGGTCGACCAGCCATCAATAGAGCTTGAGGTGATAGACGCTGTGGCGATAGTAGCCGGGCCGGAACTGAGCTCAAAACGCCCGTCCAAACTATTTGGCTCTCCCGCGAATCTGACTGGAACCGACCAAGAAGCGACTGTTATAGGTTGGCCGTTCGTTTTCGCTTCATCGACTTCGGTGTGAGAGGGAGTAAATGCTGTCTCAGCAATCCGGGGATCGAACCATCCCCAATTTTGGTCTTCGCTTAGTAATTTCCAATCGGGCATTGCCGCGGGGTCTTGAGCATTTTGCGGAGGTTGCAAGCCGGCTGTCGAGTAGGTGTTATAAAAGGCGCTAGCATTCATATCTCCTTCAACCCCGTCAGGGCCGATGCGCAAAAAGGCCCGTCCCTCATCATCCAGTATCTCAAGCAACTTACCGCTCTTATTCTCAATAACGAGTTGCGGGGCGTTGGATTGAATCGCTTGAACCGTAATACCGCTGATGGAGGTTCTTTCTGCAACGGGCCGAATTTGATAGTCATCAATGCCGCCATGCGCCTCCGCCAGCACAGCATAAGCCGTGATAGCCAAGGAAAGGGCGATGGTTTTTTTGAGAGAAGCCATTATGTCGACCTAACCCGCATCACACTGAAATGAAGCGCCATCAACCATTACCTGATAGCCAGGGCTTGGAACAATAGAGCCGTCAGAATCCTTCTTGTTTACAAACATGATGTAGGGTCCAGGGGGCACAACCGCCTTATTTTCAGGAACTTCAATCTTAAGCTGATTGTTTGATTGACTACTGATCGGGATATGCACCGTGCGTTGGTCGCCATCAATAACATGCGTCATGGATGTATTTCGAACCAACACAACAGACTCAATTTCGCCGTCGGCTGCATCAATACTGACATTTACCGATTCGCCGTGACTTATGTTTCGTTTAACATTTTTTATCTCTGGACGATCCTTGAACATGTAAGGCGGGCTATAAATTTCGAATGAAGGGTCACGGCCATCATTTGGAGAAAACCCAGGCAGGTTTATGGTGTAAAGATAAGCCGTATTAATTGGAGAGTGCCCCCCAATCAAAACGCGACCATCCTGAAGCAACATGGCAGTATTATGATAAGTCCGCTCTTGGGTGGCGGACGCAATCGGTCGCCACGTTTCCGTTTCCGGATTAAAAAGTTCAGCTTGACGGATAGCCTGTCCCGAACCGGGCGCGACCACTTCATCACGATTGGCCCCGCTAAACACAATAATCTCACTATTCGGCAAAAGAACCGCAGTGCCATACCACCGAGGCTGATTGAGCTTCCCAGTGAGACGAGATTCATACTCCATCTCGAAACCGTCAACATTTATCGTGTCTATGCGAGAAAGGTCCGTTGGTAGATAGCTGCCTGGGCTTGTCGCAACGCCTAGCCCCATAACCCCTCCGGCCGTCAGGAATTCAGCCTTCTCGTATTTGCCGGTCACTTCATTTGGCTTTAATGGCAACATGATTGAATGGGTTGATCCACGGAACCCAGCCCCCAAGGCTGTTTCGACTTTGGAACGCAGATCAGTCGGATTACCTAAAAGCCTAGCCACAGGGCCTAGCAAATCGAGTGGATCTTCGACAATACTCCCAGTGGCGCCAAGTAAAGTCCTCTTCACCGTGCGCGCCAGAAAAGGATTTGTAATATTCAAGGCACTGGTAACTTCATCCAGAGCATAGTCGTTAAATCGAAGAGGAAGCCCAGCGTATCCTAGATCGGTCCATTTACCTGCCTCCGGATCGTAAGCTCCAACAATGTTCCATAAAGCCTGGTCATAGGCTTGACCAAAGGGATTAAAAGCCTGCCCCACTCCATTATAATAAACTTGGCCATTTGGAAGCAAATGTTGACGCGGATAAAGAGGTAAAGACCGCTCTGCTGTCGCTCCATTGTCTTTCCAAATGCCGCAGCTCAGATCATAGGTCTCCGTCCTAGTCACGTTTCGACCGGACTGAGCGAGATTGTCGGGATAAACAGGCTTTAACAGTTTAGTGACTCCGCTCGAAACAAACATATCGCCATTAGGCAAAGTTGTTAGCGAGGGATACCACCGACCATATGTCATGGAGCCTGTTTGCGTCCAGTCATTCGTCCGCGGGTTGAAAATACGAGCGCTATCCAAACCCTCGAGTTCAGGCAATCCAAACCCTGTGCCTGGGATGCCGGGTTCGCTGTAATAATTCGTCCCGCCAACTGCCATAACACGGCCATCGGCGAGATGTTTCAAATCAGAGCAAAACAAAGCCCCATCATTTTTTATGCCGTCATCTCCGGCTGTCAAACCGGGAAACAATTCTGTAGCAGGCTCTTCCGCTCCCGCAGCTACGGGTGAAGGGATACTGAAATTAGCTTCATTCTCGTCAAGCTCAAGAACACGCGTTTGATCATCAACAACGACTTGGCCAACCTCTAGAAATACAGAAAATTCAACGTTTTCAGTGCCTTCAAGGGCGTTGTAATACAGTATGCGCCCATCATAAAGCTGTGCCACACTTGTCCCTGATGGTTTACAATTTATTGGCCGTCCTTCCTCGTCGAAATTGCAACGCTCATCGCGAGTAATTTGACGCAAAGGATTATTTATCGGAACTTCGTTTGATTGTCTTACGCCATCGGGACGGTAAACAACCGGTTCAACAAACGGTTGTGTAAAAACGCCATTCTCTGCACAATTCGTATCGGCACAATTCCCGCTCACGATCGGGGCGGTGGAGTTGTTTTCGTAATCTTGTTCCGTAGGTTCAGACGTTTGAGCAAAGCTTGTAATGCTTATAGTTGAGACTGTTAACAAGAGAGTTGATGAAGTGACTTTCAAAAAATTATGCAAAATGAAGTTCCCCTATATTAGGTTTTTATTTATACGGTGAGCATCAACCCTTAAAATATTGAAGGCAAATATATTTATTATGGTAACTTCATTCATTTAATGTACTAATGAAAAAGGTGTTGAATTTTAATTAGTTAAGTTGATTTTCTTAAGTTCTTGAGGATAGTTTTTTAAAAAAACGAGCGTTGCTGCGATGCTCGCGACGGTCGGGTGCATGTGTTTTGCACAGTAATATCCTACCATCCCTCCGCTAAATCGCCATTACGCCCATACAAAAAAGTCTCTGGAAATATATTCGGCTAAATGCGTAACCTCTTGTGAAGGAGAGGGTCTATGCCGAATGAACAGAAAGCCTGCCTCGTTATTGGGGCGGGGGATGATACGGGTGGGGCGATTGCTCGTGCTTTCGCCCGCGAAGGTCTGACCGCTTGCTTGGTGCGCCGTCCGGCGCGGGCCGAAGCGCTCAAAGCTCTGGCGCAATCTATTCGGGATGACGGAGGGAAGGCGGTTGCTCTCCCCACCGATGCCCGCGACGAAGAGGCGATGGTGGCATTGTTCGAAAAGGTAGAGGCCGAGATTGGCCTAATTGAAGTCGTGGTGTTCAATATCGGGGCCAATGTCCGTTTTTCTATCACCGAAACCACCGGGCGGGTTTACCGCAAGGTCTGGGAAATGGCGGCTTTCGCCGGATTTCTGACGGGGCGGGAGGCGGCGAAACACATGCTGGGGCGCGGGCGCGGCACGATTATCTTTACGGGCGCCACAGCGAGCGTTCGCGGCAGTGACGGCTTCTGCGCTTTTGCCGGGGCCAAACACGCGCTGCGGGCTTTGGCGCAGTCTATGGCGCGGGAATTGGGGCCGAAGAATATCCACGTCGCACATACAATTATTGACGGCGCGATTGATTCAAACTTCATTCGGGAAAACCTGCCGGAAGTCGATAAGAAGCGGGAGGAGGACGCCCTCCTTAACCCCGAACATATCGCGCAGAGCTATGTTATGCTGCACAAGCAACCGCGCACGGCGTGGACGCATGAATTAGACCTACGCCCTTGGAAAGAAAGCTGGTAGAAAAAGAGAGTTGGTAAGATGAGCAGAACCGTAGATTTCATTCTCGATTTCGCGAGCCCGAACGCTTATTTTGCGTATAAGGTGCTCCCTGAAATCGTCAGACGCCATGATGCGAAAATTAATTACCGTCTCTGCCTGCTCGGCGGGATATTCAAAGCGACAGGCAATCAGGCCCCGATGGTGGCCTTTTCCAATGTGAAGGGAAAGCTGGATTATCAAATGCTGGAAATTCGCCGTTTCATTCAGAGGCATGGCTTGCAGGCGTTTCGCATGAACCAGCATTTCCCTGTCAATTCGCTAATCCTGATGCGCGCGGCGATTGCGGCGGAGCGTGAGGGGCGGCTCGAGGATTATATTGAGGTCGCGATGAAAGCGATGTGGGAAGATAGCAAGAAAATGGATGATACAGAGGTTTTCAAATCCGTGATGACCGAGGGCGGGTTTGACGGGCCGGCCCTACTGGCGGCGTCGCAAGAACCTGACATCAAAGAGGAGTTGAGCAAAAACACCGCCGCCGCCGTGGAGCAAGGCGTCTTTGGTATTCCGACATTTTTCGTCGGCGGAGAGATGTATTTCGGCAAGGACCGCCTGCGCGAAGTCGAGGAAGCTTTAACGAAGCAGCCTGTTTGACCGAACGGAAAAATTATCCCGAAGATAAACGATTGCGCGCTTGAATTTGCACAAAATTTAGGCCTTAAAAGCGTCTATGAAAAAACGTCTTCTCCTTCTATCCGCCGCAGCGCTCCTTATGGCCTGCGATCCTGCCACCTCTGACAAGACGGAGACAAAGCCCGATAAAGACGCGACAGTCGAAAACGCTTTCCCGTCCACCTATGCGCCTCTGGCGTCAGAGCCGACCATCATCACAAATGCGCAGCTCATTGACGGCACGGGCAGCGAGATCGCGGCGGGCAGTGTCTATGTTCAGGATGGCCGCATTGTTGCCGTCGGGGCGGGCGACGCGCCGGAAGACTTCCCGAGCGAAGCGGCCACAATTGACGCGCAGGGCCGCTTTGTCACCCCCGGCATTATCGATATTCATTCCCATCTCGGCAATTACGCCTCTCCCGGGGTGAACGCGCATAGCGACGGTAATGAAGTCACAAGCCCCATCACGTCAGAAGTCGACGCCGAACACGGCGTCTGGCCGCAAGACCCCGGATTTGACGAAGCTCTGAAGGGCGGAATCACCACGCTTCATATCCTGCCAGGCTCAGCCAATTTATTCGGCGGCAAAGGCGTGACCCTTCGTAATATTGCGTCCCGCACCGTTCAGGGCATGAAATTCCCTGACGCGCCGGAAACCCTGAAAATGGCGTGCGGCGAAAACCCGAAACGGGTTTACGGCGACAAAGGCGGGCCGGGCTCTCGCATGGGCAATGTCGCTGGCTATCGCAAAAACTGGATTCGCGCGGCAGAGTATAAGAAAAAGCGCGATAAAGCCGCGGAAAAGGGCGACGATAAAAACAATGATTTTACGCGCGACCTTCAGCTGGAGACGCTGGCGGATGTGCTCGACGGCAAAATTCTGGTGCAAATGCATTGCTACCGCGCCGATGAAATGGTCCAGATTTTGGATATAGCGAAGGAATTTGATTACAAGGTGACGACTTTTCATCACGCGGTCGAAGCTTATAAAATCGGAGATATTCTGGCCGAGAACGGAACCTGCGCGGCCATGTGGGCCGACTGGTATGCGTTTAAAATGGAATCCTATGACGGCATTCGGGAAAATGTGCCCTTTGTTCATGCCGCGGGCGCCTGCGCCATGATCCATTCTGATGATGACAATAATATCCAGCGGCTCAATCAGGAAGTGGCGAAAACCTGGGCGGACGGTAATCGCGCCGGACTTAACATCTCTAAAGCCGAAGCGTGGAAATGGCTTTCGACCAATCCCGCCAAGGCGCTGGGTATTCTGGACGAAACCGGCACGCTGGAAGTCGGCAAACGCGCCGATATTGTCCTCTGGTCCGCCGATCCGTTTTCAACTTATGCCCGTCCTGAAACGGTGATTATTGACGGCGCGACTGTCTTTGACCGCGCCTCCGGCCTGAAACCGAAGAGTGATTTCCGCCTCGGGCAGGGCGAAGCCCCGGTTTCCCTGACGCAAGAGGCTTCAAACGCAGGAGAAGAGCTATGAGTAAGCGTTTCCAGATACTCCTCACTGCCGCAAGCGCCGCTTTGCTAAGCACGCAGGCTCTTGCGCAAGACCTCTTCATTCAAGACGCAACCGTTGTCACAGAATCAGGGCAGCAGGCGGATACGGACATCCTCATTCGCGGCGGGCAAATCGCGCAAATCGGATCTGACCTCACCGCGCCTGACGGCATGGACGTTCTGGACGGGGCAGGGCAGTGGGTGACGCCTGGACTGTTTTCCAGTTTTTCGACGCTTGGACTCGTCGATGTGGCTGCCGAGAGTTCGACAAATGATATGAGCGCCTCCGATGCCGACACCTCCGTCAGCGAGCGCGCCGTAGACAGCTTCAATCCGCGCACAGCCCATATTGCGAATACGCGGCGACGCGGCGTGACTCATGCCGTCGTTAGTCCGTCTCCCTCTGGCGAGTCAATTTTTGCCGGCATAGGCTTAATTGTAAGAACAACAGGTGATTTTGAATCGGTCGTAAATGACAGCGCTTTTGTCCATGTGGCTCTGGGCGAAACAGGCTCCAGCCGCGCCGGTGGATCGCGCAGTGCGGCCCTTGCGCAGCTTCGCGCCGCTCTGGATGACGCAGAAGGGTATCCGAGCCGATATCGGTCTCCGACAGATGGAGACGCGCTCTCCCGTCAGGACGCCGCGGCTTTGGCTCCGGCGGTTCGCGGCGAAGTCCCGATGATAATCGCGGCCAGCCGCGCCTCTGATTTGTTGGGAATTGTTCGTCTCAAGGAAGAATACCCGGCCTTGGACATAATCGTCCTTGGCGCAACAGAAGGCTGGCAAGTCGCCGACGCGCTTGCGGCAGCCGATATCAAGGTCATTGTCGACCCGGTTCAGGATTTGCCTTCGAAATTCGAAGACCTTGGCGCGCGCTATGAAAACGTGCTCTTGCTGGACGAAGCTGGCGTGGATTACGCCATCTCAAACCTGACGTCCTTCCGCGTCACGAAACCGACAGCCCTGGGACAACATGCCGGGAACGCCGTAGGTAACGGTCTGTCTTGGGACAAAGCCTTTGCCGCGATTACGTCAACGCCCGCAGGCTGGTTCGATTTGCCTAGCTCGGATATCGCAACAGGCCCTATTACAAATCTGGTTGTCTGGGACGGGGATCCTCTTGAAGCCACATCCGCGCCTGTAAAGGTCTGGATTGATGGAGTGGAGCAAAGCCTCGAGTCGCGTCAGTCGCTCCTGCGTGACCGCTACAATCCGCTCAACGAAAGCGATATGCCGCATAAATATCGGTAAGATCTGATATCTTTGTACAAATTCAAAGCGGGCCAAATGGCCCGCTTTCTGGTTTAGATGACCTCATTTTAAATGAGGGTTAACTGATTTACTCAAAGACAAAAAATGCCAGCTTGTTTCCGTCCAAATCGCGAACATAAGCGCCGTAAAACACGCCCGGCACGCGTTGTCCCGGCTCGCCGTCGCTCGTGGCGCCGAGAGAAAGGGCTTTTCCGTACAATTCGCTCACATGCTCTTTAGACTTGGCGGGAAAGGCGACCATGACGCCATTTCCCGGAGTCGGCGTTTCTTTGTTATAAGGCACACAAACCGCGATCATGGGCTCTGATTTAGACGCACCGATCATAGCGATCCGGCCTCCGTCCAATTGCACTTTGGCGCCCTGATCTTCGAAAAGTTTGCAATAAAAGGTCTTGGCCTTTTCCATGTCTGCTACGCCGACAGTTGTATATCCAATCATAATCGTCTCTCTTTTCAAAATTAACGTAGAACTTGCTTAATCTTAAATGCGGCAGTCTCAACTCAATTATTTGAGAGGACTGGCAGTTAAAACTGAAGCCCCGATTTTAACTTTCCCTCTCCCATGGGGAGAGGGTGCCCGAAGGGCGGGTGAGGGGTTCCAGACGCCCGCAATTAATAAAGCATCGACTGCAGTGTTACGCCGAAACCGACTGGCGGTTCGGCTTTTCCTTGTATTTGATTCAAGGAGTCAAATGCGGGCAGTCAAAGCCCCTCATCCGTCACTGCGTGACACCTTCTCCCCATGGGAGAAGGGGAAATAACCCACTTTTATATTCGCTCAACGCCCTGACTTTACGCCGCTTTCAACAACCCCGTCCCTGCTGTCCGAATTGCGCCTATACTTAGCTCGGTGACGTTTGAAGACCGCATATCGCAACGGGAACCACTCCCCGATCTCGGCCCGCTTCGGGCGCATTATGTGTTTCTCTGCGCGCAGCTGCTCGCCGCCATTGTCCATCCTGACGCGGCGCTTTCTCTGGCCCGTCAGCTCCGGCGGCATGTCCGCGTCATGGTACAGGCCTCGCAGGCCCATTTCCGGCGGCGCCAGAAAATGGCCATGCTCCTGCGTCCCGAGTGGCGGGAGCGGGGGATTGCCGATCTCGGCGGCTGGAAAAGGCTGAGGCGTTGGACAAAGCGCCAGGCCGTGATTGAAGCAGCCCCGCCGGAGAAGGCCTATCAAACAATATTTCACTCTGCGGCGGACGAAGAAGAATCCGCCCGCCGCGCCCATATGCGGGAGCTCATGAAAGCCACTGCCCACCCGCTCATCCTGCGCGACCCGTGCCGCATGGATTTTGACGGGTGGTTCAGACTGCCGCCGCAAGCCCGATTGGTAAATCCCATCGCCGATCCGGATTACGACTATGATTTCGATCCGAGGCCCATGGCCGACTTTACCGGACTGAAAACCCCCATCACCGTCTGGCCGGAAGAGTTCAGAGCGGCGGCGGAAATAAGGCCGTTAGAAGAAGAAATCGAAGAAGCTGTGCCTGCCGATGCGGTTGAGCCCGCCGCGCCAGAGGGCTGCAAGGTGAGGCGGCCTATGTTGCTTCACTAGGTTCCGAGAGAGGTTCCGCCTTCAGCGCAGGAGCCGATATTTTTAGAAAAACAGATCCTCTTTTTCTTCGTCCGCGCGCCGCCCGTATTCGAGGCTCCCCAAAACACGTCCGTCGCCAGGAATGTTTCTTGGCGGCGCGCCTTGGTGTGGGCGTAACAAACTCAGCTCTTAACAAATACAGTTAACCAAAAGCTAACATCTATTAACGACACTCACCTTAGAATCATTTTGGGGATAGCTATGCGCAAATTTCTAATCATTTCTTCCACCGCACTTTTCATGGGCGGCATGGCTCAGGCAGCTGACCTTGGGCAATATCGTCCCGGAAACCCTTACCAGAGCGTTATCGCTCCGGGTGCGGATGTTTGTCAGAGCCATTGCGCCGGGGATGCGCAGTGCCGAAGCTGGAATTATGTTAAACCCAGCCCTCAAGCTTCCGGCGTTTGTGAATTTAATGCCAATGATGTTCCCCCGGTTCCAAGCGCCATATCCATTAGCGGCTCGAATAGCTCCGGAGCTTATCGTCGCGGCGTCGTGGCCGGCGGAACCAACACTATTCGTGTTGGAACGTCTCCAGCCAATCAAAGCCCGACAGAAAGCCGAACACAAAGCCCGTCCAATCGCCGCATAGTAAGAGAAGCTGCGCCGCAACAAAGGCAGGTTCAAACGGCCTCGACGGCACGCGGGGCGATTAGGCCGCAAGGGGAAAGCCTGACCGCTCAGCAAAATCAATATCGCCAGATGGAGGCAAAAGGTGATCAACGCCGCGGGCCGGTCAACCAGAGCGCCTCAAACGGGGCAATAGTGATGCCACAAACATTCAAATACGACCTCGGAGGGCAGTCTTCTAATCCGCGTCAAATGGAGCTAATGCAAAGGCAAGCTACCCGGCCGCAAAACCCTGCCTCTCTGCAAAATAGCACAGCTCAACCTTATCCGCCGCAATCATACGCGCCGCAAAACCTGGCCCCGCAATATAGAGCGGCGCCGCCTGTGAGACAGGAAGGGCCCGTCACGCGTTCAGATAGACGCCGTCAACAAGGTCCGTCCGGCCAGGGTGTCCAGAGAGCGCAGGGCAATATGGCGTACCAAGCACAACCGGCCCCGCAATCCTTTCAGAGCCCTTCTTTTCAGAACCAGACAGCAGGACAGCCTTATCCACCGCAAGGAAATTACGCGCCAGATAATTACAGGCCAGAGAGTTACAGGTCTGAAAATTATGCGCCTCAATATGCCGCTCAAAATGCGCCTCTCGCGCGTCGGTCCGCAACGGACCCCGTCACTTATGGAGATGTAAATCCGGCTCGCGCCACTGCGGCGCCGTCTTCTCCTTCGCAAGCGAAGACTCTCGCGCGCGGTCTCAGCGCGGAACAGGCTCAGCAGAGCCTTTTCGGAAAACTGAATGATGATGTGCAGGTTCCAAACTCCGGCGCAATGGTTCCAACAGATCCAAATGCGCCTATTCCGACCATGTCATCACGCGCAAGCGGAACGGTTGAACAATCCCGCCTCGCAGGCGGACCAGGTTAGAACTAGAATTTCAGGAAATTCGGGCGCGGATTTTTTTCATTCCGTGCCAAATTGCTGCGGACGAAAGACGAAACCACGCAAAGCAAACGAAGAAAACAAAGCAAAGAATAACGGATACCAAGACGGAGTTTGCTAAGGCGTCAGCATTATATCCCAAAAGCATAAGAGTGTTCTGGGCGCCTGTGATAGACGTGATCAGTCCCAAGAAAACCCAGAACCCCATCCAATAGAAATTAACAAGCTTGTTGGGCCGTTTGAACACAGTAGGAGGGACAAAAAAGAGCGTTACCACGAAGACAGTGATCGTAAACATTATCAGGGCTGGAACGAATGTAGACATTGGTTGTCACTTTCTTGGGCGTTTAATTTAACATATTCCAAGCAAGTTTTGTTCCAATCTTGAGCTTTGAGTTAATATTTCTCTTTATTAGGCCCGTTCCTTGGTGGTTAAGAACTTAATTTTCGGGTTTCTTTCCTGCGCGTAGCCCACATCCCAGGCGGATTTGGCAAGAAAAACGGGCGCTCCGTCCAGGTCCGTTCCCATATTGGCACTGTTCTTATCGACGAAAGCTTTCAAAATATCTGCATCCTCTGACGCGACCCAGCGGGCAGTTTGATAAAGAGGGGATTCAAATGTGACCTCGAGGCCGTATTCGGTTTTTATCCGCTCGCGCATCACATCAATCTGCAATGACCCTACGGCTCCGACAATCATATCCGCGCCGATATCGGGTTTGAAAAGCTGCGTGACGCCTTCTTCTGCCAGGCTTTCAAGGGCTTTGCGCAAATGTTTCGCTTTGAGAGGGTCGGCGAGGCGCGCCCGCCGCAAAATTTCGGGTGCAAAGTTCGGAATACCGGCGAATTTAATTTTGCCGGATTCAGACAGGCTGTCCCCAACCCGCAACGCTCCATGATTGGGAATCCCGATAACATCTCCGGCATAGGCATTCTCGGCGAGCTCCCGGTCCTGCGCGAAAAACAAAATCGGATTGTGAACCGAGATGGTTTTGTTTTCAGCCGTTTTGAGTTTCATACCCCGTTTGAACTCTCCGGAACACATGCGAAGAAACGCCACCCGGTCCCGATGGTTTAAATCCATATTGGCCTGAACTTTGAACACGAATCCGGAGACCCCTTTATCCGTTGGTTCAACCTCGACCATTTGCCCGGCTTTTTTCGCGCGTTCCGGCTGAGGCGCCGGAGCAAACTCCGCGAGCGCGTCAATCAGTTGAAGCACGCCGAATTTCCGAAGGGCCGAACCGAAATAGACCGGCGTCATATGGCCTTCGCGGAAAGACTGTTCGTTGAACTCGCCATATTCTTTAGCCAGTTCTTGTTCCTCGAGAAACTCCTCCAACAAGTCATCATTGTCGAAATGATCTTTGAGAGAATTTTCATCCATCCGCGTGAGGCTATGCTCGCCTCCGTCTTCTTTTCTGACAAACTTCAGAAACTCTCCGGTCCGTAAGTCGGCTATTCCCTTGAAGCGTCGGCCTGACGCCGCGGGCCACTGCATGGGGATGACGTCCAATGCGAGCTTATCCTGAATTTCCGATAACAGCTCGAACGGATCTTGTCCCTCCCGATCCAGCTTGTTGATGAAGGTGACAATTGGAATATCTCGCAGGCGGCACACCTCGAAAAGCTTCAGCGTCTGCGGCTCAATGCCTTTGGCCACATCGAGTACCATTACGGCGCAATCGGCGGCGGTTAGAGTTCGGTACGTGTCCTCGGAAAAGTCCTCATGTCCCGGCGTGTCGAGCAAATTGAATATCAGATCAGAATGTTCGAATGTCATAACAGAGGACGAAACAGAAATGCCGCGTTCTTGCTCAATCTTCATCCAGTCAGACTGCGTTCGTCGCACTTGTCCGCGCGCTGCGACCTGTCCCGCCTGGTGAATAGCACCGGCGGAGAGAAGCATATTTTCTGTTAGCGTCGTCTTACCGGCATCCGGGTGAGAAATGATCGCAAAGACGCGCCGCTTTTTCGGTTCTATTTGTAAGGCATCAGACATGGTCGCGGGCATAAGGCCCCGTCAGGAGAAGCGCAAGCAGAGAGCGCCTTAACTTACAGGCATGCTTTACTTTCTCAGCGGCCTTTGCGACGAACGACGAATGGCAAAACTGAAACAGAAATATTTCGATCGAGCAGTTCAAGCGGCCGGCTATATTAATGAAGCCTCTGGCGCGATGAACGTTCTAAAATCCGTGAATTGGGATGGCCGTCATAAGAAACGCTTTTTTGAAACTGGCAAGCTTCCATCCCCTACCTATAGCAAGATAGATGTTTCAGAGCCGAGAGACATGATCGCGCAAGCGCGGGCATTGTGCGATTCTGACCACGTTGTATTCGAATGGCTCGACCGTCTCTGCACTACGATGGAACACACCGGCAGTCTCATTCAGACTCGCGGCACGCCTCAGTTTTTTCATTATTCGAGCGAACTCTTTGGCCGCCCCACACGCTTGATGATTGATAAGCAGACTCGAGTGCTCGACTTGGCGAAACATCTCGACCACACGCTATCAGACTTGAATTTTGATAACCTCGTCGTTGAAGGATTTGAAGAGTATTTGAGCGCCAAAGACTTCGCGAAAGCGCTTCGTCCCAGATTGAAAAAGCATTTTGGCAAAGACGCACCGAAAGTGATGGTGTCGCCAACGCTCTCCGCAAAAGCCGCCGCGAGTTCAAGCCGCATCCGAGTTCGTCGTGATGCAACATTCACCCATAGGGATGTTGATCAGCTATTACACCATGAAGCGCTCATACATTCCGCAACCGGGATGAACGGACAAGCGCAGGAACACTTTAAAATACTTGGCCGCTCCCATGCCGGGACGACAGAAATTCAAGAGGGGTTGGCTGTCTTTGCGGAGATTATAACGGGCTCAATGGACCCGCGCCGTTTTGGACGTTTGTCCGGTCGTGTGCTCGCTATCGAAATGGCAGTTCAGGGCGCAGACTTTAAAGAGGTCTTTGATTTCTTCGTCGAGCGAAATGACGACCCTTCGCAAAGCTACGAAAACACCCGCCGGATTTTCAGAGGAGGACTCATAAAAGGGGGAGCGCCGTTTACGAAAGACATGGTTTACCTCAACGGCCTGTTGCGCGTGCATAACTTCATGAGGACTGTTGTGAAGCTCAACCGCGCCGACCTTATCCGCGTTTTGTTTTCTGGAAAAATGGATATCGAAGATGTTCCTGCTTTGGCGCAGCTTGCGAGTAGTGACCGATTGACGCCGCCGCTTTTTATGCCGCCCTGGGTGAAAGATTTACGGTTCTTGGTTAGCTATATGGCTTACTCTTCATTTCTAAATCAGGTGAAGATGCCTGGCTTTCAGACCTACTATGAGCGAGAATTGGACGATGTCCCGGTTGTCTGGGACTTTGCGGATGGAAAAACGGACGCTTAAATCAGAAGCGCCTCTGTGACAGCATTCAGAAGAAACCGGCCTTTTTGAGTAGCAATAAGGTGATTGTTCTTCACCGTCAAAAAGCCGTCTTTTATTAACGTATCAACGCGACTTTCAGCTAACTCTTCTCCCCGAATCTCAACGAATTTTTTCAATGAGATACCTTCATCTGTGCGCAAACCCATTAAAACAAATTCTTCCGACCATTCTTCGGCCGTCAATGTCTCTCGATCAGAAATTCCAATACCTGCTTTTGTGACAGTCGAATGGTAGTTGCTAGGTGTGAGGGCTGCGATGGTGGAAACTCTCTCTCCATCAGAGGTGAGGCGTCCATGAGCCCCGGGTCCTACACCTACGTAGTCATAACCCCGCCAATAAGAGAGATTATGATTAGATTTATGTCCGGGCAGGGCAAAGTTGGAGACTTCGTAGTGATCAAACCCGGCTCGTTTTAACTGCTTCATGGCCTGTTCAAAAAAATCAGCACTCTTATCCGTGTCCACCGCCCGAGACTGTCCGCGAGATTCAGCTTTAGCAAAAGCCGTTCCGGGTTCAATAGTGAGTTGGTAGGTCGAGATATGTTGAACGCCGCATTTCAGAAGCCTTTCAATATCCGAGTCTAAATCTTCTGCGGTCTGTCCGGTCCAGCCAAAGATCAGATCAGCTGAAACGGAATGAAATACAGACGTCGCTAAGTTCAGCGCAGACAAAGCTTGTTCAGAATTATGATCTCGACCTAGTGTTTTCAGCGCTGTCTCATGGAACGTCTGGACGCCGAGTGAGAGACGATTGATACCTGCGTCCCGATATTCACTCCATTGCGTCTCGTCCGCGTCAATCGGGTTGGCTTCTAAGGCAATCTCTGTTTCCTTAGGTAAGCCCCACAGATCGTTAATCTTATTGATGAACTGAGATGTTTCCCCTGCAGATAAAAGTGAAGGGGTTCCGCCGCCAAAATGGATGGAGTGGATACGTCGAGGTCCGGACCAGTCCCGCCAGCCTTCCAGATCAGTTAGTATCGCCTGAACCAGATTAAGGCTTTGGCCTTTGTTTCTGTAAACATTGAAATCACAATAAGGGCAAATACGCGTGCAATAAGGCCAATGAATATAAACCGCGAGAGGGGAGAATTCAGCCATTGTAGTCTGGGAACTGATCGGCCAGAAACTTGGCAAAAGCGGCCGCTCGATGGCTTTTTGCATGTTTCTCGTCAGGCTCGATTTCAGCAAATGTCAACCTATCGCCTTTTGCCTTGAAGATTGGGTCGTATCCAAACCCTTTGTCTCCACGTGGTGGCCAAGTGATGTCGCCTTCGACTTTGCCCTCATAAACGCGGTCCTCGCCGTTTGGAAAAGCCAAGCAGAGCGCGCAGATGAATTGGGCCGACCTGTCCGTCGCATCGCCCAGCTTGTCGTGAACATGCCACATCGCCATATCAAAATCTCGGCCCCCGCCTTCAGCGTCAGGCAGTTCTGCCCACCTTGCCGCGTAAATTCCAGGTTGTCCGTCTAGAGCTGTAACATCCAGACCGCTATCATCTGACAGAGCGGGGAGCCCGGTCGCTTCCATAGCAGCCCGAGCTTTAAGCCGAGCATTTCCGGCAAAGGTCGTTTCGGTTTCTTCTGGTTCAGGGAGATCCAAATCACCAGCACTTAGAGTTTCAAAACCAAACGGCAGAAGTAAATCCCGTATTTCACGGACTTTGCCCTCATTGTGAGAGGCCACAACAATTTTCGTGTAGGATTTCAAATTTATGCTCGATGTATCGGTCATGATGCGCCTATAACGCTTGCGAGACGAATAGCAAATATGGAGGCGCTGTGTTTGTTTGCTTGTCTTTTTGCAATTATTGTTTATCAATATGTGTATGTTAAGGAATCCCTCATCTGATAATGATGATATCAACTATGACCTTGAGTTGGGTGATAGTTCAAACCATCGTGTCGCCAAAGTCCTTCGTTTCATCATATTCTTGGGACGGTTTATACTGGCCGTTGCCGCTATTCTGATTATCGTAGCGGCCATCTGGATGGTGTTTTCGGATAATTTACAAGATCAGCTTCATATGAGTATTGGCGGGGAAAATAGACCCAACCGTTATATTCTACCCGCTATGTGTTTGGGGATGGCGATTATTGCGTTGGCTTGGTTCTGGGTTTTGCATATGTTGAACAAAGTTGTTGAAACCCTCATCGCAGGCGACCCTTTCGTTCCGACAAATATCAATCGTTTGCGGCGTATGTGGATTGTTATCGCGCTGACGGAGGTCTTTCGAATGGCAATTGTCTCTTTTCCGGTGTTTTCTGTTTCTGGAAATGATGAAGCCTTTCCAATCCGAATCGGCACTTGGTTTTTGGTCTTCGTTATCGCGACACTGGCGGAAGCTTTCCGTTACGGCGCCGCCTTGCGCCGTGACCAGGAACTGACGATCTGATGACTATCCGTGTGAACCTTGATCGCGTTCTGTTGGAACGACGCATGAGCCTGACTGAGCTCGCCGAGCGGGTCGGTATCACGCTCGCTAATCTTTCGATCCTAAAAACGGGTAAAGCCCGCGCCGTTCGGTTCTCAACACTTTCAGCTCTGTGCCGAGAGCTCGACTGCCAGCCCGCAGATATCCTTGTCTACGAGCCGGAGGAGGAAGAAGGAAAAGTGGCCGCCGAATAAATGCGGCTTCCAGAACTTTCTTTTAAGCCGCGACCTTGTCGTCTTCAGCTTGCGTCCATTCGCCTTTACTCGCCAAACCATTCATGTGAGCCCGGTGGTCAAAAGCTTGCTGCGCGGCGGCATAATTTTCTGATTTTCCCTGCCAGGCAAATAAAGCGGATTGCTGTAGCGCGCGTCCGAAGGAATAGGTGAGCTTCCAAGGGAACCCTCCCACCTTATTCATCATATCGAGATTGCGTGTGGCTTCTTCATTGTCTTGGCCGCCAGAAAGGAAGGCGATTCCTGGCACAGCCGCCGGAACCGTATCTTTTAAAACCTTGATGGTGCGTTCAGCAATTTCTTCGCGTGCAGGCTGCTGGGCACATTTTTTACCAGCGACGACCATATTAGGTTTCAGGATTGTTCCTTCGAGCGCCACGCCCTGTTCGTAAAGTTCGGTAAAAAGGGAGTTCAAAGTTTTCTCGGTAACTTCGTGGCAACGTTCAACTGAATGGTGGCCTCCCATGAGAATCTCCGGCTCAACGATCGGGACAATATTCGCTTCTTGGCAAAGAGCCGCGTAGCGTCCGAGGGCATGTGTATTTGCTTTGATCCCGCCGCGTGTCGGCGTTGAGCCGACATACTGATCCGGATGAGAAATCTCGATAACCGCGCGCCATTTGGCAAACCGCGCGCCGAGCTCATAATATTCCGCGAGGCGTTCCCGCAGGCCATCAAGGCCTTGAGTGATCGTTTCGCCGGGACGTCCGGCGAGAGGTGTTGTGCCAGCATCAACCTTAATGCCGGGTATTGCATTATGGGATTTGATAACATCAACCAATTTGGTGCCATCTTTCGCGCTTTGACGAAGCGTTTCATCAAACAGAATAACGCCTGAAATGTGCTTTTTCATTGCGTGTTCAGTGCGAAAGAGCATTTCCCGCCAGTCACGGCGATTGTCTTCCGTGTTTTCAGTATCAATCGAGGCAAACCGCTTTCCGATCGTACCAAAGCTCTCATCTGCGGCGAGAATGCCTTTGCCGGGTTCGACCATGGCGATGGCGACTTTGTTCAGGGCTTCAAGATCCATATTGGCTCTCCTGTTTATTTTCTCAAAATTTCGACGCCGGGGAGGGTTTTGCCCTCCATCCATTCTAAAAAGGCGCCTCCGGCTGTACTGATGAAGGTGAAGTCTTCAGATACGCCCGCTTGGTTTAAGGCAGAAACGGTATCTCCGCCGCCCGCTACGGCAATGATTTTATCGCCCTTGCAAAGCTTGGCGGCGTATTTTGCGGCCTCAACTGTCGAGGTGTTGAAGGGCGGAAGTTCAAATGCGCCCAAGGGGCCATTCCAAATCAATGTTTCGCTTGCGTCCATTACGTCCATGATTGCATTGACCGTATCAGGGCCGGCATCAAGGATCATCTCATCGGTCTTAACGCCGTCGAGACCGCAAACGCGAGATTCGGCATGTGCCTTAAATTCCTTGGCGACGACCAAGTCGACCGGCAAGAGAATCTCGCAATTTTGTTTTTTCGCGTTGGAGAGAATTTCGAGCGCCGTTTCTTTGAGGTCTTTCTCACAGAGAGACGCGCCCACACTATATCCTTGGGCGAATAGGAATGTGTTCGCCATACCGCCGCCAATGACGAGGGTGTCCAACCGCTCCACGAGATTTTTTAGCAAATCAATTTTGGTGGAGACTTTGGCGCCGCCGACAATGGCCATGACAGGCTTTTTCGGTACATCGAGAGCCTGGCTGATATGATCCAGCTCCCGCTCCATAGCCAATCCTGCATAGGCGGGTAGAAACTCAGCAATACCGGCTGAGGAGGCGTGATCTCGATGAGCCGCCGAAAAGGCGTCCATGATGAACAAATCCCCCATAGCCGCCATATCTTTGGCTAAAGCGACATTTCCTTTGGTTTCGCCCGCATGAAAACGGGTGTTTTCCAAAAGAACAACATCGCCTTCATCCATATCCTTTGCGATATTGGGATTGATATCTTTCGCGAAGCCAACTTTACTGTCCAAGGCCTTCGACAAAAGAGGGACGATGAATTCCAGAGAATTTTCGTCGTCTGGCTCGCCTTTCGGACGGCCGAAATGGCTTAATAAAATTGTTTTTGCGCCGGATTGCTGCAACCTACGTAGAGTAGGGAGGGCAGACTTCAGGCGCGTGTCATCGGTAACGTTGCCGTTTTCATCGCGAGGGACATTGAAGTCTACGCGAACGAGAGCTGTGCTACCTTTAAGTTTCGCATCTTCCAATCTTTGGAAATCCATTAAGCGGCCTCTTTTTGCTGCTGACCCATGACGCGAGCGACATCGATCATACGATTGGCGAAACCCCATTCATTGTCATACCAAGCAATAACTTTAACCAAATCGCCATCCAACACTTTGGTCAGGAGAGACGCAAATGTCGCAGAATTCGGGTCGTGATTCAAATCGGAACTGACAAGTGGATTTTCGGAATAGCAGATAATGCCTTTCATCGAGCCTTTCGCCGCGGCGCGCACAACCTCGTTCAGATCCTCGGCAGTGGTGTGCATTTCAGGTTGAAAGGCGAGGTCTACCATAGAGACATTTGCGGTTGGGACCCGGACAGCTGAACCGGATAACTTGCCAGATAATTCAGGAATGACCAGACCGACGGCTTTGGCAGCGCCTGTGCTGGTCGGGATCATATTCAATCCGGCGGCGCGGGCACGGTACAAATCTTTGTGCGAGTTATCCAGAATACGCTGGTCCTGCGTATAAGAGTGGACGGTTGTCATAAACCCGCGGCGTATGCCGACCGCGTCCATTATCACTTTGGCGATAGGGGCAAGGCAATTGGTTGTGCAAGACGCGCAAGAGACGACTTTGTCTTCCGCGCTGAGATCCTTATGATTCACGCCGTAAACAATGGTTTTGTCGACGCCGCTGCCGGGCGCAGAGATGAGGACGGTTTTGGCGCCGGCGTCAAAGTGAGGCTGAACCGTTTCCTTGGAGCGGAAAATGCCGGTGCATTCCATGACAACATCAACATCCAATCCGCCCCAGTTAATTTCAGCCGGATCGCGGAAATGCGTCATCCTGATGCGGCCGCGCCCATAATCCATCCAGTCTTCGCCAGTCTCTACCTCGGCGCCGAACCGGCCATGGACGCTGTCATAGCGGAGAAGATGCGACGAGGTTTCCAGACTGCCGGGCGAATTAATTGCGACGAGTTCTATATCATCGATCGCATATTCTTCGAGGGCTCTGGCGACCAGGCGGCCAATACGGCCAAATCCGTTAATTCCAATACGGGTAGTCATGTTTCAGCGGCGCTCCTTCATTTATTAAGTAGTCGCTGTTTTGAAAGCGCCCCGCTTCTGATAAGAGGCGACTGTGAAGTCAATAATTTATCCTTGTTGAACAGCAATTCTTACGCCATTCTAGTGTAAATTTTTGCGAAGCTGAGAAATTATATGAATGACAGCGCTGACATTAAAACTGCCGCCCAATCCCTGCAATCCGCTTTGAAGAAATTGGAAGGGGCAATTGACCCGTTTCTGAATAATTACGCGAAATTACAATCTGACTCTAGCGAATCAGAAAGCTTTACCCAGGACCGGGCGCGCCTTGCCTCTGAACTGGATGATGTGAAATCCGAGAAAGAAGAGTTGGAGAAAAAGATGGCGTCCCGCGAGAAAGAATTCGCGGCTGTTGCGGCCGAGTCCACACAGGAAATCAATAGCGTTATCAAAACGGTTCAAACCGCGTTGGAAGGATTGCCGTCATGACAGGTCGCGTCAGTATAAACATCAATGGCCGCAAATATGGCCTCGGCTGTGAAGAGGGCGAAGAAGAGCGGTTGACACGCCTGGGCCAAAAGCTGGATGACCGGGTGAATGCCATGGCCAATCAGTTCGGCCAAATCGGAGATTTGCGTCTTCTCGTTATGGCGGGTATCACGCTTCTGGATGAACTGGACGATGTCGGAACCTCTGTCGAAGATCGGGTCGATGCGCGCATTGGCGAGGTCAAGAAAGAGCATGCCGAGGCAGTTAAAACGGCGGAGCAGACCGAATCGCAGGCGGCTTCAAGTCTGATGGACGCCGCCGCGCGTATTGAACGCCTTGCGGAAAAGCTTTCATCTGCCACTTCGCAGTAAGTCCTTTAACAGGCGCATTTACCCTCTTGTTATTTTAGAGTTATGGCCCCACATTATGCGGGACGGTCACTGCTGGTTTCGTGAGGGGCACTAATCCACCGGACCTTAACTTATCCTTCGGGAGTTGGCTCTGGTCAGATCGTGGTCTGATTAATTCCGACGCCCACTTGAACTTCTGGTTCACGAGGATTCTTAAGCCGCCACGGACTAAGTGGGGCCGTCACATTTCTCTCTTCCTTTACAGATATTGTTCCTTTTTTCTGTAATTCCGCGTGTAGACGCGGGCGCTCTGCGTACCCACAAGGGGCAAGTTCGAGAGGTTGGGAGCCCTCCGTGCAACTTCGTCATTACAAGAACAAGTCTTGTAATGACGGGATTATTTGTGAAGCACGCATAGTTTCCTTCCTGCTCGCCATCGGGTGCGGAGCCTTTCTCACGGTTTCCAGATAAAGTGGACAGCCCGCGTGACGGTCTCCGCGATGGAGACCAAGGGAAATATGTTTTACGCGACAACCGTCGCGCGGCGGCGGTTTATATCGCAGCGGCCTTGTAGCGATTCTCCTGTGTCGGAGGTCGTCCGCAGTCTAAGGTCTCGGTCTCTCTCCGATCATCTGGAGAAGAGGTTAGAGCCTCGAGCGTCAGGCACGCGCCTTGATAGACCCGGATCCCTCCCTCGCCGTCGCAAGGGCCTCTCAGTCCCGCCGTCCGTAACACCAACACGCCACGCTAGCACGCCTGTCCGTGTGTCCGGAACATATCTAACGTACTCCGATTTTGGAGAGTGAGGACGCATCTCTTGATTTTCTGACAAGGGGTTGAAAGGGTTGGAGTTTTTAGAATGATAAGTGAGGATGGTTTTTATAAAGGATGATATTCCTCCCCCGTTTACGGGGGAGGTGTCACTGAAAGTGACGGAGGGGGAGCATCACTCAACCAGCATTAGCGTGTTACGCTCCCCCCATCTCCGCTTTGCGATACCATTCGCGTCACGACATTTCATGTCGCTTTGGCTCAAACCCCGTAAACAGGGGAAGATAAACCAAATGCAGGGACAGCTTGGTTCTGGAATAAATGCCCGATAAGACCACGCCATGAACATATCCCAATTTGAAATTTTTCTCTCTACCTCACCGGGGTTAGAGGACTTGCTTTTTCAGGAAGTCAAAGAAGCGGGTTTTTCCAATCCCAAAGTGACGCCCGGCGGCGTTACGATTTCAGGTGGCTGGGAGGATGTCTGGCGGGCCAATCTTTACTTACGCGGCGCGTCGAAAGTTCTCGCCCGAATTGGGGAGTTTCGCGCCTTTCATCTAGCGCAGCTCGATAAACGGGCGCGCAAATTTCCGTGGGGCGAAACACTGACTGATGGCGCCAAGGTAAAAGTCGAAGTCAGCACGAATAAGAAAAGTAAAATCTATCACGCCGGCGCGGCCGAGGAGCGTATAGAACGCGCCATTTCCGAAGGGTTCGGGGCAGAGATTGTTGACTCCAAGCAGGATGCCGACATCGTCATCAAAACGCGGATAGACCGAAACAATGTGATTTTATCGGTCAATACGTCGGGGCAGGGACTTCATAAGCGCGGTTACAAGCAGGCTATGGGAAAGGCGCCCATGCGCGAAACCATGGCGGCGCTTTGTTTGAGAGGGTGCGGGTTCAGGGGCGATGAACCCGTGCTTGACCCTATGTGTGGGTCAGGGACGTTTCTCATTGAGGCGGCAGAAGTCTCAGCGGGTCTCTTGCCGGGGCGTAGCCGGTCTTTCGCCTTTGAAAAGCTCGCAACTTATGAGGCTGAGAGAGTCGATAAACTTAAGGCTACAAAGCCAAATCTTGATATAAATCATCATTTCTACGGCTCTGACCGCAATGTGAAGGTTATTGAATATGCAAATGAAAACGCCGCGCGGGCAGGGGTCGCGTCATATTGCACTTTCTCGCCGAAACCGCTCACCGCGCTTGAGCGCCCGGACGGGCCCCCGGGGCTGGTCATCGTCAATCCACCTTATGGCGCGCGGGTCGGCAAGAAAAAAGATTTGTTCGCGCTCTACAATAGTTTCGGCCAGGTCATGCAGGAGAAGTTTCAGGGCTGGCGTGTCGGCATGGTGACTTCGGACACCAACTTGGCTCAAGCGACGCAGCTCCCTTGGCGTCCCACGGACGCCCCGATTAATCATGGGGGATTACGGGTGAAATTATTTCAAACAGAGGCGCTAAAGTGATTGCCGAGGCAAAATCTAAGGCCCGGCTTCTGGCCAAACAGCGCCGCCAAGATCTCGGCTCGAACGGCGCGCCGAGCGACTTGATCCAGCATTTTCCAACATCGCGCTTACGGGGCAAACAGATCGCAGGGTATTGGCCGTTAAAAGGTGAGATGGATATCAGACCGTTCTTATTGGCTCTCTCTGACCTTGGATTTGCGTTGTCTCTTCCCTGTGTCAGCGGGCCATCCAGGCCGCTCATCTTTCGAAAATGGGGGCAGGGAGACGAAATGCGGGCGGGCCATTTCAAAGTTCAAGAACCACATCCGCATCAAGAGGAAATTACTCCCGAGTTCGTTCTGATGCCGCTGCTGGCGTTCACCGCAGATGGAAAGCGGCTGGGATATGGCGGCGGGTATTATGACCGAACCCTCGCCAAGCTCCGCGCAGAAGGTGACGTTTTTGCTTGCGGCGTGGCGTATGCTGGGCAAGAGGTGCCGGAGTTGCCGACAGATGAACATGATCAGCCATTGGACGGTATATTGACGGAACAGTTTTTTAGGGCCTTTGCATGAAATTTGCCTTTTTCGGAGATGTGGTCGGACGCGCCGGACGCAACGCCGTCACGCGCCACCTTCCGCATGTGCGCTCTAAACTCGGCCTCGACGCCGTGGTCATTAACGCCGAAAATGCGGCGGGTGGTTTTGGGATAACGCGGGCGACGGCGGACGAGTTGTTCGAGGCAGGTGCGGATGTGCTTACGTTGGGCAATCACAGTTTTGATCAGGCGCAAGGTATTAGCGTCATTGAAAATGAAGAGCGCCTCCTGCGCCCTTGTAACTATCCCGTGGGTCAGGTGCCGGGACGCGGTGCGGGCCTGTTTAATGTAAACGGCTATAACTTTCTCGTTATAAATGTGCATGGCCGCGTCTTTATGGACGCGCTGGACGATCCTTTTGTTGGTGTAGAGCGCGAGCTTTCCGCCGCGCCCCTCGGTGACGTCGCCGATGCCGTCTTGGTGGATATTCACGCCGAGGCCACATCGGAAAAAGCGGCTATGGGATATTTTTGTGACGGACGGGCCTCGCTTGTCGTGGGAACGCATCAACATGTGCCAACGGCCGATGCGCGTATTTTGCCGGACGGCACGGCTTTCCAGACAGATGCCGGGATGTGCGGAGATTATAATTCCATTATCGGTATGGAAGTCGAAGAACCCCTGCGGCGATTTACGACCCGTATTAAAGGCGGACGGTTTACGCCGGCTTCGGGGGCGGGGACTTTATGCGGCGTTTATGTTGAGACAGACGGGAAAGGTTTAGCAAAAACTGTCAGCCCGATACGTGTCGGCGGGCAACTTTCCGAAATTATGCCCTCCTAAACTATTTGTTTAAAACCCCATTTGCTTTGTTATAACGCCTTCATGACACATAAAGCCAAACACCGAACTGCCCTGTATCCCGGAACTTTTGATCCGATGACTTTGGGGCATTTGGATATTCTGAAACGGGCTAGTCGGCTCTGTGATCGCCTGGTTGTTGGAGTTGCCATTAACCGATCGAAAAATCCGCTTTTCCCGCTTAGTGAACGGGTGGAAATGGTTGAAAATGTTGTGGAGCCGTTTCGGGATCGTATCGAAGTTGAAGTCCTTCCTTTCGAAGGTTTACTGATACATTTCGTTGAAAATGTCGGCGCCAATATGATAGTGCGCGGTCTACGCGCTGTTTCGGATTTCGAATATGAATTCCAGATGGCGGGAATGAATGATCGTTTAAACCCGGATATTGAAACTGTATTTCTCATGGCTGACCCGCAGTTCCAAACCATTGCGTCTCGCCTCGTGAAAGAAATTGCTCGCCTTGGCGGAGATGTTTCGCAGTTTGTCACCCCCGAAGTTGAGCTTCGTCTGAAGGATAAATTTACATGATGAAACATGTCACAACAGCTTTGGCCCTCTCCCTGACGATGTTTGGGACGGCTTGTTCCGCTCAAGAGAACACACCGAGCGCGGCAGAAACGACCGCACAAAATGACGGATTTCCAGCAGAAGCTTGGAGACAAGTCGATCCGGAAAACCTCTTGGTTATTGATACCGCTTACGGCGAAATCGGAGTTGAGCTTTATCCAGAGATTTCTCCGGCTCACGTCGAGCGCGTCAAGACGCTCGCCCGCTCCGGATTTTACGACAATGTACCGTTTCATAGGGTTATAGAGGGGTTCATGAACCAGACAGGTGACGGAACCAATGGCGACGGAAGCGGGGACTCTGATCTTCCTGACCTAAAAGGGAATTTTACGTTCCGACGCGGCGAGGATATGCCCGTCACCTTAATTGGGGCCCGCAACGAAGGCGGTCGGACAATCAATGTCGGCTTCTACAAAGCGCTGCCAATCGCCACCCAGCCTATGGCTCAGGCCATGCTGACAGCGGACGGTAAAGTGACGGCTTTTGGTCTTCATTGTAAAGGCGTCACATCCATGGCGCGGACGAATGATCCCGACACCGCTAATAGTCAGTTTTTCTTAATGCGGGATCGGGCCTCTCACCTTGATGAGGGGTATACTATCTGGGGGAACACTGTGATGGGCCAGAAGCATCTGCGCCGCTTCAAAGTCGGAACGACCGGCGAGCCAGGTTTTGTGCCTGATCAAATGAACACTATGCGGGTTGCATCGGATTTGCCCGAAGAAGATCGTCCGGCTGTCTACGTGATGAAGACCGACCACCCGGCCTTTCAAACCTATCTTCAAACCGTGAAGAAATCTGACGGTACCTATCCTGATATCTGCGATATTTTTGTGCCGACGAAAACCGAATAAATTTAAACTTAAAGCTTATATTACTGTAGGAAGAAAGCTCTACTATGTCTGAAAAACTTATCATGACCGTCGACGCCAATGACGGCAAACCCGGCGATGTCACAATATTATTGCGCCCTGATTTGGCGCCAAAACACGTCGAGCAAATCACGCGTCTGGCCAAAGACGGATTTTACGACGGATTAATATTCCACCGCGTTATCGACGGCTTTATGGCTCAGGGCGGCTGTCCGGACGGCACCGGCATGGGCGGCGCTAAGAAAAACATTCCGGCGGAATTCAATCGCCATCCGCATGTCGAGGGCGTTTGCTCTATGGCGCGGGCGCAAAACCCCAATTCCGCTTCCAGCCAATTCTTTATCTGTCTTGACGAAGCCGGTTTCCTGGACGGTCAATACACGGTTTGGGGCGAAGTCGAGAGCGGCATGGATTTGATCCACGCCCTGCCCAAAGGCGAGCCGCCGCGCATGCCCGGTAAAATCGTCAAAATGACGGTTGTCGAAGACTAACCTTTGTGAGGCGTAATGAAGGTTTTTCTTCATGTGGGAATGGGTAAAACCGGCACCACCTCAATACAGGCAGCTCTTCGTGAGGGCACCGAGGAATTGGCTCTTCAGCATGTCAAAGTGGTTGAAGAGCTAGTGCCGGATGTTGAGGATAAGAGAACCTATCTGAACATATTGCAGAGCGCTGATGCTGAGGAGCAGGAGGAATATGCAAAGTCATTTGCCTCAGAGGTGAAAAAACTTTCCGAGGCTAAGGGCGTCGAGACCGTCATTGTTTCCAATGAAGGTCTGTTTGGCACTGTCGCGAGAATTGAGCCGTTTTTAAAGGCGCTGAAATCTAATTTAGATGTTCAAGTAATCGCCTTTATTCGGCATCCCTCTGACTGGCTGCCATCCGCTTATGCGCAATGGGGAATTTCTCATAAGCGCAATCCGGGTAAGGTCCCGACTTTCGAGGTCGAGACACGTCGGCTTATACACCTTTATAAATCGATCGACGATTGGTATAAAATTTTCGAAGATCAGGTCACTTTGCTGCCTTATGAACCCGGTAGCGATACAGTTGCGGTCTTTGCAGACGCGGTTGGTATAGAACTGTCGCCGGTTGAGAAACGCTTCCTTTCTCGATCTGAAGATGCCGAATTACTTATGCGAGCTGTTTTCAATGACCAACAAAAACCGGCGGCGCTACCGGCCCGGTTCAATCGGATCGTCATGAATACTAAGCGTAAGCCCATACCGAGCCGTCAATATTACTTTGAAAATCATTTTGACAAATCTTCTCTCGAACCGCTGATTGAAGAAAGGGCAGCAGTATTTGACTCCTATAAGGAGAAGTATGGTTTCGATGTGCTGGCTTTAAAATCAAAAGACAGCGCAAAGCCTATTGATGAGGCACAAATTGATTCGCGTTTGATGGATTACCTTGTGCATTTGACGCTGGCCCATGCCCGCCGATTGCACAAACTTGAAAATGCGAAAAGCGATGATTCGGAGGCGGTTGAAACGGGTACTTTAAAATCCGTAAAGGACGACCTGCTGGCCGAAATCAACACCCTTCGAAGTGAAGTTTCAGATTTAAGGGCGCTGGTAGACCGTTCTGAAAAGTCTGATTTGAATAACTCGGCGTTTGATAAGACTGCAGTGTCCGGCTCTGAGGGTTAGTCAGAAAATATGAAGGTAACTGATTTTAGTTTTGACCTACCGGAGTCTTCAATTGCGTTACGGCCTCTAACAAGAGGCACTGCGCGTCAGCTCTTAGTGAGTTCGGATGGAACTTTGGAGGATAACAAAGTTGCCAACCTGCCGGATCATCTCCGGTCAGGAGATGTGCTTGTCCTCAACGACACAAAAGTCATACCTGCTGCGTTAAAAGGAATTCGTCCGGCGCGCGCGCATGGAGGCGGGCAAGATTTGACGGTTACTTTAAACCTGCACAAACAAGAAAATGACAATCAATGGGCGGCCTTTGCACGGCCTGTGAAACGACTGAAAGTCGGCGACGCAATTCATTGCTCCGAAAAATTATCCGCGACGGTTACAGAAATTAGAAATGGCGGCGATATTAGTCTGATGTTCGCATCATCCGGTACGGAATTACAGGCGCAAATCAATTCTGTCGGAGAAATGCCGCTTCCGCCTTACATTTCTAAAAAACGAGATATTGAGGCGTCAGATACAGAGAACTATCAAACGGTATTTGCCAATGAAGCAGGGTCTGTCGCGGCGCCTACGGCTGGACTTCATTTCACGCCGGAATTGTTGGAGCGATTAAAGAACAAGGGCGTAAAGATTGAATATCTGACTTTGCATGTCGGAGCAGGCACTTTTCTGCCCGTTAAAAGCGATGATACAGACGAGCATATCATGCATTACGAGTGGTTTGATCTGCCAAAAGATGTCGCCGACCGTATAAATTCTGCGAGGCGATCTGGCGGGCGGGTGATTGCCGTCGGCACGACAGCGCTCCGGGCATTGGAGGCATCCGCGAAAAACGGCCAAGTCCAGGCTTTTAAGGGCGAGACAGATATTTTTATTACGCCCGGTTATAAATTTCAGATTATTGACGGTCTGATGACAAATTTTCATTTGCCAAAATCGACTTTGTTTATGCTGGTAAGCGCTCTGGCGGGTCTCGACAGAATGCAAGATGCTTATGCCCATGCGATAAAACACGATTACCGTTTCTATTCATATGGCGACAGTAGTTTGATCTGGAAGGCCGAGTAATGGCGATTTTCCCCTTCGATATAGATGCCTCTGAAGGCGCCGCCCGCACTGGGGTTTTAAAAACCCCGCGCGGCGATATCCGTACGCCGGCCTTTATGCCAGTGGGTACGGCGGGAACGGTAAAGGGCGTTTATATGGATCAGGTGAAGGGGACCGGGGCGGATATCATCCTCGGAAATACCTATCACTTGATGCTACGTCCCGGAGCGGAACGCATCAAAAAGCTGGGCGGTCTTCATAAATTTGGCGGGTGGGACGGGCCTATCCTAACCGATTCCGGCGGGTTTCAAGTCTGGTCCCTATCGAAACTTCGTAAAATGACTGAGAAGGGCGTTGAGTTTCAGAGTCACTTGGATGGAAGCCGGCATATGTTGTCGCCCGAACGCTCCATAGAAATTCAGGCTGATTTACTCGGGGCGGATATTTCCATGCAGCTGGATGAATGTACGGATTTCCCCTCCACGCATGCTCAGGCCGAAAAGTCGATGGAATTGTCCTTGCGCTGGGGCAAGCGGTCTTTGGAGGCCTTTGGAGACAGGGAGGATCAAACTCTCTTCGCTATTGTCCAGGGGTCGACTTACGAAGATTTGCGTCAGCGCTCCGCCGAGGCGAGCGTAAGTGAAGAAACCGCGGGCGGATATGGCGGCTTTGCTATCGGCGGCTTGGCTGTGGGGGAGGGACATGAAGCCATGTGCGATGTACTGGATTTTACGGTGCCGCATCTGCCAAAGGATCGGCCTCGCTATTTGATGGGGGTTGGCAAGCCGATTGATTTGGTTGAGTCGGTTTATCGCGGGGTGGACATGTTCGACTGTGTTATCCCGACCCGATCAGGGCGTCACGGGCAGGTTTGGACGGATGCTGGGCCTTTTAATATAAAGAGGGCTGAATTTGCCGAAGACGAATCGCCATTAGATTCGGCTATACAATGCGAAGCCTCGCAAAATTACTCCAAGGCTTATATCCATCATTTATTCCGTTCGAAGGAGATGCTGGGATCCATGATTCTTAGTTGGCATAATATCGCTTATTTCGAAGATCTCATGTCGCGTATGCGCTCAGCTATTGTGGAGCAACGCTTGGAGGCATTCGTTGAAAACTTCCGGGCAAATTGGAAAGGCTGAGTTTTACTGAGATAGTCAGCCATATCCCACAGTTTGGGGCTTGACTGTCAAAACCGCCCCGCATAGGTAAGCCACGCTTTGGAAAGCGCCCATAGCTCAGTTGGTAGAGCGCCTCACTTTTAATGAGGATGTCCACGGTTCGAGTCCGTGTGGGCGTACCAAATCCCTTCACACATTATTAAGTTAGTTAATAGATGTCTCCGTCGCCGTAAGGGACTTGGTCGGCGAGTATTCCTAGGAAAACTGTTCATCCAGATAAGAATACCCCCGTTTTTCCGGAAAAGTGGTGCATTTTCGCAACTTTCTAGAAAAAACCTTTTAAATTTATACAAATAGTCCTATTCCTTTGTGGCCACGCGGAACCATTTCGTGTTAAGGCAATTTTAGATTTGTAACCGCGCAAGCGGTACAGTCATATTATTAACAGAAATGGCTCTGACCATTGACGGAGGAAAATACCATGAAGCACAAGCTTCTTTTTGCCGCGGCAACCGCCGCATTGATGGCTGCCCCATCGCTCGCTGCCGCTCAAGATAGCGGTTGGTACCTACGCGGTAACGCAGGTTACGGAACTCATACTGACACTGAACTTTCAGATGGTATGGTCGGTGAAAACGAAAGTGAAGGCAATATTGCTTACTCACTCGGCCTCGGTTACGAGTTTGGCAATGGCTGGCGCATGGAATTAGACGGTTCATCTCTTTGGACTGACCTAGGCAAGATTGACTCACTTCCTCAGTCATCAGCCAAGCTTCGTACAAACTCTTTGATGGTCAATGCGATTTATGATTTCGAAGACTTCGGTCGTTGGGAGCCATATGTAGGCGCCGGTGTCGGTGTCGTAGAAAGCAACCTGTCTGCTGTCGCAAGTGATTTCCCATCTGCCGACCTTGGTACACCTGGCGTAGCTTTGGTTCCTTCAACAGCGTGTCCTGGACTTCGTAACGGAACAGATTCATTTGTTTGCTCCGTAAATGGAGACGAATCAAATCTTGGTTGGCAAATCCTTGCCGGTCTTGGTTATGCCATCACAGACAATCTGTCTTGGGATACAAACTATAAATATCTCGATTCCGGAACAGCCAGCTTCAATGGTACGCGCACAAATAACAGATCCGGTCTGTCTACTCAGTTCGTAGCTGATCTGGAAGATGTCGGTTCACACACAGTCATGACGGGCTTCCGTTATCGCTTTGGTGGTTCCACACCTCCGCCCGCTCCGACACCTGACGTGTCTTGCTGGGACGGATCCATGGTATTCAATGCCAATCAGTGCCCGCCAGAGCCACAGCCAGAGCCCGATGTTGAGTGCTGGGACGGTTCCATGGTCTTCAACCGTGCAGAATGTCCAGCTCAGCCTGTCGTTTGTTCCGATGGATCAACTGCACCAACACTTGAGCAGTGCCCGGTCATGAACGTCTGCGAAGAAGAGTACCGTCAAGAAATCATCTACTATGAATTTGACAAAGGTCAGTCTGCTGAAACACGCAATACAATCAACCGTATCTTGGATGTAGGTCAGTATTGTTCAGTTCAGAGTATCCGCGTTGTTGGTCACACCGACACATCCGGGTCACAGGCTTATAACCTCGGTCTTTCACAGCGCCGCGCAGCCGACGCCCGTGAAGAGCTTGGCCGCCAAGGCGTTGACGCCAATATGATCACATCTGAAGGTAAAGGCGAAACTGAGCCTTTCGTTGAGACAGGTGACGGCGTCAGAGAGCAGCTTAACCGCCGCACTGAAGTTCTTGTTACACTCGGCACAATCGCCGGCATGAACTAGGACTTAGGTCTAAGTAAAAATTAGAAAGCCCGGCTTTGAGCCGGGCTTTTTTTATGGGTGATTGTAAGGCTTTCCTAACGATGTTGTTCGTTTTCCAGTGAGAGTTTTCTCCCAATATATAGACTGTCGGAGCGCTATTGGCCGACTGCAGGTAGTTTTTCGATTCGTTTGGAGGGCTGGCTGTTTTTAAATTGGAACGGCAAAATCAGTTCCACAAAAAGATTAAATTATTAGGGAACAAACTTTTGCCATAAAAGTATTAGACTTGTCATCACATCGAACGTGATACGAATAATTAGAATTATGGTTTTTACCATAAACGGAGGAATTTATCATGAAGCATCAGCTTCTTTTCGCTGCGGCCACTGCCGCAATATTGGCCGCCCCTACATTAGCCACTGCTCAGGATAGCGGTTGGTATTTACGGGGTAACGCAGGTTACGGCGTCCACACAGACACGGAGTTTGATGGCGGATTAGCTGGGGAGAATGAAAGCGAAGGCAACGCCGCTTACTCTCTGGGACTCGGCTATGAAGTTGGCAACGGCTTCCGTGTAGAATTGGACGGATCATCGCTTTGGACAGACCTTGGTAAAATTGATTCTCTACCGCAGTCCTACGCAAAACTGCGTACAAATTCTTTGATGGTTAACGCAATTTACGACTTCAACAGCACAGGCAGTCTGCAGCCATATGTTGGTGCAGGTCTTGGTATCGTCCAAGGCGACGTCTCTGCTGTAGCGAGTGATTTCGCTTCTGCTCCAATCGGATCCCCTGGTGCGACATTGATTGCTTCACCTGCTTGTCCTGGCGCTCGTAGCGGAACTGATTCTTTTAATTGTGCCATCGATGATAAAGACAATAATTTTGGTTGGCAGGTTCTCGCTGGCCTAGGTTATGCACTCACAGACAATTTGACGTGGGATACACACTATAAATATCAAGATGGCGGTGATTTGACCGTAAGTGGCGTTCGGACCAATAATGTGACGGGCAATACGACAGATATTACCACTGAGATGGATAATATTAATTCGCACACCGTTATGACGGGTCTTCGCTTCAAATTTGGCGGTTCCACACCTCCGCCCGCTCCGACACCTGACGTGTCTTGCTGGGATGGATCCATGGTATTCAACGCCAATCAGTGCCCGCCAGAGCCACAACCAGATCCTGAAGTCGAATGTTGGGATGGTTCCATGGTCTTTAACCGTTCAGAGTGTCCGGCTCAGCCTGTCGTCTGTTCTGACGGATCAACTGCGCCGACAATCGAGCAGTGTCCTGTCGTTGTTTCCAACGTCTGCGAAGAAGAGTACCGTCAAGAAATCATCTATTATGAGTTTGACAAAGGTCAGTCTGCTGAAACACGCAATACAATCAACCGCATCTTGGATGTAGGTCAGTATTGCTCAGTTCAGAACATCCGCGTTGTTGGTCACACCGACACATCCGGGTCACAGGCTTATAACCTCGGTCTTTCACAGCGCCGCGCAGCCGACGCCCGTGAAGAGCTTGGCCGCCAAGGCGTTGACGCCAATATGATCACATCTGAAGGTAAAGGCGAAACTGAGCCTTTCGTTGAGACAGGTGACGGCGTCAGAGAGCAGCTTAACCGCCGCACTGAAGTTCTTGTTACTCTCGGCACAATCGCCGGTATGAACTAGGACTTATGTCTAAGTAAAAATTAGAAAGCCCGGCTTTGAGCCGGGCTTTTTTTTTGGGTAATTGATGTAAGTTTTAGTTCGGAATGAACTGGCGTTACCTCAAAATCTTTAAGAGGACTTACCCTGACTGTACTCTAACGTGCCGTGTTGAATGACGTTGTCCGTCTTCAAGATTGTTTGGGGCGTGTGACTTTCCGAAATTTTGGAGAGCTTGTCATAAAGGGGTGCAAAATCCTGCTGCGTCGCTTCGAATAATTGCTCAAACGAATCGATGACAAAATAGACATCTTGATAGTCATCAATTTTATAATCCGTTTGCATGACGCGCATGAGGTCAAATTCGAGACGGTGAGGGGAAGGGCTTTCAAGGCTATATTGCGCTTCACCATAAGACGAAACAATGCCGGCGCCGTAATGGCGTAGACCCTCTGGTGTGTTTATCAGGCCAAATTCAACCGTGTACCAGTATAACCGCGCCAGATTTTTCAGGCCGTTATATTCTAATGAGCGCAAACCGCCCTTGCCGTAGGCTTCCATATAATCGGCAAAGATAGGCTGAGTGAGAAGCGGTACATGTCCGAAAATATCATGAAAGATGTCCGGTTCCTGAAGGTAATCGAGCTGATCCGCCTTTCGAATGAAACGGCCTGCCGGGAATCTTCGATTGGCCAGGTGGTCAAAGAATACATCGTCCGGGACCAGGTGCGGTACCATGACCACAGTCCAGCCTGTCAGGGCTTCCAATTTTGGGTTTAAATCCTCAAGATTCGGAATCCCGCCTTCACTTAAAGAGAGTTTCTTCAAACCGTCCAAAAATTCTTTCGTGGTCCGGCCCTTTAAAAGCTCTGCCTGACGTTCATAAAGTGTGTCCCAAACGCCATGCTCTTCTTCGGTATAAGCGTCCCAAACCTGATTGATCGTGAAATCTTTGGCGGGGGTTTGAGAGGCAATAATCGGATCATCAATCATAATAATTCCCAGCTAAGTTAATATCGTTGGACTAATAAGCCACTAGAGAGAAATCTTCTTGCAAATCTGCTCTCTGCGGGCGTGAATTTGCGCCTCAGGCTCTTAGAGTCGGATATGAGGCAAATTTACCTGTCTCCAAAAATAGACCCCAAGGCTTTTTCAATATCACTTTTCTCTTCTTCGGCCTCCTCTTGTTCTTGCTCTTCTGAGGCTTCCGGTTCGTCCTGAGGAGGCGTCTCTAATTTTTCGGCCCGTTGGACCTCACTATCTGTTTCGGTCTGCGCTGCAGGGTTTTCTTGGTCTTTGTTGCGCCCGAGAACGCCGCCCAGTATGCCGCCTACGGAGCCTTGAACTTCGTCTTCCAAACGGGACCGGACTTCTAGTTTAGCGCGGTCAGCGACAACTTTACTCAAAAACTCTGTGTCCAGGCTCGGGGAGGCTTGTCCGAATTCTCCGGCAAACCGGATGGGAATGCCGAAACTGCCCAGTTTGTTAGAGTCTTCGCCGCTCAGTCTCGGACGGAATCGAAAGTCCATCTTTTGCTGACCTAAGTCAATCGTACCCGCACCGCTGGCGCTGACGCCGATAGCGGCCAGGGTGAATTCGTCGAGGCTGACGACGCCGTCCTTAATATTGAACAGCCCGGCCAGATCTCTGAATTTTGTCATTTGAGAACTGCCTATCCCGGATGGCAGGCTTCTGGATTTTAAAGCGTCGTCTAATCCCGTCAAAAACTTGGTCGCGTCAATGCCTTGGATTTGGCCATCGAATAGCCCAAAGCCGCCTTGGCCATTAAGGCCTTTCATCAACTCCGCCTGGCTGCGTCCGGACGACGTGATAGACAACTCTGTTTTCGCTTCGCCAGACGCTTTGGTGAAGCCCGCAATGGCCGAAAGAAAGCTGTTGCCGTTCAGTTCATTCAATCCAGCTGTAAGGGCCAGAGACGGCACGGATTTCGAAGCGTCAAAGGTCAACTCCATTCTACCGTTCCCGCCGTAAAGTGCCATCCGCGGAAGGTCTGCCTTCAGAACGCCGTCTCTGAGCGTCACATTCATTTGGGACTGGCCGAGTTTCAGCCTGTCAGTAATGACGTTCTGAGTGGTGACGTCGAGATTTGCATCAACCGATTTGAAAGGCGCTAAATTTAGAGGGGCTTCGCTCCAGGGCTGAATTTCGCCCTCCGGTTTTTGAGTGCTGTAACTAGCCATATAAGGGCGCAGATCGAGACCCTGCAGAGCAATCTTGCCCTCAATCAGAGGGCGGGGTTCTTGCCGAGTGGCGGAGATGTGTCCGCTCCCTCTAATGTCGTCAAAACTAATTTCAGCATTGGAAAGTGTCAGCTTATCCGAAACGCCGGCGATCTCGCCGTTAATTGTAAATCGCTCATAAATGGTCCCGGACTCGGTATCCGGAGATAATTCTGTACCGTTTAGCGCTGCTAAAGCCCTCACATCTGTTATCTCACTGGTGAGCGCTCCGTTCAGGGATAGGGCTTGGCTATCGTTCAAGGCATATTGCCCTTGGCCAGAAAAGTTAGCGTTCACTAAACCCTCAGTGAGAGCGGCTTGAAGGTCGGTGAGGACAAAGGTTTCGCCTTCCGTTCTAATGTTGCCAGAGGCTTTGACCGCTTTTACCGAATTGGAATAGGGGGATTTAGTCGGGAGAGTTTGCGCCACTCTCGTAAAGTCGGGGATTGCAAGGGTAAACTGCCCATTCGCCTTCGGGGTGGCTGCCAGGCTGATATCGCCCGCGTAACGCCCATTCACGGCCCCGTCGGATGCGGTCGCTTCCAAATTTGACACGGATATGACCTCAGGAGAATAACTTAAGCGGCCAGTCGCATTGAGCGTGTTAATGAGAGCGGCATAGGGGCTTTCTGCCTCGGCCGCCTTAGCCAGATTTCCGGCATTCTGTACGTTGGTATCAAATGTGCCGTTCGCCGTAATTCCGGCGTCAGAATAATCTGCTACGCCGTTAAATTTCGCGGAAAAGTCATTCCCGCTTAAATCCAGTTCTACTGACTCGGCGGCAAACCCGTCTGGCGTGCCGCTTAGACTCGCTTTTCCCGCGAGTGAGCGGATCATATCAAGATTAGGCGTATCCTCCGGCAAATAGGGCTTCAACGCTGCGAAGTTCGTGATTTGAAAACGTGTTTCACCGTTCAAAACCGGAGTCTCGCCGAGAATTGCGGAACCGGTGAAACGTCCTTTCAAAGCATCGCCCTCGGCTTCGATATTGGTATCGCTTGCCTTGATAAGGCCCGCGATTTGGCTAAAGTTTCCTTTCGCTTTCAGGCTGCTTAGCAAACCGAGATAAGGAATGTCCGTGGGGCTTAGGTTCTGAATCGCCTCTGGATCTGTGATTTCCGAATCCAGCGCCAGTTCAAAATCCATCTCAGGGGAGGCGAGGAATTTACCGTCAGCCGAAATATTGGCAAAACCTGTTTTGACGTCGGCCTTGAACGGCGCTTCTTGTCCGTCAAGAAAGGCCCGAACGCTGTCGAGGGTCATATCTATTTCGCCGCGTTCCCCCTGATATGTCAGGCTCAGATCCATTTCGAGCGGTTCAGACAAGCCCGGCAGGGATAGGAAACCGTCAATATCGGAAGCTTCATAATTTTTGCCGGAGACAACATCACTATAAGTAATTTGGCCGTCGATGAGATTGAACGCCTCAATTTGCGGATCGAGACTGTTGAAGCGTCCATCCCGCGCAAAAGGTGTCGCAGGCTCCGGAATCGTCTCTGTTTCCTGATTTTCTGCAAGGCTTTCCCAATTCGCCCGTCCATCAGCAAGCCGCTCAAGCGAGATTTCAGGTTTGATGAGGTTGAAACCGGCGATTTCGACCCGTTTGGCCAAGAGGGGGAAAAGGCGAATGCGAGCTTCCAGTTCTTCTACGGCCAAAAAGGGTTTTTCTGAAAACCCTTCATAATTTTCTATACGGACGCCATTTGTTTTTGCTCGAATCAACGGAAAAGACTGAACGCGAACATCTCCAGAAATGGTCACGTCCCGCCCCAGTTCTTTTGAGAGCTGGCTCTCTATTTTTTGTTTGTAAACGTCAGAGGGGATGAAGCCGGGAACAATTATGAACGCACCTATGAGGAGCAGGATGACTACTCCTATGCCTATGATGAGTTTACGCATGAATTCTCCTTGAACCTGCCGATAACCTTGCCTTTATGAAGGAACTGTTTTTAAAGACAAAGCGTTCCTCCTACAGCTGCGGATTTAATTCAAAACTTAAATATAAACTCTGGCAGAAATAAGATAGGTTAAGAGCATTCGTTCAGCCGTCAAAAACATGTCGCGATAGGAGGACAAACACAATGTGTTTCAACCATAGCCACCACTCTCATTCAGTAAACAAGCGCGTTTCCGAAGAGGGAAACACTAAAGTAAAAGCACAAGCGCCTGGTCGCCGGACTTTTGTCAAAACGCTTGCCGGGGGCGGTGCCGCCGCAGCTTTGGCCAGTTGCACAACCAATCCGGTGACAGGCCGTTCTCAATTTGTAGGCCTCGCGCCGAGCGGAGATGCATTGGACAGTATGGCGGCCGCGTCTTGGGCGGACCTCAAACAGGAAACGCCGACGACAAATGACCCACGCTATACGCAGCGTCTGCGTAGTATTGGGAGCCGTATCTCAAGAGGGGCCGGGCGTGCCAATCAGACTTGGGATTATGCCGTTTTCGATTCCGACACGAAAAACGCGTTTGTTCTGCCGGGAAATCGCGTCGGATTTTACAAGGGTATGATGGACTTCACTGACAATGACGATCAGATCGCCGGAATTATGGGGCACGAGGTTGGCCATGTCGCCGCGTCCCACGCCCGTGAAAGAATGTCTATGCAAATGGCCTCACAAGGGGCTGTCCTCGGAGGGTCACTTATCGGAAGCTCACTGTTTTCAGGAAAATGCGATAATGTGGCAGCCGCTCAGAGAAGCTCCTGTGTAGACGGCGCCAATCGCAACACTCAAATGCTCGTCAGCGCCTTGGGACTTGGCTCACAAATTGGTATCCTCCTGCCTTACTCGCGTAAACATGAAACAGAGTCGGATTTGTTGGGCGTCAATTATATGCACAAGGCCGGATATGACCCGTATCAAGCCGTCCGCTTATGGGAGAAGATGGCAGAGGATAACCCGTCCCGTCAGCCAGAGTTTATGTCAACTCACCCTGATCCGGCCAATCGCGCGCAAGTCTTGAATGATTATATTGTCCGTCAGGAAAGAATGGGCTCTCGGGGATTCCAAAATATAAACACCTGAGTCTTTCAAATTTGCTCACATCAGACTATAAAAACGACTTGAACGGCGTGGGTCCTTAAGCTAGGTGTCCCGCCACATTGTTGGGCCGCCTTAGCTCAGTTGGTTAGAGCGCCGGTTTGTGGAACCGGAGGTCCTTGGTTCGAGACCAAGAGGCGGTACCATTTTTTCCAAAAAACATTACCCTTCTCCAAAGTCCTAACGCCTGATTAACCCTGTTTGGGATAGATCGGGGTATGGTTGAGGATTTAGAACGCTTGAAGACGGAAGATGTGCGGCAAGCCGTACAGGATCCGGATCCGGAAAAACGTAGTCATGCGACGATGCGGCTTGCGAAAGTTATTGTGGAGCCGGATTTAAGCGAAGCCGACCGAGACTATGCCAACCGTTTGATTTCTGTCATCAGCGAAGATGTGTCGGAGCTTGTCAGGCGATCTCTGGCCATAACGCTTAGAAACTCTCCTTTCCTCCCCAAACCCGTTTTGTCGCGTTTGCTCGAAGATATAGACTCCATTGCTGTTCCTCTGATAACGCATTCGCCGCTTTTGACCGACGAGGATTTGCTGAGAGTTTTGAAGTCCGGCATGGCCGGAAAGGTGAGGGCGGTCGCCGCCAGAAAAAATCTGTCCAATCGTATCATTTTAAGTTTGATCGATACCGGGGATTGCGTTTCGGCGCGTCAGATCGCCGCCAATGACAGCCTCACGCTCACGGACGAAGCCGCCGAGGCCATGATTGAGACATTTAGGGAAGATGATTTTATCCGGCAGGCCATGCTGAACCGGGCGTCCATGCCGATGCCGGTTGTTGAAAAGCTTGTGGCCGCTTCGGCCGAAGATATTGCGAAGAGACTGCAAGGTCGGTCTAATTTATCCGAAAATCAGTCTAAGCTGATTGGCCGCGAAACGCATGAGCGAACTTTGGTTCAGCTGACGAACGACCATTTCTCGGAAAAGACCTTACAAGAGCTTGTTGTTTCTTTGAAAGAGAATGGCCGCCTGACGCCGGAACTTACCTTGCGGGCCATGGGGCTGGGCAAAGTGAGCCTCGTGCATTACTGCCTGGCGTCTCTGGCAGAGCTGAGCGTGAGGAAAGTCGTTCTGATGCTTCACGATACAGGGCCATTTGCTTTGCGCGGTCTCTGCGCCAAAGCGGGTTTCAAAGATTCCCAAACCCGGTTTATGGGCGAAGCGCTAAAGCTTTATACGGATATTGAAATCTCCGGCGGAAAATTAACGGCCGCAGAATTTCAAATAAAAATGATCGAAAGGCTTCTGACCCTGCCGTTTGAGCTGTCAGAAGACGATAGTGAATATTTCCTCGGCATTCTCGACGGACTTGAAGGCAAAAGCCGAAAGTCCGCTTAGGTCGAAAACTGTTCACGCAGGATTTTTTCGTCCAGTCCGTGGTCGGCGTCGAACAATAAATTAAGTTTTTTCCCGTGGTCTTCGTGAACCTTCACATAGGTCACATTGCGAATTTCCTGATTGTCCGCAGAGACCGAGACGGGCCGGCGCGTTGGATCAAGGACGGTGAATTCAACCGTAGCATTGGCATTGAGCAAGGCCCCGCGCCAGCGCCGCGGCCGGAAGGCGCTGATAGGCGTGAGGGCCAATATACGAGAGCCAAGGGGCACTACTGGGCCGTGGGCTGATAGATTATAGGCTGTTGATCCGGCAGGGGTGGCCACAAGAATGCCGTCAGCGATCAGTTTTTCCAGTCTCTCATGCCCGTCGACGGTCACGGAGATGTGAGCGGCTTGTTGGGTTTGGCGGAACAAAGAAATTTCGTTGAAGGCCAAGTCCTCGAACTGTCCGCCTTTGGCTTCGACCTTCATTTTCAGGGGGCGAACTGTCGTTTTTTCGGCGGCCGCGAGGCGTTCATTCAAATTGTCCTCGGAATAGGCATTCATCAAAAACCCGACAGTGCCGCGGTTCATCCCATATACCGGTAGGCCGCGCTGAACTAAAACCGTATGGCGGCGCAGCGTTTCCAACATAAACCCATCCCCGCCAAGAGCGACGATCGCGTCGGCCTGCGCGGCATCGACATTGCCATACTTTTCCGTCAGCGTTTTTAAGGCGTGTTGAGCGTCAGGCTTGCGACTGGCCACGAAGGCTAGTTTTTGAAATTCATGTTCGGCCATTGAGTTTAGGGCAGGGCCTTTCCGGTTGGTTTGAAATCCTCTTATCATTTGACCTCGCAAGGTTGCAAAGATTAAAAACCTTTCGGGGTGTGAGGATGACGCGAGCAAAGTTTAAAGCCGTTGGGTCGGTTCTTGGGGCGGGAATTATGGGGTGCGTAAGCCCGGAGGCGTTCGCAGGGGCATGGACGCTGGAGCCGTCGCGCGCGCAAATGATTTTAACCGGAGCGTATAGTTCGTCAAACACCCTCGTGGGCGGAGATGGCGAAACGATCCCACTGCAGAATTTCACGAAAAACGACAGCCGGATTTATCTCGAATTCGGGCTGTTTGAGAATCTGATGGTGTTCGGGCAAGGGGGCTATCAATTCATCGAATTTCAAGGCGCCGGAAGTGAGGTGAGTTTTGCTGGCTTTGATGAAACCAAACTGGGTATTCAATATCAGTTGAAGGCCACAAATAGCTCCGCCACATCTTTTTCCCTGGCTTATATAGCGGATGGGGGTTTGGACGATCCCCGTCTCGATCTGGGGGGTCGGAATAATGAAATCGAGTTTAAAGCCTTATATGGTCATAGCGGGGCAAAGAAGCCTAGCAAAAACCTAAAGCTGGATTGGTTTTATGATTTACAAATTGGAACTCGCTACGATCTCAAAAGTGATAATATTAGCCAGTGGCAAGTTGATTTAACGCTCGGACTAAAGCCCCATGAAAAATGGATGGGGCTGGCGCAGCTTTACGGTCTCCATGTGAATGAGCAACGAAATCAGGGGTTTATTGTGCCTAAGTCCAATCATGCTAAATTGGAATTGTCCTTGGCGTATCAGATAAAACCCGGTCAATATATCCAGTTCGGAGCCTTGCGGACTCTGGCGGGCCGAAATGTTGTAAAAGAGTCCGGTCTTTTTACGGGCATCTGGCGGAAGTTCTAGGTCAGTTGGCGCCAGTTTTGGATTTCATATATTCAATAACGGCGTCCCGATCCTCTTGCTTTTTCAGTCCGATAAAGCTCATGCGGTTCCCAGGCATATAATCACTGGGCCGGGTGAGGTAGCCGTCCAAGGTTTCGTCTGTCCAGACAATGTCTGATTGGGTCATGGCTCTGGAATAATTAAAATCTCCTTTGGATCCGGCCATGGCTCCATAAAACCCGTAGAGATTTGGCCCGACGCGATGTCGCTCACCTTCTCCTAAAGTGTGACAGGCCTGACAACGCTTGAAGATGATTTGACCTCTTTCCAGAGGCGTTAAATCTGCTTGAGAGGAGGCCGGCGCGGAAGAGGAAGGCGCGCTGTTATCGGCGCCGCATCCAGCCAGCAAAAGAGGTGAAAATAGGACACAGGCCAAGACTGCCTTGGTGTTTACCTTGGATTTCATGGCTATTCCCTTGCCTTTAATTTTTAATCCCATCCAAGCAAACAAAAACGTATGTGCGCTATATGTGAATGTGACAAACCGCCTCTTATCGCCTTAGCTGCGATATGGCATGACTGAAATAGATAAAATTCCGGCAGAGTAATTTCTGCAGGATACAAAGAACAGAGGTCTTATGACATTTCATCCGCCTAAAAAAGCTATGCAGTTCTTATTGAATCACAGTGTGGACATGGACGGCCTGAGAGGCTTGCCCCAATTCGAAGAAGCCGGAGAGGATTTGATAAATGATATCCTGACAGGGGCGGCGGCGTTTTCCAGCGATGTGATTGCGCCGACGAATTGGGACGGCGATCAAAATCCGGCCAAGCTCAACGGGGATGATGTGACCGCCTCGCCCGGTTTCAAGGAGGCTTATAAGGCTTTTGTCGAAGGGGGATGGCAGACTTTGGCCACACCCGCCGAAATCGGCGGTATGGGCCTGCCAAGCGTGGTCAGCGTCGCGACAAACGAGATGATCTACGCGTCGAACATGTCATTCGGGCTTTGTCCCATGCTGACATCGAGCGCGGCAAAGGCGATAAACGCGCATGCCTCTGCGGAGCTTCAGGACATCTATCTCTCCAAGATGGTAACCGGCGAGTGGAGCGGGGCGATGTGCCTGACGGAACCGCAGGCCGGATCAGACCTCGGCCCGGTTCGCACCAAAGCGGTCGATAATGGGGATGGGACATATGCCATTTCCGGCCAAAAGATTTACATTACATGGGGCGATCATGATTGCGCAGAGAATATCATTCATCTGGTGTTGGCGCGCTTGCCCGATTCTCCGGAAGGCTCACGCGGCATTTCTCTCTTCCTCTGTCCGAAATACTTCGTCAATGCGGATGGAACGCTCGGAGACCGTAACAAATTCAAGCCTATAGGGCTGGAACATAAACTAGGAATTCATGGGTCCCCAACCTGTACAATGGAATTTGACGGGGCGACAGGCTGGCTTGTAGGCGAGGTTAACCGCGGCCTAGCCTGTATGTTCACCATGATGAATGAAGCGCGACTTTTTGTGGGCGTACAGGGCGTGGCCATTGGGGAGCGAGCCTACCAGGCCGCTCTGGATTATGCGAATGACCGCGTTCAAGGCGTGCCCATTGACGGCGAGGTCGGTGACCCAATTATCGGCCACCCTGACGTGCGACGCATGCTTGTGGAGATGAAAACCCGCCTGATGGGGGCCCGGGCTATCGCCATGGCGACAGCGGCTGCGTCAGATTTGGCCTCTGCCAGTCAGGACGAAACGGCGGCAAAAGCGGCTCACGCTCGCGAAGCGCTCCTAACGCCAATCATCAAATCTTACGGGTCGGATACGGGGGTTCAGGTCGCGTCAATCGGCATTCAAGTTCACGGGGGTATGGGCTTTGTCGAGGAAACCGGCGCGGCCCAGCATTACCGCGACGCGCGTATAGCGCCAATTTATGAGGGCACGAACGGCATTCAGGCGATCGACCTCGTGGGCCGAAAGCTCCGCCGCGACGGCGGCGAAGCAATGAAGGTGTTGATTGAAGACCTTAAGCAAATTCAAACACTTGCGGGAGAAACCTCTTCTGACAACGAGTTCGGTTTGAGTACATGCGCGAAGGCTTTGTCCGAAGGAATTGAGAATATGTCCGCTGCAACGGACACGCTTTTGAAGGCCGATGACAAGGACGCCCTAAGTGTGGCTATGCCTTATTTGAACCTCTGCGCCTCCGTCATTTCAGGGGCATTTCTAATCAAAGCTGTTTTGAACGGGGCAAAAGCAGGCGATGAGCTAACGGCCTCCATGGCAAGTCTTGCGCGTTATCATACTGTGGCAATCATGCCGGAAGCGGAAGCCTTACGGGGTCAAATTCGGGCCGGCGCGTCTGTCGTCTTTGATTTTCCCGAAAGTCAGCTTGCAGACCTATAGGCCTGACGCCTATACGGCTTCTGCAATTGATAGGGCTTCGATATGTCAGCACAAAACCACGTAAAACGAATGACCGCGCCGGAGATTACGGCGCGAAAGGGCGGCGATCCTATCGTCTGCCTGACGGCTTATGATGCCCCGACCGCGTCTATATTGGACGAGCATTGCGACTTGATTCTCGTGGGGGATAGTGTCGGTATGGTCGTTCACGGTCTAAATTCCACCGTCGGCGTCACTATGGAAATGATGATTTTGCACGGGCAGGCCGTAATGCGTGGCTCGCAAAAGGCTTTGGTTGTCGTTGACATGCCGTTTGGCTCTTATGAAGACGGCAAGGAGCGAGCGTTTCAAAATGCCTCGCGTATGATGATGGAGACCGGATGCCAAGCGATCAAGATTGAGAGCGGCTCTTATGCGGCGGAAACTATTCGTTATCTTGTTGAGCGCGGCATTCCGGTCATGAGCCATGTCGGACTTCGTCCCCAAAGCCACCATGTTTTGGGAGGGTTTCGCGCGCGGGGCCGCCGCGAATCTGTGGCAAACGAAATCCTTGAAAACGCCAAAGCCGCTGCTGAAGCGGGCTCTTTCGCCGTTGTTGTCGAAGGCGTGTCCAAGGAGATTGCTGACAAGGTAACAGAAGCTGTCTCTATCCCGACAATAGGGATTGGGGCCTCGGCCGATTGTGATGGCCAAATTCTGGTAACGCCGGATATGCTCGGCCAGTTCGATCGCGTACCAAAATTTGTCCACAAATTTGCGGATCAGAAAGCGCTCGTGGAAAAAGCAGCGTCTGATTATGCGGCGAATGTGAAAGACCGCAGTTTCCCCCGGGCGGAAAACGTTTATCACTTCAAAAAATAGTCTTTAAAAGCGGGGTTTTGGGCTGGATTAGCTTACGCCCTGTTAATGCCCTTTGCTGTTGCGGCGGGCGAGGCGAAGCGATAGGTTCCGCCGGATTTTAAGAGTAAGCCTGCGATGACTCGCGGCGTAAGCAAGAGAACAGGTCGCCGTGGTCGATTTTATCAATGAAGTCGAGGAAGAACTCCGTAAGGATGACTATAATAAACTCCTCAAGAAATATGGGCCTGCCATCGCTGCCGTTATCGTTCTGATTATTGCCGGAACAGCTTTTCTAGAATGGCAGAAATCCAGCGATGATCGGGTGGCCCGTGCGGCATCCGCCAGCTATGTAAGCGCTGCCGACTTGGCTGCTGAAGGCAGGTCAGAGCAAGCTGTAAACGCCTTTCTCGCGCTATCTGAACGAGCCCCCAAGGGATATGCTGGTCTATCGCTGATGCGCGCTGCGGGTGTCGAGGTGGAGCAAGGCAATCAGGCCAGAGCTGTTGAGCTTTACGATCAGGCGGCGAAAGAATTTAAAATGTCCCGCCATGCCGATTTGGCCAAATTGAAAGCGGCTTATATCTTGGCCGATCAAGGGGCTTATGGGGACGTTCAAGCGCGGCTAGACCCATTGGCCGCGAAAGACGCGCCCTATGAGTTTTTGGCGCGGGAGCTGGCAGGTTTTACCGCTTACCAAACCGGCGATATGAACACGGCCCGTCAGGAATTCACTTACCTGAACAGCATTCCGGGCGTTCCGCCCTCTATAGCGGAGCGTGCCGGGCAGTTTTTGACCTTGGTGCCAGAGGCGCCGAAGAGCGAGGCTATTGCCCCTGAGCCCGTGACAGAGACGCCTGGTAAAGACATGACGGGGGAAGGCGACCCAGCGGAGTCCGCGCCCGAAAGCCAGACAGACGAAACTCAGACCGAAACTGAATCCGGAGAGACCTTGTGAGCCAATTGACTGCTCGGACGAAACTGTCGGCGATTGCTTTGACAGCCCTCATGATGAGCGGCTGCTCAACAATTTCCAGTGTGACGGATGCCATTAACCCCTTTGACAAGACGGAGGCCGAAAGACGTGCCGAGCAGGGCGATGTCGCCGGTGAGTCAGAGCGTATATCTATCCTAGAGCTTTCTGAGAGTCTGGATGTCGATGGATCCATTTCGCCGGATCAGGTTACTCTACCGCCTGCCTATGTGAACACAGACTGGCCGCAAGTCGGCGGCAATGCTTCGCATGTTGTTCAGAATACCGCAGCGTCCGGGTCTTTATCCCGGGCTTGGTCAAAGGATTTAGGCAAAGGCTCTGGACGAAAAACACGTGTTCTTGCCGCGCCAGTAATCGCAAATGGCGTAATTTACGCGATGGATGGTGACAACCAAGTCGTCGCCATGAGCGAAACGTCCGGTGACAAACTTTGGGAATACAAGGTTGAAGTGGCTGAGCGTGAACGTACACGCGAAGGCCGCGCCGGGTTTATTGAACGCGTCAGAAATCCACTTTCCTTATTTCGTAGCAATTCAGGCGTCGATAAAGAAAGTGTTGGAGGCGGCGTGACCTTTGATGGAGGGACTGTTTTCGTCACTTCAGGATTGGGCGTGATTGCGGCTTTAGACCCGTCCACCGGGGCAGAAAAATGGGTATATGAAGCCAGAGTTCCTATGAACTCCGCTCCAGTTGCACAAAACGGCCGTGTCTTTGCTATTACGGATGACAATGAGCTTTTTGCCCTAAATGCCAACACAGGCGCAGTTCTCTGGACTTACCAAGGCATTATCGAAAGCGCCCGTATGCTGACATCTCCGGCGCCTGCTGTTGTGGATGACGTAGTTCTTGCGCCGTTTTCCTCAGGCGAGCTTGTTGCGCTACGGGTCGAAAACGGCGGCGTGTTATGGCAAGACTCATTGAGTTCGAACGCCCGCTTAACGCCATTGGCGTCTTTGAATGACATCTCGTCCGGGCCAGCGGTCGCGGATGGTTATGTTATTGCTTCAGCGCAAAGCGGCGTCATGAGCGCTTTTGACTTCCGTACGGGACAGCGAATTTGGCGTCAGCCTGCGGGAACGCTCGGCATTCCTCTTATTGTGGGTGATTTCGTCTACGCCGTGACAACAGAAGGTCAGGTCGTTTGCTTGTCAAAATTAGACGGCACTGTCGTCTGGCTTCAGCAATTGGAAGCCTTCAAGAATGCCAAAAAGCGGAAAAGCCGTATTGTTTGGGCTGGGCCGATCATGGCGGGAGGACGCCTGTTCGTGGCCTCTTCCCGCGGCGCAACCGTGACACTTGATCCCCAAACCGGCAATATTATCAATTCAGGCGAAGTTAGCGGGGACGTATTTGTCTCTCCAATTATCGCCAATGAGACAGTTTACGTCGTGACCGATGACGCTAAGCTCATCGCGCTGAGATAGTCAGGACCTGTTATGGTGCGTCGCGCCAAAGATGATGATTGGGAAGACGAAGAAGTAGGTCAGAAACGGCCTGCTAAAATCGCCGTTATCGGCCGTCCTAACGTTGGAAAATCGACTTTATTCAATCGCTTGGCAGGTAAAGCTCTGGCCATTGTGAACGACACGCCGGGGGTGACGCGGGACGTGCGGGAAACAAAGTCCAAAATGCGCGGCCATGACCTCACTCTAATGGATACCGCCGGATTTGAGACAGCCAAAGGCAATGTTTTAGAGGCGCGGATGCGCGCCCGGACTGAAGCTGCCGTGATGGAAGCGGATATCTGTCTATTCGTTTATGACGCCCGCGAAGGCGTAACGCCTCTAGACCGGACCTTCGCGCAATTTGTTCGAAAGTCTGGCAAACCTGTCGTCCTTGTGGCCAATAAATGCGAAAGCCGCGCCGGAGATGTGGGCGCTACCGAAGGTTACTCTCTTGGCATGGGTGATCCCATTGAAGTAGCTGCAGAGCATAATATCGGGTTTGTCGATCTGGACGACGCCATTGAAATGGCCCTTAGGGACGTGACGTTAGAAATTCCGGAAGAAGTTATAGACGAATCCGAAGCGCCTGTGCGTATCGCTATTGTGGGCCGCCCCAATGCGGGTAAATCGACCCTCATCAATACGCTGATCGGTGAAGATCGCCTCCTTACGGGGCCTGAAGCGGGGGTTACGCGCGACTCCATTACGATCGACTTTGTCTGGCAGGGACGCCGCGTGCAATTTCATGATACGGCGGGTATGCGCAAAAAGGCGAAGGTTCAGGAAACGCTGGAGCGCCTGTCAGTTCAGGACAGTCTTCGCGCCATCAAATTTGCCCAGGTTGTCGTCCTTCTTATGGATGCCGAAAAACCTTTTGATAAACAAGACCTGCAGATCGCGGACCTTTGCGAACGTGAAGGCCGGGCTTTGGTTATCGGCGTCACAAAATGGGATTTGGTCGAAAATAAATCCGAAATGGCGAAATACCTTCGCGAAGAGGCGGCGCGCCTTCTGCCTCAATTAAAGGGCGTTCCGGTTATTATGTTCTCCGGCCTAACCGGTAAAAGTGTGGATCGGCTTCTGCCCGCCATTGAGCGTGTTCAAATCGACTGGTCCGCCAAGGTCAAAACGTCAGAACTCAATGATTGGCTCGGCGAGAAAGTCCAGCGCCATCCGCCGCCAGCCGTAAATGGGAAGCGGATCAAGCCGAAATATATCAGTCAGACCAAGACCCGGCCGCCGACTTTCGTCCTCAAATGCTCCAGAGCGACAAAACTCCCTGAGAGCTATAAACGTTATCTTATCAATGGTTTGCGGGAAGATTTTGGACTGGTGGGGATCCCAATCCGCCTTTATGTCAAAGCGGATGAGAACCCGTATGATAATACGGTCCGCAAACAAGGCATGGAACCGCTGAGAGAAAATAGCCGGCGCAACCGATAGTTGCGCCGGTATACTCTAATCCTATTCAGAAGACCCTTCTGCTTGGTCATTTTCAGGCGCGTTTACCAGATACGTATCCAGAAATTTAACATAGGCATTAGAGGCTTCGATCCGGTTCGATTTGTTTCGGAAACCATGACCCTCATCTTCGAAAACGATGTATTCAACCGGAACATCGTTCTGCCTGACAGCTTCTACCAGTTCGTCGCTTTCTACCTGTAGGACACGCGGGTCATTGGCGCCCTGCACAACCAAGAGCGGTTTGTTGATGTTTTCAGCATGGAAGAGCGGTGAAATTGCGCGGTGACGCTCCTCATCTGTCGCCGGGTCACCCATTTCATCGTAAAGCGACTCGCGGAAGCTTTCCCACCAAGGCGGGATAGACTTCAGGGTTCTAACCCAATTGGTCACGCCGAAAATATTGATGCCAACATCAAATTCTTCAGGCTCAAAGGCAAGGGCGGCGGCAACCATATAACCTCCATAGCTTCCCCCGATTATACCGATGCGGTCGCCATCGACCCAATCATATTCCGCCATGAAGTCTTTGGAGGCCACGACATCTTTCAGGTCGACGTCTCCGTGTTTTTTGTCGTCCATGTGAAAGAAGGTTTTACCGTAGCCTGAGCTGCCGCGATTGTTCATCGCATAGACCGCATAACCATTATTGACGAGATGCTGGACGGTAGCGTTATAACCCTTTCTGTTTTGTCCGCCCGGACCGCCATGAACCATGATGAGGGCCGGGACGGGCGCGTCTGCGCTGGCCCCGTGAGGTTTGTACAAAATGCCCGGAATTTCCAGGCGGTCATAACTTTCATACCGAACAACCTTGCCCTCGACCAACATTTCAGATGAAATCTCGGGGTTTAGGGCATTGGTCAAGCCAATGATGTCCCCTGTCTCCAATGAGGCCACATAGATGTCTGACGGTGCACGGTCACCATTCATGATAAACGCAATCTCAGACTCATTCGGGGAAAAACGCACAGAGTTTACATTGCCTTCGGGCAAGTCATTCAATTTGACGTTCTTATTTTCAGTCATATCCCTGATTGTAACTTGTGTGGATCCATCCTCGTTAATGCCGCTGATGCGGTATCGACCGCTCGGCGAATAGGAGACATATGATACATCCCAATCTGCTTTGATCAGCTCTGACTTCTCTTTGGTTTCCAGATCATAACGCCAAGCCTGATTATATTCCCCAAATTCATTTGTGGCATATACCAAGTTCTGATTGTCGGGCGTAAAGTCATAGGTGAAATACGAAATATTTCCCTCATGTTCGGTAATCAGCTGAGGTGAACTGTCTTCCGCGTCTAAATCCACCAGATAAATGTCAGAGTCTGCGGAGGTGCGGTTCTTGGCTAGCGCAATATAACGTCCATCCGAACTGATGGCGTCTATCTGCATGTCGGTATTTTCAAACACCATCTCGCGGGAATAATTTTCCGTTTGATATTCATAGATATCAAACGTTTTGGCATCCCGCTCATTGGTTGTGATGAAAAAGCTTTCCCGGTCGCCCGCCCAGGCGAGGAATGAGGCTTTAACATTTTCTCCGGGCGTCAGGTCTTGCGCCGCGCCATCTGCTTCCACGACGTAAACATGGTTGAGTTCGTCACCGCCGCCGTCAGAGCTGTAAAGAAATCTTTCGTCCTCCGGAAACCAGCTCAAAGCCGAAATTGGGTTTGTCGTAGATCGTGTGAGCTGTGTTTTTTCGCCCGTTTCGGTGTTCAATCGATAAGCGTTGAATATGCCGCTCTCATCGGACGTGACCAATAAGTCGCCATTTGTGGGACTAAACGCCAGGCCCGCACTTGAGGGCAGGCCGTAGCTTGTCGTTTCGAAGAAAGCTTCAGCCGAGAACTCCGGAACGGTCGTGGCCGCGCTTTCTTCGATCACAGGGTCTTGAGAGGTCGCTGTACTTGTCTCGCCTTGGCAGGCGCCCAAAGCCAAAACCGCTGCGCTGGTCAATAAAATATACTTCATTTTGTACTCCCCAATTTTGAATATCAGGAAGTGTAGCATGGAAAAATATTTCGAGGTATGTAAAAAATACTTTACATTTCATCCAAGAATTCTTATGTAAAAGATATCTTACATTTTGGAGGATTGCAAGATGACACGTATTGAAGAGATGACAGAGCCTCAGCGGCAAAGCTGGATCACGTTTTTGGCGGATGGCGCCATTCTTATCTGGTTTTGGAAAGCCATGGCGGGGGGCTTCAACCTGACCCCTTCGGATTTTTCACCGTCACAGCTGAGCGGTATTTTCATAAAGCTGGTCATTCTTACGATCATACTCCACGCCGGTATTTCAATTGCCTTCGAAATGCGAAAGCGGAAAGAGAAATACAAAAAGGATGAACGGGATGTGGAGATTGCGCGGCAAGGGAGCCATGCGGGTTATTGGGTTCTGCAACTCGGTGTGGGGGTTATCATTGTGACCCTGCTTATTCAGTATGTCGTAGGGGACAGCTATCAAGGGCCGATTTCCGTCATAAGGCCGGTTGAAATGGTCTTTGGACTATGCCTGGTCTCTTACTTGGCTGACCTTTATCGGCACGGGACTATTATTTGGGCCTATCGGCATTAATCATGGGAGGTAAAAAATCGAAAATTACGAATCGCATAAAGCGCGCCCGCGTCATAAAGGGGCTTTCACAGGTTGAGCTGGCCGAGAGGGTCGGAGCGACGCGGCAAACTATCATCGCCGTGGAGGCCGAACGATACGCACCGTCCCTTGAATTGGCCTTTCGACTGGCCCATATATTAGAGGAACCGATTGACGGCCTCTTTATTTTCGATCCGTCAGCGCTCGATTAATATTCAACAAGGATTTTTATGACCGATATTCGTGCCTATGCCGCCAAAGAAGCCGGAGCAAAACTGGAACCTTACAGCTATGATCCGGGCGCTTTGGGGGAGCATGAAGTCGAAGTCAAAATATCTGCCTGTGGGGTGTGTCACTCGGACCTCTCCATGATCAATAATGACTGGGGGTTTGGGCAATACCCCATGGTGCCCGGCCATGAAGCAATTGGCGAAATCAGCGAAGTCGGCAGCGCCGTAAAGAATCTGAAAGTTGGCCAAACCGTCGGCGTTGGCTGGAATGCCGAGAGCTGTATGCATTGTTCACCTTGCCTTGCAGGCACGCAGCAGCGCTGCGAAACTGGCGTTCCGACAATCATATCTAAAGGCGGGTTTGCGGATCGCATTCGCGTACAAGATATCTGGGCTGTACCTATTCCTGACGGGATGGACGCGAAATCTGCCGGACCGCTTTTTTGCGGCGGAATCACGGTTTTTGCGCCTTTTGTTGATTACGACCTGAAACCGACTGACCGTGTTGCGGTTATTGGTATTGGCGGGCTCGGCCATTTGGCGCTGCAATTTGCGCGGGCCTGGGGCTGTGAGGTGACAGCTTTCACCACGTCTATGGACAAGGAAGATGAGCTGAAAGAGCTCGGCGCGCATCATGTGGCCAATAGCAAGGACTCCGACGCCATGAAAAACCTCAAAGGCAAGTTTGATTTTATTTTATCGACTGTAAATGTGAATCTCGATTGGCCCAGCTATCTGGCGACTCTCCGCTCAAATGGCCGTCTGATTACGGTTGGGGCCGTGGATAAGCCAATGGGTATTCCGGCTTTTTCTCTGATTTCCGGCGGCAAATCTGTTGGCGGGTCAGATACAGGATCGCCTGATAGAGTGGCGAAGATGCTCGAATTTTGCACACGCCACGATATTAAGCCCATGGTCGAATATTTCCCCATGGAGAAGGTCAATGAGGCGTTAGAGCGTTTGGAAAGCGGTAAAGCGCGCTACCGGATCGTTCTGACAAATTAAACCACAGCGAGACTAAACGGTCTCGCGATAATTTACGATCTGATCTGTCTCTGAAAAATCCGGAGACAGCATTTTCACAATTAGCGGCGAAATATCTGTCGGATTAGGCAGTTTGCTGGGATCTTCGCCCGGCATAGCTTTGGCGCGCATAGCCGTGCGGGTTGCGCCTGGGTTGAGCAAGTTGACCTTTAGCGGCGTAACCTCAGCTTCTTTCGCGTAACACTGCACCAGGGCTTCCAATCCCGCTTTGGTGGAGGCGTAAGCCCCCCAATAAGCTCGGCGCGTGTTCGCGACGCCGGACGTCAGGAATAAGGCTCGTCCCGCCTCAGACGCGCGGAGCAACGGATCTAGAGAGCGGATGAGACGATAATTGGCGGTCAGATTGACGGCAACAATATTATCCCAAACTTTAAGGTCAAGATGCGGCACGGGCGTAATTTCGCCTAGCATACCGGCATTAGCCAATAGGCCGTCCAGCTTGCCCCATCGTTCATTGATAATTGCGCCAAGACGGTCAATCCCGTCGCCCTGCGTCAAATCCATAGGAACAATCGTACAGTTTTGTCCTTTGGCTTTGATGGAGTCGTCCAATGCCTCGAGCCCGCCTTGGGTACGGGCGAGGGCGATAATGTCGGATCCGGCGTCTGCCAATGCTTCTGCGGCGGCGTAGCCTATGCCTCGGGACGCGCCCGTCACTAGAGTAACGCGGCCTTTAAGTGGTTGTGACATCAGAAAAAACCTTAGGCGACTTCGACAAGGAAAGAGAGCTGCTTAGAGGCGCCGCTCGCTTCGCGGTCTCTATCTATCAGCGGCGTTGGGTATTCCCCCGTAAAACAGTGATCTGTAAATTGAGGCGCATCTGCAATGCGTTCTTCGGCGCCCATGGCCCAATACAGACCCTCGACGGAAAGGAATCCGAGGCTATCGACCTCTAGCATTTCCGTCATCGCTTTCAGGTCGTAATTCGCCGCCAGAAGTTTATCCTTGGATGGCATATCTATACCGTAATGATCGGGATGTTTGATGGGCGGGGAAGCGGAGCGGAAGTGAACTTCCTTCGCGCCGGCCGCTTTTATCATGCGGACAATTTTCGTCGACGTGGTGCCGCGAACAATGGAGTCGTCGACGAGTAAAACGCGCTTGCCTTCTATCATAGCTCGATTGGCAGAGTGCTTTAGCCGAACCCCCATATCGCGGATTTGCTGGGTCGGCTGGATAAAGGTTCGTCCGACATAGTGATTCCGAATAATCCCAAGTTCGAACGGAATGCCGGTTTCCTGACTATAGCCCAATGCGGCCGGGACGCCGCTATCCGGAACCGGAATAATAACATCGACATCCGCCGGTGTTTCCTGCGCCAGACGCCGGCCCATTTGTTTGCGAACCTCATAGACGCTTTTGCCGCCGACAATGCTGTCCGGGCGGGCGAAATAGACGAATTCAAAAATACAAGGTCTGGCCCGCGCGTTCGGAAATGCGGTGAAAGACCGAATGCCGTCTGCGTTGATGACAACAACTTCCCCGGCTTCGACTTCGCGGATAAACGTAGCGCCAATCATATCAAAGGCGCAGGTTTCCGAGGCGAGTATATAGCTATCTCCGACGCGTCCGATCAAAAGCGGGCGAATGCCAAAGCGGTCACGCGCGCCAATTAACATGTCGCTCGTCATGCCGACAAAAGCATAACCGCCATCGACTTGGCGGATCGCGTTTACAAAGCGGTCAATAAACTCTCCGGACTTTTTCCGTGCGATGAGGTGAATGACCACTTCTGTGTCAGAGGTGGACTGGAAAAGAGCGCCTTTTTCAACCAATTGTTCCCGGATCGTATAGGCGTTGGTAATATGGCCATTGTGGGCGAGGGCAAAACCGCCGGAATGAAGTTCGGAAAAGAGCGGCTGTACGTTGCGTAAAATGGTCTGACCGGCGGTCGAATAACGGTTGTGACCGATAGAGATGTGTCCGGGCAATCGTTCGGAAGGATCTTCGCCTGTAAAATTGTCTCCGACCAAACCAAGGTGGCGCTCTGTATGGAATTTCTTTCCGTCATAGCTGGCGATGCCGCAGGCCTCTTGACCGCGATGTTGCAAGGCGTGCAAACCTAATGCGGTGAGGGAGGCGGCATTCTCCATGCCAAAAATTCCGAAGACGCCGCACTCTTCGCGGATTTTATCCTCGTTCGGATCAAAATCACAGGACGGATTGGGCTGTCCCGATTTAGTCACATGGGTCATTGCGTTATCTCCCGGCTGATACCGTCAATATCGCCGTCTTTAATACGATCTGCGTAGGACTTCCACTCTCCGATAGGCAGATTGCGGATGATATCCCCAATACTGTCCAAGAGCGGATAAAAAGTAGAGGTTTCAAGGTATTCTGGAAGCGGCTTAGGCGGAGCTTCCATTTGTTCGCGCATGGATTCCGGCATTCTCTCCATGATATCGGAAGGGAAGCTTTCCCGGTTATCCGTAATATAGGATTTGAATTCTTGCGCTTCCAAACTTGAGCGGTGGCTTGCGGTTAAAACCATAACGCCAAGGGCGGCCAGAATAAGTCCTCGAAAAATGCCAAAGACCGCGCCGAGCGCTCGGTTGAGAAATTTAGCAGGCGGCGCTTCAAGCTTGCCAAAGATTTTAGCTAATATGACAACGGAGAGGAGGTAAACTAGAATAAATGTCCCGGCGCCTAAAGTGGCGTCCGCAAGCCAAGACGGCGAAATAATTTCCTGAACCTGAAAGCGAAACCGCCCCCAGACAAAAAGCGTTATAACGCCCGCTAACAACAGAGCGACGAGCGAAAGCATTTCGCGGAGAAACCCACGTTGCAGCGCAATAATAAGAGAAATAAGCAGAATGACGAGGACAACGACATCAAATCCGTTAAAAGAAAACGGTCCAATACTCATACAAGGCTCGCCTTATGCTACGCCGCCCAATTGGTCTCCCAATCCTTTCCGGCTTCTGCGCTGGCTTCTACACGGCGAACGAGGTCGGGCAAAGCCTTGATTGCAATTATCGGCAGCGCAGAATTTTCATTGGCTTGATCGCGTTTTAGGGGCCTTGGCGTAATCGCTTTTTTAAAGCCCAGCTTGGCGGCTTCTTTCAACCGCGCATCAGATCGGCCCACCGCCCGAACGTCACCGGACAAGCTGATTTCGCCGAACACAACTGTTTCCGGGGGGAGAGGCATATCAAACGCAGAAGAGACTAGGGCTGCTGCGACAGCGAGATCAGCGGCTGGCTCGTTGATTCGTAGTCCGCCGGCCACGTTCAGGTAAACGTCTTTTCCGGCGAAGCTCACGCCACATCGGGCCTCTAAAACCGCCAAAACCATGGCGAGGCGTCCTGTATCCCACCCGACGACGGCGCGCCTCGGCGTTCCAAAAGCGGCCGGGGCCACGAGGGCCTGAATCTCGGTCAGAACAGGCCGGGTACCTTCGAGGCCGGCAAAAACTGCCGCGCCGCTGGAGAGGTCTCTTCGGCCATTAAGAAAAAGAGCGGATGGATTGGGAACTTCGCCCAAACCACTCTCTCGCATTTCAAAGACACCGATTTCGTCTGTCGGTCCAAACCGGTTTTTATGCGCCCGGAGGATCCTGAATTGATGCGCGCGGTCACCTTCGAAATAAAGCACCGCATCAACCATATGCTCAACCACCCGCGGTCCGGCAATCTGGCCGTCTTTGGTCACGTGACCCACAAGAATAACGCATGTGCCGCGTTTTTTAGCAAACCGGGTGAGTTCCTGCGCGCAGGCGCGGACTTGCGCGACCGTGCCGGGGGCGGCGCCGAGCTGATCTGTCCAGAGAGTCTGAATAGAGTCGATAATGACCACGTCCGGCTTTTCCGCCATCAGGCCATCAATGATAGGGCCAAGGGAAGTTTCCGCCGCCAGTGAAACGGGACTGCCCGACACGCCGAGACGTTTCGCGCGCCGGCGAACCTGACCAACAGACTCTTCGCCTGAAATATATGCCGTTTTGAGTCCGCTTTTGGCAAGCTTGCCTGTTGCCTGTAGTAAAAGAGTTGATTTGCCAATTCCTGGGTCGCCGCCGACCAAAAGCGCAGAGCCGGGGACGAGCCCTCCGCCTGTAACGCGGTCGAGTTCCGCAATTCCCGTCGTGAGCCGCGCAACGTCGCGGCTTTCTCCGCCGAGGTCCACAAAATCAACAGATCGGCCTTTTCGCCTTTTATGAGCGGGGCGTTCGTTCTGGGCCGTAATTTCCTCGACCAGCGTGTTCCATTCGCCGCAAGCATCACACCGCCCGGCCCATTTGGCATGTACAGTTCCGCAGGACTGGCAAATAAATTGTGTTGTGGGTTTAGGCATAAATGGCTCCGATTCTTCCGAATAGAGCCAGATTAAACGCAAATTGTCAATAAATGTTTATGGTTTGTTCCGCTTGTCTGCGGGGGCGGATAGCGCTGTTCAGGCGGAGTGCGGTTGAAGAGCTGTTAGCTTTCTAACGCATTGGCCAAAAGTTCGTCCAAACGCCGCGTGTTCGCGCCGGAGACAAAATCTTTATTGACCAAGAAAAACGGCGTGCCTGTCAAAGACGGGATGCGGTTGGAGAGCAGCAGCGTGTCCTCGATATGGCGATCCAGAGCGACGTCTTTCATGTCAGCGTCGAACGTATCCATGTCGGCGCCTGTGTCTTCGATGATTTGGCGAATGCGGTCCTTGGTGAGGCTGCGCTCGTTCATAAGATCGAAATGGACCTCGGTGTATTTTCCTTGGCGCGCCGCGGCGAGGGCGGCCTTGGCGGCGTAACGCGATGTATTGGAACGACTGTCCAAAATTGGAAGTTCCTTAAACACGATACGCACGTCGTCAGGATGTTCTTCCATCAAGTCTTCAACCCACTGAGTTGAGCTTTTACAGAAGCCGCAATTATAGTCGAAAAATTCGACAACTGTGACCTTGGCATCTTTCGGACCGATGCTGACATCACGGGGGTCATTGAAGATCTGAGAAGAGACGGCTTCGATAGCTTCGCGGTCCTGCCGCAGTTCCAATTCGATCAAGGCGTCACGGATGATTTCCGGATTTTCCATCAGGTAACTTTTGATGATCCGTTCAACATCGGCCTCTTTTACATCCGGCCCTTGCTTCGCTTCCGCGCAGGCATTGAAAGAAATTGCCATGGCCGTTGCCGAAACGGCGATAAGAAATCGTTTCATGAAAATACACCTATTGTCATTTTGGCCGCTATATCAGGCCGATCTTAAAAAATCTTGAGAATTTACTGGGTCAGAGACGGATATCTGCTGTTATCACCAGATTGTGAAATGCTCAGAGTAAAAGGTTTTCTTCCCCGACGGTCTCCATCGCGTGCAAGCTGAGCATCTGAGACAACGACGATATCTGAGGCGCGCCGCCATTGCGGTTCGTTGCGAGGAAGATCTTCCTGCGCCCGTTTCGCAAAAGAGCGTGCCCGCTGAATATCGCCAATGGCGTAAAAACGTTCGGCGCTAGCATATTTCGCGAGCGCGTCATCACCCTGCTGAGCATAGGCCAGGGACATAAGGTACCATGCCTGACTGTTATCTTTTTCCGTTTGCAGGGACGCCTTCAAAAGAGTGATGGCTTCTTCAACCTGTGCATCTTCCCGGGTTTCGATAAGTGATTGCGCCAGGGCAATCTCTAAAAGAGGCGCGCCTGGTTTCAGCTCCAGCGCTTTTCTGGCCGGGGGAAGCGCATCTTCTCTCTGTCCGCTTTCATAGAGGATTTGGGCTTTCAACTCGTAGAAATACGGATTGTCTGGTTCTTCTTCAATCAGGGAATCAATTTCTTTGATAGCATTGTTCAAACTTGCAGACCGGAAGAAAGCCACAGACCGGGCATAACGCGCATACTGACTTTTATCTGAGAGCGGATAGCGGGAGAAAACTAGCTGCGGGCCTTCCAGAAAGCCTCTAAGCTTTGCCTTCATCATATCCATTTCATGCTGCTCTTGTGACGAGTCCTGAATATCTGTGTATTCGCTTTCCTCAACCCGCTCCCGCAGGGCGTCAATCCGGTCGGACGACAGAGGGTGACCCCGGAAATAAGGATAGCGGCGCGCCTGTGAAAGCACTTCCTGAGCGCGGAATTTTTCAAAAAACTCAATGAGGCCTTTACCGGACTGTCCAGTGGCCTCCATGAAATTCGCGGCATATTGATCCGCGGTGGATTCGTTTACTCTGGAATAAGAGAGAATTTCTAGTGTCCCGAATTGCGACGACCCGCCAAGAATGAGCGCGCCAGCGGAAGTTTCGCCCGCCAAAATGGCAGCCAGTCCCAATCCGGCGGCGACCAGCATGGAGCCATAAGCACTTCGCTGACCGTAATCGGACCGCACAATATGCCCTCCGACAATATGGCCCGTTTCATGGGCGATAACGCCCTTCAGCTGATTGGGGTTCTCGGCTTCCAGGATGAGACCGCTATGCAAGAAGATATTCTGGCCTCGTGTCACAAAGGCGTTCAGTGAAGGATCATTGACGAGATAAAGATCGACAGAAGAGGGCGACAATCCGGCGACGCGCAATAGAGGATCGGTAAATTCACTTAAAGTTTCTTCGATTTCGGTATCGCGCAGCAAGGACTGGGCCTGAGCCTGAGTTAACGGCAGAACCGCACAACTCAACGCCAGAGCGCTGATTTTTAATCCGCGTATGAAGTGTTTAAGAGCCACACATTTTCCTTTGAGTCACAAGCGGAGTTTTTCAAAGCCTCGTGACTCCGTCAAGTTACGCAGGCGTAACAAAGCAGTGACCGCCTTACTCTGCGATCACCAGAAATTTAGCGTTTCAGGCCGAACCACCCACGCTTCTTTTTCTTGCCGGAACTATCCGGTTTTGCAGAGTCTTTCACCGAGCTCGTCTCTGCAACTGAGCTCTCATCAGAATTCGGACGCACAGGCTCAGGTTCGGATTTAGAGTCTGCTGTCGCCGTTGCCGCCTTCTTTGAGGGGGCCTTGCGTGTCCGGGAGCTTTTGCTCGTCGACTCGGCACTTTTCTTCGGAGCTGCGCGTCGTCTGCTCGGCTTTGATTCGACCGTAGAAGTCTCTTCAGGCTTAGCTTTTGAGGCGTTTTTTGACGGCGCGCGCTTCTTAGCCGGCGCCTTTTTGGCAGACGCTTTCTTAGGGCTTGCCTTTTTATCAGCCGTTTCATCAGAGGAAGTCTCTGCTATTTTTGAGGCTTCTTTTTTTGGGGCCGCGCGGCGCCGTGAACTGGATTTAGACGGCTCGGATTTTGATGAAGAGTCTTCTTTCGCAGAAGACTCCGTCTTTTTCGCGGGCGCTTTGCGTTTACGAGCTGGCTTGGCTTTCGCTTCTGAAACAGCGTCTTCGTCCTTTTTGGCGGGGGCCTTACGGCTCCGCTTCGCTTTTGCCGGCGTTTTGACCGCGTCTTCCGGTTTGGGTTTACGGGGCGGCGCCGCCCGGCGTCTGCCGCTAGCGGCTGAGCTTGGCTTTTTCGCGCTCTTCTTTTCCTGTTTCAGATCAGACTCTTCGGTAGAATCCGAATTATTGTTTGAATCAGGGGAAGCTTCGGACTTGGCTTGCGTAGATGAGCCTTTTGAAGGCGCTTTACGACGACGGCTGGATCGAGATTTGGCCTTTGCTCCGTCTTTGGACGGATCTTTAGCGTCTGTGCCCTCAGAGCTTTTGTCCCATGAGGCGCTTTGGTCAGCTGTATCTGACTTGGATTCCTCGTCTGCGGATTTCCGGGTTGGCGCTTTACGGGTCGCACGGCGTCGGCGCGACTTAGGCTTGCTCTCACTCTCTGATTTTGGATCAATAACCTCCAAGCCATCAGGTGTTTCCCCAGACGTATCCTTGTCAGACTTATCTGATTCAGATTTTTTGTCTTTGGATGAGTCTGAAGCGCTTTCGTTAGAGCTGTCCTCTTTCTGATTCTCATCCCGCGATCGTGAACGACCCCGTCCGCCGCGACGCCCGCGACGGCTCCGTCGGCGCCCTGAGCGTTTCTCGTCTGAGTTATCAGAGGACTCGTCTTTGCTCTTGGACTCTTCGTCAGAATCCTCATCTTCATCAGAGTCATCGGTATCTTTTGATTTTGCAGACTGCTTTTTCGGCGCATTTTGCGACTTCTGACGTTGCTGCCTGAACTCTTTTTCGATTTCGTCGAGTGGATCAGGGCCTTTCCGGCTCTTTTTCTCGAGGACTTCAATTTCATAATGTGGACGGATAAGCTCATCATCAGCGAGAACTTCTGTGAAGACTCCCATATCCTGATCAACCTGAGTCAAAAGATCGCGTTTTTCATTTACGAGGTAAAAGGCGACATCGGGAGAGACTTTCAGGCGAATGCGCTGCGCTTCGCCGCGTGCCGCAGTTTCTTCCACGGCGCGAATGGCGGCCAAGGCACTACTTTCCACTGTCCGCTTTCGGCCAACGCCTGCGCAATGCGGGCAAGGCGTTGTAGAGCCTTCCAGAAGACTACGACGACGGCGTTGACGGGAAATTTCCATCAGGCCGAATTGCGAAATACGGCTGGTCTGGATGCGAGCGCGGTCTTGCGCCAGGGAGTCCTTCATCTTGCGTTCGACAGATCGATTATTCTTATTTTCGTCCATATCGATAAAGTCGATGACAATAAGGCCGGCCAAATCCCGAAGACGCATCTGACGTGCGACTTCTTCCGCTGCTTCCAGATTAGTCTTGAGTGCTGTGCGTTCAACATTGCGCTCTTTTGTGGAGCGGCCCGAGTTGACGTCAACCGAGACAAGGGCTTCAGTGGGGTGAATGACGAGATATCCGCCTGACTTTAGCTGCACAAGGGGGGACAGACTGTTTTCAATCTGACTTTCCGCATTATACCGAAGGAAGAGGGGGATATCCTCTTTATATTGCTTCACGAATTTCGCATGGCTCGGCATAAGCATTTTTATGAACGCTTTGGCCGTTTTATAAGCTTCCTCGCCTTCGACAAGGACTTCGTCTATGTCTTTGTTATAAAGATCACGAATAGAGCGTTTAACCAGATTGCCTTCTTCATGGATGAGGGCTGGAGCTATGGATTTCAGGGTCGTCTCACGAATATCACCCCAAAGGCGGGATAAATACTCGTAGTCGCGCTTGATCTCGGCTTTTGTGCGTTTCGCCCCGGCGGTTCTGACGATGACTCCCATACCTTGAGGAACATCCAATTCCCCCATGACAGATTTGAGGCGTTTGCGGTCAGAGCCATTTGCGATCTTGCGGGAAATACCGCCGCCACGCGGGGTGTTGGGCATAAGAACGCAGTAACGTCCAGCCAGCGACAGATAAGTTGTCATGGCCGCGCCTTTATTCCCGCGCTCTTCTTTGACGGCTTGGACCAGAATAATCTGGCCGCGCTTTATGACTTCCTGGATTTTATACCGGCGGCGGGAAATACGCTTGCGGCGAGTGCTTGCCACTTTGGCTTGCTCGTCCGCGACTTCAGCATCATTTTCATCGGCAGCGTCATGCGCGTCCGGATCGACATTTTCGTCGCGATCGACTTCGGCTGTATCGCCATTGTCTATTTCGGCGTCGTCGTCATTGGAACTATGCTCTTCTTCCTCTTCGAGAATCGCCATGCGGTCCTCATAGGGAATTTGGTAATAGTCAGGATGGATTTCAGAAAAAGCGAGGAAACCGTGACGATTCCCGCCATATTCAATAAAGGCGGCCTGAAGGGAGGGCTCTACTCGCGTGACGCGAGCGAGATAGACATTACCGCGCAGCTGACGCTTGTTGCGGCTCTCAAAATCGAGCTCCTCAACGCGGTTGTGATCGACAATGACGACGCGCGTTTCTTCCGGGTGGGAGGCGTCGATTAACATTTTCTTTGACATGGAAAACTCCGTTGCGCCTCGCTCTTATGGGCCTTTCAGGCGGCAAGAGGGGCTGCAAATGATTAAAGGAATAGGGTGAAAAAGCGCGCAAAGACATTCCTGCCTGACCTTTCGGGTCATCGGGCCGGGACTGCGTCATATTGAACTTACCTGCGTGCATCAAAACTCTCTGTGTAGCAGACAATCCGCACAATATATGCTGCCTGCGTGGACAAGATAGGGACAGGGGGAGGGCCAAAAAAGGGGTCCGCACCTTGCGACGAATGTGTCGGTGCCGTTCTTATCTGACTCTATCTTTGCCCCATATTAAAACTGTTTGCAAAGCCTATTTCATGTTCATGACGGTGAACATTACTTTACCGATGTTTAAACTGACGGATTAAACAGAAGATGTAAGAGTTTATTCATCCTACTCCGTAAGAAAGACGTTATGAAACGCCTGCGAAAAGCTCTAGCTACCTTGGGACTGATTCCTGCCGTCATAATGGTCTTGCCACTTTCGGCTTGTGCGGGCCCAAATGTAACCCCGCGGGTAAAACCTACGGTATCTAATCCGGCTATGGAATCATCTCTTCCGCGTCCGGCTCCCGTCGTAACGGAGCCTCGGTACTTTAAGTCTACAACGCCTTATCCTCGTCTGGCGCCACACCTTAATAAGGCGATTGTTAGCCGGGGTGCCGGTCGAAAACCCGTGATATTTATAGATGCAGGACATGGCGGCCGGGATCCCGGCGCTATTGGCACAAAAGGCACCTATGAAAAAATACTCACGAGTAAAGCGTCGGCTTCCCTCAAGGAGTTGCTGGAAAAAACCGGGCGCTATGACGTCAGGATGACACGGGAAAGGGATGTCTATGTCGACCATGATTTGCGATTAAGACTAGCCAGGGAAGGCGGAGCGGATTTGTTCATTTCCATCCATGCAGATAGCGCGGGCAGCAAAAACGCACGCGGCGCCTCTGTCTATACACTGGCGGATCGCGCCAGGGGGCGTTCCAAGACGCTCGTTAGTAATTCACAGAACTGGATCATGGATGTCGATTTGTCGAAACAGTCTGATCCGGTCGGCGATATCCTGGTAGATCTCGCCCAGCGTAAAACGGAAAGCCAGTCCGAGCAATTCGCAGATATTTTGCTTTCGGAGCTTTCAGGCTCAACCCATCTGGTTGGAAATTCACACCGCCGGGCGGGATATTTTGTCCTTTTAGCCCCAGACGTGCCAGCTGTTTTGCTAGAGCTCGGTTTTCTTTCCAATGCACAGGATGAGACTCTACTCCTCAAGTCGTCCCATAGAGATAAGATGATGCGATCCGTCGTGACATCGATTGATCGGTACTTTTTAGAAAATCAGTAGCTTCCCCAAGAAAAGTATAGCAACGCCAGCCGCGCGGCTGACTGAAGAATATAATTGCGCCTTCAATCTCTCACATTAATGTCTTACATTCGACAGAATTGGTCATCAAAGTAAAGGCTGATTCGAAGGGTAACTGGCTGTTTATGACTAAATTTCTCCGCATTTTGAAATGGTTGTTTGCCATAGGCTTCGGTCTGGCGGTCGCTCTGGGCGTATTCGCGTTTGTCTATGTGGTGAAAGCCACAAAAGATTTGCCGACATTGGAAGTTCTAAAAGAATACAAACCACCGGTCATGTCGCGAGTTCACGCAGGTGACGGAAAACTTATCAGCGAGTTTCGGACAGAGGCGCGGGTTTTTGTGCCCATTGAGAGCGTCCCGCTTCAGCTCCAGCATGCTTTCGTGGCGGCTGAAGACCAGCGTTTTTATACGCATGACGGTTTCGACGAACGGGGTTTTGCGCGAGCAATGCTCGCAAATGTCGGTCATGTTCTTAATGACAGACGCCTGGAGGGCGGTTCTACGCTGACCCAGCAAGTAGCGAAAAACTTTTTAGTCGGAAACCAACGAAATATTGACCGAAAGATACGCGAAGTTGTCATTGCCCGGCGTATCGAAAAGGCCATGACCAAGGACCAAATCCTAGAGCTTTATCTGAATGACATATATTTCGGACGGGGCGCTTACGGCGTGGCGGCGGCGTCTCTCAATTACTTTGGAAAACCGATGAAAGACCTGACGGTCGCTGAGATGGCCTATCTGGCTGTTCTGCCAAAAGCGCCCTCAAACTATCAAATTTATGACCCTGTCAAAAAAGAACGAGCGCTCAACCGCCGGGCCTATGTCATTAACCGAATGGTCGAAGATGGCTATGCGACAGAACAAGAAGGCGAAATTGCCAAGGCAACCGATATTGTTCTGACGGACCGGCTGGAAGGTGAAGAGTATTTGGCGGCGGAATATTTTGTCGAAGAGGCACGCAAACAGATTTCACAGCTTTATGGCTATGACGAGCTTTATACCGGGGGCTTATCCATCCGGACGACACTGGACACGTCTATGCAGCTCAATGGACGCCGTGCGCTCCGCCGCGGATTAGAGAGGTTTGATCGCCGCCATGGCTATCGAGGCCCTTTGGCAAATTGGGAAATTTTAGATGATTGGGAAACCCGCCTGAGAGAATATGAAGGCCCAAAAGACATCGAAGACTGGCGCGTGGCGTTGGTCTTGGACGTGAATGAAAATAAAGCCGAACTCGGATTTGCGCCCCCAGAAGTTGATGAACCCCAAGTGGACGGAGATGAAACTCTGCCTGTCCAAGAGGTAGCGGAAACGCCAGAGGCGGACGTACGAGGTCAAATGTTCCTCAAGGACATTGCCTGGGCAGGGAAAGCTCTCCCGAACGGCCGATATGGCTCCAAGCCGCAATCCGTTACAGAGGTCGTTTCCAAGGGCGATATCATTTTAGTTCAGCGCAAAGAGGAGACAAATGAATATAATTTGCGCCAAGTGCCCAAGGTCAATGGCGGCTTGATTGCCATGGATCCGCATACAGGGCGCGTACTGGCCTTGGTTGGCGGTTATAGTTTTGAGCAAAGTCAGTTTAACCGCGCGACGCAGGCAAACCGTCAGCCGGGTTCGGCTTTTAAACCCTTTGTCTATGCGGCCGCCCTGGAAAACGGCTACACACCTTCAAGCAAGGTTCTGGACGCGCCTTTCGTCATTGAACGAAATGATGTGAATTGCCAAGAAAACGAATCCGGACGATTGGAACTTCGCCAGAACAGCGAAGATAGAGACGCGGGCTCCACTGGCCAGTCATCGCCTCGCGGCGCTTGTGAGCGTTATTATAAGCCTTCAAATTACAATGCCGGGAAATTTTATGGTTTGAGCACGTTGCGTTTGGGTCTGGAGAAATCCCGGAATGCCATGACCGTCCGGCTCGCCAATGACATCGGCATGCAGCCAATTATGGATATCAGTAAGCGTTTCGGAATTTATGACAACCCGCAGCCGGAGTTGGCATGGGCCTTAGGCGCAGGAGAGACAACTCTCTTGGAGCTCGCCACTGCCTATTCCGAAATGATAAATGGCGGCAAAGCGATTACGCCGACTATTTTGGACCGCGTTCAGGATGGGACCGGAAAGACAATATTTGTCCACGGTGACGTCCAGTGCGCGTCCTGCCAGCAGGAAGAATATGAGGGCGGAGCGCCGCCGAAACTACCGGATATGCGGCCGCAGATTATTGATCCTGTTACAGCTTACCAGGTAACTTATATGATGCAGGGCGTGGTTGAAAACGGCACAGGCGGCTCTGTCCGTAGTCTGGGGCGCCCTCTAGGCGGTAAAACAGGAACGACCAATGATTCCAAGGATGCTTGGTTTATGGGCTTCTCTCCGGATCTCGTGGTCGGTGTTTATGTCGGGATGGATAACCCTGAATCCATGGCAAATGAAACGGGCAGCTCTGCCGCTGTGCCTATCTTTAAAGACTTCATGGAAGACGCATTGGAAGGCACGTCTCCAGTCCCATTTCGTATTCCCGAAGGCGTGACGCTTTCGCCTGTTAACAGAGACACCGGAGAAAGCTCTTATATCGGTGCACCTAACTTTATTCTGGAAGCTTTCAAGCCTGGAACAGGCCCGAAAATTGGCGGTTTGTCGTCATCTATCCGGGTTGGTAGCGGGTCTGACACGCTGACGAATTACAGGCAGGGACAAAGAAAGGAAAGAGTTATATCCCCCGGGGAAGAAGGCTCCCTAGGAGAATTCGTCGAGGACGAGTCAGGAGAGCCTCTTCAGCCCGCGCCTCAGCCGGAAACGGATGAAAATGATCCGTTTTCAATTCCCGAAGAGTCCGAGCCAGTTACTATTGACGATGGCATATATTAAGGTATTTGACCGTCATGCGTGCTGATATTTCCCAAATGAAAACTGAGATCGAGCAGTCTATAGAGCTGCTGAGGAGGCGTCTTTGACTGGGAGCCGTCTGAACACCGCCTAGCCGAATTAAACGCCTTGGCGGAGGAGCAGTCCTTCTGGGACGATCCGCAGAAAGCACAAACACTCATGCAGGAGCGCGCCCGTCTGGAAAGCGCTTTTGAATCCATCAAGAAGCTTGAAATTGACCTTTCGGACAATGTCGAACTGGCCGAATTGGCAGAGATGGATGACGATGAAGAGATGTTTGAGGCGGCGGCAAAATCCTTGGCGGCTGTTAAGGAAAAAGCGGCCGAAGCTGAGCTGGAAGCACTGCTTTCCGGAGAAGCCGATGCCAATGATTGTTTTGTTGAAATTCATCCGGGTGCGGGCGGAACCGAGGCTCAGGACTGGGCCGAAATGGTGCTTCGGATGTATTCACGGTGGGCCAATTCCCGCAATATGAAAGTTGATGTGATTGAGCATGAGGACGGCGACGGCGCTGGTATCAAGTCGGCAACCATCAAGGTGAAGGGCCACAACGCTTTTGGTTGGCTGAAAACCGAGTCGGGTGTTCACCGCCTCGTACGGATATCGCCTTATGACAGCTCCGCCCGGCGGCACACCAGTTTTGCCTCGGTTTGGGTCTACCCGGAAATTGACGATTCCATAGAGATAGAGATCAACGAAAGCGACTGCCGTGTCGATACCTACCGCGCATCCGGTGCAGGGGGACAGCACGTCAACAAAACTGATTCCGCGGTTCGGATTACCCATGAGCCAACAGGGATCGTCGTGCAGTGCCAGAATGACCGGAGCCAACATAAAAACCGGTCGCAGGCGTGGGATATGCTGCGCGCTCGACTTTATGAGAAAGAATTACAGGAACGCGAAGCGGCCGCGCAAGCACAGGCTGACAACAAATCGGAGATCGGGTGGGGGCATCAAATTCGATCTTATGTCTTGCAGCCCTATCAAATGGTCAAAGACCTTCGCACAGGCATTGAGACGTCCGACACGTCTGGCGTTCTGGACGGAAAACTAGACCCGTTTATGGCGGCGGCATTGTCGGCCAAAGTGAACTCTGGAGAAGACGCTGACGCATGAAAAAGCCGCCTTAAAGGCGGCTGATTCTTGGCCTCGGAATGAGATCTGAAAATTGATGATTTAGCTTGCTTTTTTCTGTGCGGATTTTGACGTTTCGACCGCTTTCGGAGCCGTGCCGGGCGCCGTTTTCCGAGCGCATTTTCCGTCAAAGAAAGCACCATTCGCGATCATGAGCTGATCCTGAACGAGATCAGCCTGAACATTTGCCGTCTCTGCCAGCTCTATGGACCCGGCATCCACTTTGCCCGTGATTTTCCCGCGCACATGGACGCTCTTGGCGACGATTTTACCGTTGATTATACCTTGCTCTCCGATCGTAATATTTCCGGCATGGACATTGCCGTCAACCCGGCCATCAATCTGGACATCGCCATCTGTTTTAAGATCGCCTGTAATAATCAGGTCCCGTCCCAAAATGGAAGGCGCGGAGGAAACCCGAGGGGCAGGGGTTGAGGAGGTTTTCTTGCTGTCTTCGACAGCCGCGCTGCTGGAAGCATTGGTCTTATTGAACATAGAGGCCTGCTCTCAAAAAGTTTTCAGGGTCATAAACACGGCCCTGAAAGTGAATTTCATAATGAAGATGGGAACCTGTACTGCGGCCAGTTGACCCCATCCCTGCAATTTTATCCCCCTGAGAAACTTCCTGACCCTTTTTGACATAAGTTTTTTGTAAGTGGGCATAGCGTGTAATGAAGCCATGTCCGTGATCAATTTCCACGACGCGGCCATATCCGCCATTACGGCCCACAAATGAAACAATGCCGTCGGCCGTCGCGGAAATAGGGGTCATGCTGCGCCCACCAAAATCAACGCCTTCATGAAAGGTTGGACGGCGTGTGAAGGGATCATGGCGAACGCCATATGTACTTGTTCTATAAGTGTCAGACAGAACGGGAAGGCCAAGAGGAAGCGAGAGTATAGCTTTGTCCAGAGCTTCTGCTTCTGAGAGGCGGGCTTGAATACTCGCAATACGGGAGCCGAATTTTCCGTCTTCGATCGGTGCGTCTGCCTCGTCGAGCGGAACGTAAAGTCCGCCTTTGCCAAAGGGGCCTTCTTTCAAGACTGTATCGACTTGCATGCTTGTAGCTCGGATCAGCGCTCTGTTGCGCTCAATACGGTCGAGCGTTTCAGCTTCTGCGGACACCAATATTTTGTTTTGTGTCTGGTCAATTGAGTTCAATGACTGGTCAATGTTTAGGCCCGTTTCGGCCATGGCGTTAGGCACGAGGGCTTTTCTTGGGACCCGCGGCGCAGGATCGCGAAGGGTCGGTGACATAAGCACCCGGTTTGAAGCATATTTTATGGTCGGTAAATTTACGGGCGAGACGGGAGACGTCGCATTTACCAATTGAGAGATGGCCGTATGTTTTTCCTCGAAGCTCTTGGCCATGCTTTCAAAACTCTGTTTTTGCTCGGCGAGCAAAAGTTCGGTGTTTAGCTGTTTGGCACGTTGGTCGGCCAACATGCGTTCATATTTGGCTTCTATGAGTTTGGCTTGTTTGGCGGGAGCGCGGAGTGGGTTGTTGCCCCATACTAAGTTAACGAGGGTGATCAGACACCAAAGCGACATGAAAGAAAGGATCGCCGCAACAATAAGCTGCAACCGTGTCGAGAGAACATAGTATTTTACTTCACCCCCGGATCGGAGATAAATTTGACGTTCTCTAAAATGTTGTAGAATGCGCTGACGCACATCTCCCACGACGTCATTAATCATGATTCCCCATCCGCATGCTCTGATTTCACTCCTTAGACCAAAACGTCATATCCAGTTCAAGCGATTTTGCACGTTAAGAACTGTTATAATGTTGTTAAGCGTCGTTAAACTGCATTAACAAATTGCTAATGGGGCATAATAATCTTCGGTTAACCCCGCTAAAGTGCGGGCTTGCACATTAAATGGAGGTTTCAACCGCCCTGCAAAATGTGTTTTGACCAGCTTATGGAAGTACGGACGCGGCTTTTCGCCTTCTAGTTCAGCGATTCGTTGAAACCATTTAGCGCCAATTTTGACGTGTCCGATTTCGTCTTCATAGATGACTTTCAGAACCGCAACGCTTTCTTTGTCCTGCACACGCTCCAGTTTCTTAATCATGCCGGGAGTCACATCCAGCCCTCTCGCCTCCAACACCATGGGAGCGATAGCCAGGCGGGCCGCGATTTCATGGCGCGTTTTATAGGCGGCATCCCACAGGCCGTTATGGGCCGGGAAGTCTCCATATTTTACGCCAAGAGTTTCGAGCCTGTTGGATAATAGATTGAAGTGCTTTGCCTCCTCCGCGCAAACCCGGCTCCAATCTTCGATAAAATCAGTTTGGAGTTTCGAGCCTATCAGAGGATGGTCAGCAAAACGCGCTATCATGTCCGCCGCAAGATCAATTGCATTCAGCTCAATATGTGAAATGGCATGCAAAAGGGCAGCGCGGCCGTCAGGGGAGCCAAGACGGCGGCGGGGAACCTCACCGGGTAGAACAAGCTCAGGCTTCTGAGGTCTTCCGGGACGGTCGTCGGGCGTGAGTTCTGATTGGTAGCGCTTTTTTTCTGCCCTGACCCACTCAGACCGCAAAGACAACGCCAAAGACGCTTTCTCTTCAGGCGCTGAAGCGTTTAGAACAGCACAGCTTTGAACGATGGGGTTGAAAGTCATTATAAGTATGGGGTTGCTTAAGCGCTTTTAACTTCTTCTAAGACAGCCTCTACGTGGCCTTTAACGCGTACTTTAGGCCAGATTTGTTGAATTTTCTGATCGGATCCGATTAGGAAAGTCGCTCGCTGAATGCCCATATACTTCTTTCCATACATATTCTTTTCAACCCAGACGCCGTATTTTTCGACGACTTCACCTTCTGTATCCGCGCCGAGGCGGACTTTAAGGTCGTGCTTGGCGATGAACTTATCATGTTTTTGGGCCGTGTCTTTTGAGACCCCTATAACGGCGCAATTTTCCGCCTCAAATTCCTCCTTCATTTCCGAAAATTGAATAGCTTCTTTGGTGCAGCCAGGAGTGTCGTCTTTGGGATAGAAGTAAAGAACTATAGACTGGCCTTTGTAATCTTTCAGTCTTAGAGTTTCTCCACCGTCGCCTTCCAGTTCAAAGTCCGGGGCAGTGTCACCAATTGTTAATTCACTCATATCAGGCTCTCATTCTATGGCAGTTCAATTACAGACGTGCCCATAGCCAGACAGAAAACGGTAGGCTAGAGCGATTTTCAGCATGACAGAAGAAGCGCGACATATAAAGCCGGATGCTTCGCCTAATGAACACACCAAGAGCGGCGCGAATACTCTCTTTTGGCTCAGGCGGGTTTTCTACCGAGTATGGCGTCTGAGCGCTGAACTTGGCGCCGTCATTATGGGCGTGGCAATAGTCTGGCTGTTTGCGCTTTCCTGGTTTTTGTCTCAGCAAAGTCTGGATATATCAAGCGCGCGCGGGATACTTGGTCAACTCTTTACCGAGACAGTTGCCGGGGCCGGCGTCGAAATACCTTCGATGCGCCTCGACTGGTATCCGGCTAATGACGATATTGTTTTCACCGGTCAGGATATCATTATCAACGCAAATGACGGTACGGATTTGCAGAATTTCGCCAGCTTACAAAGTTATTTTCCATTGAAAGACGTGCGTCATGGAAACCTGATTCCGCGCAAAGTGGTACTGACAGGCGGCGTGGTAAGTTGGGTGGAGGATGAAAACGGGCGAATTCGGGCCGGTTTAGGCACGCCCGACAATCTCGGGAGACTTGGTCCGTTATGGGAGGGCCGCCGCGCCACGTCACGTCGTCGGGCGACCTTGGATCTGGACGGCGTTGATACGGTCGAGATTAATGAAGCGCGTGCGTATTATATAAACTCGACCAATGGGTTGGCCGCCTCATTGAATGATGTGGCACTCAATTTCGAACGTCAGGCCGAAATTTTGAACTTGTCGCTGGCTGCAAATTTAGCGCAACCTGAAACTGACGACCAAATTCCTTTGCTTCTTTCAATTTCAACCAACACCGAGTTTGATAATTTTGACGTCTTCCTTCGGGCAGAAGGTTTAAACCCATCAGTATCAGGCCCGACGAAAGGACGATATGCGCAGGTGAGGGATTTAAACGCCCCGGTCACTCTGGATACGAATTTCTTGTATGGGCCTGAAAGCGGACTGGCATCGGCAGATCTGGACATCAAAATCGGGGCTGGAAAATTTGGTCGGGCAGACTTACCCCGCGAATTCGAATTTGACTCGATAGTTACCTCAGCAGTTCTAAATGCAGGGGATGCCGAGATGACAGTAAGCCAACTGGATGTGACTGCGCCTCTATTGAGATTTGAATCAAGTGGATCACTTACGGAGCTCGATGCAATTAATGACGGCGACATAAATTCGTCGCCTTTTTTTGATTTGAACTTCCAGAAGCTTTTTTTAGACGCCCGTCCGGTTTTTGAAGAGAGGCTGAATTTCAATGGTTTGGATATTGCCGGCCGGCTCGATGTCGATGCTCAAACATTACATATGGAGACACTGACACTCGACCGAGGTTCGCATAAGTGGATAGCCTCGGTGTTTTTAGATCGCGACGAACAGGGTCAGTTTGAGGCGATAAAGGCAGAAGGGGCAGTGCAAGGCCCCCTGACGGGACCTGAACTATTGGAGGTGTGGCCTGTCAAATTTGCCGACGGAGCCCGTCGCTGGCTAGTTCGATCAGTGGAGGCCGGCGTCATAGATAGTTTAAGTTTTGAAGCTGATCTGGAACGGACAAATGACGGCGAACTCATCGAGAAAGTAATGGATATGGATTTTACGGTTCAGGACGGGACCATAAAGTATATTTCAACTATGACGCCGCTCACAAACGCGTCCGGTTTTGCAAAAATTTCTGACAACAGATTGGAGTTTACACTGGAAGAAGGAGAGATTGGCAATTTGAGCATTCTGCCCAGTCAGGTGCAAATTCCGCGCCTTAAGCCCAAGGGCGGGGATATGGTTGTAACGATTAACGCCGTCGGCGGAGCGTCGGAAATGTTGGGGCTGCTTAATCAACATCCTTTTCAACTTGCCGACCGATATGACACCAACCCCAAGGAAGTGAGCGGCCAAGGAAGCGTAAACGTTAAAATCACGCGGCCATTATTGGAATATTTTGATCAAAACCGAATTTTGTACGAAATTAATGGGGACTTCACGGATGTGGCGGCGCCTTTTAAAGTCGGCAACTATCAACTGACCAACGGAGATGTGTCTCTGAATGTTGATCAGGCGGGTTTGCAGGTGAAAGGGCCGGTGAATATTGGTCCATGGCAAACCAATATGGAGTGGTCAGAGACTTTCGACGAAGGTCTGACGCCTTCGCAATATCACCTTTCCGGCCAAATGACCCCGGATGTGCTGGACAAAATGGGTGTCGGGTTTCGTGAGTATGTTGATGGGACAGCCCAAGTCGATATTCGAGCGACCGGAACCGGGGCTGATATCAAATCGGCCATCATTTTAGCGGACCTGGAAGAAACAGAAATTTCTATTGGCGAGTATTGGAATAAGCCAAAGGGCGAGCCGGGCAGCCTGTCGGCGTCTGTGGCGCGAAGTGAAAATTCAATTGATATATCTGCGTTCGAACTCTCAGCGCCTGAGCTCGATGTGAAAGGCCAATTGGCGTTCCGCTCGGACTTTGCTTTGAGAGAACTTGTTTTTGAAACATTTAAAGTTTCAGACTTGGTGGATGCCAAGCTGGTGATGAAACCGGATGAGGAAAGGGAGGTTTTGTCGGCCAATTTAGATGGAGCTCTATTAAACATATCGTCAATATTGGACCGGTCTCTTTCAACTCGCACGTCTGCTCTCGACGTTCCGCTTTCCCTGAGCGCGACTTTGGACGAATTGATTTTAGATCCAGAATTCACGACAACCCAAGCTACACTCTTTTATGCTCATAGTGGCCAAGCCATGACCCAGCTAGACCTGTCTGCCGACACTGAGGCGGGGCCATTGTCAGTAAGTCTTGAGACGGATCAGCCAAACAAAGTTCGAACCGTTCAGGCGAGTTTCCCCGATGCCTCACAGGCAGCAAATGCGTTCCTAGGGATTAACAGCCTCCAGGGAGGTGTTTTTACTATGACAGGTAATCTACCGCTTCCGAACGAAGAGGGGAATTTTGTAGGCCGGGTCGGCGTGACGAATTTCAAAGTTAAAGAAGCGCCAATTCTCGCGCAGCTCCTCTCGCTGGGTTCATTAACAGGTCTGTTCAATACGCTCTCTGGCGAAGGTCTCGCTTTTGAGAACTTTGAATTACCCTTCCAACTTTCTGATGGCGTTTTGACGGTTCGGGATGCACGGGTCTATGGGCCGGCGCTTGGCATGACGGGCGCAGGCAATATTGACCTGAAAAATGAAACCGTGGATTTGGACGGCGCCTTAGTCCCGGCTTATACGGCAAACTCACTCTTGGGCGATCTTCCTCTCATTGGGGACTTACTCGTAGGTAAGGAAGGAGAAGGGATATTTGCATTGAGTTACCAAGTGGCAGGGCCATTTGAAGCGACTCAGATAACTGTGAACCCGCTATCAGCTCTCACGCCCGGTTTTCTCCGAGGAATATTCCGAAAGCAAAGAGACGACTTGCCGGAGGTTGAGCGGCTGATGGAAGAAGCAGGAGAGGTGGCCCCTCCCGCAGAGTAATCAGAATTTGTAATCAAACAATTTTTAATAGGGCGTGTTTCTTTTTACCAACGGACAGTTTGATAATTCCCTCTTTTACATCTGCATTTTCCAGTACCTTCTCATGTGTCGCGACTTTCTCGTCATTCACTTTGAGCGCGCCAGCTTTGACATGGCGGCGGGCTTCTCCGTTCGATACGGCTAGTCGGGCCATGACCGTGGCAGCCAGAATCCCAAGAGAGCCAAGCTCGCTTCTTTCAACGTTAAAAGTGGGGAGCCCTTCGGCGGCCATGCCTTGCTCGAAAGTCTGTTTCGCTGTTTCAGCAGCTTCCTTAGCGGCATTAGCTCCGTGCAAAAGAGTGGTCGCTTCATCGGCCAAGCGCGCTTTGGCGATATTGATGTCGGCGCCTTCAAGGGCTTCGAGTTTGGCGATTTCGTCCAGGGACACATCTGTGAAAAGGCGCAAGAACCGTCCGACATCTGCGTCGTCCGTATTACGCCAGAACTGCCAGTATTCATATGGGGTGCGGAAATGGTGTTCGCTCAGGCCCGGGTCACCGTTGAGCCAAATGGCGCCATCGACCGTCTTACCCATCTTTCCGCCCGAGGCGGTCGTGATGAGCGGGGTGGTGAAGCCGTAAACTTCATTGCCTTCCATCCGGCGCGTGAGATCTACACCGGTTACAATGTTGCCCCACTGGTCCGAGCCGCCAAGTTGGAGCGTGCATCCGAAACGCTTGTTGAGTTCAACAAAATCATAACTTTGCAGAAGGGGGTAATTGAACTCCAGAAACGTCATGGGAAGTTCATTTTCCAGTCGCCGCTTTGCGGTTTCCATTGTGACCATCCGGTTGATGGTAAATTGGGTTCCGACTATGCGCAGAAATTCAATATAGCCGAGGTTGTCCAGCCACTCTGCATTGTCGACAAGGATGGCAGGGTTGTCGCCGTCAAAATTGATAAAGTTGGAGAAAACCTGTTTGATGCCCAATTTGTTTTCTTCGATCATTTCATCCGTCAAAATCGGGCGCGTTTTGTCTTTCATGGACGGATCGCCGATTTTGGTCGTACCGCCGCCGAGCAAGACAATAGGACGCCCGCCGGATTTTTGAAGGTGGCGCAGCATCATGATTTGAACAAGAGAGCCGACATGCAGGCTCGGCGCTGTGCAGTCAAATCCAATATATCCTGTCACGACAGACGACGAGGCCGCTTTATCCAGCCCTTCTTCATCTGTACATTGATAAAGGAATCCACGCTCGGTCAGCGTTTTCATCAGATCGGATTTGTAATTGGTCATAAAAGCATCTTAGTTTTTTACTTTGCGGCTTCTATCAAGCGGAAAAATCATGTCAAAGGCAAAGGTGATGGAATCGAAACGATATATGGCATTAGGTTTGATGAGTGGCACCTCTCTGGACGGAGTTGATGCGGCAGTGATCGAAACAGACGGACAAGAAATTTTTGGGTTTGGCCGTTCAATTTGCGTTGATTTTCCGGATGACGGCGGGCCTGTGAAGGACGCGGTGAAAATAGCTTTGAAATGGCGGTTTAACGGTCCGCCCCCCAATAAACTGCAGATCGGGTCTGATTATATTGACTCGGTTCACATTGAAGCAATCGGATCGCTCGGGATAGAGAATGTGGATATCATCGGTTATCACGGTCAGACGGTATTCCATCAACCCGCGCAAAACGGCGAGAAGGGCCAGACACTTCAACTGGGCAATGGCCAGGCGCTTGCCTCGAAATTTGGTGTCCCGTGCATCTATGATTTTCGCACGGCCGATGTGAAAGCAGGCGGGCAGGGCGCGCCACTGGCCCCTATCTATCATCAAGCCCTTTGCCGTTACTCCCAATTAGAAGGGGGCATCGCCGTCGTGAATATTGGCGGCGTTTCAAATGTGACCTTGATAGACGGCAACAAGCCTCTCATTGCAACAGATTGCGGACCCGGGAATGGCCCCTTGGATAGCTGGATGGAATTGAAAGGGGCCCGGAATTTCGATTTGGCGGGTGAACAATCCATGAAAGGCCATCCTGATTTAAAACGTATCGCCAGGTGGTTTGAACGGGATTTCTTCAAGAGGCCTATACCCCGTTCGGCAGATCGATATGATTTTGACGTTTTGGCTGACATGCGGGATATGAGTTTGGAAAACGGCGCGGCGACTTTGGCAAGTTTCTGCGCGCAATCCATCTCCCGTGATCTTCGAGCCTTTACGCCGAACAATATAATCGTCTGCGGGGGCGGGCGTCATAATCCCGCCATTATGGGGATGCTTGATATGCATACGGACGGTAACGTCCTGAGCGCAGAAGACGTCGGATGGGACGGAGACGCGCTGGAAGCGCAGGCCTTTGCCTATCTGGCGGTCCGGACGGTCAAAGGTTTGCCGATTTCTTTCCCCGGAACGACGGGCGTTCCGCATCCCATGACAGGAGGCGTTGTCGCGCGCCCCTAATTCCCGTACAGAAACCCTTCAAATTATATCGGAGAATCCTTTGTCTAGTTTAAAATACGCCGCTTTCCCTCTTTTGGCTTCGGCTTTCTTTCTTGGTTCTTGTGGAGATAGTCCGGCGCCGCAACCGGAAACGGAAACGCCTGAAGTCGAAAAATTTGCCGAAAGACCGATTGTCGAAACCACGGACAAATTCACTTACGCAAACTACAAAGACGTGCGTCTGACCCATATCGACTTAAATTTGGACGTGAATTTTGAAGACAAGGTGCTGGACGGCGTTGCCACTTTGGATTTCGAACGGATTAATCCGGAAACTGACGTTCTGGTGCTGGATACCAAAGACCTGACGATCAATTCTATCAGCCTTGTAAACGGCGAAACGACCACCCCGGTCGAGGACTACACCTTAGGAGAGGCCGATCCGGTTTTGGGGCAAGAACTTCGTATTCCGCTGGGTGAAGAGACTGAGCAAGTCCTTATCGACTATACAACATCGCCCACTGCCGAAGGCCTACAATGGTTGTCCCCTGAACAAACCGCGGGAAAAGAAGACCCTTATCTTTTCTCTCAGGCTCAAGCCATCAACGCCCGCACAATGGCCCCTTTACAGGACACCCCCGCCGTGCGCCTGACCTATTCTGCCACGTTGCGCGTGCCGGACGGTCTACGCCCCCTAATGAGTGCGTCGCAGGGCGAGGAAAACGAAAACGGCGAATATCAATTTGATATGCCGCAGGCTATTCCGTCCTACCTCATTGCCATTGCCGTCGGCGATATCGAGTTCAAAGCTATTAACGACCATATAGGGGTCTACGCCGAAGATTACATTCTCGACGCCTCGGCGGAAGAATTCGCGGAAACTCCCATGATGGAAGAGGCCAATGAGGAGCTATATGGCCCCTATCGCTGGGGACGTTATGACTTGATTGTTCTGCCGCCGAGTTTCCCATTTGGCGGGATGGAAAACCCCCGCCTTTCTTTCATGACTCCGACTCTGATTGCTGGAGACAAAAGTCTCACCAATGTAGTCGCGCACGAGCTCGCGCATAGCTGGTCCGGCAATTTGGTGACGAATGCCACTTGGCGAGATGCCTGGCTGAATGAAGGCTTCACGTCTTATGTCGAAAATCGCGTGATGGAAAAACTTTATGGCGAACGCCGGGCCGTCATGGAACAGGCTCTCGCACTTCAAGATCTGAAGCGCGACATCGCGGGTGCGGCTCGTCCAGAGTTGACGCAGTTGAAATTGCCAGCAGATATTACTCATCCGGATGATGCGTTCTCGCAAGTGGCTTATGTCAAAGGTCAGTATTTCTTGATCTTTTTGGAAGAGCGCTTTGGCCGCGCGGCCTTCGACCCGTTCCTAAAGAGCTGGTTTAACGATCACGCCTTTGAGAGCGTGACGACAGAGGACTTTCTGAATTATATGAATGAGAATTTGCGGGTGGATTATCCGGATGCTGTAACCGACGCCGAAATTGACGCTTGGGTTTACGAGCCGGGCTTGCCAGACACCGCTAAAAACCCACAATCCGATGCCTTTGAGACGGTTCAGACACATTCTGACGCGTGGGTGTCCGGAGAGTTGTCAACCTTTGAGCTTGAAGAAATAGCGGCTGAGTGGTCGACGCATGAGTGGCTTCATTTCCTCAACGGTTTGCCAGATGATCTGGCCTCAGAGCAGTATGAAGATTTGGATAAAGCATTTTCTCTGACAGGCACGCAAAATGCGGAGACAGCTTTTGCATGGTATATGCTTGCCATAAAAACCGACTATGAGGCCGCCTATCCTGACCTTGAAGGGTTCCTGATGACGGTCGGGCGAGGAAAGTTCATCTATCGTCTCTACGACGCGCTGAAAGAAAACGGTAAAGCCGAATGGGCGGAGCGCGTTTATGCTGAAGCGCGACCTGGATATCATCCCATTGCGCAGCGCCGGATCGACGACATTTTAAATGAATAGGTCAGTGCGCAAGAGTTTAGGATGTCTCTTTCTGATTTCGACTTTGGGGTCACTGTCCGGGTGCGCGCATTTAGGCGAAAGGCCAGCGAAGTCTTTTGCGTTTGTGGGCAAGGTAACCAAAATTGAAATGTGGAGACCAACATTCGCTGAAGTTCAGAAGGATTACCGTTCTAGGAACCCAAAAATGCATCCTGACACGGTAATAATCACAAATTCTTGTGGAAAAATAAGAGCGGAATTTGATGTCGTTGTTTCTACGGAGCCAATGGAGGACCGTTTTAGCCTGACAAGCTCTATTGGTGAGTGGTGTAAACAACCCTTCCAGTTCCAAAAAGAACATTTTGTCGAAATGCTTGGAAATCAACTCGTCTTTTCTAAGGAATTGGAGAAAGACGGAAGGGGTGGCTTTGTTGTAGAAATGTTTGAAAATCAACTGAAGTATTATAACAGGAGGAGTGATCTGAACCTGTTAGAATTACAAGATTCTACTGAAAAGGGAACGGTCAGGGTTTCGGTTAATCTATCACCTAGTCCGGATAATCCTTAGTCTGGATAAGAGCGCCAATAAAAAACCCGGCTCGAAAGGCCGGGTTTTTCTTTATTCGGTAAGCTCTATTCAATGAGTTTTGGTGCTCTCGGAGGTGAATACCGGGGGTCGAGGTTTTCGTCCAGATAGTCCTCAATCACGTCCAGAGCAATTTCCAGATGATTGGTATAGAAGTGATCCGCGCCTTCGATTTCATGCGTTGAAATCTTGTGACCCTTTTGCACGCGGATTTTATCGACAATCCGGTCCACGTCATCCGCCGGCACAATCGAGTCTTCAGATCCATAAGTGACCAGACCTGACGCCGGGCAGGGGGCGAGGAAAGCGAAATCATAAGTATTGGTCGGCAGCGACATGGAAATAAAGCCCGCCACTTCAGGGCGGCGCATCAAAAGCTGCATGCCAATCCACGCGCCGAAGGAGTAACCCGACACCCAAGAGAACGGCGCGTTCTGGTTAAAGCTCTGTAGCCAATCCAGCGCGTAGGCCGCGTCCTGCAATTCGCCCTGCCCATTATCGTAAACGCCCATAGAGCGTCCAATGCCGCGGAAATTAAAGCGCAGGACTGAGAAGCCGCGGCGCTTATAGCTTTCATACATGGCAACGGGAATGCGGTGATCCATATGACCGCCCGCTTTCGGGTGAGGCGATAGAATCAACGCACAAGGGGCTTGCGGGTCATCCGAGGGGTGATAACGACCTTCGAGACGACCATCCGGTCCGGCAAAAATGACTTCAGGCATTAACCCTCACATAAATATGGGTCGCTTCGGCGTAACGTCCTGTAAAAAGGTGGATATGTCGCGCGAAAGAACCCTGTTCTAATCTTGACTAAATAGGTCAGGATACATACATCCTGCCTGTAAATTGTCGGTTCGCGCGCCCTTTAACAAGCTACGCCGCGAATTGCGAGAAAAACCTTCATAAAGGAGCCTGGAACGCTTTGAAACTGACTGCCAAAGGACGATACGCCGTTATGGCGATGGCCGACCTCGCCGCACAAGGCGAAGGTGTGCGATCCTCTCTGGCTGATATTAACACGCGTCAGGGCATTTCCCTCACCTTTTTAGAGCAGTTGTTTAATAAACTTCGCAAAGCTGAACTGGTAAAATCCGTACGCGGCGCAAAAGGCGGCTATCTTCTCAATGTCCCGGCTGAAAGCCTGACTCTTGACCGCATTATTCATGCCGTGAATGAGGATATCAAAGCCCATGGCTGCACGCCGGATGACCGATTGGGTTGTACGGGCCGAACGAGTCGTTGCCTGACCCATAATCTCTGGGGCGCCCTGGAAAGCCATATTGAGCAATTTCTGGCCTCTGTGACTGTTCAGGACGTCGTTGAGGGGCGTTTGCCCGTCTTGGCTGTTCGGACGCAGGAATTGGAGGTAGCGGAATGAGCGGTCTCTCACAAAATAGAACGTATCTCGACCACAATGCTACGACCTTTACGTGGCCGGAAGTTATAGAGGCTGTCACCGAGGCCATGTCCGTGGACGGAAATCCGACGGCGCAACATGTCGATGGCCGCGCCGCCAAGCGAATTGTGTCCAAAGCTCGCGAGGCCGTGGGTCTGGCGATGGGAGTCTGCGCTCAAGACGTGATGTTTACAGGGAGCGGAACTGAGGCTGACAACACAGCCGTTTGGTCGGCTATTCAGGCGGGGTGCAAACACCTTTTAATATCCTCCATGGACCATCCGGCGACGATATTGGCGGCTGAGAATTTTGGGGTTTCTTTCGAGCTCATCCCGGCGGATCGAGAAGGCCGCACAGATATGAACTGGTTGGCGAAGAAACTGGACAGTTGGAACAAAAGTCTCGGACGTCCTTTTGTTTCAATTGTCGCCGCGAATTCAGAAACGGGCGTTATTCAGGATGTCGAGACAGCGACCGAACTTGTTCGTAACGCTGGCGGCCTGATCTTGGTCGACGCCGTTCAGGCACTAGGCAAGATTTCTATGACCTTTATGCCGGATTATCTTGCTGTATCTGCCCACAAAATTGGCGGGCCAAAAGGCGTGGGGGCGTTATATGTCGCTCCGGACGCACCTTTCACTTCGCTCTTATCAGGCGGAGGGCAGGAACGACGTCGCCGCTCTGGCACTCACAATGTTGGAGGCATTGCCGGATTTGGCGCGGCCTGCTCAATGGATATCAATCTGGAACATACACGCGAACTACGCGCTATTTTAGAAGCCGAACTTAAAAAAATGGAGCCGGAATTAGTGATTTTCGGCGAAGGAGCAGACCGCCTTCCGAATACGAGCTTTTTTGCGATCCCTGACGCGAGCTCCATGACTTTGATGATGGCGCTCGATCTCGAAGGCATCTCCGTTTCGACCGGAACGGCGTGTTCTTCTGGCAAGGTCGGGGAAAGCCGCTCTATCAAAGCCATGGGACGGCTCGACGAAGCCCCGAAAGGCGCTATCCGCGTGAGTTTCGGCGATAATGCCATATTAAACGAAGTCGAAGACTTCCTCCTGGCGTGGAGTAAGATACGCCGAAAGCCGCTTCCATTCACGCCTTCGCCGCGCGGCATTGCGGATATCGAGGTGGAAAAAAGCAGACCAAAGACAGATGCAACCAAGATAGGTGCAACATGAGTGAACAAGTAAAAGTCAAAGAGTCCATTGAGCAGTCCACCGTTGAAGGTGTCCGCTCTCTGGAAGCCGATAAATATAAATACGGATTTGATTCCGATATCGAGCAGGACTTCGCGCCCAAAGGATTGGACGAAGATATTGTTCGGTTCATTTCTGCCAAAAAGGAAGAGCCGGAATGGTTGCTTGAGTGGCGGCTCGAAGCTTATCGCCGTTGGCTGACGCTGGAAGAGCCGGACTGGGCGATGATCAAATACCCCAAGATCGATTATCAGGATGCTTATTATTACGCGTCCCCGACAAAGAAAGAGGGGCCGAAATCGCTCGACGAAGTCGATCCTGAGATTCTGGCGGTCTATGACAAATTGGGCATTTCCCTGCGCGAGCAAGAGGTGCTGGCCGGGGTCGAAGGCGCCCCGAAAGTGGCTGTGGACGCCGTTTTTGACTCTGTTTCAGTAGTGACGACTTTTAAGGAAGAGCTCGCTAAAGATGGTGTGATTTTCTGTTCCTTCTCTGAAGCCGTTAAAAACCATCCAGAGCTTGTCAGAAAATATATGGGGTCGGTTGTACCGATCACGGATAACTATTTCGCGACGCTCAATAATGCTGTCTTTTCCGACGGATCCTTTGTATATATTCCGCCAGGGGTGAAATGCCCTATGGAGCTCTCAACTTATTTCCGGATGAACGCCCAAGGCACGGGCCAGTTTGAGCGCACGCTCATCATTGCGGATAAGGGCTCTTATGTCTCTTACTTGGAAGGCTGTACAGCCCCGATGCGGGACGAAAATCAACTTCATGCGGCGATTGTCGAAATTGTTGTGCATGAAGACGCTGAAGTGAAATATTCCACGGTCCAGAACTGGTGGCCGGGCGATAGTGAAGGCAAAGGCGGGGTTTATAACTTTGTGACCAAGCGGGCCGATTGCCGGGGCGATAATTCCAAAGTGTCCTGGACACAGGTTGAAACCGGCTCTGCCGTGACCTGGAAATATCCAAGCTGTATCCTTCGCGGCGATAATTCTCAGGGTGAGTTTTACTCCATCGCGATTACAAATGGCTATCAACAGGCCGATACCGGCACAAAGATGATCCATTTAGGCAAGAACACCAAGTCCCGGGTGATTTCCAAAGGCATTAGCGCCGGGAAATCCAACTCGACCTATAGAGGTCTCGTTAGCGCTCATAAGAAAGCCACCAACGCCCGAAACTTCACGCAATGTGACTCTTTGCTGATCGGCGATCAATGCGGCGCCCATACGGTGCCTTATGTTGAGAGCAATACGCCGAGCGCGCAGTTTGAGCATGAAGCGACGACCTCAAAATTGTCTGATGACCAGCTTTTCTATTGTCGCCAACGCGGCCTGTCCGAAGAGGAATCTGTTGCGCTTTTGGTCAATGGGTTCTGTCGTGACGTCCTACAGGAACTCCCTATGGAATTTGCTGTTGAGGCGCAGAAGTTGGTTGCCATTAGTCTTGAGGGGAGCGTGGGATAGTGTCCAAAAAGAATTCATCAAAAAACGGAGTCTGGATTGCGCTCTTTGCAGTTTTTGTGGCTCTAGTTGTAGTCGCTTTATCGTTAAGCGTGGTTCTTCGCTCCGATAATACGGATGCAGTCGAAACTCCAATAGATGCGCCTATTGACCCAAGGCCGGGCGATCTGACGCCGCCGGACAAAACGGCTGAACCGACCGAGCCGGACGAAATTATTTCTGCGCAAAGAGTGACAATTCCGGGTATGGAACTCGGCATGTCTGCTGCCGAAGTGGAAAACCTCTTGGAAGAGCGCTTTACGTCCGAGACCAGTGAAGGAAATCAAAGCTTTGATATGCGCCTGACCCCGCAAACCGAGAATGGCTACAGCTTAATCGCCATGGCGGATAATCTGATGGACGACTCCTTAAAGGCGCAGGAAATCACAGCCATGTTCCGTCCGGGCGAGCGTGATAATTTCGTTCTATCGGAATATAATGTTCGCGTTCAGTGCCGCCGAGGCTCTAACGCAGGAAACTGGCAAACACAGGCCTGTCCCTAATGCGCCTTTTTCTTTGCATAGCTTCTGCGGTTTTAATATCCGCTTGCTCTCCGGATACGCCCAGTGCGCCCGAGGCAATCGTCAATGCGCAAACGGCGGCGGTTACAGAGCCGTCCGATCCGCCCGCGCCGGACGAGCCTCTTCTTCCGGAAAAACGGAATTTGGAAGATATAGATTTTTCCAATTTCAGTGAGAAGCTCGCTAAATATACGGGCCTTGAAATTGGCCAATCCCGCGTTGAAGCGATTGAAAATGTCCGGCTCTATTTTGCGCCGGGAGCAGCAGACACAATATTGAAAACGTCGCAGCTCAGCTTTGACCGTGAGGATGGCTCCGTGCTCATTTTCACGGCGGAAGGCTTTGCCGATGAGGCGATTAAAGGCGAAGAGATATATCTTATCCTGTCCGGGCCGAAGGGCGAGCAAAAACTGGCGGCCTATGGGTCCCGCATCAAATGCTGGCGCGGTGAAAATACAACAGAGTGGCAGGTAGAAGCCTGTCCATAATGAAGGAATAAGCCATGGCGAAAAAGCCTGACGCAAAACGAAAATTCATCCAGCTCTCTGAAGGAGAGAAGACCTATGCCATGTCTCGCGCCGTAGTGCAGGGCGATTGGTGCTTTGTCTCCGGGACAGTCGGATATGATTATAATTCGGGCGAACTGCCGGAAAGCGCGGCGCAGCAGGCGCAGAACACTTTCACGAATATCATGGCGGCGCTGAATGCGGCCGGGTTTGAACTCGGCCATACGATCCGGGTGCAATACACCGTCTCTGACCGTAAATACGTCGAAGACGTGCTCCCCGTTTTACGCAAGCACTTCGGCGCTATTTTGCCGGCGGCCACCATGGTGATTGCGGAAATGGTTGATGAGAAAATGAAAATTGAAATCGAAGTGACGGCATTCAAGGGCTGATGAACGAAAAGATCAACATAAACGAGAAATTCTCGATGTTCTCCGAGCAGTGGCGACCGAAAATTGTCGCGCAGCTCAATGGGCAGGACTTCAAGCTCGCGAAAATTCAGGGCGAATACCCTTGGCATGCTCATGAGGCAGAGGACGAAATGTTCTTCGTCTGGCGCGGCTCGCTTGAACTCGACTTTCGTGATGGCTCTGTCATGCGTCTAGAGGAGGGCGAAGCCTTCGTCATTCCCAAAGGCGTCGAGCACCGTCCCCGCGCCGAAAAGGAGTGCCAGATTTTCCTGATTGAACCAACAGGTGTGAAGAATAGCGGGACGGCCACCGTGGACGCGATTTACGACGCGCCTGTCGGGGAGTGGGTTTGATGAGGCTATTTCTAAAAATAGGTATAGGGATGGTCTGCTTTTTGGCCGTGACGGCTGGCGTTGTTTGGGTCTGGGCGACAGAGCCAAATCGTAAAATCGATAGAAACCCAATCATGGGTGTAGTGAGTAAAGCTGACCAGAACTGGGGAACCCGTATCGACCTGATTGGAACTGTATTTAAGTTGGGTCAGTCAAAGACCGATTTTGAAAATTTAAGCGAGAAAGCAGGGTTTTCAAAAGATTCTGAATTCAGATTTTATTTTAAAGACGACGAAGTTTCTCCAAGAGAGGTCGCTTGGACGGCTCAACAAGGAAATTTAATTTGCGATATGGAGTGGGCTATTATTGCTGAATTCGATAAGTCTGACTCACTACTGTCAGCTGATGGTATCGTAAGTGAACGTGGATGTTTGTAAGGAAAAGTAATGTTAAAAATCAATAATTTATCCGCGACCGTTGATGACGGTCAGAAAACAATTTTAAAGGACCTGTCGTTGGAAATTCCGGCGGGAGAGGTTCATGCGATAATGGGGCCGAACGGCGCCGGCAAATCGACCTTGTCCTATGTCCTGACGGGTCGAGACGGCTATGAGGCCACGGAAGGGTCTGTCAAATTTGAAGGTGAAGACCTGCTTGATATGGACCCTGAAGAGCGCGCCGCGAAGGGCCTGTTCCTGTCGTTTCAATATCCGCTGGAAATCCCCGGCGTGCCGACCATGACGTTCCTAAAGACCGCGCTTAATGCCCAGCGCAAAGCACGCGGCGAAGAAGAAATGAAAGCGCCGGAGTTTTTGAAAAAGGCTAAGGCTTTGGCCGCAGAGCTGAAAATGAAACCGGAGATGCTAAAACGTCCGCTCAATGTCGGGTTTTCCGGCGGCGAGAAGAAGCGTATGGAAATTTTCCAGATGATGATGCTGGAGCCGCGCTTTATCGTTATGGACGAAACCGATTCCGGTCTGGATGTTGACGCTATGCGTATCGTCGCCGACGGCGTGAACAAGCTCCGCTCCCCTGACCGCGGTATGCTGGTCATTACCCATTATCAGCGCCTGCTTGATTATATTGTACCGGATAAAGTCCACGTCCTTGCGGGTGGTAAAATTGCCGAGACAGGTGATGCCGAATTTGCGAAAAAACTCGAAGCGGAAGGATATGACGCCTATGCCGCTTGATCTCAAAAAACTCCCCCACCGCCGAGAAGAGGCGTGGAAATGGACGGATGTCCAAGCCAAGGTCAGTGAAGACCAGAACGGTCTGACCCGCGCCGCCATTCCGGAATTTGACGTGCCGGAAGGCGTGCATTTGTCAGAAGGCGAAGGCCAGAAGGGCCATGGCGCTATGGCTGACCTTGCCGCGCAATTTGGCGGGAAGAGCTGGAATCTCTATGTCCCGGCAGACACCCATCCCGAAAGCGACTTGACCATTGACCGTTTGGCGCAGGGCCATGCCCGCATCGCGATTATGGTCGATAAAGGCGCGAGCCTGACGATTACAGAGAATTATGAAGGCGCGGAGAATGGATTTTCCAATCTGGATTTGCAAATTCATCTCGCCGAAGGCGCGACGCTTTCCCGCCGCGTTATCCACCGTGATCCTGATAGCCATATTCGTATTTCCCATGCACATATTGCGGCAGAGGCGAACACCAAGATTACGCAGCATTGCCTGTCATTCGGGGGCGCGCTGAGCCGTTTGGAAACGCATCTGACCTGTGAAGGTGAGGGAGTGAAAGCCGTTTTGAACGGGGCATATCTGCTCTGCGATAAACGTCATACGGACATGACCAGTTTCATTCGATTGAAACAGCCCGACAGCCATATTCGCCAAGCCGTCAAAGGCGTGGTCACGGATAAAACGCGCGGCGTGTTCCAAGGGAAATTTCTGGTTGAACGGCCCGCGCAGCAAACGGATGCCGCCATGCGTCATGACGCGCTGATGTTATCTGACAACGCCGAGGTCCGGTCTAAGCCGGAACTTGAGATTTATGCCGACGATGTGGCCTGTGAACACGGGAACACGATCGGCGCCCTGGATGACAGCGCGCTGTTTTATATGCGTCAGCGCGGCATACCGCTCAAACAGGCGAAGGCGCTCCTGACCGAAGCCTTCGTGGCTGAGGCCTTTGATAGTCTGGCCGATGAAGATTTGCGCAACTCCTTGAAGGAGAAAATTCGGGAGTGGTTGGAGAACACTGAGTGACACTGGCGGTTACAGCCATAATCATGATCGGGATCGGTCTGTTCCTTGCGGGCCGCATTTCGGAACGGAGTAAGGGCCGGTCAAGAGTCACAAGTTTTATGCGGATATTCGGTTTGACGCTCGTTTTCTACGGCGCCCTTAAAATCGTTTTTGGAATTTAGATGTCCGACACAGAGATGGTTCGCGGCGATGTAAGCAAGGGCTCAAAAGGCGGAAAAGAGGGATGACATCCTCCAACCTCGCCATATTGCTTTTTGGCTGTGCCGTGACGTTGTTTATTGCGTCTCACCTTTCGAGGCGGAGGGCGGGAAATAACCCAAAACTGGAAATTTTCATCAAGGGTTTAACCGTCATCACATTAACACTTGCGGCCGTTTATTTTTATAGGCGCTTTATAGGATGATAGATGTGCAAACACTTTTTTTGAGGCAGGATGCGTAAGTGATTTCAACAGCAGACATTATTGCAGCTCTCATTGGGGGTAATTTATATTTGTGTGGCCGTCTCTTGGCAGGATTTAAGGGCGATAAGGCCCTCTTTCGGTATTTGCGGTTTGCCGGAATTCTTATTTTACTCTTCAGTGTTGTAAAAATCGCATTTGGGTATTTTTCATGAGTTTTGACGTTAACGCCATACGCGAACAATTTCCGATCCTTTCGCGGGAGGTGAATGGCTACCCATTGGCCTATCTCGACAATGCGGCCTCTGCGCAAAAGCCGCGGGCCGTGATTGAGGCGCTTTCTCAACAAATGGAAACCTCTTTCGCCAATGTGCATCGGGGTCTTCATACGATGGCCAATGAAACGACGGAAGGCTTTGAGGGGGCGAGGGCAAAAGTCGCGAAATTCCTCGGCGCGCCGTCACCGGACAACATAGTCTTTACCAAGGGCGCGACCGAAGCGCTCAATCTGGCCGCTTACGGTCTGATGCACACCATAAAGCCCGGCGACGAAATTATCGTCACTCAGATGGAGCATCATTCCAATATCGTGCCCTGGCATTTCATGCGGGAGCGTCTGGGCGCGGTTCTGAAATTTGTGCCTGTTCTTGAAAATGGCACGCTCGATCTCGATGCGTTTAAGTCAATGTTGTCTTCCAAGACAAAAATTGTCTCGGTCGTTTATATGTCTAATTTGCTCGGCACGGTGAACCCGGTTAAGCAGATCGGAGACTGGGCGCATGAGGCGGGTGCAACCTTTATCGTCGACGGGACGCAGGCGGCTGTTCATCGAAAAGTAGATGTCGTTGATATAGACGCGGACCTTTTTGCCATGACGGGGCATAAGCTCTATGGCCCGACTGGAATTGGCGCGCTTTATGGAAAAACGGATATGTTGGAGCGTATGCAGCCTTTCAACGGCGGCGGAGAAATGATTGAGGATGTGTTCGAGGATCGCGTGATCTATAATGAACCGCCGCATAAATTCGAGGCCGGAACGCCGCCTATTTTAGAAGCGATAGCGCTTGGTGCGGCGATTGACTGGGTTTCTCAATTTGATTTTGACGCCGTGCATAAACACGAAATGGCCGTTTATCAGCATGCCTTGCAAGGATTGCGGGAGATGAATTCCTTCAAATTGCTCGGTGACGCGCCGGAGAAGGGGCCTGTTTTGGCGTTCAACCTTGAAGGTGCTCATGCCCATGATGTGGCCCAGATACTGGATAAATACGGGGTCGCCGTGCGGGCCGGACAACATTGTACGCAGCCGCTTATGGAACGGTTCGGAATTCACGGCTCCGTGCGGGCGAGTTTTGGGATTTACAATACAATAGACGAGGCTGACCGACTGATTGCAGGTCTGAAGAAGGCCAGCCTCTTTTTATCCTAGTCGAAAAGGACTATATAGGAGTCGAAATGGAAAACATGACTGACAGACAGCGCGAGGCGGAAGCTTTGGCGAACTCTCAAATTCCCGGAATGACGTCCGAGAATGAGAAGGGAAGTGCGGCAGAAGCACCTGCGAAAAAACGCGACGTAATGGACGTTTCCGGCGCGCCAACGACAAAACCGACTGACGCCGAAATTGCGACTATCACGCATGACGTGATTGAGCAGCTAAAGTCTGTATATGATCCGGAAATTCCGACGGATATTTATGAACTCGGTTTGATCTATAAGGTCGAGCTTGAAGATGACCGTTTGTTGAACGTCACCATGACCCTTACCGCACCTGGATGCCCCGTGGCCGGAGAAATGCCGATCTGGGTGCGTGATGCGTGCCTCGCTGTAGATGGCGTTCGTGACGTAGATGTACACATGACATTTGACCCGCCTTGGACTCCAGACCGTATGTCCGATGAAGCTAGACTTGAATTGAATATGTTATGAGCGAAGTTCTCACAAAAACTCGTACCCGACGCCCGCGTCCGAAACTGGTGACGTTGACCGATGCGGCCGCTGAACAAGTAAAATCCATTCTCGCCGAACGCGACCAGGGTTATTTGCGTGTCGGCGTTAAAAATGGCGGCTGCGCCGGCATGGAATATATGATGGATTATGTGCCCGAGATTGAGAAATTCGACGAAGTCGTCGAAGACAATGGCGTCACCATTGTTGTCGACGCGAAAGCGGTTTTGTTTATCCTTGGCTCTGTCATTGACTATGAAGTCGATATCTTGTCGGCCAAATTTACCTTTAAAAACCCGAACCAGACCGATGCGTGTGGATGCGGGGAGAGCGTAACGATAACCCCTGCGCAGTTTTAGGGTTGGGACTTGCCCCTCTAAACACAGGTCCATTGACGTCATTTTGACGCCTTTAAATCTTCCACTGCATTTTAAACAATAATTTAGGCATCTCCGCCAGCTTTTTGCGGCTATGAAAACTTATAGATTCGCATGGAGGCTGTATGAACGCGCGATCCCTGACCATCCCGAAGAGCTGGAAAACGCTGAGTTTCGGAAGTCTTTTTTCTGCTGTCATTTATCCTCTTCTCGGGTTGGCACTATTAGTCACGCTCATTCTGGTGGGCTCATTGGTCCAGAGCTTAGATATGGCGTGGTGGTATCTGCCTTTGGGGCTCAGTGTTGTGGCTCTGTCCATCTTTGTTTGCAATGCAGGCATCGGCCCGCTGCACCGAATTATGCAACATAAGGCTGGTGAACTTCGGGCGCCGGCTCAGATCCTGACTATGTTTAATCTGGTAATTGCTATGCAGGGAACTGTACGCGAATGGGTCAATTATCATAGCCAGCATCATAGCTTTGCGGACAAGCCGGGGGACCCCCACAACCCGTTCGAGGGGAAGTTCTGGGCGTGGATAGGTTGGATCCTATGGCGGGATGAAAATGACAACCGTCGTCCCATGGCTTTATGGCTTCGGCAAAATCCGATCGTGGTCTGGATGGATCGGTTTTATCACTCGATTTCTCTCATTGTCCATTTAGCCATTCCGGCCGTTATATACCTTATTGTTTGGATGAGCGGTGGCTCTCTTATCCTGACCGGTATCCTACATGGCTGCGTCATTATCGGGCGGGCAATTCAGTTCCACGCCACCACTTATGGCATTAACGTTTTAGGACACCTCTCAACTCCGAAATGGGCGGATTACGCCATGGCGCTTTTGACAGGCGGGGAAGCCTTTCACGACCACCATCATGATGAGCCGCAATCCGCGCTGCATTTGCCGCGTAAAGGGTTTTGGAATCGCGTTTTTGATTACAACGGGACAATATTGCTCGGCTTTGAAAAACTGGGGTGGGTGAAAGACTTAAAAATCGCGCCCCGATTTGCTTGACGGACTGAGTGACAAGATTTTTTGAAAAAGGAAAATAGCCTAAATATAAAAATGTAACCTTGACGTTACAAAATGAGGTATCTATATGTAACCTACACGTTACACAAAGGAGTTCTCATGGCAAAAGTTGAAAATACTGAAAATTTATCACGGCAGAGGGCGCTGATCCTCATGTTCCTCGCGTCAACTTATCTGGTCTGGCAGGTCCCCAGCATGGATTGGATCGCAGATGCGAATTCTTCCACACGAAGCATGGCGGACAATATCGCTGATGCCGGTCAAATCTTATGGGCATTGGCGCTACTTGTCTTAGTGGTCAGAGGAAAACGGATGTTCAAACGATTGTCTTCGTCTGCTCAGGCCGTTTTGGAAGATGACCTAGTGAAAGCACACCGCAATACATCAATAAAGGTAGGTTATCTCATCTTGATGGCGGCCATTCTAGGTTTGTTCCTCATGACCCGGTTCATTCCAATGACGGGAAGCGACATGTCGCGGTTGATTATGGCCATAGGAGTTGCCACCCCACTTTACACATTTGCTTTTCTGGAACTTCACGGTGCCTAATCATCCCGAGCTCTCGAATGCCCTAACCCAATACCGCAAAGCGGCCGGACTGACGCAGAGCGATTTGGCAGAGAAAGTCAGCGTGAGCCGGAAGACAATCAATACGGTGGAAAACGGGGTATTTGTCCCGACGACGATTTTATCTTTGAAACTGGCGAAGGCTCTGGGGGTTCGCGTCGAAGACCTCTTCCAACTCCCGTAATGATTTGGCTAACCATAAAAAAGCCCCGTTTGAGGGGGCTTTCACAGAGCTATTTGCCTATACCTAAGCGGCGGATTCCTGCTTTTTCTCTTCTTTAGGTTTCCGCTTGTTGAAATCCTCTAACATTTCTTCCTCTTCAGATTTCTTAAAAAGCTTTTTGGCCTTTGGAAAAAACTCGGCTTCTTCCTCGTCGACGTGATGAACAACTTTATCTGCCAGTTTTTCAAATTTCTTCATCCAGAGATCGTCAGATTGATCCATGATGTCCAATTCCGAGATCATTTCATGCATTTCCTGATGCTCTTCGACCGCGTGGCGGGTCTCGTCCGTGCCTTCAGGATCGCGCATTAACTCGGAGTAAAAAGCTTGTTCTTCGGCTGATGCATGGGCTTCCAGCTCGACCTTTAAATCCGTCCAGAGTTCAGAACGATTCTTCGACCCGTTCTGGGTCTTTTTGATTTTCTGAATCAGGTCGCGTTGTTTGTCGTGATCTTTTTCAAGTCTAGTATAAATTGACATGTCTACTCCTCTAAATATCTGCTTGCGAAAAGAACGGGCAGAGAGGGGCGTAGTTCCCAAAATGACAAAATATTAGACCTTATCCTTCAATGTAGCCTTTTGCTTCTGTCGCGGCGAGCATGGCTTCTTGAAGTTTCTCAAAAGCACGTCCTTCAATCTGACGGATGCGTTCGCGGCTGACATCATAAATCCCAGCTAAATCCTCGAGGGTCATAGGGTCATCAGAGAGTTTTCGTTTCATGATGATGTCGCGCTCGCGATCATTCAGGTCAGCCATAGCCTCGTGAAGAAGCTCCATTCGCTCATCATGCTCTTGGGATTGACCCAATTCTTCCTCTTGAGAATCTGTTTCGTCCTGGAGCCATTCTTGCCATTCGGCCGTGCCATCATCCCCGCCAATTGTAACATTCAAGGACGCATCCCCCCCGCCGGACATACGGCGGTTCATGGAATGAACTTCATCTACTTTTACGTTGAGAGTAGTCGCAATCTTTTCAACATGCTCAGGCGTAAGGTCGCCGTCCTCAACCGCTTTCATCTCTCCCTTTAAGCGTCTGAGATTAAAGAATAACTTTTTCTGCGCGGCTGTTGTTCCCATTTTGACAAGGGACCATGATCGCAGGACATATTCCTGAATGGCCGCGCGTATCCACCACATCGCATAGGTGGAGAGGCGAAACCCCTTGTCTGGGTCGAATTTTTTAACGGCTTGCATCAGGCCCACATTGCCCTCGGAAATGACTTCTCCAACAGGGAGGCCATACCCCCTATACCCCATGGCAATTTTTGCTACTAATCTAAGGTGGGACGTTACCATTCTCTCAGCCGCGTCCGTATCGCCGCGTTCTGTCCAGCGCTTGGCGAGCATGAACTCCTCATCGCGTTCAAGCATTGGAAACTTACGTATTTCCTGCAGGTAGCTATTGAGCCCTTGCTCTGGAGACAGCGCAGTCGAAAGGCTTAGATTGCCAGTATACGCCGCGTCACCTTTGCTGGCATCGGTCGTGTCTTTGCTGGCGGGTAATGTCGTTTTGGCGTCGGCCATTGAGTGGCTCCCAGTAGAGAAATTAAGGCTTACATATAAGATACGCGAATGCCGTTTAAAGGTTCAGAGACGATTAAATGGCGAAAGCTCTCCGGCGCACCCCGAATTACCCGCTCTCCAAACCCGAAAGCGCCTTGTAAAGATTTAACATGTCGGGCGGCAGGTCTGCATCAAAAGTCATCAACTCTTTCGTGAGTGGGTGGAGAAAGCCAAGATGCTTTGCGTGCAGAGCCTGCCTCTTGAAGATAAATATCGCTTCGCGGAGCGCTGCTTCGTCAGGCTTGTTTGCGGTTAAAAACCCCCTTTGACTTCCATATAGAGGGTCGCCTAGGAGCGGCGCATTGATGGCGGCCAAGTGAACCCGGATTTGATGCGTGCGTCCGGTTTCCAATTGGCAGTCGAGTTGACTGACTTTGGGTGTTCCGACAGCCGCGTGAGCTTGCTGACCGAATCCCTTGATATATTTGTAATGCGTAATTGCATGGCGCCCATGCTCCGATATGTCCATGGCGCCCAAAGTGCCTCGGACGACGGCTTGTTTTTTTCGGTCCGTCGCAGATCGTGCTAGCCGACTTTCAACCGTTCCGGATCGCGGCTTGGGCGCGCCTCTGACGAAACAAGTATAAATACGTTCGATGGTATGTTTGGCGAATTGTTTAGAAAGATAGCGATGCGCTCGATCAGTTTTTGCGACCACCAAAAGGCCCGACGTGTCTTTGTCTAGCCTGTGAACGATCCCTGGCCGCATGACGCCGCCAATGCCGGAGAGGGTGTCTTTACAGTGGTACAGCAGGGCGTTGACCAGCGTGGCAGACCGCGAACCAGGCGCCGGATGCACCGTCATTCCTGATGGTTTATTGACAACTATGAGCTGATCATCTTCATAAACAATATTGAGGGGGATATCTTCCGGAGTGGGCGTGTCATCCACGAGAGCTGGAACAAGAAGGGCGTATTCACAGTCGGCTTTTACTTTGTGGGTTCCGCTGGTGACAATGTCGCCGTCCATACGAACATGACCAGCATTGAGGAGCTCTTTCACGCGTGATCGAGACAGGCCAGTCCAATTACTCAACCATTTATCGAGTCGTTCCCCGACTGAATCAGGCGAAGCTTCGTGAGCTTGCCATTGGGGTTTATCCGAAGAAATTGGGGTAGGCCGATCTGTCATAAAATGACGTTTATACCCTTGTGGCCAATTCGCAACACTCCATTGAAATCTTGTAATAATGGGCTTGCTTTGATTCAGCGCTTTAGCTAGCAAATATGTAAATTATCAGCCGTTGTAGCTGGTAAAAATGTTCCAACAAAAGGATCCGGGAAACATGTTCAAGAAATCACTCCTTATCAGTGGTGCAACGCTTCTTGCCACTACTATTGCTATGCCCGCCTATGCGCAGGTTGATGATGAAATTATCGTGACGGCAACAAAGCGGGCGCAAACTCTTCAAGAGACTCCCGTGGCTGTCACAGTTACTTCTTCTGATACAATAGAAAAGGCTCAAATTCTTGATGTTAAAGACCTCCAATCCGTAGTTCCGACGTTTCGTGTTTCTCAGCTTCAGAATACAGCCAATACAACACTGACCATTCGTGGTTTCGGTAATGGCGGTAACAATTACGGTATCGAACCTGCTGTCGGCCTTTTCATTGACGGCGTTTATCGCTCGCGTGCCGCGGCTCAGATTAGTGACCTCCCTGCGCTTGAACGGGTCGAGGTTCTTTCCGGTCCTCAATCTACACTTTTCGGTAAAAACGCCTCTGCTGGCGTGGTCAGCATCGTGACGGAGAAGCCTCAGTTCGAAACACAAGGCTATGTTGAAGGCGGATACGGCAATTACAATCAGAACTATGCGAAAGGTTATATTACCGGCGCGGTGGCTGAGAATGTTGCCGTCAGCTTGGGGGGTGGTTATCAAAAACGTGACGGATACTTCGAAAACTTCGGAGGGGGCGGCGATGAGCTCAATAATGTCGATCGTTTCAACCTTCGCGGCCAGATTTTATGGGAGCCCACAGATGCTCTTTCTGTCCGTTTGATTGGTGATTTAAGTGATCTCTCCGAAAATTGCTGCGGTACGGGCGTCGCGATCGAGGGCCCACTTGGAGCAGGCCAACCCACAGCTGGGCAAGTCATTGCCTCTTTGGGCGGACAACAGCCTTCTGCAAACAACCAATTTTCCTACCAAACATTTACAAATAGCGAGACATTGAACCAGATCACCGATAGCGGCTTTTCTGGGCAAATAGATTATGATTTCGGCAATATGACGCTGACATCCATTACTGCTATTCGGAAAACAGACTCTTCCTTTGTGAGTGATTCAGATTTTAACTCTCTCGACCTGCTTGCCGATACGAACCAAGAAAATGTTCTTGATACATTTACCCAAGAATTGCGTTTATCGTCTAATGGCGGAAATCGTCTGGAATGGATGATTGGTGGCTATTACTTCGATGAAACTATCGAACAGGAATCAGGCCTTATCTATGGTGAAGACCTCCGCAGCTATATCGATATATTGTCGGGCGGACAATTGGGCGGAATCGAGCAGATCCTTGGTTTTGCTCCGGGCACATTCTTTGCGGATGAAACCCAGATTATTGAAACGTCTCGTCAGGAAGATAAAGCTTACTCAGCTTTTGGTACACTTGATTTTGATGTCACGGATCGTCTGACTTTGACAGTAGGTGGTAACTACACAAGCGATGAGAAAAATGTTTCTGGAAGTGCTGTTAACAACGATGTTTTCAGTAATCTGGACTTCCAAGGCGCCGATGGCGTGCAAGTTGTTTCTACGACGGTTCTACTGAATGGTCAGGCACCTATTCCTGGTGTTCTACCTGGTGGAATTCCGAGCTTTATGGCGGCCTTCGGATTGCCTCCAACGCCGACTAACATCAACTTCATCGCAAGTGGTGGAGCAGGCGCGGCAGCGCAAGCGGCGTTTGGTCAGTATAATGCAGGTGTTCAAGCTTTCTCACAAGCAGTAGTCTCCAACCCGGCAACCAATCCACTGGCCGGCTTATTCGCCCTTCAATTCCAGCCACAATTCTTAGAATTCCCTAATTCTGTTGAAGATGGGCGTACGAAGGATGATGAGTTCACATATACATTGAAAGCGGCTTATGAAGTTAGCAGCAATCTCAATGTGTATGGTAGTTACGCGACAGGCTTCAAAGCTTCATCATGGAATCTGACACGCGACTCCCGTCCATTTATTCAAGACGCTGCGGCGCTTCAGGCGGCTGGATTGCTGCCAAATAACTATGTTCCTTCGACCGGACGTAATTTTGGAACGCGTTTTTCCGATCCAGAGACTGTCGAAGTCTTTGAAATCGGTCTGAAAGCCCGTTTCGAAAGAGCCGCAATCAATATCGCCTTGTTTGACCAGACAGTTGAAAACTTCCAGTCCACGATTTTCCAAGGTACTGGATTTGTTTTGGCCAATGCAGGCGCGCAATCTACTCAAGGTATCGAATTTGATTCTACCTTCACACCGTTCGATCCATTAACACTGACATTAGGTGCCGTTATTCAAGACCCAGTCTATGACTCATTTGTCGGCGCGCCTGGACCAAACGGAACGACGGTTGATCTGTCCGGTGAAAAGCCTGCAGGCATTAATGAAATCGCTTTGACGGCTTCTGCGACTTACACTCATCAATTCGAGAACGGTATGTCAGCCTATATCCGTGGTAACTATCAGTACGAAGATGAAGTACAGATTGTTGACAATATTGCAGGTCTAACACGAGATACTCAGTTGTTTAACGGCTCACTAGGCTTCGACTTTGATAATGGTGTTGAACTTCGTTTCTGGGGTCGCAACTTGTTCAACCACGAAACATACACCAGTGCTTTCCCTGGAGTTGTCCAGTCCGGAACAGTCAATGTTTATCCAAACCAGCCACGGACTTACGGGGTGGCTGCGCGTTACAGCTTTTAAGCGAAGCCTCGCGTTAGTTAAAAGAAAACCGGGCCTTGGCCCGGTTTTTTTTTGCTCTCAAAAAGAGGAACGGCTATTTTGGCCTCGAAGAGTTGCTGAGAAACCTAAGCAAGGAAGCTAAGAAGAAACAGTTTCCCATCTGGTGAGTTCAGTCGGTTACGAAGGGCTTCCCGGTTCATAATTTCAGGGTTCACTTCTTCGGACTTTTCAATCTGATAGACGCGCGCCGCTTCGGCAAATCCTTCATGTGATTTTGCGATTGATGAAACTTCCTCTGCAAGGTCTGGTTCACATCGCCAGATAACACTTTCAATACTCTCTGTCCGTAGCGCCATTGCCCTAGCCGTTTCAGTCAAGGTGCTGGCGGTTAAGCGGTTCTTATCTACAGCCGTTTTTTCTATCCAGCTTTCAAAATTGCCCGGCGCCGTCTCTTGCTCCGCAGGCTGTTTCCCTTCGACTGTCAAATTTTGTTGGGTGCCATCCTCTTCATCGGGATTTTCAAATCCACCCATCATGTCGCGCCACCGCCACGGCGTTTTCTCTTTCGCCTTTGCCCGTCCAAAGAGCGGCGCAGGTTCCGTCAATGGCTTAATAACCTCAGCGGAACCGCTCGCCAGTGGAGATTGTTGGGTGTCTGAGGAGGGAATTGACATGTCCGAGTCTAAATCAAGAGGCTCGACTTCCAAATCAAAAGAGTCGGTATTAGATTGTGGTGAGTCTTGAGCCTCGTCTAATGGGCGCAAATGTAAGCGGTCCCGATAAGAACCTTCATCAGAACTCTTTGTCTTTATCTCTTGCTTAAACTCGATCTCTTTAGATTTCTCACCCAGATGTTTTAACCTTGCTTCGAGCTCGGAGAGCGCTTGGTGTGATTTTTCCAATTCCGCCAAATTGGATGTTTCCCTGTTCTGGATGACTTCCTGAGCCGTTTTTTGGTTCTCAAACAGTTCATTGTTCAGCTTCTGAAATTTTTCTGAAAGAAGCTCTCCAACAGATTTAGCCTCTGAACGCAGTGCATCAGTTGCATCAACACTTTTGCTAATGACGCCAAAAAGTTCCTCCTTTGCGTCGTTTGCAGAATCCGTAAGAGTGGATAACAGGGATAATTTGCTCTCTAAGGCCTCTGACAAGCATGTGTTCTCCGTCTTTAACTCTGAGAGCTTCTCTGCAAGGCCTGAAATCTGGCGGTCGAGTCCGTCGATAACGTCTGCCGCTTCACGGTTAGAGGTAGAAAGTGATTCAGTCATGACGGACAGGCGGCGTTCCGATTTCGTCATGAACCCGTCAAAAACCTGACTTTTGTCTTCCAAATTTTGGCCCGCTTCGTTCAGGCTCAATGTACTTCGCTCAAGCGCCTCGGACAAAGACACTTTTTGCGCGTCAAGCTTATCCTGAGTTTCACCAAATTTTTCTTCCACCGTTTTTACCATGGCCTCCAGAGATTCCCGGTGGGATTTGAAAGTGTTCTCAAGAGTCTCATTCGTGGAAAGAAGGGAGGCGGAGGAGTCTGTCAGAGACTTTGAATGGGACTGTGCTAAATTTCGGAGAGTTTCAAAGCGACCAGTGAGTTCCGACATTTGATCGTCCAACTGGTTCATTTGGGTGCGGATGGTCTCTGCTAAATTAGTTGCCATTTGCGCGGATGACTGATCCGCCTGTAAAAGTCGTTCACTAATAGCGGACAGACGCGCAGCTCTCGTACTCATTTGGCTCAGTTTATAGCTCGCGATACAAAATAGGATCGCGAGGAGAGCAGGAAAAAGGATAATGAGGCCGCTTACGGTCAGGCCAGCGAGGGAAGAGAAGAAAGCATTTTCTGAGGGCTGTAAAAAGATAAAAGCGGCGCTCAGGGCGATCCAAAGCATGGCTAGAATTAGACCGACCCATATGAGCCCACGACCCGATTTCGTTTGCTCCGAGCTTGGTACAAAATTTGACGAAGGGCGATGGACAAAGGCCGGAAAGGCTTCATTTTGAGTTGTTTCTGATGCGGGAGGCGTCACGATTTCAGAGCCGGAAGGGCTTTCGTCCGGCTCAATACTCAGAATTTTTTTTGAAATGTCTGACACGCACACCTCTTTATTAAATTTTTCCGAACATCGTCTTAACGGAATATACAGTGAAAAACTGTATCAGCTTCCCTTGTCAGGGGAAAGCGGCGAAGACCGATAATCCCTAAGGTGAAAATGGGGTGGGCTGTGCTCTCCGAAAAACAAAATAATAGCGCGCTCCGGCGTGAGGCTTTCATATGGCTGCAATCCGGTCTGTCTCATAAAGACGGGCGTCTGGCTCTCTTTGACGGGACAGGACAACGCGTTAGTCCAGCCGTTCAAAGGACCGCCATACAAAATGGCTGGGCTGAAGGTTGGTTCGCAAATCCCATGCGGCCCAATTGGATGGTTTGCCGCCTTACCCCACTCGGACGACAGGTTTTGGCCGAAGGAAATATAGTCCGATAAGAATAAGCGAGAGAGTTGCGATCGTCAGCAAGCTGTCGAGAACCGGATTGGCTTCAATTTGGAAAACCGATGGTGTCGGCAAAACCGAGTTTTCGTAATTCACGAATATGGCCGCAAAGCAATTATTCGCGGCGTGAACACCAATCGCGGATTCCAGCCCGTCGTCCATCCAGACTAAAAGACAGGCGGCGAAGCCGAAAAAGAAATATCCGCTCATGACAATCGGCAGAATTCCGGCTTCCGCGCCTGATAGAGCTTCGGGGTTCGCAAGGTGCATTGCCATGAAAAGCAGGCTCGTCAAAACAAAAGCGACCCATTTGTTTCGCGTTAAATTTTCTACGGCCTGATTAAGATATCCGCGAAAAACGATTTCCTCGGTTGCCGATTGTAGTGGAATAAGTGCCAAAGATATTGCTGCGTAAATAAAGAAGCGCGAGGCATCAAAACTGTAGCTTAGCGGAGTAATGCCCAGAGAATTCAAGATAAAAGCGAGGCTACCGAGCACGACCCATGTGACCATAACGGCTTGAAAGGCTCGACCGAAACGAAATTTAGAAAACGCTGTGTGCAGGGATAGAATTGTTCTCTTATGGATAAATTTTTGCCCGATATAGAGCATCACGAGAGACGCCGGAAAGGTCAAAAGCACCAAAGCATAAGATAAGGGGCTCTGCGCTAGCAGGCGATTTAAGACTTCCGTACCATCCGGAGACGATGCCAATGGTGATAGTAATATGACGCAAATAAGGGATAGGGCGATCGCTATACCGCCAAGAACGCCGAAAACCTTCGCAGACGAGCTGGTCGAGAGAAGGCCCACTATTGAGAAGGTCAAGCCTAGAGCGGTGCTGGCCACAAAGAGAAGTGCGGCAAGACCTATAACTGCCATATTCACGTCCTCGAACATGGCAGCAGAGCTATCAATGAAGGCCTGGCCTAACTCCGGGTCTATTTCCTGTGCAATCGGTATAAGCGGGCTTGTCAGAAAAAGCTGGGCGGCGATCCATCCGAGAAAGGTCAGCCAGAAGACAAATACCCAGCTCCACCATTTGGAAAGGCCATTCTGGTGGGTATGTTTGAAATATTGCATGGGGTCTCAAAATTTAGCTGTTTCGAATCTTATATGCCGTTAAACTATCAAAATGACAAACACTCCTTCAGAGTCGGAAACTGAGATCGATTTCGATCATTTGAATCTTTATGTTCAGGGCGATATTGATCTCACGCGTGAAGTTTTTGGTTTGTTTAAACACCAGACTGAAATGTGGGGCAGGGCGCTGACATCAGACGCCGATGACGACACATGGGCGTCCGTAGTGCATTCCTTAAAAGGGTCGGCGCGTGCGGTCGGGGCGCGAGCCCTGGCGGAAAGGTGCGAACGCGCAGAAGGTCTGATAGGTGAAAAGAGGTCTGCTGGAGCGCGTCAGGTCGCGGTACAAGATATTGAATTCCGAATATCAAGAACCTTGGCAGAAATTCAACGCTGGGAATATCGTCAAACTTTGAACGATATGCGAAGACACTAGGCACTTAGTGATTGCGTCGGTCGAAATCCGTCTCGCCTTGGCGCACAACTTCCGCTAAAAAACCCGTAAATTGTCAAACCCGCGACACAGTTCGGACATGAACTCTCGTAATGTACAGACAACAAAGAAGGGTGCCTCATGCAAAGCAAATTAACGGGAATTTTCGCAACGCTCGCCGGGATCGGCACTTTTGCTCTGGCGGGGTGGATGGGCTACGCACTCTACCCTTCAGGCGGAATAGGGGGAGACGGCCCCGCATCAAGTAAGAACTCAAGCTCTTCAGGAATTGAGATTCAACCTTCCTCTGATAGCAATTCGCAAACAGAAAAAGAGACGTTATCCAGCAACCCTACAACGTCTATTTTTCGGTATGTGCGTTGGTATGCAGATGAAACCGCCAATGGCCGCTTAAATGCCTGTCTTGAATTCAATCGCCCCATTGCGCAAGAACAGGAAGTTGAACTCCGTCCCTATATCGATATCGCGCCCGACCAACCTATAGCGCTATCTGTACGCGGAAAGTCGCTGTGCGTCGGCGGCCTGTCTTTTGACACGGAATATAATCTGACGCTTAAAGAAGGCCTGCCGTCGGATGTGGCCGATCTTGTTCTTGGCGCAGATCAGAATGTGACAGTCTCTTTCGGAGATAAACCTGCCTTTGTGGGTTTCACAGATAATGGAATTATTCTGCCTAAAACCGAAACAGGCGGCCTTTCCATAGAGACAGTTAATGTCGAAGCGCTTGAAATTACTGTTGAGCGCGTCAATCACCGCATTCTCAGCCAGACAGAACCTAATGCTGGCTCCCAATCTCTGGAAGGGGAATATAGCTATGGTTATGAGGCTTGGGAGGAAAAAGTCGAAGTTTGGTCGGGCGAGTTGGACGTCGCAAACGAGTCCAACATTGCCGTAAAAACTATCTTCCCACTCCAGGAAATCACAAAAGACCTCGATTATGGGGCCTATATCGTGACGGCCAAGCGCGCGACTGAAAAGGAAAGCGACAACCGGGTCGCTCAGGCCTGGCGCTGGATTGTGTCCACCGACATGGCGCTGACGAGCTATACGGGCGCCGACGAAATGCATGTCAATGTGAGGTCACTCAAAACCGCAGAACTCATTGGAAACGTCCGTCTTGATCTGATTGCTCGAAATAACGACCTGTTGGGATCCGTAAAAACGAGCGCTGATGGACGCGCATCTTTCCCCTCCGCTTTGCTTCGCGGAGAGGGTAATATAGCCCCGAAAATGATATTGGCTTACGGCCCGAATAATGATTTTGTTATGCTGGATTTGTCCCGTAGCCCACTTGATATGACGGCCTATGACGTTGAAGGCCGCACGTCGCAAAGCCCGATTGATGTTTTTGCCTATACGGAACGCGGGGTCTATCGCCCGGGAGAAACTGTTTACCTCACAGCGCTTTTACGCGGAGGAAAAGGCGAGGCCCGGTTTGACCGCCCGGTCAAGCTAACCCTCACAAAACCGGATGGCGGCATAGCATTTGAGCAGACTTATCAAAACCGGGATATGGCCGGCGCTCTTGCGGTAAATTACGACTTACCAGCGGATGCCCCGAGAGGTGTCTGGACCATGGCTCTGCGGCCAGAGGGCATGGAGACTGAAAAACGCGTTCGGTTTGATGTGCAAGACTTCGTTCCGCAGAAACTTAAACTCGTAAGCAATATAGCCGATGAGCGTTTAACGGGAGAGGCGAAAAGTTCCCTCACTCTTCAAGCCGACTTTCTTTACGGCGCGCCAGGCGCATCACTTGAGGCAGAAGCCGAAGCCCGTGTTCAAATCGAAAATGAGCCGTTCAAAAACTATAAGGGCTTCAATTTTGGCGATACCCAAGAGACTTTCGAAGAACGTATTATAGAGATTGGCACAGGTGTCACAGATGACAATGGGCAGCTAACCCTGCCTGTCGACCTTTCCGGTCAGGATATAGCGTCGAGCTACCCCTTGCGGTTAATGGTGACCTCCGGCGTGGCGGAGCCGGGTGGACGATTTGTGCGCAAGACTCTATATGTGCCTTTGCGATCTCAAGAAAGCTATATCGGTTTCAAAACAGGTTTTGAGGGAGATTATGCGAGCCGTAATGCGCCCGTCACTATTGATCTCGTCAATGTGTCCGCGTCGGGTGAAGCCATTGACAGTTCGCTGAATTGGACTCTCTACGAAGAAATTCACGATTTTCAGTGGTACCGAGAAAATGGCGAGTGGCGGTATCGCAAAGATGTCTCAGACATCGCGCTTTTCGACGGCGAAATAGAAACGAAAGCTGCGCCGGCTACGTGGTCAAGAAAACTGCCAAGTGGTCAATATCGTCTCGAGGCCATAGGGCCTGGCGGTCATAAAGCTGCGCTCCGCTTTAATGTCGGATGGGCGAGGCCTGGTAGCGGAGTTGACGCGCCAGACCGCATTGTTATGGGCAAGATCGAAGAAAAGGTCAGCCCAGGTCAGAGCGTGACGCTCTCTGTAAATTCGCCTTACGCTGGTGTTGGGGATTTCGTGGTTGCGAATGAAACCGTTCAATCCATTCAAAATGTCATTCTACCGGAGGGAGAGTCAGACCTCACATTTACTTTCGACAAAAGCTGGGGCGATAGCGTTTATGCCATGCTGACGCTTTATACGCCGGAGGACAAAAACGGTAAGTCCATTCAACACCGTGCGGCCGGTATGAGTTATATTTCTCTTGACCGTTCGGATCAGACTCTCGCTGTCACGTTTGAGACGGATGCGATAATTGAACCCCGCCAGACCTATGAAGTAGCTGTCCAAGTCGCAAACATTCCAAAAGGCGAACAGGCCTGGGTCAGCCTGGCTGCTGTCGATGAAGGTATTTTGCAACTCACCCAATATGAAAGTCCCGATGCAGCAAAGTATCTTTATGGTAAAAAAGCTTTCGGTCTTGAAGTGCGGGATGATTATGCGCGGCTCTTAAACCCCAATCTCGGAACAGCGGCTATCCTGCCGCAAGGCGGGGACAGCCTAGGAGGGGCAGGCCTCAGCGTTGTGCCGACCCAAACCGTGGCGCTCTATCATGGGCCTGTGAAGGTGAAAAATGGCCAAACCGTTATTGCTTTGGAAATCCCTGACTTCCAGGGGCAGCTTAGGCTCATGGCGACGGCTTGGTCCAAATCCGCTGTCGGGAGTGGAGAGCAAGACTTAACGGTGCGCGACCCTGTTCCGCTGACGGTTGGCCTGCCGCGTTTCCTCGCGCCGGGGGATACAGGCTTTGCCACGGTCAGCCTAGACAACCTGGACGGGCCTGTGGGGGATTACTCAGTCACGCCAGTTTCAACGCTCACATCAAAAGACGCGACGAATTTCAGCCTGGCTCGGGATGAGCGCCGCGACGTGACAATCCCAATTGCGGCTGATGGCCTGGGCATCTCGGACTTCATTTTGAATGTGGCCGGCCCGGACGGTTATGCGCGTACAAATGAGCGGCAGATCGAGACGCGCTCTCCCTATCGCCCGCAAGTGACGAAACGGCTGACTGAGCTTGCGCCTAATCAAACTTATACGCTTTCGTCTCTCAACCGTGACGGCTATATCTTGGAAGCCACGGATGTAACTCTTTCGGTGTCCAACCTCCCGGGCCTGGACGCGCAAACTTACTTAAATGCTCTTTCCGTCTATCCTTATGGCTGCACCGAACAAACGGCGAGCACGGCAATGCCGCTCCTCTTCGTTAATCAACTCGGCGGAATTGACGGGCTGAGTGAAGAACAGAGACACGCCCGGATTGACCTGGCCATCAAACGACTTGTGGCCCGTCAGGACGCGGAAGGCGCGTTTGGTCTCTGGCGAGTGAATGACGGTAATTCTTCACCGTGGTTGCAAGTTTATGTGACTGAATTCCTGTTGCTAGCAAAAGAAAATGGACAGGCTGTGCCTCAAGATGCGCTGGATCGTGCTCTCTCCGCTGTCCGTAAAATTTCCGAACCGAGTCGATACACGAATCTTAATCTAAACTTCAATTATGGCTGGAATAACTCGGGCGGCTTGGAACAGGATATACGACGCTTTGAACGTGCGGCGTACGCCCATTATGTTTTGGCGCTCGCTGATGAGGTAGATGTGCCGGACTTACGTTACCTTGCCGACAACAATGCCGGTGATATAAGGTCTCCTTTGGCTCTGACCTATCTGGGCGCCGCTTTATCAAAAATTGGCGATACAAGACGTGCGAATAAAATTTTTAGTCTGGCCCACGAACAGCGGGACGGCTCGGGAAATCCAGACGATTACTACGCATCGGATTTGAGAAACGCCGCTGCCATGATCGCGGTCGCACATGACTATATTGGGCCGGATCAAAATTCCGAACTCTTAAACCTTATCGCGGCGGCCACCCAAGAAGCTCAATATTTGAACACGCAGGAGCAATCCTATCTGGTTCGGATGATTGCCGCTCTGGACGCTGGACGAGGTGAGATATTATTGAAGACGCAAGGCCTTGAGCTAAACAAATCAAAGGCCTCCCACTTCATTATTCTGGGTGGTCAGGCAATTACTGAAAGTCAAACTATACAAAATATGGGCGATAAGCCGGTTTGGGTTTCTGCGACTCTCTCCGGACTACCTGACAGCGACCCCGGCGCCGTGTCTCAAGGCTATGATGTTAAAAAGGGGATGTTCTCGATGTCCGGGCAGGTCCTGAGCGAAAACCAACTCGTCAAAGGTGAACGCGCTATCATTCGGGTAACGATCGACCCCGAGCAAAAACGATCCGCTATGATAGTTCTCGCGGATCTATTACCAGCCGGGGTCGAGATTGAGTCCATTCTCTTGCCGGAAGAAGCCGGAGATACAGGCCTTTATCGTTTCTTGGGTAAGCTCACAGAGTTGGATATGGCCGAGATGCGAGATGACCGCCTAATTGCGTCTGAACGTGTAAATCGCTGGGACGACGGACAGATTTCTGTCGCTTATATTGTCCGTGCGGTTACGCAAGGCGATTTCGTCTTTCCGGGCGCTGTCGCCGAAGACATGTACCGTCCGGAATTTAATGGCCGCACAAAAACCGAACGATTAATCATCCAAGGCCCCGGTAGCAATTAATGCGGAGTCGGGTGAAATATCCGAGATGGTTACGCCTTGGTCTCGCGGCAGCTTGGGTCGGCGTAATAGGGCTATTCGCGTTTCCTATCACATCTGATGATATCCGGGCTCAGACCGCCACCACGATCTACGATCAAAATGATCAGGTTTTGGCGCGCTACTCGACGGCTGACAATTATTGGCGATTCACCCCCAAATTAGAAGAAATCGATCCGAATTTCATCCGCGCGCTTCTCGTCATAGAAGATGCCCGCTTTTATTCGCATAGCGGTGTGGACGTCCCGGCCATAGGGCGGGCGCTCAAAACTTGGTATAGCTCAGGAGCGGCTAAATCGGGTGCGTCAACCCTTACGATGCAACTCGTTCGGCAATATAAACCGCGTCCCCGTGTCTTTACATCGAAAGTCATTGAGAGCCTTGCCGCCTTGAAATACGAATTGGTTTTTTCCAAAGACGAAATTCTTGAACAATATCTGACCCGTATTTCTTATGGCGGTAATATTCAGGGAGTTGAAGCGGCTAGTTGGCGGTATTTCGAAAAACTGCCGAAGCAGCTGACTTGGAATGAAATCGCGCTGCTAATTTCTTTGCCGCAAGCTCCGGAAGCCCGCCGTCCTGACCGGCACCCTGTAGCGGCGAAAGCAGGGCGCGACCGTATTCTCTCGAAACTGGTTAAAGAGGGCGTTCTGACGGAACAATTGGCCCGTGAAGCCATGAACGTGCCAGTGCCACACCTAATGCATAACTTTCCGTCAGATGCAGATATCGGCGCACCGCTTCTTTCCGCCCGAAAACGGGACGTTCACAGCTATATTGACCCTAAAATTCAAGATTCTGCCCATCGCGTTCTCAATCACGCTTTGGAAGGTCAAGATCGCGCCGTGAACGCTTCCATACTGGTCGTTGAAAATAAGACCCGAAATGTTGTCGCGCAGGTCACAGCAGGTGCGCGAGACCATGAGGGCGGCTGGCTTGATCTGACCCGCGCCGTTCGCTCTCCAGGGTCGACGCTCAAGCCCTTTATATATGGACTGGCTATAAGCGACGGACAGGCCTCTATGAACAGCACTATACGTGATGCTCCGACACGTTTCGGCGCCTATCAACCGGAAAACTTTAATCGGCAGTATCATGGCAAGGTGAGATTGCAGGATGCCTTGAAGCACTCTTTGAATGTCCCGGCTGTCGCGGCCCTTGATCAGGTTGGGTCGGCCCGGTTTGAAGCGCTTTTGACTTCGGCAGGAGCTATTCCCCGTCTGCCGAAATATCGCCAGGAAGATAGCGGCTTGTCTTTAGCGCTGGGCGGGGCCGGTATGACGGCAGTTGACCTTGCGACGCTTTACACGGCTCTCGCCAATGACGGCGTCGCCAAATCGCTAAACTGGGAGCTTGAGCAGCCTCGAGAAGCTAGAGGCGTGCAAATTTTACCGTCTGAAACGGTTCAAAAAATCACCAAAGTTCTAACCTCGGCGACACCGCCGCAAGGACGATTACCGGGCCATTTGTCCCAAAGCCGGTCAGCTATCGCTTATAAAACAGGGACGTCTTATGGCGCACGAGATAGTTGGGCAGCAGGTTATACTGCAGATCATACAATTGTAGTTTGGGTGGGCCGGCCCGACGGAGCCCCGCGTCCAGGCGAGACAGGCCGCGAGTCCGCGGCTCCCTTACTCTTTGATGTTTTCGATAGTCTTATGGATCGCTCTGCTAGACCTCTTAGGATAGTGGACAATCACATTCGAGAAAGTAAGGCATTCAAAACATCCTTGGATGCGGGTCCCCAAATTTCTTTTCCGTCCGATGGAAGCGAAGTGCTTATTCGAAATAGCCGGAAAGATTTAAGGCTTAGAGCTCAATCTTCAAAAACCTTACGGTTCTACGTGGATGGAGAAATATTGGACGCTCAATATGGCGCGGCTACATTCGAACCGAAATCAGCAGGATTTTATACTTTGAAGGTCGTCGATAGTGATGGACGTTCAAGTCTCTCGCGATTTCGTGTTCTCCTCGCCGATAATCTCCCCAACGCGCCGTTTTAGCTCGACGAGTTCTTCTGCGAACCACTCATGTTTCTTTATCCAGGCATTATTACGCCAGCTCGGGTGCGGGAGAGGCATGAGACTGGGACCAAAACTTGACCATTTCCTCACAGTCTCCGTAAGATTGCGTTCCATTTTGGGGCCAAGATAGCTTTTCACCGCATACATGCCGACGAGAAGCATGAGCTCAATATTCGGTAGTGCTTTGGTGAGAGGATCTTGCCAGAGCGGAGCGCATTCTTTTCTGGGTGGAAGGTCTCCGCCATTTTTATCCTGACCCGGAAAGCAGAATCCCATGGGCGTTATGGCAAAAAAATCGGGATTATAGAAAGCCGTTTCGTCTACGCCGAGCCAGTCTCTAAGTCGTTTGCCGGAGGGATCGTTGAATGGAACCGAGCTGGCATGAGCCAAAGTGCCTGGGGCTTGGCTGATAATACGAATTTTAGATTTTTTAGTCCCCCGCACAATGGGGTTTGGCGTAACAGGCAAAGGCGGATTGGAATGGGCACAGACTTCACAGCGGCGAATTGTATCCAATAAGGCATCCGTATTAGGGTTAAGAGGCAAATTATTTTGGGAAACTGATGTCATAGCTCTGGTTTAACGCGTTAATATGTTATTGGTTGAACGAAAATTCAGCTCGATGATTTGAGGTCAGTACATGTCAGATAGTTTTTACGCAGATTTAGATAAAGAACTGGAGTCCATTAAAGAGGAAGGACTTTGGAAGAGTGAGCGTTTGATTACGAGTGATCAGTCCTCTGACATCGATATTACCCAGGACGGGAAAGAGAAAGAGGTTTTGAACTTCTGCGCCAATAACTACTTGGGACTCGCCAATCATCCCGACCTGATTAAAGCGTCTCAGGATGCAACCCAAGAGCATGGCTTCGGTATGGCCTCAGTGCGTTTTATTTGCGGCACTCAGGCCCAACACCGTGAGCTAGAAAAATCTATCGCAGACTGGCTCGGTTTTGAAGATAGCATCCTTTACGCGGCTTGTTTTGATGCCAATGGAGGTCTGTTCGAGCCTTTGCTAGGCCCTGATGACGCCATTATTTCCGATACACTCAATCACGCTTCGATTATCGATGGCATACGTCTTTGCAAAGCTATGCGGTATCGCTTCAAGACGTCCGACATGGCGGACCTTCGTGAGAAACTCGAAGCTGCGATAGCTGATGGCGCCCGGAATATTTTAATCGCGACCGATGGAGTCTTTTCTATGGACGGCACGATTGCCAAGCTGGACGAGATCGTTGCGCTTAAAAAAGAATTTGGCGCTCTGCTCATGGTTGATGATTGTCACGCGACAGGGTTTTTAGGCGAGAATGGCCGCGGCTCAGCCGAATTTCGCGGTGTCGAAGGCGGTATCGATATCCTTACAGGTACACTCGGCAAAGCGCTGGGCGGCGCGATGGGCGGATTTACCTGCGCAAAACAATCCGTGGTGGATATGCTGCGCCAGCGCTCACGCCCGTATCTTTTCTCCAATTCTCTTGCGCCGGGATTGGTTGGCGCAAGTTTGAAAGCGTTAGAGCTCGCGAAGCAGGGCAACGATCTTCGAAAACAACTTAAAGCCAATTCAGAGCAATTCCGCAAAGGCATGACAGATGCGGGATTCACCCTTCCGGAGGGGGAGCATCCAATCATTCCTGTCATGTTAGGCGACGCCAATATAGCACAAGATATGGCTGCAAAGCTTTTGGATGAAGGCATTTACGTTATCGGCTTTTTCTTCCCGGTCGTTCCAAAAGGTCAGGCCCGGATTAGAACGCAAATGAGCGCCGCTCACACATCAGAACAAATTGACCGCACTATTGCTGCCTTTACCAAAGTCGGCAAAGAGTTGGGAGTGATTTAATGGCTGAAAAACTTCCGAAAACCATGAAAGCGCTCGTCAAAGCCAAGTCTGAAAAAGGCCTTTGGATGGAAGAGGTGCCTGTCCCGGATATCACCCCGAATGAGGTGCTTATTAAAATCGAGCGCACGGCCATTTGCGGTACGGATATGCATATTTACCAATGGGACGAGTGGGCCCAGAAAAATGTGCCTGTTCCGCTCGTGGTGGGTCATGAATATGGCGGGCACGTAGTGGCTGTAGGTTCTACCGTCACGCGCGTGAAAGTCGGTGACCGCGTTAGCGGGGAAGGCCATGTGGTAGGGCGCAAATCCCGGAATGCACGGGCAGGGCGGTTCCACCTCGATCCGGACACGAAAGGCATAGGCGTTAATTTGCCCGGCGCGTTTGCCGAGTACCTAGCGCTCCCCGAATTTAACGTTATTCCTTTAGGTAAGAACTTCCCTCTGGAGATTGCCTCCATTCTCGACCCGCTCGGCAATGCGGTCCACACAACTCTGGCCTTTGACCTTGTGGGTGAAGACGTTCTGATTACAGGCGCTGGGCCTATCGGGATTATGGCGGCGGCTGTAGCTGAACGCGCAGGCGCAAGACGTATTGTGCTGACGGACATCAATGACTGGCGATTGGATTTTGCCAAAACGCTCACGACCCGGACGCGTATGGTCAACACCATGAATGAAGACCTGAAAAAGGTCATGGACGAAATCGGCCTAGATGAAGGTTTTGATGTTGGCCTCGAAATGAGCGGCGCCCAGCCAGCCTTCAATCAGATGCTGGATTGCATGTTGATGGGGGGGAACATCGCGATGCTCGGTATTCCGGCCAAGCCTTATCCTGTCGACTTTGGTAAAATTGTCGGCAAGGCATTAACTTTGCGCGGTATCTATGGCCGTCAAATGTATGAGACTTGGTATAAAATGCTGGCTTTGATTGATGGCGGCCTGGACATGAGCCCTCTTATCACCCACCGTTTTGCGGCGACAGAGTTCCAGAAAGCCTTTGACCTTATGGAAACCGGAAAAACAGGAAAGGTCATTCTGGATTGGACGCAAGTGTGACCGAGGAACATGTCCCCTTAGAGGGCTATCAAGACCTCACCGAAGAGCAGATGCGGCAACGCTCTGAGGCTGTCTTGAATCGCCTTATGACGCGCCGAACTATACGAGACTTCTCCGACAAGCCTGTTCCAAAAGACATAATTGAGACCTGCATTAGAGCGGCTGGAACGGCTCCGAGTGGTGCCAATCATCAACCTTGGCACTTCGTAGCGATTTCCGATTGTGAAACGAAGCAAAAAATCCGTATCGCTGCCGAGGCTGAAGAAGCCGAATTTTATGGCGGCCGCGCGTCAGAAGAATGGCTTCACGCCTTAGCGCCTCTCGGCACGGATGAGAGTAAGCCTTTCCTCGAAACCGCGCCTTGGTTAATTGCTGTCTTTGCACAACGCCGAGGCGGCGAGGTCGTGGGCCAGGATAAGAAAAATTATTATGTGACAGAATCTGTCGGGTTAGCCACTGGGTTACTTATCACGGCTTTACACTCGGCAGGGCTTGGCACTCTCACGCATACGCCTGCTCCTATGGGGTTTCTGAGAGAGATTTGTGGTCGGCCCGATAACGAAAAACCGTTCGTTTTGATGGTCGTCGGCCACCCGGCAGAAAGCGCGACTGTACCAAAACATGCCCTGATAAAGAAAAATCTCGAGGAAATTTCTACTTTTATTTAGCGAGTTTTTTGCCGAGGTTATGAATTAACGCATCCTAGACCTGCAAATTCGCGACTTGCGTAATAAAGATGAGGGGCGCATAGGCCCGAAATGACACAGACTAAACCCGTAAAACGTGATAGTATGAAATTGCCAATTCCTCTCTGGGAATTCGTGGCAATGATGGCAGCTGTGTTCGGCCTTCAGGCACTTGGCATTGATGTGATGCTGCCTGCTCTATCGCTTATTGGCGAAGAACTTCAGATCGTCAACCCAAACGACCAACAACTTATTGTCTTTGCCTTCATTCTAGGTTTCGGGTTTCCGCAACTTGTGTTCGGGCCCATCTCGGACCGCTTTGGACGGAAAGTGTTGTTGCAATGGTCGCTTATTGGGTATTTTATTACGTCCTTCCTCTGCATGATTGCGCCTAGTTTTTACTGGCTTTTGGCATTCCGATTTATTCAGGGGATAACCTGCGCCGGGACGCGGGTCGCGGCAGGGGCGGTCATTCGTGACCTGTCTGCGGGACGCGCCATGGCTCGCATCATGTCTCTTGTTTATACGGTCTTTATGATAGTGCCGATTATTGCCCCGGCTTTGGGGACACTTGTTATGAGCGTCGCGCCATGGGAGTGGATATTTGGCGTCCTGGGCGCGTTTTCATTTTTGGTCTTTATATGGACGCAATTTCGTCTTCCCCAAACCTTACCGGAAGAAGACCGCCGTCCGTTCAGTCTGAAAAGTATTAGAGAAGCCTTCCATGCCGTGCTGACGAACCGTGTTAGTTTCGGATATATGATAGCAAGCGGCGTTATCTTTGGATGCCTATTCTCCTTCATTGGCGCGTCTGAGCAGGTCTTTGATGACGTGTTTGGGCGCGGCGATAGATTTTGGATATGGTTTGCCGGCATCGCGGGGGTATTGGCGGTTATGAATTACAGCAATAGCCGTGTTGTGGACAAATGGGGCATGAGGCGTATCAGCCATGCCGTTGTTCTCGTTTTTATCGCCTTGTCTCTGGTGAATTTGTTGTGGATGCAGTTTGTGGGCCAAGACTTCTGGGTGTTTTATATCTTGTTTGCGATGACATTCGCTTGTTTTGGAATGATGGGGGCAAATTTCACGTCATTGGCGCTCGAACCTATGGGTAAAATTGCCGGAACCGCAAATGCGGTTTACGGCTTTATCACCATGACTTTATCAAGCCTATTAGGCATTATCGTCGCCCGAGTTTTTGACGGAACCGTACGTCCCCTCTTGATCGCCTATGTGCTTTTAGGGCTCATCAGTTTGAGCGTCATTCTCTTCACTGAGAAAGGAAAGCTCTTCGGTGTGGGAGAAGGGAAGGAGCCTTAAGCGGCCCCTTCCAGATCGAAGTCTTTATATTCTTCTTTCAATTCTCGTTTGAGGATTTTACCTGTCGCGCCAAGGGGCAGGGCCTCCACAAAAACGATAGCGTCCGGCATCCACCATTTGGCACATTTGCGTGCGATACAGGCTTTGATTTCTTCCTTGTCCGGTGTTTTGCCCGGTACAGGCTGCACGACGAGGAACGGGCGTTCCTGCCACTTTGGATGGTGCAGACCAATACAGGCGGCCATGGCAACATCAGGGTGATCTGAGGCGGCATTTTCGACTTCTATTGAACTCACCCATTCACCGCCAGATTTAATAACGTCTTTAGAGCGATCCGTAATCTCCATATAACCTTTGGGGTGGAGTACGCCCACATCACCTGTGCGGAACCAACCATCATCAGTAAAGTTCTCGGATCCGGCTCCTTTGAAATAGCCTGAAGATATCCAAGGACCGCGAACATGAAGGTGTCCTTCCGCTTCACCATCCTGCGGCAATACATTTCCTTCATCATCGACAATTCGCATATCTACCCCAAAAATACGACGACCCGCCATGAGTTTATGAGCAACAAGGTCTTCATAATCATCATTCTCAGTGCCGGGATAAGGAGAGTAAGTCGTTCCCAGAGGTGAGGTTTCTGTCATGCCCCAGCCTTGCTGCATTGGGATCCCGAGATCCAATTCATACGCGCGAAGGAGGCTTTCAGGGAGTGCGGAGCCGCCAACCAAGGCCTTTTTAACTGTCTTTAGCTCTATATTGTTTTCCTTGGCATGGTTGTAAATGCCGAGCCAAACAGTTGGAACGCCGGCCATGAGGGTAACGCCTTCCTGATTGATCATTTTGCAAAGATTGGCACCGTCAAGTCCGGGTCCCGGCATGACAAGTTTTGCCCCGACCATCGCGGCGGAGTAGACCAGACCCCAAGCGGAGACGTGGAACATGGGCACAACACCCAGAATAGTGTCCAGCGAACCCCCGCCAATGACGTCTTGGAAGCAGCCTGCCATGGCATGAAGAATTGTTGAACGATGCGAATAGAGAACGCCTTTAGGGTCGCCTGTCGTTCCTGACGTATAACAGAGCGTACAGGCCGTGTTTTCATCAAACCGTTCCCATTCGATTGTCTCAGATGCGTCCGCGATGAAGCTCTCATAGTCTTCTACGTCGGTTTTATAGTCCGGCATATTCTCTTTGTCAGAGAGGCAAATCCATTTCTTGACCGTGGGGCACATGGCAGAAACGCCGTCCACAATTGGCCCAAATGTGGTGTCGAACATCAACATGCTGTCTTCAGCATGATTGACCATCCAAGCGATTTGATTGGGCTTTAAACGGGGGTTGATAGTGTGAACAATCGCTCCGATTGATGAGACCGCGTAGTAGACTTCAATATGGCGGTAATTGTTCCACGCAATTGTTGCAACTCGGTCGCCTTTTTTGACGCCTGCTTTTAGCAAAGCATTAGCAAGCTTCCGAACACGGACGGCGCAATCGCCCCACCCATAGCGGTGCTCTGTCATATCCGTATTGAGCGTATAAATTTCGCGGTCTTTGTGAACGGTCGCAGCGTGTTCGATTAGATCGCTGATCATCAACTCATGTTTCATCATTAAGCCGTGCATCATAGTCCCCATATTCTTTGTGGTTTATTTAGACTTTTCTTTCCACGCGTATCGTCTACCGTCAATGGCCTAGCACGCCTGAGGAGAGTAATTTATGAATAGCCTGGTGCCTAAATTTGAAGATGTCCTAGCAGCCTCAAAACGTTTGCACCTTCACACTATAAAGACGCCATTACTCCGGTCTGACAAAATCGATGAGCTCTGCGGGTGCCAAGTGTTTTTAAAGGCTGAAGCTAAACAAAAAGGCGGCGCATTTAAATACCGGGGCGCGCGTAATCGGCTCTCTCAGTTATCGGCCGAACAGGCCAAGTCCGGGGTCGTGGCGTTTTCCTCGGGCAATCACGCTATCGGGATCGCAATTGCGGCAAAAGAGCTAAGCATTCCAGCCCTGATTGTCATGCCAAAGGACGCCCCAAAGGTAAAAGTTGAAACGGTGCTTTCCTATGGCGCGGAAATTCGTTTTTATGACAGACAGACTGAGAGCCGGGAGAATATTGCTGAGGATATTTCCAGTGCGACAGGCCGCGTCGTGGTGCCGTCATTTGATGACCCTTACATCATTGCCGGTCAGGGAAGTATTGGCATCGAACTCGCCGAACAGCTCCCGGATTTAGATGCGGTGATTGTGTGCTTAGGCGGCGGCGGAATGTGTGCGGGCATCAGCCTGGCGTTGCAAGAGCTTTGCCCAACGGCGAAAATCTACGGCGCTGAGCCCGAAAATTACAATGATCATCAGATGTCCCTAGAGGCCGGAGAGAGAGTCAGTCTGTCCTCTCCTCCCGCAACGCTATGCGATGCTTTAATGACCCCCCAGCCGGGTGAGCTGACCTGGGCTATAAATTCAAAATCGCTATCAGGTGTGTTTACGGTGAGTGACGAAGACTGCTTGCGCGCCATGGCAATCGTCAAACGTGAACTGGATTTGACCTTGGAGCCGGGTGGGGCAGTGGCGATTGCCTCGCTCTTGCGGGACAAACCATTTAACTCTGGTGAGAAAGTTGTGGCAATCGGTTCTGGCGGAAATGTGGATAGTGAGGTGTTGAATCGCGCCTTGGATATTTAACGGTTTCTACTGCTGCCCTTGACGTAAATCACGTTCGAGATAGAGCGGAGAGCTGTTGCCGTTGAGGCGGGCGCGATACACCTGCATGTTTTCCATAACCCTTTGGACATAGTTGCGGGTTTCGGAAAATGGCGTGGATTCAATCCAATCGATTGGGTCGATTTCTCCCGACCGTGGGTCGCCATATGTCTCTATCCACTGCTTTGCGCGATGCGGCCCAGCGTTATAAGAAACGGCCGCTAAAATGTAGGAACCGTCCCAACGCTCGAGCAGATCATTGAGGTGATAAGCCCCAAGCTGAGCAGAATATTCAGCGTCACTCAGAAGTCTCGTCTGGCTATAGGGAACATTGTGTTTACGGGCCGTATAACGCGCCGTTGAGTCGATCATTTGCATGAGCCCATAAGCGTGGGCGGAGCTAATGGCATTTGTTTCAAACTCTGTTTCCTGCCGGGCAATCGCGTAGACAAAGGCTGTTTCGAATTGATTTGGCAAAGCTTCAATAATGGGAACTCTTGGATAGCCAGACTCCGTCAGCATCGTTTGAAAACGAGAAGCCTGCTTTGCGGCCCTCAAGGAGGGGCGCATGTAACCATAATCCTTTGATATGCTGGCGAGGGCGGCAAGCTCAGGTAATGTCTCCAAAGTGTCATCCAGGTGAAAGGCAATCTGAGAGAAAAGGCGTTCCTCGCCTATTTCTCCTAAAAGCTGCATAGCCTTCACGCGTTCATCCTTTTTCAGAACTTCTATATCTGACTCTGAAGACACTTCGGGCGGCAGGGTAAGTATGGCCGAGCCATTAGCCACTTCGAGCGAAGCTAATTGACCATAAAATGTATTTGGATATTTAGACGCCTCAAAAAAGCTTATGTCAGCATCTGCCCCGGTTTGCGCGCGCCCCAACCAATAATAGCCTCGAGCTAATGAAATCGGAGTGGAAACGGCATCTGCCAATCTACGAAAGTGGATCTGTGCCTGTTCAGGTTTGCCTAGTTTCCGAAGCGCAAGCCATCCCGCCAGAAATTCGGCTTCTGCAAAATCAGCTCCATCTTCGAAACCGTGACCCAATACAATATCATAGGCTTCAGAAAAGCGTTTCTCGCTAATCATCCAATAGGCCATTATCTGTCTTTCACGCCAGATAGAGGCCTTTCCTTCGTCATTTAGCGGGGCACCTGGAATCTCTTGAAGAAGGGGAAGCGCATAATCCTTTGAACGTTTGCGTCTACGCCATTTTGCCCGTTCATATAAAAGTCCGGAGTCAGATTGATAATTCGAGGGAACAGCGTCGATAGCGGCGTCCATCCCAGCGCGATCCGCTGCGACGCGAATACGGGCGTCCATCAAATTGCGTTCATCTCGGTCCATAAAAGGAAGAAGTGCCTGTGCGCTATCAAGATACCAGCGGCCGTTCCAAATAAGATGATCCGCGCGGCGTGCATGATCTTCGGGTGTAAGCTTGGTCCGAAATTCTGAAAACAGTTCCTGTTGTCTGGACCGAGTAAGTTTTGCGTCGCGCCAAGCGGAGCGGAGCCACATATCGGCGGTTTCATCGTTTCCGCGTGCGTAATGTGCTCGGGCTAACGCTGCGCGTCCTTCTCCGGAGACAGGCGCTTCGCCTTTGAACCAATCAATGGCCTCTTTTGGAGAGAGCGGATTGTCAAACATTTCCGACTCGGCGCGTGCCCGGATGGTGATTTGGCGAGGCCAGTCAGAAAGCTCTTGTGCGGCTTCTGTCAATGTTTCGAAAGGCGCGCTTCTGTCTTGGCTCGCGCGTATCCAAGTGAGGAGATTTCGCGCCACTTTATCATCTACACTGCGCTTGTAGAGCTCAAATTCCAACCAGTCGTCGCGATTTGCAGCGCTGATAGCCTTGCGAAGGCTAAGGGCTTCCTCGTCTGAGAGGAAGTTGGAAAGAGCGGGCGCAACCGGTTTGAGACGGGGGGCTACGTCCGGAGCGGCGAAAGCAGGTTGTGCTACCGTAAGACCCATAAGCCCTATGAGTGTCGCGGAAAGAACATTCTTTCTGCAGAATGATTTTACAGAGTTTGGCAAAGCGGGGCTTGCTTGGTAGGATGAAAGAAAGTTATGACGTTTGAGCATTATCCGTCTGTAAATCCTTAAAAAATTCGAACCCCATTGATTCGAATAGCTACATGAAAGAGCAAAATGATAAAAGGTTCGATAACAGCCCTTGTAACACCGTTTAAAGATAACCGCGTCGATGAGAAATCGTTCCAGAATTTCATTGAATGGCAAATCGAAAACGGCACGCATGGCCTTGTCCCATGCGGAACAACAGGTGAGTCGGCCACTTTAACCGATGCTGAGCATCGCCGGGTCATCGCCCTTTGTGTCGAGGCGGCAGCAGGACGTGTCCCGGTTATCGCCGGCGCCGGATCGAATGAAACCGCGGTCTCCAAAGCCTATGCCCGTCATGCCAAAGAGGAGGGCGCGGACGCTATTCTCGTGGTGACGCCTTATTACAATAAACCCAACCAGGAAGGGATTTACCAGCATTTCAGAGCGATATCGGAATCTGTTGATGTGCCGATTGTCGTTTATAATATTCCGGGCCGAAGTGTTGTGGATATAACGAATGAGACGATGGGGCGGCTTTCAAAATTGCCTACGGTTATCGGCTGTAAAGACGCGACTGGCGATGTTGGTCGTGTTCAAGGATTGATTGACCGCTGCGGAGAAGATTTCATTCAGCTTTCAGGTGATGATCCAAGCTCTCTCGGCCATTCCGCTCACGGTGGAAAAGGGGCCATTTCGGTCGGGTCCAATATCGCTCCGAAGGCCTATTCCGATATGCATGAAGCGCTATTGAGCGGAGATTTTGTTAAGGCGAAATTCTTGAATGCGAAGTTGGATCGCTTGCACAAAGATCTGTTTTTATGCCCAAGCCCGGCGCCTGCAAAATACGCGCTTTCCCTCTTGGGCAAAATGGAACCGACTGTTCGCCTGCCCATTGTGCCTTGTACAGACGCGACAAAACGTGCGGTAGAAGCCGCAATGGAACGCGCTGGCATATCGCTTTAACAGAAAATATTCGACTGATTTATGGCCAAAGCCAAAGATAATGCTCCTAAAACCCTCGTCGCGGATAATCGCCGCGCACGGTATGAATATGCCGTTGAGGACAATATGGAGGCGGGCATTCAATTGCTCGGTACAGAGGTTAAAGCGTTGCGCGAAGGCCGCGCCAATATCGCGGAAGCTTATGTAAGTGTGGAAGGCGACGAGGCTTGGTTGATAAACGCTAATATCCCTATTTACGCGCCTGCAAGCCAGTTCAATCATGCACCCACGCGTCATCGGAAACTTCTTCTAAAGCGTAAGGAAATCAATGTGTTGTTGGGGGAAACTCAACGAAAAGGGCGAACGATTGTCCCATTAAAACTGTATTTCAACAAGACCGGCACAGCAAAGCTTCTGATCGGAGTTGCGACAGGTAAGCAAAATCATGATAAGCGCGAAACTCAGAAAAAACGTGACTGGCAAAGACAAAAAGCCCGTTTGATGCGGGAAAACGGCTAACTATCTAGAAACGTTTTGATCTCTCTGAAAACGTCGAAAAACATTTCCTCGGTCAAACGTTTGGTGTTCGTGTTGTAACGCGAGCAATGATAACTTGAGAAAAGCTTCCGACCCTCTCCAATATCGTAGGCAACGTTGTGACCCGACGGGTAGTCTTTAAGTTTTAGCCCAAGGCTTCTAACTGTGCTGTCATGAGAGATTTTACCCAAGCAGAGTAGGGCTTTTAGCTTTGGAAGCTCAGCCATTTGGCCCAAAAGATAGTCTCGGCAGGTATTGATTTCTTGGCCTACAGGTTTGTTTTGCGGGGGCACACATCGTACGGCATTCGTGATCATCGTGCGGTGTAGAACCAAACCATCTTTCGCATGACCGTCATATTTCCCGTTTGAAAAGCCGAAGGCTTCAATGGCTTTGTAAAGTAAGTCTCCTGCGTAATCCCCTGTAAACGGACGGCCTGTGGCATTGGCGCCTTTGAGTCCTGGCGCAAGCCCGATGATAAGACACTCCGCGTCCGAGTCGCCAAAACTCGGTACAGGGCCATTGAAAAAATCCGGGTATTTTTCTCGGTTCTCAAGGATAAAAGCGCGTAGCCGCGGGCAGCGAGCGCAATTATAGTCTGGCTCTGAACGAAGACTCACGAGTTATACATCCTCGTATTCTTCTTCATTTTCAGAAGACGAATAGTCCCGCTTCGGACGACCGATTATCTTGCCCATATCAGCAAGTTCAATGAAATCGTTCGCCTGACGACGAAGTTCATCGGCGAGCATGGCGGGCCGTGATTTCAGCGTGGAGATAACGCTCACCCTTACGCCTTTGGACTGAACAGCTTCAACAACGGCCTTAAAGTCTCCGTCGCCGGTGAATAAAAGGATGTGGTCGACATGCGGCGCAATCTGGATCATATCAATCGTCATTTCGATATCCATATTGCCTTTGACGCGGTTGCGCCCATCTCGATCAGTATAACTTTTGGCCGGCTTGGTAATGACGTGGAAGCCGTTGTAATCGAGCCAGTCTATTAGCGGCCGGATGGGGGAATAATCCTCATGGTCGAGGAGCGCCGTGTAGTATTTGGCCTGTATGAGCCGTCCTTTATTTTTAAATAGATCTAAGAGTTTTTTATAATCTATATCAAAATCGAGAGTTTTTCCGGAAGAGTAAAGGTTTGATCCGTCGATGAACATGGCTATGCGTTCGTCTGGGTAAAAGGCCATAAATGTGCTCAATTAATAAAATGAATAAAAAAATGAATGTCGCTTATATCGCCTTAGGGGCCAATTTGTCCAATCCCGAAACCACCTTCCGCCAAGCAGTGGCCGAAATGAGTGCTAATGAGATCGATATATTAGCCGCTTCTTCACTTTGGCACAGCCCGGCTTGGCCTGCCGGTTCAGGACATCCGGATTATGTAAATGCGGCTTTGAAGGTCTCCACATCGTTGGGCGCGGCGGAATTGTTACGTGGGTTGCATGCACTTGAAGCTCAGTTTGGTCGAGAACGCCAAACCCTGAACGCGCCTCGTTCGCTCGATTTAGATATCATTGACTACGCAGGGCAAGTGAGACCCGCAAATCCAATTCTGCCTCACCCCCGTTCGAACCAGAGGGCGTTTGTTCTTTTGCCGTTGTTGGAGATAGACGCCGGGTGGGAGCATCCTGAATCGGATAAGTCTGCTCTTGAATTATTGGCAGAATTACCCTCAAAAGATGTGTTGCAACACGCTGTGATTAAACGAGACTGGCTGAATTCTTGATCTTGCATTTAGGCGAGGCAAACAGTATAGACGCAACTTAATTTCAAATTTGGGCAGCGATGCTGTCCGTAAAGATTTACAGGATGCCCTATGGCTCGCGTTACCGTTGAAGATTGTGTTGAAAAAGTTCCGAATCGTTTTGATCTGGTCCTTCTCGCCTCCCATCGTTCCCGTAACATCGCAGCTGGCTCCTCGCTGACTGTTGATCGTGATAATGATAAGACGCCTGTCGTCGCCTTACGTGAATTGGCTGAGGAAACTCTAGATCTCGATGATTTGCGCGAAAGCCTTGTGACCGGTCTTCAGCGGGTTATCTTTGATGATGACCTTCCGGATGAAGAAGAAGACGCACCAGTTCTTGCGATCGGTCACGAAGATAGCGCCGCTCCAACAGAAATGGACGAAGCCGACCTTCTTCGCGCTCTGCAGGGTGACCGCGATAATGATAGTTCCTCCCGTTTCTAGATAAAGCAAAATATTTCAATAGAGCCGTCCTTCTGGGCGGCTTTTTTTATGTTTTACCGCGCAAATCATTTGATAGGTTCGACTAAGAGCTTATATAAAAAGAGTGAATTCTGTGAGCTTGGAAAATGCAACGGCCACGAAAGCCCAAGGGCCTCGATTTCTTCGACAATTCGAGCTGGTCGAACGTGTTCGCAAATACGACCCCACGGCAAATGAAGCGCTTTTAAATAAAGCCTATGTTTTTTCCATCAAAGCACACGGGGACCAGAAGCGACATTCGGGCGATCCTTACTATGCGCACCCCATCGAAGTCGCCGGAATTTTAGCGGATTTGCATCTGGATGTTGCAACTGTCTGCACGGCCCTGCTTCATGACGTTCTGGAGGATACCGACACAACCTTTGATGACTTGGCAAGAGAGTTCACACCGGAAATAGCCGAGCTGGTCGACGGCGTGACCAAGCTTGGCCAACTCAGCATTCCCAATGCGACTCGTGAGCGGGCTCAGGCTGAGAATTTTCAAAAATTCGTGCTCGCTATCAGCAAGGATGTGCGCGTTCTATTGGTCAAACTCTGTGACCGCCTGCATAATATGCGGACGCTTCAGCATCACCCCAAGCCGGAATCCCGCAAGAGGATAGCGACAGAAACCCTTGATATTTATGCGCCTTTAGCCCGCCGTGTTGGTATGGATAGGGTCTGTGCAGAGCTTGAGGATCTGTCTTTTCGGTACATCAATACCTCGGCATTTGAATCGATCGAGCGCCGATTGATTGATTGGCGAGAAACACAGGGCGAGGCCATTTCCGAGATTTCAACGGCTTTGCGAACGCAATTTGATAAGGCGGGAATTAAAGCGAGAATTTACGGTCGGGAAAAACGAGCTTATGCAATCTGGCGGAAGTTGCAGCGGCAAAACATAAGTTTTGAGGATGTCGCGGATATCTATGCCTTTCGTGTTATCGTTCAAAACCGGGATGTTTGCTATCAGGCTCTGGGTCTTTTGCATTCTGTTTATCGCGCCGTTCCGGAACGTTTCCGGGATTTTATCTCCGTGCCAAAACCCAACGGGTATCAGTCTCTTCACACTACGATAAGAACCCCCGACAATCGCCGGGTTGAATTACAGATCCGGACCGAACGGATGGAAGACGTAGCTGAGCGCGGCGTGGCGGCGCATTGGGCTTATAAGAATGACAGCTATGCTTATGACCCGGATCGGGCGTTGGAAAGCGGCGGTGATCCACTGAAACGCATACGTCCTCTTGTGGAAATGATGGAGCAGAGCGGTGACGCCGATGAATTTTTAGAACATGCCAAGCTAGAAATGTTCACGGATCAGGTTTTCACCTTCACGCCTAAAGGAGACTTGATCGCTCTGCCGAGAGGCGCAATGCCTCTGGACTTTGCTTACGCTGTCCATACCAAAGTGGGCGATACCTGTATCGGGGCCTTGGTAAACGGTCAGAAACACCCTTTGCGTAGAGTGCTGAAAAACGGAGACGTGGTCAAAATTATTCGAGGAGGAGAGGCTGAAGCCTTAGAGGGATGGGAGAATCTGGTCGTAACAGGGAAAGCCCGCTCTGCGCTCAGGCGCCTGACTCGTACGGGGGAGGCTGAAGAGTTTGCACGAACAGGTGAGCTTTTAGCTAAACACGCATTTGCACGTGAAGGTCTGACCTTCTCTGACGCCTTAATGCGGGACGCGGTTAAGCGATCAAATGCAGATAGCGTCGAGGATTTCTTTGAAAATCTAGGCCGAGGAAAGCTCTCCTTAACCGCATTTATGGAGTTGGTATTCCCCGCCCGGAAAAAAGAGCACGCAAGACCAATTCAGCTGAGGCGAGAGGTTATTCAGGACTCAACAGCCCGCTTATACGTCAAAGGAGACGGCCTGCGTGAAGGCGTAAGCCTGCATCTTTCGGGATGCTGTTCTCCCATTCCCGGAGACCGGATCATAGGCTTGCAGAATACGGATGATGATAAGGGCGGCATCAAAATTCATACGATTGATTGCGAGACCTTGTCTTCGACGGATGTTGATCCCGAAGACTGGCTTGACCTGGGGTGGCGCCGGAGCGCTGACCAATCCTCTGCGACAGGGCGATTGACGGTTACCGTTGAACATGTTCCCGGGGCCTTGGCTGACCTCACCAAAATAATTGGCGAATCTGAAGGAAACCTCGTAAATATTAAAACTTTGAAACGCAGCCCTATTTTTTTCGATATGGTGATGGACGTTGAGGTTCGTGACAATCGGCATCTCGTGCAAATTATTGCCGCCCTACGCGCGAGCGCTTATGTCATTTCAGCGGAGCGTGTCCGGGGCGAAACTCTGACGGCAAAGTAACGGATTAAGTGTATGACGACTGACGATGTATTAGAAGTTTTCCGCGAGGCCGGCGCGCTCTTGGAAGGGCATTTTATTCTATCTTCCGGACGGCGAAGCTCCGTTTTTTTGCAGAAAGCTTTGATTTTTAAGAATCCGAAACTGACAGAGAAACTCTGCAAAGCCTTGGCAGAGAAGGTTCAGTCTGAATTGGATGAGCAGCCGGACATTATTGTGGCACCTGCCATGGGCGGAGTCATCCCTGGCTATGAGACGGCCCGTCATATGGAGCTGGAATCCCTTTTTGTCGAACGTGAAAATGGTGAATTTACGCTGCGCCGCGGATTTAAATTAGAGCCTGGACAAAAAGTTCTCATGGTCGAGGATATTGTGACCACTGGCCTGTCATCCCGGGAATGTATTGCGGCAATGAATAAGACCGGAGCCAAAGTCATTGCAGGGGCCTGTATCTTTGACCGTTCGAATGGCACGGCGGATATCGGAGTTCCGCTTGTTAGCCTAGCGGCCCGAAAATTCCCCGATTATGATCCGGATGATTTGCCGCCGGAGTTACAAAATATTCCAGCTATCAAGCCCGGGAGTCGGGGCCTGTCGTGAAAGAAAAGAAACTCCCACGTCTCGGCGTCAATATTGACCATATAGCGACAATTCGTAATGCGCGCGGTGGGGAGCACCCAAACCCGGTCGCAGGGGCCTGGGCAGCTATTCAAGCTGGAGCAGATGGGATCACAGCGCATCTACGCGAGGACCGTCGTCATATGCGCGATGAGGATATGGAGCGGCTTCAAGCGCTTTGTAAAAGCGAAAATATTCCTCTTAATATGGAAATGGCGGCCACAGAGGAAATGCTCAATATAGCCTTAGCGGTCAAGCCTCACGCGGTTTGTATCGTTCCCGAGCGGCGCGAGGAACGCACAACCGAGGGAGGTCTGGATGTAGCCGGAATGCACAATACGCTCACCCCGATCATTTCTAAGCTTGATCGGAACGGGTCTCGCGTCTCTCTCTTCATCGAAGCGAAAAAATCACATATTGAGGCAGCCGCAAATACCGATGCCAAAGTCGTCGAGTTTCATACCGGCGCCTATGCTCATGCGCTGGATAATGGGAATGCAGAGCAAGCAGAAAGTTTATTGGAAAACTTTCGCGCAAGCGCCAAACTTGCCCAAAGCCTGGGCCTGGAAGTTCATTTTGGCCATGGGTTGACCTTTGAAAATGTTGCGCCTGTGGCGGCAATTCCGGAGTGTATAGAGCTAAATATCGGGCATTTCATTATTGGCGAAGCGGTCTTTATGGGTCTGGACGCCGCGATTAAGCGAATGCGCGAGATCACCGATGAAGCGAGACAGCCAGCGTGATTATCGGGATTGGCACAGATATTTGTGACATTAAACGGATATCTCAAGTCATTGAGAAATATGGCGAAAGGTTTAAGGCTAAAACATTCACTGAAGGCGAGCAGGCTTACTGCGAATCCAAAGCCGTTCCCGAAAATGCCTATGCCAAGCGGTTTGCGGCGAAAGAAGCCGTTGCCAAAGCCTTGGCGGGAAATAACACAGGAGCGCTTAGCTGGACAGATGTGGAAGTTCGCAACCACCCTTCAGGACGCCCAGAGATAGTCTTGCACGGCACCGCACAGGCAAGATTAAACGAGAGAACGCCGGAGGGCCACCACAGCCTCCTTCATATAAGTCTGAGCGATGATCCGCCTTATGCACAGGCATTTGCGATTGTCGAAGCTGTCAAGGACGACTAAGAGCGGGCATGGCAAAGAAACAAAAATCAGAGCTCGGCGAAACGCTGTCTACAATTATATGGGCCGTGGCAATTGCTTTGGTTCTGAGAACATTTCTTTTCCAACCTTTTCATATCCCTTCCGGTTCCATGTTACCGAACCTCATGAAGGGGGATTATATTATTACCTCTAAATATTCCGTCGGGTATGGGCGATATGCGGCCGCGCCGTTTCCCTTCCCTGTGAGCGAAGGACGTTTCCTGGAGCGAGCCCCCGACCGCGGGGACGTACTCGTTTTCCGTCCGGACGGGGATGACAAGAATTTTATCAAACGTCTTGTCGGCCTGCCGGGCGACACTATTCAGATGCAGGAGGGACGTCTTATTCTGAATGATCAACCCGTTTCACTCACCCAGCAAGGGGAAGAGACGTTTGCCGATCAATTCGGGCAAGACGTTCTGGCGGAGATCTGGTCTGAAACATTTCCGAACGGGGACACACACACCATTTACGATAGTCAGAAAAACAGTCCGAGCGACAATACAACTGTCTACCGCATCCCTGAAGGCCATTACTTTTTGATGGGGGATAATCGGGATAATTCGGGGGATAGCCGCGTTCCGGTTCGTAACGGAGGGGCCGGTATCGTCCCCGCATCAAATATTATAGGCCGCGCAGAGATCGTTCTCCTGTCTGTAGAAGAAGACTTCGTACTCTATAAACCCTGGACTTGGGGCAATATGCGCGGAGATAGATTCTTTGAGAGGATCAAATGAGTTCGCCTGCCACGAAAGAATCTGCTTTGGATGTAACGGATAGAGTCCCGCCGCGTATCGTCGCCCTGTTCGAGCGGATTGACTACCATTTTCAAGATACGGACCTTATCCAGCGCGCGCTTACTCACTCATCTTACGGAGATGGGCGCCGCAAAAGGGTTGATAATGAACGGCTTGAGTTTCTAGGTGACCGTGTTTTGGGATTGCTGACGGCGAAAGTCTTGTTCGACAAAACTAAAACACAAGAAGGCATTATGGCAACACGGCTTAATGCGCTCGTGCGCAAGGAGACCTGTGCTCGAGTTGCGCAAAATATTCGCCTCGGCGAAGCCCTGCTTATGTCACCGAGTGAAGAAAAGCAGGGAGGCAGAGAGAAGGTCTCGATTCTTGGGAATGCCTGCGAGGCTTTGATGGCAGCGCTTTACCTTGATGGGGGCTATAAACTGGCAGAGAATTTCTACGACCGGTTTTGGCAGGAAGAGATTGACGCTGTTCTTCAGGACTCAACCAAAGACCCCAAAACCAACCTTCAGGAACTGGCGCTCTCTATGGGCCCGAACGTACCGAATTATACAGTTGTGGACCGATCAGGTCCCGATCACAAACCCACCTTTACAATCCGGGTCACAGTTGAAGAGCTGGGCGAGGCTTTAGGGGAAGGGACATCCAAAAAAGAGGCAGAAAGAGAAGCGGCAAGCTATCTTCTCAAAGCCCTAGAAAAAACGATATGAGTGAAACATACGCTGGATTTGCTGCCATTGTCGGAGCTCCGAATGCTGGAAAATCGACTTTAACCAATGCACTGGTCGGTGAGAAAGTCTCGATTGTCACGCATAAAGTTCAAACGACCCGATTTCAAATTCGCGGCATCGCTATGCTTGAAACGTCGAAGGGGGATACGGCGCAGGCCGTTATGATCGATACGCCCGGCATTTTTGAAGCCCGGGATTCCGACCGCCTTTCAAAATCCATGGTGCATGCGGCTTGGACCGGCATGAAAGACGCCAATGTAATCGTGCATGTAATTGACGCTCCGGCGTGGCTTCGTCGTCAGGCGGGAGAGGGGGACGGCCAAGATAGGCTCTCTTGTGAAGACAGTGAGCGGGTTATTAAAGGCCTTCAGAAACGAGAAGTGGCCAACGCTATTTTGGCTCTGAACAAAATCGACAAAATTCCGCATGATGAAGTACTTCCTTTGATAGAGTCGTTTGCGGAGAAGGGTATCTACAAAGATATTATTCCGGTTTCTGCCCTTAATTTGGACGGCGTCGAAAAGCTGGGAACACTTGTCGCAGACGCTATGCCGTCTGGGCCCTACTTATATTCTCCGGATCAGGCCGCTGATATTCCAATGCGATTGATGGCCGCAGAGATCACGAGAGAAAAACTGTTTCTGCGGCTCCACGATGAGCTGCCTTATGCCTCTACGGTCGAGACGGAGAGCTGGAAGGAAACTAAAAAAGGCGATATACGCGTCGACCAAGTCATATATGTCCGCCGCGACAGCCAGAAGCCCATTGTGCTCGGAAAAGGCGGTCGCACTATTAAAGATATTGGCGCAGCCGCTCGAAAGGATATGAGCGAATGGTTGGGCCGCAAGGTTCATCTCTTCCTGTTTGTGAAGGTGCGTGACAATTGGCAGGACGACAAAGCCCGTTACGCCGAGAGCGGGCTCGAATTCGACGTCTAATTCATGAAGGCGTTTAAGATATGAATTGGCAGGCCGAAGGCTATATTCTTTCTACGCAGAAACATGGTGAAACCTCTGCCATCATAGATGTCTTTACACGTGAACAGGGACGCCATAAAGGCCTGGTGCGCGGCGGAATTGGCCGCCGAATGAGACCGGTCTTGCAACCCGGAAATCATGTACGTGTTGAATGGCGGGGGCGTCTGTCAGAGCAACTGGGCTATTATACAGTAGAAAGCATAGATTCGCGTGCGGCTGAACTGATGGACGATAGGCTCTCCTTGACAGGCCTGAATGCCATGACGGCTATGTGCCAGGAAATGTTGCCGGAACGGGAAACACATGAGCCAATATTCGATGTCTTTCAAATTGTATTGGCTAACCTGCACGACATAGATGTCTGGCCCGCGCTTTATATCAGGTGGGAGGCCGGGCTTCTGACGGCTTTGGGATACGGACTGGACTTTGATCGGTGCGCGGCGACAGGCCGAAATGACAATCTCACCCATATTTCTCCGCGATCCGGGCGCGCCGTGACAGCAAGTGCGGCGGAGCCTTACCTGGATAAACTTCTTCGTTTGCCGCCGTTCCTTCGCGGGCAAGCTGGAAGCTCGCCGGAAGATATTCTGGATGGTTTAAAATTGACGGGACATTTTCTGGAAACACGTGTGCAGTGGAACTTGAACAGAACCTTGCCCGACGCGCGTCATCAATTGATAGAACGCCTGATCGCGGCAGATATTGCTCGGTCTTGTATTCCTTGAGTTCAACCACAAGAATTCTGCTTAAAACCGTAGCCTCTCGGGCACACACGGCTAAACTTAAACCTGATTCGGGATTGAGGGAATATGGCTAAGAAACCAATAGATGACGGCGAGACAATTTCTGAGACCGCGATTATCAGCGAGCACATAGATGATGCGCTGTCTTCGCGCTATCTGGCTTACGCGCTCTCGACAATTACGCAGCGCGCGCTCCCGGACGTGCGGGATGGGATGAAACCTGTCCATCGCCGTATTCTCTACGCCATGCGGCAGCTCAAACTGAACCCTGAAGGCGCACATAAGAAATGCGCGAGGATCGTGGGCGATGTGATGGGCCAATATCACCCGCATGGAGATCAATCGATTTACGACGCCCTCGTTAAACTTTCCCAGTCTTTTTCTGCGCGATATCCGCTTGTGAACGGGCAGGGGAACTTTGGCAATATTGACGGTGATAGCCCCGCCGCCATGCGTTACACCGAAGCGAAAATGACTCCGGCTGGTTTGGCCCTGCTTGAAGGCATTGACGAAAATGCTGTCGATTTCGTGCCGACTTACAATGAAGAGGACACAGAGCCACAAGTTTTACCGGCAGGCTTTCCCAACCTGCTGGCGAATGGATCGCAAGGGATTGCGGTCGGTATGGCAACATCTATTCCGCCCCATAATGTGGCCGAGATTTGTGACGCGGCATTGCATCTGATCCAAACGCCAAATGCGCGTATTGAAACACTGATGAACTATATTCTTGGCCCGGATCTGCCCACAGGGGGCATAATCGTCGAGCCGAAATCTTCCATGCTGGAGGCTTACACAACTGGTAAAGGGAGTTTCAAAGTTCGGTGCCGCTGGGAGGTCGAGGATACAGGACGCGGCACCTACCAAATCGTGGTCACTGAAATTCCTTACCAGGTTCAAAAGTCTCGGCTGATTGAAAAACTGGCCGAGGTCATCGAATCAAAAAAGGCGTCAGGTCTCGCCGATGTAAGAGATGAGTCCGCCGAAGACGTTCGCATTGTTTTAGAGCCTCGTAGTAAAAACATTGATGCTAAAATTTTGATGGAGAGCCTGTTTAAAGTTTCCGAACTGGAGAGCCGGGTCAGCCTCAACATGAATGTTTTGGACAACACACGAACCCCGCGTGTGATGGATCTGAAGGAAGTTATCCAAAGTTGGTTGGATCACCGAAGAGAAGTGCTTCAGCGCCGTTCTCAACAGCGTCTCGGCAAGATCGAGGATCGCATGGAGGTTTTGGACGGCTATATGATTGCCTTCCTGAACCTCGATGAAGTTATTCGAATTATCCGGTTTGAGGATAAGCCTAAAGAAGAGCTGATGAACGCGTTTAATCTGACGGAACGTCAGGCCGACGCCATTTTGAATATGCGACTTCGCGCCCTGAACAAGCTTCAAGAGATTGAAATCAAGACAGAGTATGACAAGCTCGCGTTGGAAAAGGCGGAATTGGAGGCATTGTTAGGGTCTGATGCAAAACAATGGGCGGCTATTTCCGAACAAGTCAAAGAGCTTAAAAATATTTACGGGCCGAAAACAGAAATTGGGGCGCGCCGCACGCATTTCGAAGACCAACCGGACATAGATGTCGATTTGAGTACGGCTTTTATTACCAAAGAGCCTATTACCGTTGTGCTCTCCAGTATGGGCTGGATACGCGCGATGAAAGGGCACTCGGACGATGACTCTTCCTTGAAATTCAAAGATGGGGACAGCTTGGCCTTTAGTTTGAATGCTCAGACCACGGATAAAATTATTATCTTTGCCTCAAACGGTAAGTTTTACACTCTGGGCGCGGACAAGCTCCCTGGCGGGCGCGGCAACGGCGAGCCTATTCGCTTGATGGTGGATTTGGAAAATGACCATGTACCTGTGGGTATGTTTGTTCACGATGAAAATCGCGAAATTTTGGTTGCCAGCTCAGAAGGCTACGGATTCCGGGTAAACGAATCCGATATAGTAGCATCGACACGGACAGGCCGGAAAACGCTCAATGTCAAAGGCGATTCAGAAGCGGTCCGTTGCATTGAAGTCAAAGGCGAGAAGGTTGCGATCATCGGAGAAAACCGGAAAATTCTGACTTATGACGTCGAAGAATTGCCCGTGATGGCGCGCGGTAAAGGCGTCCGCTTGCAGAAATACAAAGACGGTGGCCTAGCCGACATCACAACTTTCGATCCCGAAGAAGGTCTGTTCTTCTTAGATAGCGCCGGACGCCGCACCGAAGTTAATGACTGGGAATTGCTGGAAGGCAAAAGGGCTCAGGCGGGCCGCATGGTCCCCAGAGGCTTCTCGCGTAAGGGTGTTTTCGATCCCGGCAAAAATCTCTAAGGTCTGAAAATAGCGTATAAAAAAAGCCCCGTTTGACCGGGGCTTTTTCTTTGCTTGGAAGGGATGTCTATTCGACGGGATTACCGTTCGCATCCACTTCGACGACGTTATAGCCGAGTTCGACAACTTCGTCATAGACTTTTGCCTTATCGCCTACGACGACCATAATCATTTCGCCTAAATTCAAGTGCTGATCCGCTAGTGCATCAATTTCAGCCTTTGTCATGGCTTGCAAAATGTCGGATTGTTCATCCACAAAGCTTGGCTCAAGATTATACGTAGCCATACGCGACAAGAAGCCGAGCTTCTGACGCGGCGTTTCATAGGCCCGTGCATCACTCTGACCGATCGCGGATTTGGTGAATGTGAGTTCCTCATCCGTGATACCGGACTCATGGAATTTACTGATTTCATTCACAAATTCGACAATCGAAGCTGCTGTTGCGTCCGCTCTAACTGCGGCGCCAGCGCGATACCAACCCGCAGTCTCGTCACCGTTGAAGAATGACCGGGCACCATAAGTGTAGCCTTTGTCTTCACGTAGGTTCAGATTGATACGGCTGTTGAAGGCACCGCCTAACGGGTAATTCATGATGCCCGCGCGGTAATATTCACCCGTTGCATCAAAGGGAAGGGCGCGTTTGCCGATCCGAATTTCGCTCTGGGCGGCATCAGGTTTGTCAACAAAGTAGATCGTTCCGTCCGCTAAATCAGGGAACGGATTCATTTCTACGCTGGCAACGTCTTCGCCCGTCCATGCCGTGAGAGGCTCAAGAGCTCGTTGTAAATTCGCTTGGCCTAAATCACTTACAGCAACAACTGACGCAATTTTCGGAGAGTAATGATCCGCATAGAAAGCCTTCACATCCTCTAGCCTAATCGCTTCAACAGTCTCTTCGGTACCTGACGAAGCGTAAGCTGTAGGATTGTCAGCGCCGTACATCATTTTGTTGAACAGATTACTAGCGGTAACGCTGGCCTCTTTCTTGTTCGCGCGAATGCCTTGGATGGCATTGTCTTTGTCGCGAGCGAAATCTTCTTCAGAGAACTTTGGCTTTAACAATCTTTCCATTGCTATGGCCATCGTAGCGTCCAGGTTTTCAGTCAAAGTCCGGACGGTCATCGTCGTATAGGTGTCACCGGCGCCGAAAGAAACAGAAGAGCCCAACTTGTCGAGTTCGTTGGATAGCTCCTCGGCGCTCCGCTCCGTTGTCGCTTCGTTCATAAGACCGGCTGTCAAACTGGCGAGTCCGACTTTTTCAAGCGGATCATAATTTTGAGCCGCTTTAATGCGTAGCTGTAATGTTGTTGTTGGAACCTCTGTGTTTTGGGCGCCTAAAACACTCATATCGCCTATCGCAAATTCATAAGTATCCGGTGCTTTAATGGCAGGGTTTTCACCAGCTGGCGGAACGACGGAGCGGTCAAAACCTTCAGGGTCCACAGGAAGTGACCATGAAAAGTCGTCAGACTCGCCGGACGTATCCGGAATAGTCCGCTCATAGCGCTCCCACGTATCTTCTTGTGCAATCATCTGCGGTTGGCCATTTGGCACAATGCTCATAATAACGGCAGGATTGTCTTTAATGTACTGATCATAGACGCGAAGAACATCTGCTTTTGTCACGCCTTCATAACGTGCGATGTCATCGCCAATGCCGTTAGGGTTATTGCGATAAGTCTCATATGCGGCAAGCTGAGAGATCTTACCGGAAACGCTTTCCAGACCATAGATCAGGCCAGAAACGATATCCGCTTTCACGCGGGTTAAATCATCATCCAAAACGCCGCGGCCTTCAAATTCTGTTAGCGATTCCCGAATGGTGGCTTCAAGATCACCAAGGTTTTCAACCTTGGCAGGATTGGCCAATGTAAACATTGTGAAGCTGCAGCTTATCTCACGGCATCCGTGACTTGCGTTGGCTTGAACGGTAATGCCAGGCTTCTGAAGATTTTTATAAAGTAGGGAAGTCTGTCCCTGACCCATAATATTGGCCAAAACGTCCAACGGCGCTTCGTCTGGGTGATTGGCGTGGACCGTCGGCCAGGACATATAAAGCAGAGGAAGCTGAACATTATCCTCCATTGAAATATAACGGTCTTTGTCCAGAGTAACCGGTTCATATACCGGATCATCCTGCTCAGGTCCCGCCGGGATTGGGCCAAAGTAAGTTTTGATCCATTCCAGTGTTTGTTCCTTGTCGATATCTCCGCCAATGGTCAGGACAGCATTGTTCGGGCCATACCATTCCACAAAGAATTTTTTGAGGTCATTGAGGTCGGCGCGGTCCAAATCTTCGAGATAGCCAATGGTCGACCAGCTATAAGGATGGCCTTCCGGATACATCGCTTCGCCAACCCGTTCAAATAACAAACCGTAAGGGCGGTTGTCATAACGCTGTCCGCGCTCGTTCTTGACGGTCTCGCGCTGAACTTCGAAAGATTCCTGCGTAACCGCATTCAGAAAGTAACCCATGCGGTCCGCTTCGAGCCAAAGCATTTTCTCAAGCTGATTGGAAGGAACCGTTTGATAGTAATTTGTTCGGTCAGCATTTGTGGAGCCGTTCAGCGTTCCGCCGGATTCTGTAATTAATTTAAAGTGTTGTTCGTCGGCAACGTTTTCGGAGCCTTGGAAGAGCATGTGCTCAAAGAAATGCGCAAATCCTGAACGTCCGGGCTCTTCGCGGCCCGATCCGACATGGTAGGTCATATCGACATGGACGAGGGGATCCGACTTGTCCTCATGCAGAACAATCGTCAGGCCGTTGTCCAAAGTATATTTGGTGTAAGGAATAATGACTTCATCACCAGTTGTCGCATTAACTTCTTCGACTTTTACAATGCCATCCGGAAGATTGATTGTTTCAGTCTGTTTTGCCTGATCGGCAGTCATAGAGGAGTCTGACTCTACGTGAGCGCAAGCAATAAGTAGAGCGGAAGCGGCAGCGCTAGCCAATAAAAAACGCGTTTTTGGGAGTGTCATAATGAAAGGTCCTTAACTTGATTGTTTATCGAATAACAGTAAGGATGCGCAGAGTCTATCCTCTTTTATGGCTCACGTGACCAAGGGTTTCTACCAGATCTATATTTTTCGGAAGAATTTTCTGTTTTGGTCTTATCGGCGTTACTCTTGCGACGTGTGTGGCTCTGGCTGCCAACATGTCCCCCGCCAAATTTAATGAGGGCTTCAATGCGTTTTTCAATCGGCGGGTGGGTCGCGAAAAGTCCGGCCAAGCCAACACGGGGGTTATGAAGCGCCATCTCCCGAACTTCGTCAGGCACATTCTTAAGCTCTGCGTTTCCAGCTAATTTTTGCAGGACCCTAATCATTGCATCCGGGTTTTTCGTAAGTTCGACAGCGCCCGCATCTGCTAGATATTCACGTTTCCTAGACAGAGAAAACCGTATCAAGATCGCTATCAAGTAAGTCACCGCGATGATCGCGATTCCGATAACGATGAGGATAGCAGCATTACCGCCGCCGCTGCGGCGGTGTGAATTGGATCGGGGCAGATTTGTACGGAACATCCCGCGTACGACCCCTTCACCAATAAAAGCAAAAATTCCGACAAAGATTACGGCGATGATGAGCATGCGTACGTCTTTGTTTCTGATGTGGCAAAGCTCATGGGCAATGACGGCTTCGAGCTCTTCATCATCGAGCTGGTTTAGCAGTCCCCGCGTTAAGGTCACAGTGTAGTTTTTATCCCGTATGCCACTGGCGTAGGCATTCAATACTGGGGTTTCGATAACTTTGAGTTTCGGGGTCGTGGCGCCGCGAGAAATCGCAAGGTTTTCCAGTAGGCGGTAGGCTCTGGGTTCTTCGCTAACTGTAAGAGAACGAGCCTTTGTTGCGGCATCAATCAAAGCTTGATGGGCGAAGAATGCGATAAAAAACCAGAGAGCCGCCGCGCCTATCGCGATTGGGGCGGCCGTTGGAATCAAGTCGGCGGCATAAGTAAAGCTGCTCTGGAGAGAACTGTTGCTGTTAAAGCCGAGCCAGATCAGCATCAGGCCATACCCCATAACCAGCAGTAAAACCGGAAACAAAATAAGCAGTATCAAACTACGAAGATTGTTGTTCCAGATATGAGTTTGAAGGCCGTAAGATTTGAACACTGTCAGGCCAAAGAATTAGCTGCTGAAATCGACAGTCGGAGGCGTCTGAAGAGATTGACGCCCTTCCGGCGCTTCAAAGAATTCGCGCTCTTGAAAGCCAAAAGGGCCGGCGATGAGGACAGCAGGAAATTGCTCCCGCCCTGTATTATATTCCTGAACCGAATTGTTATAGAAACGACGCGCGGCGGCGATTTTGTTTTCAATATCAGCGAGTTGATCCTGCAGCTGCAGGAAGTTGGTGTTGGCCTTCAGTTCCGGATAGGCTTCCGCAAGAGCGAACAGTTTGCCGAGAGCCGCGGATAACATGCCTTCGGCTTGAGCCTGGTCTTTGACATTACTGGCATTGACCGCCGCGCTTCGAGCCCGGACCACCTCTTCAAAGGTCTCTTTCTCGTGAGATGCATATCCTTTGACCGTATTTACAAGCTGCGGAACAAGATCCTGACGTTGCTTGAGCTGCACTTCTATATCCGACCAAGCCTGATTAGTCGTTTGCCGAAGACTTACGAGCCGGTTGTAAATTCCGACAATTAGAAAGCCGATAAGAACGATTATGCCGATAATAACAAAGAGAGTAGTCATGATAGGTCCCCGAATGATCTCACCCAGAATGTGCCGCTATTCCCTGCGACTTGCAAGTGAGAAACGGAAAAAGGGAATGGCTTAACCGTAAAAAATCTGAGGTAAGGCTGTGGCAAGTTTTGGAAATAGAATGATCAGAGCGATTACGAAGATTTGTATTAGAATGAACGGCAAAACGCCTCTGTAAATTTGAGGTGTCGTGACTTCTGGCGGAGCGACGCCGCGGAGGTAGAATAAAGCAAATCCGAACGGCGGGGTAAGAAAACTCGTCTGAAGGTTCAAGGCCATAATGACGCCCAACCAAATCGGATCCAGCCCGGCGGCAAGCAAGGGAGGGGCGACCAATGGGACGACAACAAAGGTAATCTCGATGAAGTCGAGAAAAAAACCGAGAACGAACATGACGAGCATAACAAGAGCAAATCCGCCCCAGAGTCCGCCAGGCGCATTTTCCAACCAATGGGCAACAAGTTCATCTCCGCCAAAACCGCGAAAAACGAGGCTGAAAATGGTTGCGCCGATAAGGATCAGAAACACCATGCAGGTTATGTGAAGCGTAGAACGTGAGACGGGGGCTAGATCGCCCGACTTTTGAAGGGATACGAAACTGGTTAGAGCGGCGACCAGTCCGGTTGCCGCAAACAAAAACGACAACCAAAGTAGACCGGTCAGGGTAAAAGATCGCTCCGCCAGATTCAGGCGGAGGTCGACCCCGAAAATATCCATTAATATGAGCGCGCCCATCCCAAATGTTCCTGCGAGTATCAAACGTTTCACGAAAGGACTGTCGGATCTCTTATAAGCCGCGAGAAGAACAGCCCCAAGCGCGCCAAGCGCCGCGCCGCGCGTGGGAGTGGCGTAACCAGACAGGATCGAGCCCAATACGGCTATGATTAGGAGTACGGGCGGCAGCATGGATTTTACGGAGCTGAAAAGGGCGTCTCGGAAGGCAATGCCTTCACTCCGATAGGCTGGCGCCCGCATAGGTGACTTTATGGCGATAAAGACAATATAGAGCGCGTAGCAAAGCACCAGAATCAAGCCAGGGATAAGGGCGCCGGCGAATAAGTCTCCGACGGAAACAACGCCTGCATTCTCGAGACCAAAACTTCTTTGTGCCTCTTGGTAAGCATTGGAAATCTGGTCTCCTAAAATGACCAATACGATTGACGGCGGAATGATTTGTCCGAGCGTTCCCGAAGCGGCGATTGATCCCGAGGCAAGGGCGGGGTCATACCCCCTGCGAAGTAAGGTCGGGAGCGATATCAAGCCCATCGTGACCACGGTTGCGCCGACAATGCCAGTGGAAGCTGCCAAAAGCGCTCCGACAAATATCACGGAGACCCCCATACCGCCGCGGAGAGGCCCCAAAAGCTCTCCCATGCTTTCCAGTAACTCCTCGGCTATTCGGGACTTCTCCAGCATCACGCCCATAAAGACGAATAAGGGAACGGCAATAAGAATTTCCCGAGTCAGAATTGGAAAAATGCGCCCCGGCATGGAGAGTAGGAACACCGTATCAAATTGTCCCGTCGCTATTCCCAGCGCAGCAAAGACCAAGGAAATGCCGGCCAAGGTGAAAGCGACGCTATACCCGGCCATGAGCGCGCCACAGGCGAATGCAAACATGAGGATGGCGAGTAACTCAGGCAGACTCATTTTGAGCTACCACCCGCTTTAGATGACGGGACAAAAGCAATATTAGTATGACGCAATATCTCCGCCGGTTTATCGCCGCGCAGCTTGAGCGCTGCTCTTAGGGCAACCGAAAGCCCTTGAAATAATAACATAACGAACAAAACGCAAAGCGCTGTTTTTAACATATAAACGCCTTTTATCCCGCCGCTATTCGTTGAGCCTTCCAGGCTTTGCCAAGCAAAAGATACGAAACTTTGGGATCTCCAAATCACGGCAATGCAGACAGGAACAAGCAGGACATAAAATCCGCATATCTCAACCAGAGCCCGCGCCCTGTTACCCATCTTCTCGAAAAAAATGTCGACTTTTACATGCTCTCCCGCGAGATAGGTGGGAGCGACGCCTAAACAAATACCGAGCGCGTGTAGATAGATAACGCTTTCGTCCCACCAGATAGAGGAAATGCCATAAATTGAGAGTGCGAATACGGCGATCACAACACTGATGACCATGAGCGGCATAACCCATTTGATGATCTCTCCAATAAGGATTGAGAGCCTGTCAATGAGAATACTGGTGGTTCTGGAAAGGTTTTTTCCCCGTCCTGTCAGCAGTAAAATAGCCGGCAATAGCAAAGACGGAAAAAAGGCCCAGCCTATATACTGCAGAGCGTGGCCAATGACATCGATCCCCCCGGAAGTCATATTTCAGTCTGTCCCTGATAAAGTCCGCGCTCTTATATAGGCGCCTTCACTGATTTCCGTCCAGCTCCGTTCAAGCTTGAGTGCTTTTGAAAAACTCTCGTAGATCGCGCTTGTCTTCGGGTCCGATCTTCCAACATCCGCCAGTACATCTTGGCTGGCTTCGCCGAATCCCGATAAAACATCATCAGGAAAAAGGCGAGGTTCAATACCGTGTTTAGCCTTCAGCGTGCCTAACGCTACAGCATTGCGGTAATTGTACTCTCCCAAACTGATGTCGTTCGTACTCCGGCAAGCATAACGAATGATGGCCTGGTCAGAGGTAGAGAAGCTCTCCCAAATTTGTTTGTTTATTCCGAGTGATAGTGAGGCCCCGGGTTCATGAAATCCCGGAGCGTAATAATAAGGGGCTTCGCGGTAGAAGCCGAAAGCCAAATCATTCCACGGCCCGACCCATTCCGTTGCATCAATCGCGCCGGATTGTAGAGATTGGTAAATCTCACCGCCCGGTATATTCACGGCCGCCCCGCCCAAAGCGCGCACAACGTCCCCGCCTAATCCCGGCATTCTAATTTTTAGACCACGAAAATCTTGCACCGAATTTATGGGACGTTTGAACCATCCTCCGGTCTGGTGGCCGGTATTGCCGGCTTGGAACGGTTTAATATTGAAGTCTCCGGAAAGGTCATCCCAAAGGGCTTGCCCGCCGCCGTAATCAATCCACCCCATAATTTCCGTTGCTGTCATGCCCATTGGAACGGCTGTAAAAAAGCTGAAGCCTTTGGCTTTGCCTTGCCAGTAATATTCCGCGGCATGATACATGTCCGCTGCGCCGGAGGAGGTAGCGCCGAAACATTCCAGCGCACCCACAAGTTCTCCGGCGGCGTAAACCTTAATGTCGAGCCGGCCATTTGTCATCTCCCGTACCGCGTTGGCGATATTGACAGGCATAATGCCAAGCCCCGGGAAATCCTTAGGCCAAGAAGTAGCTAACCTTAACTGACGCCTGTTTTTGGAAATGTTTGGAGAGGCCAGATCTGATTTTGCGCCGACCGAAGTAGAATTAGTAGCATTTCTTCCAGAGCGTAACGCGCCGAGCGTTCCCGCTCCGACGGCAAGTGCGGCGGCTCCGCCAATGAGTTCGCGGCGTTTCATCAAGTTTCTCCCAATTCAGCCCACCCTCTGTGAGTTAGGGTTTCGCAGGGGCGGAAACGGGACTTGTAATCCATTTTAGGGCTGTCAGGCACCCAATAGCCGAGATAAAGATAGGGCAAGTCTTGGTCGGCGCAGCGCTTAATTTGATTCAGTATCATGAGATTGCCCAGAGAACGCTTTTGCTCTTCTGGTGAGAAAAAGCTGTAAACGAGAGAAAGTCCGTCACTCAATCTATCAATTAGCATGGCGGCAATAAGAACCCCATCTGGGAGGCGATATTCGACAATTTCCGTCTCGGCGGAACATTCTTCGACCATCATTTCATAGCGCATAAAGTCCATATCCGCCATTCCGCCCGAGGTGTGGCGTGTCACCAAATACGCTTTTAGAAGGTCGAATTGTTCTTGAGTGGCGATAGCGGGTACAACTTCGGCTGATATATCGGAATTCTGTCTAAGTGTGCGCCGAAACCGTTTATTTGGTTCAAACTCGCGAGCTTTTACTCTCAGTGATCGGCATTCCCGGCACGTTTCACAAGCCGGTCTATAAATGACGTTTTGCGAGCGCCTAAAACCTGCATGCGTCAGATAATTGTTTAGATGCGGTCCATCCAAGGGGTCGAGCTGAGTAAAAATTTTACGCTCAAGCCTTCCTGGCAGATAAGGGCAAGGGCCGGGAATGGTGAGATAAAATTGTAGCCGGTTCGGGTCGAAGACATGACTCATAAGAGGACTTTATGACCTTGAAATGAGATTACAATTGAAAAAGTAATGGGCTTATCAGGCTAAAACTGATCCACAGCAGCAAAACCAAGGGGCCCCCAAAGCGGGCGAAGTCAGAAAATTTATAATGGCCTGGTCCCATCACGAGTAAATTTGTTTGATAGGCGATCGGCGTTGCAAAACAACAATTTGACGCGAAGATAACCGTTAAAACCATCGTAATGGGGTCGAGACCAGTTTCGGCGCTAATTGACAAAGCAATTGGCGAGAACAAGAGAGCCGTGGCACTATTGCTGATGATATTGGTCATAGCTGCCACAATCAGGAATATAGCCGCCAATAAGATCTGGTTGCCAAAGGGCATAAAGGCAGACACCACACCATGGGCGATGAAATTGGCGCCTCCGGTGGCTTCCAACGCAAGCCCCATCGCGAAAGCAGCTCCGATCAGAAGAAAAATTCTCATATCCAAGGCTCGAACAGCCTGACGGATATTCAAACAACCTGTCAATATCATGGCCAGAGCCCCGGCCAAGGCGGCCGTTTCGATAGGCAGTAAGCCTAATGCGGCGATAGCGATTGTGACGACAAATATTATTCGAGCAAAAATCGATTTCCGAATATCCGGGAGTTCGGCGCGTGACCAATCCATCAAAAGCAGGTCACGATTTGCGCGTAAGCCTCTGACATCTTTATCATATCCAAATATAAGCAGGACATCTCCCGCTTCCAACCGAATATCAAGCATTCGGGTGCGGATCATGCGGGACCGACGCTGGATGCCTAGAACAAGGCAATTAGTTTGCCGCCTAAAACCGATTTGTTCAATATTGCGTCCGATCATACGAGAGCCTGGCGCTATGACGGCCTCAGAAATGACGATTGCCTCTTGTTCATCCGTCTCGCGTTCCTCGTCTTTAAACCCGGCAATGCTCAACATCCCCTTGAGATATGCGGGCCGGGAGGACAAAAGTTTTGAGAGCGATTTACGCGTTGCTGCCACGATCAACACATCATCTTCTTGTAAGGTCACGTCAAAAGGAGGCAGAAAAGACTGTTCCCCCCTTTGAATCATTCGAACGGTGGCTTCTTTCAGTTTTGGATAAAGGCCGGCGACTGGGCTTTCACCAACGAGGGGGTGGTTCTGAGTGACTTGTATTTGAGCAATATATTGCCTTCCCGTGTCCGTTATTTCAGTTTCCAGATCTTTTCTTGCGGGGATTAAAAACGGCGCGGCAATGATGGTATAAGCGGCACCAATAAGAGCCAAAATTATGCCCGGGCCGAATTGAGTGAAAAAGCCAAGGGAAAAATCCGTCGATCTCTTCAACACATCATTGACCAATAGGTTCGTCGATGACCCGATAAGTGTGGTCATACCTGCCAATATACAAAGAAAAGAGAGAGGCATCATATATCGGGACGTTGTCTTTTTAAGTCTCGATGCCATCGCCGCAATAACCGGAATAAACATAACCACAACGGGAGTATTGTTCATAAACATAGAGATGATGAATGCGACCGTGAAAACGATCATCAGCGTTCGTCTTGGATGTTGATCAAGGGCTGTATTTATACCGTTAATCGGGCCTTCTAGTGCTCCGGTCTGAAATAGGCCCTGACCTACAACCAATAAGGCCATAATCGCAATTAGAGCCGGGGCCGCAAAACCGGAGAGAATATCCGAATTGCGTAATTCTGTAACCGGCTCCACACCTGGCATGGAAAAGAAGATGAGAAGAGCCGTAATGACGGCGACAGACACAACTTCTATAGAGTATGTCTCCCGGAAATAGAGCCAAACAGCGATTGCAACGATAATAAAGGTTGCGACCATTGGAAAGGATAGGGAAACAATACTGTCCACGTGAAAGTCTTATGCGCTAAAATTTGAGTCTTGGTTTCTCATGCCTTTACATGAAAAGACAAGGCCTTAGAAAGCAAGTTTAAAATCCAGAGAAGACAAAAAAATCGTCTAATAGGAGAGAGTTATGGCAAATTGCGCATTTATAGGCTTAGGAGTTATGGGTTACCCCATGGCTGGGCACCTAGTATCCGCTGGCCATTCTGTTCGAGTTTGGAACCGAACCAAGTCAAGATCCAAGGAATGGGCTGAGGCTCATAAAGGGATTGCATGCCAAACTATTGATGACTGCGTCGAAGAAGCTGATTTCATTTTCATCTGTGTCGGAGAAGACAAAGACGTTTACAGCGTCATGACGCCTATATTGGAATCGGCAAGTGACGGAACTATTATAGTCGATCATACAACTGCGTCGTCCAAATGTGCCAAAAAATGTTATGAAAATGCCCATAGTGAAGGGTTGTCTTTCATCGACGCCCCCATTTCAGGCGGAGAGGCCGGGGCTATAAACGGCCAGCTAAGCGTTATGTGCGGCGGAGATAAAGAAGCTTTTGATAAAGCAGTTCCAATTATGGAGGCTTACGCCAAGGCTATCACTCTCATCGGCGGCGCTGGGGCTGGCCAAACAGCTAAAATGATAAACCAAATCTGTATTGCGGGGGTTTTACAGGGCCTTTCGGAAGGCGTTTTCTTCGCCGATAAAATGGGGCTCGACATGAAAGTGGTTCTGGATGCCATTGGAAAAGGCGCCGCTCAAAGCTGGCAAATGGACAACCGCGCGCTGACAATGGCCGCCGGAGAATTTGATTTCGGTTTTGCAGTTGATTGGATGCGGAAAGATTTAGGAATTGTACTCGACACGGCCAAGGATCACGGCGTGAATTTGCCGCTCGTTGAGGACGTTCAAGAGAGATATGGTCGGGTTCAAAAAATGGGCGGCGGGCGCTGGGATACCTCTGCGCTTATAAAAGCCATGAGTGATGAGGGTTAAATCTGCAAACAGGCCGCTCGAAGGCATAAAAATGACCAATATACCGACCCGAAGACCGGCAATTGGCCAAATTTAGCCCCAGTAACATCTTCCTTACCACAAAATGTCAGCTTTGTCACCTTTGGTTGAAGAATTTGTGACAATGATTCGTTAATTTTATAGAATTCGAGCGATGTCACGGGCGAAATAGGTTAGAACGCCGTCACACCCTGCACGTCGGAAAGCTGTAAAGCTCTCCATCATAACGCTTTCTTCATCTATCCACCCATTGGCGCCGGCGGCTTTAATCATAGCGTATTCACCGCTGACCTGAAATGCGAAGGTCGGCATTGCGAAAGTGTTTTTCAGGTCTCGAATAATGTCGAGGTAGGCAAGGCCAGGCTTTACCATAATCATATCGGCGCCCTCATTCACGTCGAGTTCTACTTCTCTTATGGCCTCCATCCGGTTTGCGGGATCCATTTGGTATGTCCGCTTATCTCCTCGAAGCGCAGATTTTGTTCCGATGGCATCGCGGTAAGGCCCGTAAAAACCGGAGGCGTATTTTGCGGCGTAAGACATAATCATTGTGCCGCCAAATTTGGCCTCATCAAGTGCGTCCCGTATGGCCCCGACGCGGCCATCCATCATGTCCGAGGGGGCAACAATATCGGCCCCGGATTTGGCTAATATGACAGCACTTTCCGCTAATATGCTGAGAGTCGGATCATTTTCGATATTATCACCCGCCATGACCCCATCATGTCCATGATCTGTATAGGGGTCGAGGGCGACGTCGACAACAACTCCAAGATTAGGGCAGGCGGCTTTCACGGCCCTAACCGCTTCCGGCACAAGTCCTTTCTCGTTCAAACTCTCAGATGCTTTGGCGTCTTTATGCTTCGGTTCTATATGAGGGAAGAGGGCAATGGCCGGAATTCCGAGGGTTTCGGCCTCCTTGGCGGCATTCACCAGTTCATCGAGATTCATCCGCGAGACGCCAGGTAGACTATCTACAGGAGTCAAATTCGCCTTTGAGTCTGTGATCACGAGGGTCCAGATTAAATCATCAACGGCGGGACGCGTTTCCCGCACCAGGCGCCTGGACCAATCATGGGTGCGCGTGCGGCGCATACGGACGGTTGGAAAGTGACTCACGGAAAACCTCTTAAAGATTTGTCAAAGATAAAGATTTTCATAAACTATATGCGACAGAATGCACAGGCGCGAACAGGCTTTTTACATGGCAATTGTGATTGGCCTGTCTTATAGAGTGCGCGAACGGAGTTGCCTGATGGCCAAAAACTATCATAGCTATTTTGCGGAAGCGGTCGCGCATGTGCGTGATGAAGGCCGGTATCGCATCTTTCGGGACATTCGCCGAACCAAAGGGAATTTTCCCAAAGCCACTTGGTTTCGCGAAGGACTGGAAGAAAAAGAGATCACGGTCTGGTGCTCTAATGACTATCTTGGCATGGGCCAGATGGAATGTATTGTCGAAGCAGTGAAGTCAGCCGTAGATCGGGCCGGTACCGGTTCCGGCGGAACTCGTAATATTTCAGGCACAACGCGCTACCATGTGCAGCTCGAAACAGAACTCGCAACTTTGCATAAAAAAGATGCCGCGCTCGTTCTGACATCAGGATATGTCGCGAATGAAGCCACATTGGGCGTCATGAGCAAAATTATGCCGGGATTGGTTATATTCTCTGACGAGAAGAACCACGCCTCCATGATTTCCGGCATTCAGCGCGCGCGCTGCGAGAAGAAAATCTTTGCTCATAACGATCTGGCCGATCTTGAAGACAAGTTAAAGTCCGTCCCTTTGGATACGCCCAAACTTATCGCGTTTGAAAGCGTCTATTCCATGGACGCCGACATTGCGCCGATCAAAGAAATTTGTGATTTGGCGGATAAATACAATGCTTTGACCTATATCGACGAAGTTCACGCCGTTGGCATGTATGGCGCACAGGGCGGCGGCGTCACCGAAGAACGCGGCCTGACTGACCGAATCGATATCATTCAGGGGACTTTGGCTAAAGCGTACGGTATGATTGGCGGCTATGTGGCCGCTGATTCAATTATTATTGACGCTATCCGGTCTATGGCGTCCGGCTTTATTTTCACGACATCCATCCCGCCTAGTACAGCGGCCGGAGCTCTTCGAAGCGTCAAAGTTCTGAAAATGACACCAGAGAAGCGAACAGAGCTTCACGAACGCGCCAATTCACTCAAAGCCAGATTGCGAGATGCAGGATATCCGTTCGTGGATGGTCCGACACATATTGTGCCTCTCATGGTAGGGGACCCTGTAAAATGTCAGGCAATTTCCGACCGCCTCATCGAGGATTTCGGCATTTACGCCCAGCCGATCAATTATCCAACTGTGCCGCGCGGCGAGGAGCGTTTGCGCTTTACCCCCGGACCCCTTCACACTGACGCCATGATGGACGAGTTGATGGCGGCACTGGAAATCGTTTGGGACGAGTTTGGTCTGACAACTTCAAAGGTTGCGCAGGCTCTTTAATCCTTAATCGGGCCGTCAAATTTATCCGTATTTCTTTAGGCTAGGCATTGCCGTTCGTCGGCGACAAAGTTAAGACCTGCCAAAACCCCAAACGGAGCCGACAATGACTGACTATACGGGTCGATATTTTTCTCAATCTCTCAAAGAGCGTGACCCTGCTGTCTATGACAGTATAAAGGATGAATTAGAGCGCCAACAGTCTGAAATCGAACTCATTGCGTCTGAGAATATTGTCAGCAAAGCAGTCATGGAAGCGCAAGGCTCCGTCCATACAAATAAATATGCCGAAGGCTACCCCGGGAAACGTTACTATGGCGGATGTGAACACGTCGATGTCACTGAGCGTCTCGCCATCGAGCGGGCCTGTGAACTGTTCGGCGTTAAATTTGCCAATGTGCAACCCAATTCCGGGTCTCAGGCCAACCAAGGCGTTTTTCTGGCGTTAATAAAGCCGGGCGACACGATTTTGGGAATGGATCTGGCGTCAGGTGGACATCTAACCCATGGCGCTCCGCCTAACATGTCCGGCAAATGGTTCAATGCTGTGACCTATGGCGTGCGCGAAGATAATCACCTGATTGATTATGATCAGGTTGAACGCTTGGCTCTGGAGCATAAGCCCAAGCTCATCATTTGCGGCGGATCAGCCTATTCCCGACAGATTGATTTTGCCCGTTTTCGCGAGATCGCGGATAAAGTCGATGCTTACCTTCATGTCGATATGGCGCATTTTGCTGGTCTCGTGGCCGGAGGGGAACACCCTAGCCCGTTCCCACATGCTCATGTTGCGACGACAACAACGCATAAAACACTTCGCGGCCCACGCGGCGGGATGATTCTGACGAATGATGAAGCGCTTGCCAAAAAGTTTAATTCGGCAATTTTCCCGGGACTACAAGGAGGTCCGCTCATGCATGTGATTGCGGGCAAGGCAGTCGCCTTCCAAGATTGCTTGCAACCTGAGTTCAAAACTTATGCCAAGCAGGTCATAGAAAACTGCCGCGCAATGGCTGATGCCCTGGTAGAGGCGGGATATGCCGTCGTTACCGGCGGCACAGACACGCATCTCGCATTGATCGATTTGTCTCCCAAGGGCGTTAAAGGCAATGCGGCGGAAAAAGCGCTGGAGCGCGCTTATATCACATGTAATAAAAACGGAATTCCTTTCGACAAGGAAAAGTTCACCGTCACCTCCGGACTTCGGGTCGGTTCTCCAGCAGGCACCACGCGAGGTTTTGGAACAGAGGAATTCCGTGAAGTCGGAAAACTTATGGCTGAAGTGCTGGACGCTTTAGCCCAAAATCCAAAAGGCAATGCAGATGTCGAAGCATCTGTACGTGAACGGGTGAAAGCTCTAACCGCCCGCTTCCCAATTTATTCTGATTTGTAGGTCTAAAACACGTCATTACCCGATCTTGTCGGGTAATGACGAAAGTAAGTCTCAGAATTTCACTTTTCCACGTCTATTTACGGCGTCATCATAATCCTCAACCAGCGCTTCGCAGACTTTTCCCGGCTTATAATGGATACCGTCAATTTCGCGTACAGGCGTGACTTCAGCGGCTGTACCAACAACAAAACATTCATCGAAATGCGCCATCTCAGACGGGTGGATGTCGCGTTTGAACACTTTAAATCCACGTGCCTCGGCAAGCTTGATCACGCTATCATGGGTGATACCTTCAAGCAGAATATCGTTGGTCGGCGTGTGGAGTTCTTCTCCACGAACGAAGAAAATGTGGGCGCCTGTACATTCGGCAACGCGTCCTCGGTAATCAAACATGAGCGCGTCATCAAAACCTTTGGCTGCGGCGGCATCTTTTGACAACGTACAAATCATATACAGACCAGCTGCTTTAGACTTGGACGGGATAGTATCCGGGGCAGGGCGTTTCCAGTCTGAAATACAAAGGCGGATACCCTTCATTTTATCAGAAAAATAACTACCCCAGTGCCAACACGCGACGGCCAGATGTATTTTGTTATTCTTGGACGCAACACCCATCATTTCCGAACCGCGCCAAGCGACGGGGCGAAGGTATGCGTCAGTTAATCCAGATTTTTCTAGCGCTTCTTTACAAGCCGCATCAATCTGCTCTCGCGTATACGGAATTTCATATCCCAAAAGTTTGGCGGAATTGAGTAAGCGGTCAGAGTGATCAGACAGCCTGAAAATCTCTCCGCCATACGCTCGATCGCCTTCGAACACAGCGGAGCCATAATGTAGAGAGTGGGTCAGTAAATGAACTTTGGTGTCGCGCCAGTCGATAAACTCGCCGTCCATCCAGATATGACCTTCGCGGTCGTGATAAGCTTTTTCAATCATGTTCTCACTCTATTCTCTCTCGGCCTTGCAGCTCTTGCATTTTCGCGCCATTCTGACTTTATCCTATTCTTATTCTGGGAAAGGGTAAGTCAACAGCCATTCAGGTGAGAAAAAGGAAAATTTGTCTATGACACGCTCACCAACAACCCGGCTAGACCGATCAAATACCCATATTCTGATCGTAGATGATGACAACCGTATTCGTCTTTTGCTTCAAAAGTACCTTAGCCGGGAAGGTTACAGGACGTCAGTTGCGGAAAACGCCTCCATGGCGCGGGAAAAAATGCGGGGCCTGGCATATGACTTGATCATTTTGGATATTATGATGCCGGGTGAGGATGGATTGTCTCTTTCTCATTCTTTGCGTGAAACCAGTGACATTCCGATTATCCTTTTGACGGCTAAAGGTGAGTCCGAAGACCGGATAGCCGGATTGCGGGCGGGAGCTGATGACTATCTTTCCAAGCCTTTTGAACCTGAAGAACTCCTTTTGAGGATAGATAATTTATTTCGCCGAGCGGGGCGTCCCAGTGTGTCAGAAACAGTATTATTCGGGCCATATAGCTATAATTTGGCAAATAACCTTTTGACAAAGGATAACGAAAGGGTGCGTCTGACGACTGGCGAACACGTGATGCTTGATTTGCTCGCTAAGCAGGGCGGGGGGACTGTCTCGAGATATGAGCTGTCACAGAACATCAACGCGAACTCTGATCGGGCAGTGGATGTTCAGATTACACGGCTTCGGCGCAAGATAGAGGACAATCCTGCCGAGCCGGACTATATTCTGACCGTCAGAGGGCAGGGCTATCGCCTGATTTGTCATGCGGCAGAACCATGATTCTTAAAAGATATTTGCCCAAAAGCCTTTTTGGCCGGGCATTACTTATTATCATGTTGCCCATTGGTATCATGCAGATTGTCGTGGTCTATTTCTTTTTCAACGCACACTGGGATCGGGTAACGGCGAATTTATCCGACAGCGTGGCGGCTGACATTGCGGTTGCAACAACGCTCTTTAAACAGGACCCGACCGTTGCCAGAGCTGAAGATCTCAATGATCTACTAAGTCCGGGAATGCAGCTCTCCGTTGTTTTTCGAAAAGGTGATGTACTGCCCGTGGCCCAGAGGCGACAGATGTTTTTTTCTAATTTAGACAAGACGTTACGGCGGGCGCTAAATGAGAGTTTGGAGGATCGGTTTTGGTTCGATACCACGCGTTATCCCAATCACATTGACGTTCGAGTGGAGGTTGATGGAGGATACCTTCGTTTCATTGCTGCGAGAGAGAGGGTTTTTGCGCCGACAGGTTTTGTTTTCATTTTTTGGCTCATAACCGCAACAGTGCTTCTGACACTCGTTTCCATCATTTTTATTCGAAATCAGGCCAAGCCTATCCGCCTCCTAGCCGATGCCGCCGATGCATATGGGAAGGGACAGGAATTGGGCAATTACAAACCCTCCGGCGCGTCGGAAGTTCGCCGCGCCGGACAATCTTTTCTGAAAATGCGAAGTCGGCTTCAACGCCATTTAGAGCAGCGTACCATGATGCTCGCGGGGGTTAGCCATGACCTTCGAACCCCTCTCACCCGGTTAAAGTTGCAGCTCGCTTTACAGGAGAACACAGAGGAAACTCGCGCCGCTCGTCAGGACTTGTTGGAAATGGAGTCCATGTTGAACGGATATCTTGATTTTGCCAGGGGGCAAGGCAGCGAAACTCCTGAAGTCGTTGATATCAATAACTATTTGAGTGCGGTTGTCGAAGGTCAGTTGGCGGATTTGAATAAAGATTCTATTCCCCAAGGGCTGACGGCAAAGCTTCGCCCGATTGCTTTATCTCGAGCACTCACAAATCTTATTTCAAACAGTAGTAAATACGCCAAGGGTTGCGAGCTTTCTGTTCAGACTAGCCCTAACAGGATCGAATTTATAGTAGATGATTCTGGTCCTGGCATTCCCCCGGCTAAGCGCAAACAGGCGTTCCGAGCCTTCAGTCGTCTGGATGATGCCCGCACCCAAAATATCGAAGGGGTTGGTTTGGGGCTATCCATTGCGCGTGACATTGCGCAAGCCCATGGCGGAAGTCTTATTTTAGATGAAAGTCCGCAAGGCGGATTGCGGGCGACGATATCCCTGCCTCAATAAGGGAGGCTATGGAAAGGACGCTAAATCCACCAAAGCGGAGGTAAGGGCGTCTTCCGGTGATTTTCCAGCCCAGACCACATATTGGCAGGCGGGATAGCCTCTTTCCGCTGCATCCAGCGCGGACGCAATAATGTCCATGGCCTGTTCTGTCTGAAGACGGGCACCGCCTTTGAGGGTGAGGGCGTTGCGATAAACTAACGCTTGGTGGCGAGTCGAATAATCGAAATGACCCGTTTTTAGATTTTCATTTATCAGGGACATAAGTCGGCAAATATCATCTGAACGACCTCCGGGTGTCTTCCCTTCAAACATGAGAAAGCATTGAACCTGCTCCGTGCCCGGATTCCAGATTATGCTGATATTGTGATCACACCAGAGGCCTGGGACGGCTATCTCGATTTCATTCAGCTCTATCCGCTCAAGATCATAACCCTCCGCGAGGGCAATGCGTTCGAAAACGGCTGTCGGGTTTTCTCGCAATGCGGCCGCGCCCATCAAGGATGGGGTGGGGCGAAGGCAATGATGATCAGCGAATGACATATTAGACAAACCTTGTTTCGAATCTCTGTCCTAAAACTAGGAAACTCTATGATTCTCACAAGATGTAGGGCCTTACAGCGTGTTGATAACTGCCTCTGAGCCAAATTAAGCGGTGGGTAAGTAGGTTACTCTGCGCCGGAACCTTCCTGCGGGGGCTCCCAAAGCGGGCGCTTCTTCATAATTTTCTTGAATAAATCTGAATTTAGACACCTATCAAGCCAGTCTGCAACTCTCGGCAATGGCTTACTTGCCCACCAGTCTTTCTCGGTCGCGGCAAATTGGCGAATAAACGGGAATGTCGCTATATCTGCAAGGCTGGGAGTGTCACGTAAAAGAAAGTCGTGCTTTTCCAGAGCGCTCTCCCATTTCTTAAGAATTTCAACGGCCGCGGCCCGATGTTCAAGATTAACATCGCCTCTCTCAGCCGTTTCATCGTAACGGCTGGCATATTTGTATCGATCCAAATGCGGTTTGAAGTCCTCGTCCATCACTTTTATAAAGTCATTTGCTCTGTCTGTCTGGTCAATCATCCAATTCTCAGGGTCATGTCTATTCAAGGCATGACGCATGACAGCGACGCTTTCATCAATAACTTTACCGGCGGACGTGATAAACACAGGAACTGTTCCTTTGGGGGAAGCTTCCAACATGGCTTGGGGTTTGTTTCTTAAAGAAACTTCGCGATGTTCATATTCGATGTCTGCGACGGAGAGGGCCATGCGAGCGCGCATGGCATAAGGGCAGCGCCGAAAAGAGTATAAAATAGCTGCGTCAGAATGAAGGATTTCAAATCTCCTTTATGAGTATTTATGCGTCTGATTTCCGACCAATATGAGTTTCGCCTCGTTGTTTTGCGAGTTCGATTTGTTTCTGGCGTTCAGCAAATCTGGCTTTTTGGTCTTCGCTCATATCCGCGTGGCATCGAGGGCAAGCTACCCCTTTAATGTAGAGCGGGGAAAGCTTATCTTTCTCCGTAATCGGGTGTCGACAGGCAAAGCACTGATCATACTGTCCTTGCTCAAGGTTATGTTTAACTGCGACGCGTTGATCGAAAACGAAACACTCGCCGTCCCAAAGGCTTTTCTCTTCCGGCTGAGTTTCGAGGTATTTCAATATGCCACCTTTAAGGTGATAAACATCCTCAAACCCATTTTGTTTCATGAAAGCGCTGGCTTTTTCACAACGAATGCCGCCCGTGCAAAACATGGCGACCTTGGGCTTGCTTAAATCCTGACGGTTTTCCTCGACCCAATTTGGAAAGTCTCTGAAAGTCTTAGTGTTTGGATTGACGGCGCCTTTGAATGTGCCGATTTCCACTTCATAATCGTTTCGGGTATCGATCAAAATTGTGTTAGGATCCGAAATAAGTTCATTCCAGTCAGACGGATCAACATAAGTTCCGACAACTTTGTTGGGGTCGATGTCTTCCACACCCATGGTCACAATTTCTTTTTTCAAACGGACTTTCATTCGGTAGAAGGGGGAAGAATCCGCTTCGGAAAACTTTGCTTCTAAGTCAGCTAAACGTGTGTCTTTACGCAAATAACCCAGGAGCGAGCTGATCGCATCGGGCGACCCTGAAACAGTTCCATTGATACCTTCTTGTGCCAAAAGTATTGTGCCTTTGATTTCAAGAAGGTCGCACATCTTCAATAGGGATGGTTTCAGGTCTCTGTAATCCGGCAAAGCGGTAAATTGGTAGAGCGCTGCTATGCGGTAGGTCATGAAGGCGCCTCTATGCTGAAGGGGTAGAAAAATCAATATTCTCAGCTGTTCTTTCTTTAGAAGTGGAGACCAAACGACTCGCTCATTGAGGCTGTTGCAGGAGCTCCTGCTGGTAAAGGCTCTACGGGCAAGCGCCAAATTTAAGTTTGCCTATAGAACGGGTGTTGCGCTTACCCATGTTGTAAACTAGGATTTAGTCCAACAGATAGGACGGTTATGGGTCTACCCGCACTGCCATCATTCGAAGAGCCTCAAGGTATGGACGCCGGCGTCAAACAGGCGGTTCTTGAGCAACTTGAACGAATCCGAAAGGACAAGCTTTTTCGCGATACAACGCGAATGAAGCGTTTCCTGAGTTATGTTGTTCAAGAATCCTTGGAAGGAAACTCTGACCTTCTTAAGGGGTACACCATTGGGGTTGAAGTTTTCGATAAGCCCGATGATTTTGACCCTCAAGCCGATACGATTGTACGTGTTCAGGCAGGCCAGTTGCGGCGCCGGCTGGACCTTTATTATGGTTCATCGGGTTTGAAAGACCCTGTGCGAATAGTGATACCAAAAGGGCAATATGCGCCTGTTTTTGAGATCCGCCGTGAGGTGCCGGAAAGCATTCTGGCGGGGACCGACGAAAATGACAGCCAGCCGACGGAAACAAACCAAATTTCCCATTTTGTATCGCGGCCCGGTATCGCGGTTTTTACGTTTAACAATATAAGCGGCCCTGAACAGTCTGATTACTTTGCCGAAGGCCTTACCGCCGAGATTATAAACGCGCTCGTGCAGTTTCGCTATCTGCGTATCGTTGCCAGAATGCCAACGATTGAACATTCAGGAGGAGATGTTGATCTCAAAAAGTTCGGGAAAGAGTATGATGTTCAGTTCGTACTGAACGGAACTGTGCGTCGACTGGGAGACCTTTTTCGAGTGTCTGTTGATCTGATTTCAACTGAGACGGGCGAACACATATTTACGCGAATTTTTGACAAAAAATATTCCGCCGAAAATATCTTTGAGACCCAAGAAGAAATTGCGTCTTATACAGCGGCAAAAGTGGCGGCCCCGTTCGGTGTTATAAACCGTTTCAATCGCCGGGAAAATCTGGGCCGTCGCCGAAATCTCTCTGCCTATGAAGCGCTTCTTAAATTTTACGAATTGAAAATATCTCCTTCCACCGGAAAGGTGAGAAGCCTGTTAAAAGAGTTTGAGGAAATAACGGAGACGCAGGAGAATTATTCATCAGCTTGGGCCGTGAGGTCTTTGCTCAATACATTCTTATGTACATTATCACTCCCGAGCGAAGTTAATAAAGGTCGATTGGAAGCCGCTATTGAATGCGGCACCAAATCTTCCGCGATAGACCCCGATAACGCTCTAGCCTTTGTGGCATTGTTTCAGGCTCATTATCATAGTGGGAATCTGGATATAGCAGAGAGAATGGCGCACAAGGCGAGGGCGCTTAATCCAAATGACTACTCTTTTTTAGCTTACTACGCGCTGACTAGCGCCTTTCGCGGTAATAGTGAACGGGCGAAGCATTACCACAAGGCGGCCTTGAGACTTGTCGACCGACCTCCGGCTTGGTTTTACACGAGCGAGTTGTGTCTGGCTTTTCGAGCAAAAAGATTTGAAGCCGTTCTGGACGCATTGGAAAACGTAAACACTCAGAGTGCCGTGGGCTCACAAATAATGTGGATAGCTTGCCTTGGTCATCTGGAGGACGTCGGAAGGGCTACCCAATTCCTTCAAGAGGCCCATACGATGTTTAAAGATTATGACAGATTATTGGCTGAGGTCTTTTTGACGTGGCAACCTGATGATGAACTGCGTGAGCTGGTCTTTAAAGGTTGGCAACGGGCAGGACTTGACATCTAGGGCAGCAAGCGTCTTTATAGACAAAAATGACAGCGTTGTCGTTATGGTTTTGACGGCGCCAAAGAATGTTTCAAATCGACAAAGGTCGATATCGGGGAATTGTATGACTCAGCCAGAGGGCAGGGCAAAGTTTAGACCATTGAGAATGGGAATGGTCGGCGGGGGTCAGGGCGCCTTTATCGGCGAAATCCACCGCTTAGCCGCACGTCTTGATGGAAAGATTGAATTGGTCTGTGGCGCATTCTCAAGGGATGAGAGAAATTGCAAAGCGACGGGGATGTCGCTCGGGCTCCAAGAGAGCCGCTGTTATGTAAACTTTGAAGACATGATGAAAGCAGAGGCTGCGCTTCCGGAAGAAAAGCGTATGGAGTTTGTCTCGGTTGTAACGCCGAATCATGTCCACTTTCCGGTTGCGAAAGCGGCATTGGAAGCTGGATTTCATGTTTTATCGGACAAACCGGCGACGTTGAATTTGGTAGAAGCAAAACAGCTCTCTGACATAGTTTCAGAAACCGGAAAACTATATGGCCTGACCCATACCTACCTTGGTTATCCAATGGTGGGAGAGGCAAAACGCCTGGTCGCCTCTGGCGCAATAGGAAAGATTAGAAAAGTTTTCGTGGAATATATTCAGGGCTGGCTCGCAACAGAAGTTGAGAACAAGCAAGCCGACTGGCGAACTGATCCTGCTCGGTCCGGCGACTCAGGCTGTATGGGCGATATTGGCACCCACGCCCATAACCTAGCGGAATATATCACTCAAAAGAGAATGACTCATGTCGCAGCGGATTTATCTACGTTTGTTAATGGACGGCGCCTAGATGACGACGGCTCTGCACTATTTCGGATGGAGGGCGGTGTTAAAGGCACGCTTAGCGCCTCCCAGATTTGTGTAGGCAAGGAAAATAGTCTCTCTATTCGCGTTTATGGAGAGGCGGGCGGACTGGAGTGGCGCCAGGAAGAACCGAATACCTTGATACGAACTTATCTAGAACAACCGACCGAAATTCTCAGGGCCGGACAGGGGTATTTATACCAACGGACGCAATCGGCCTTCCGCACGCCTCCGGGGCATCCGGAAGGGTACATTGAAGCTTTCGCCAATATCTACCTTGATTTTGCAGAGGCCGTACAAAGCGGAAATAAGACTCAAACCGGCATGGAAGGCGGCGTCCGCGGCATGGCCTTTATAGAAGCTCTATTGAAAAGCAGCGCGAATGAATCAGCTTGGACGGAAATAACGCTATGAAAACTATAAAAGGTCCTGCCATCTTCTTAGCGCAATTCATGGGCGACAAACCCTTTGATACTTTGGACAGTGCCGCGAAATGGATGGCAGATGCCGGGTATAAGGGCATACAGATTCCTTCTGACAATCCCTCCTGCATGGACCTAAAACTTGCGGCTGAGAGCCAAACTTACTGCGACGAGCTTAAGGGCCGCTGCAAGGAAGCGGGCGTAGAGATCACTGAATTATCGACCCATATTCAAGGCCAGCTTGTGGCGGTTCACCCCGCTTATGATACCGCTTTTGATGCATTTGCTCCGAAAGAGTTCCACGGAAAGCCACAAGCGCGTCAGGAATGGGCCGTACAACAGGTCAAATACGCGGCGAAAGCGTCCCAGAATTTGGGACTGAAAAACTCTGTCAGTTTTCCCGGAGCGCTCCTCTGGCCGTTTATGTATCCTTGGCCGCAGCGCCCGGCGGGACTGGTTGATGAAGGCTTTAAAGAACTAGCGAAGCGCTGGCGACCAATTCTTGATTATTATGACGAATGCGGCGTCAATATTTGTTACGAAATTCATCCCGGAGAAGACCTGCATGACGGAGTCACGTTTGAACGCTTTCTGGCGGAAGTCGACAATCACAACCGTTGCAATATCCTTTATGACCCCAGTCATTTTATCTTGCAGCAGCTCGATTATCTTACGTTCATTGACCACTATCATGAGCGCATAAAAATGTTCCACGTAAAGGATGCGGAGTTCCGCCCCAATGGGAAATCAGGCGTGTATGGAGGCTACCAGGGGTGGGTGGAACGTCCCGGGCGATTCCGTTCTCTTGGCGACGGACAGATTGATTTCAATGGAATATTTTCAAAGCTCACAGGATACGATTTCGATGGCTGGGCTGTTGTTGAATGGGAATGCGCCCTGAAACACCCGCAAGACGGAGCAAAAGAAGGCGCTAAATTTGTCGAAGACCATATCATTCGCGTTACCGACAAGGCCTTTGATGATTTCGCAGGAGGCGACACCGACGAAAAATCCAACAGAGACATGCTAGGGCTTGTATAGACCGCAGACTCTAAAAATAGAGCTGCACATAAGGGGAAGAAAAATGGTGACTTTAACATCTGAAGAGACGCCGCCAGAGCTTCTCAGTCGAAGACGTCTGTTTCTACTGAGTTGCATTTCATTGGTTGTGACAGCCATGACGTTTGCTATCCGGGCAGGAATTCTAGGTCAGCTTAACACCGAGTTCGGACTCCCGGATACCCAGCTTGGCTGGATAAACGGCATGGCGTTCCTCGGATTTCCTCTCGCTATGGTTTTGTTCGGGTTTCTCTATAATTACCTAGGGCCGAAAAAGATTATGATATTGGCTTTCGTGGGACATCTTTTAGGCCTGGTTCTCACACTTACTGCAACAGGATTTTTAACACTGTTGATTTCAACATTTTTCATTGGGTTTGCGAATGGGTCCGTCGAAGCGGCGTGTAATCCAATGGTCGCAGAACTTTATAAAGATGAAAAAACGAAATGGTTGAACCGGTTCCATGTATGGTTTCCCGGCGGTATCGTTATTGGCGCGTCCATATCATACGTCATGACCCAATGGGGTCTGGGCTGGCAGCCGCAAATCGCCATTATGATTATACCGACCTTGATTTATGGCTACATGATTTTCACCACCAAATTCCCAGTGACGGTGCAGACGAGCGGAAAAGGAATTGATCTAAGCTTAACTGGCATAGGCCTGGTCGCAGCGATCTTTGGATTAATGGCTCTGATTGGAACCCCGAATGCTTTAATTGCCGGACTTCCCGGGGGGATTCTTTTGCCGTTATTGCTCGTCTTGGCCTTAACGTTTTACCTGATATTTTACAGGACAGGCCGTCTCCGGGACGCGGCGTTAGTCTTGGTCTTGATGGCTATCATGTCCATGACAGCAACTTCAGAACTGGGAACACAGCAATGGGTTGACCGGATATTGGGCGCGCAGCTTGGCGGCATTCCCGGCCAGGCCATGATTGTCTTGGGGATGGTCACAGGGATAATGGCGGTTGGACGATTTTTTGCTGGACCGCTGATTCACGCGTTTAATCCGCTTGGCGTTTTATTGGCGTCTGCAGTTGTAACCACTCTCGGGCTATTCCTCATGAGTTCCGCGACGGGGGGAATGGTTTACGTTTCCGCCATCATTTTCGCCGTCGGCGTGTGCTATTTCTGGCCCACAATGATCGGCGTTACGGCGCAATATATTCCGACGAGCGGCGCCTTGGGTATGTCTCTGGTTGGTGCGGCCGGTATGTTTGCTCTGACTTTCTGGAATCCGGTCATCGGGAGTTGGATAGACACTGCCCGCGCAGAGGCTATTTCCGGAGGCGCTGTTAAGGGCGATATCGAGATGGCCGCGGGGCAAGCGGCTCTGTCTAAATTGGTACTATTCCCGGCCATACTGATCGCCGTCTTTTTAATTCTATTCTTTTTGAGAAAATGGATAGCTGCCACCAGCGGGGTCTCAGCCAATGACTGATATTCACTTAAACAGACGCAAGGCCCTCCAAGGGCTGCTGGCTATTTCCGCGGCCGGAGCTATAGCCGCCTGCGGCAATAATTCTGCTGAGACAGTTGAAGCGAAAGCCTTGGGCGACACGGAGTTTGCATCGTTCAAAGGGTTTTTCTCGAATGAAGAAATGGCTCTTCTAACGGCTTTGTCGGACACCATTATTCCCGCAACCGATACACCAGGCGCGGTAGACGCCGGAGTGCCGGAGACATTGCAAAGTCTTGCGACACAATGGGGAGATGAAAATTACAGGCGTTATTGGCGGCAAGGGGTACAAAACCTAAGCCGTGGGCTCCCCGGTTTTCCATCAGCCAGCAAAGAGCAACAATTGGACGCGCTTGGAGCCTATGACGCAAAAGTTTTTGCAGGCCAAATCGAAGACGGTTTTTACCAGGACATGAAGCGCACAATTTCCAGCGCTTATTATATGAGCGAGCCAGGCGCGACCCAAGAATTGGCTTATGAAGCCGTTCCGGGTGAGTGGAAAGGCTGTGTGCCCCTTTCGGACTACCCAAAAACCTGGGCGACATAATGGCTGATTTCGATGTTATTGTCGTTGGCTCGGGCATGTCCGGCGGATGGGTTGCCAAGGAAATGGCGGAACGCGGTTTCAAAGTCGGCGTGATTGAACGTGGCCGGGATACCCAACCGGCAAAAGATTACACCGATTTTGTTGATCCATGGGATACACCTAATTTGGATTGGACGTCCGATAGAGACCGAGAAGATTATCCAATCCAATCCGAAGTTTATGCTTTCAACCAGAATACCAAACAATATTGGGTAAAAGACAATGTCCACCCCTACGAGACTCCGGAAGGGCAGGATTACAAATGGCGGCGGGGCTATCACAAAGGCGGACGCTCCATTATGTGGGGACGTCAAAGCTACAGATTCTCAGAAATAGACTTTGAAGCCAATAAGAAAGAAGGCGTCGGGGTCGATTGGCCGGTGCGATATGCTGACATAAAGCCCTGGTATGACTATGTCGAAAAATTTGCCGGTATTTCAGGTTCAATGGAAGGGCTGGAAATTTTGCCAGACGGCATTTTTCAACCGGCGCATGATCTAACCTGTGCCGAAGTTGAGTTCAAAAACAAGGTCGAGGCGACATTTCCTGGGCGAAAAGTTATTCCCGGGCGGGCGGCGAACCTAACCGAACCGACAGAGGAACAAATCGCTTTGGGACGGGGGAAGTGCCAGGCGCGTAGTCTTTGTGAAAGGGGTTGCTCCTACGGCGCTTATTTCAGTTCAGTCGCCGCGACCCTACCTGCAGCCGAACGCACCGGGAACATGACTTTAATTCCCGATACAGCTGTTCATTCTGTCATCCATGATGCCGAGACGGGACGACTGACGGGGGTCAATACGTTTAATATGAAGACGAACAAATCTGGGATCCTCACAGCGCGGGTTATCTTTCTTAATGCTGGCACTATTCCGACGAGCATGATCTTGTTGAACTCGGCAACCTCAGACCAGCCAAACGGGATGGCGAATTCTTCCGGCCAGCTAGGTCGGAATTTGATGGATCACGTCGCAGGGGCACGGGGTTATGGGATAATGCCAGGCTTTCAGGACAAATATCATTATGGCCGCCGCCCTAATGGATTCTATATTCCGCGCTTCCGAAACCACACGGAAAGCGGCGAGGGTTATCTGCGTGGGTATGGGTATCAGGGCCGAATTTTTAGAGGTAATTGGCGCGGAAGTGCTCGCGGGGCAGGAGTCGGCACGGCTTTCAAGAAGCAGAACAGAACGCCCGGTCCTTGGGTGATGGGTATGGTCGCCTTTGCTGAGATTTTACCCGATGAACGAAACCGCGTTACACTTCACGCTAGCAAAACGGATAAGTGGGGCTTCCCCATTCCGGTTATTGATCAGAAACATCGAGAGAATGAGGTAAAGCTGATAAAGCAAGCGACACGCGATACGCGTGCCATGCTCGAAGCGGCCGGGTTAGTGGATATCGATACGGATAACCCGGATGAGATTGCGGCGGAAAATATGTCTCCCCCTGGTAATGGTATTCACGAGATGGGAACGGCTCGTATGGGCCGCGATCCTCAGACCTCTGTTTTGAATAAATGGAATCAGTCCTGGGACGTGCCAAACCTCTTCATCACAGATGGATCCTTTATGACCTCTGCGGGATGTCAGAACCCATCCCTCGGCTATATGGCGTTCTCCGCGAGAGCGGCCGATCATGCCGCTAAACTAATGAAAGACGGCGTAATCTGAATGGCAGACTTCGACGCCATCGTGGTGGGTTCCGGTCTATCGGGAGGGTGGGTCGCTAAGGAGCTGTGCGAACGCGGTTTGAAGGTTCTGGTATTGGATCGCGGCGATAATGTTGAACCTGCAAAAGATTATAGCGACATGCTGGAGCCTTGGCAGAAGCCCCATCTTGATCAGGTGAGCCCGGAGGTGATGCAGAGTGACTTTTCCATTCAAGGCGGAAACTATGCCCTGAAAGCGAGCAACAAACATCTCTGGATGACTGATAGCGACCAACCATATGAAGCTGTAGGCGGTAAGTTCAAATGGCGCAGGGGCAGCACGATTGGCGGTAAATCCCTGATGTGGGGACGTGCGAGTTATCGCCTTGCCCCTTATGATTTTGAAGTCAATAAAATTGACGGCGAGGGCGTCGATTGGCCCGTTCGATACAAAGACATTGCGCCTTGGTATGACAGAGTTGAAAAATTTGTTGGCATAGCCGGAGACCGAGACGGTATGGCTCAATTACCGGACGGAGAACATTTTCTCCCGGCGTTTGAGCATACGTGTGTCGAGAAAAAGTTGAAAAAGGAAATGGCGCAGTCATACGATAATCGCCGACTTATCATGGGCCGTGTGGCCAATTTAACACGCTTGACCGAAGAACAGCGCGCTCTTGGACGAGGTCAATGCCAAGCCCGCAACCACTGTTTTCATGGCTGCACTTACGGTGCTTATTTTTCGTCTGTCTCGGCGACGCTGCCGGCAGCCAAAAAAACGGGCAATATGACGCTTGTACCAAATTCAATCGTCACGGAACTTGTCTTTGACTCAACCTCTGAGAAGATAAAAGCGGTAAATGTTATAGACTCAAGAACCAGACAAACGACAAGTTATTCAGGTAAGATCTTTTTTCTGAATGCGGGAACGATTTCGACCACATTACTTATGCTCCGGTCAGCCTCTGAGTCCATGCCAAACGGACTGGCAAATAGTTCGGAACAGCTTGGCCGTAATTTCATGGACCATATCGGAGGGTCAAAAGTCGAGGCTAAAATCGAAGGTTTCGCCGATAGTTACTATTATGGGCGGCGTCCCATCGGAGCCTATATTCCGCGTTACCGAAACTTCCCGGATCGAAAAGAGAACTACAAACGGGGGTGGGGATATCAGGTCTACTCCGGGCGCGTCGGAGCCGGTGGGTGGAAGGCAGGAGTAGGCAAAGCCTTTAAAGAGACAAATAATAGGCCCGGGCAGTGGTCCATTATGCTGGACCATTTTGGAGAGTGTCTACCTTACGCCACCAACCGCGTAACGTCTCATCAAAATAGGACGGATAAGTGGGGACACCCCATTGCCGTCATCAATCTTCAATTAGGCAAAAATGAGAAAGCATTGATGCGGGCGGCCCACGCCGATGCCATTGACATATTAACTCAGGCTGGATTTGGAAATATTAGCGAAGTCGAAAAACCGGATGACTTTATGGAGGGCATCGCGGGGCGCACACATTATATGGGCACAGCGAGGATGGGCCGCGACCCGAGAACTTCGGTGCTCAATGGCTGGAATCAGGCGCATGACATTCCGAATTTATTTGTCACTGATGGATCATTCATGGCTTCCTCTGCCTGTCAAAACCCATCACTCACCTTCATGGCTTTCTCAGCGCGAGCCGCGCATCACGCGGCGGACCTGTTGTCGGAAGGGAATCTCTAATGCCCGACTTTGACGTCATTGTTGTGGGCTCAGGCATGTCCGGCGGATGGGTCGCCAAGGAAATGTGCGAGCGAGGTATGAAAACGCTGGTGCTGGAACGTGGTAAGGATGTCGATCCGGCCAAAGACTATACCGATATGCTTGACCCTTGGGACAAAAAATTTCTGGACAGAGTTCGCCCGGAGGAAGCCAATGCCGATTACCCCATCCAGAAAGATGTTTACGTCTTTCATGAAAGCACGAAACATTTTTGGGTCAAAGACAGCGATCATCCATACGAGACCGCAGAGGGGACGGACTATAAATGGTATCGCGGATATCATGTCGGCGGACGAAGCCTGCTTTGGGCGCGAATGAGTTACCGCTTTTCCGATCACGATTTCAACGCAAATAAAATGGATGGTGTCGGAGTAGATTGGCCTATTCGTTATGCGGATTTAAAGCCCTGGTACGACAAGGTTGAAAAATTTGCAGGTGTGGCCGGTAATAATGATGGATTGGGACAGCTGCCCGACGGAGAATACCTCCCGCCCTTTGAGATGGACTGTGCGGCGCAAGACTTTCAAAGCCGTTTGGCGAAGAACTTTGATGACCGTCAGCTTATCATAGGGCGTATAGCAAATTTGACTCGAACGACGCCGGAGCAGGAAGCTCTTGGGCGCGGGGCCTGTCAGGCGCGATATCGCTGTTTTCGGGGATGTTCCTACGGAGCTTACTTCAGTTCGAATTCTGCTACTCTTCCGGCGGCAAAACGTACAGGAAGTCTCACCCTGAAGGCCGATTCAATCGTTCATTCCGTTATTTATGATCCGCAAACCAAGAAGGCTTCGGGTGTCCGCGTCATCGACCGAGTGACGAAAGAGACGATGACCTATACGGCAAAAGTCGTTTTCCTGAATGCGTCCGCGATAAATACAGCGGCTATACTTCTGCAAAGCGCGGACGAAAATAATCCGAAGGGTCTTGCCAATCAATCTGATCAGGTGGGCCGCAACCTCATGGATCACGTCGCGGGCGCGCAAGCTATGGGATATATTGACGGACTCGAAGATAAATATGTTTACGGGCGTTTTCCGGGACAGACCTATATTCCGCGCTACCGAAACTATCCAGATTATGATCAGCCCTACAAACGCGGCTATGCCTTTCAGGTCTATACAAATCGCGGGTCTTGGAGTGGGGACCAACAGGGAGTTGGCGAAGCGTTTAAAAAGAAAAACCGGACGCCTGGGGCATGGCAAGTTTTTCTGGACGCTTACGGCGAAGTCCTGCCGGATCCAAATAACCGCATCACTCTCTCCGCAACTAAAAAAGATAAATGGGGAATACCCATACCCATAATGAACGCGCGCATGGGGCCGAATGAAATTGCATTGATGGAGGCAGCTTCAAAAGACGCTGTCGAAATTCTGACGACATGTAACCTTAAAAATATAAAGGTCTTTGACGTTAATCCCAGCAAGCCGGGAGATCGAATTCATGAGATGGGCACGGCCAGGATGGGTCGTGATCCTGAAACGTCTGTTTTGAATAAGTGGAATCAGTCTTGGGAGGTGCCAAATCTCTTCATAACCGATGGGGCGGCAATGGCGTCCTCGGCCATTCAAAACCCGTCAATCACCTACATGGCCTTGTCGGCGAGGGCCGCGCATTACGCCGCAGACTTAATCGAAAAGGGAGAGTTATAATGACATTTTCACGGCGAGATTTGTTGATTGGATCCGGGGCGGCATTTGCGTTATCCGCGTGCGGAGGAGGCGCGGTAGCAGCTGGAAGAGTGGAAAAAGTCGGGCTTCAAACCTATACATTTCGGGACCTTCTGGGGCAAGACTTTCGCGGTACGTTCGAAATGATCAAAGATGTGGGCTATGATTATGTTGAGCTGAATGAACGCAATTACACCGAAAATACCCCAGAGGAGTTAAAGGCTATTCTGGACGATGTCGGGCTGCCTTCGCCTGTGACCCATATCAGTTATGACAATCTTGAAAATGACGTTCCCGGCCTGATCACGACAGCAAAGACCCTCGATTGTGAGTATATGGTATTACCCTATATCTCAGAGGGCCAAAGAACTTTGGCGGACTGGAAACGCCATGCGGCTCTACTTAACAGCGCCGGCGAAAAACTGGCCGGCGAAGGCGTGAAACTCGCTTATCATAATCATCAATTCGAATTTGAGGATTTGGGCGGCGGCACAACGGCCATGGACATCCTGATGACAGAAACGGATCCTCGTTTTAATAATTTCGAGCTGGATTTTTTCTGGGCCAATCTGGCCAAAATAGATATTACTGCACTTATCAAACAACATCCCGGTCGCTTTCATCTCAGTCATATCAAGGACATGGAAGGCTCTCCAGATCAGGCCATCGAAAGAAATTTAAGCTATGAAGAGATTCACCAGAGCCTGATGGTGGATGTGGGGAAGGGGGACACTCCTTTCGGCGATTACCTGTCTTTAAATGATTTATCCGGCATGAAATATTTCATCGCTGAACATGATGGACCGAGCAAACCTTACCGACAATCTGCTGTTAATATGTATGAGGGCGTCAAATCCCTCCGTTTCTAAGGAGAAAACCATGAAAGCCATAATTGTAACATTCTTACTGTTACTTTCGTCGATTTCTGTCACAGCTATAGCGCAACCAGACGTCAATGCGCTCGAACTGGAAGGCGCGCGAATTTGGCAAATGTTGCCACGGCCATCCGAGATGATCCGATATCCTGGAGCGGACGGACTTAGTTATTACGGCCTGAACAAAGAGCCTGAAATAACTACCGTCGAGCGCTTACCAGGCGGTGAAGCCCTTGAGGTCGTTGTTTCTAAAAAAGGGAGCAATATCTATAGCGCGGGTGTTCAAGCGACGAACCAGATTAAGGTCTCCACGGGCGATGTTATCCTCGCGGCAGTTTGGATGCGGGCCACTCAATTGCCCGAAGGCTTGAGCCAAACGGCCGTTCCAATCGCCCTACAGGAAGCGAAAGATCCTTATGATACCTGGGCAATCGAACAGGCGAATGTCGGTGCGGAATGGCGTTTGTATTTCGTTCACGGCACCGCGCCTGAAAAATATAAAAAGGGCCGTATGATGCTGTCTCTTCAAATGGGGGGTGCAAAGCACACAATTGAGGTGGGGCCTGTCTATTTGATGAACATGGGCGAGGGAGATGTAGATAGCTCTTCCTTACCCGGGAACGTCAATCGCTAAATCAAATTTTTGCTCAACAGGATCAAGATTTAAGCTTTAGAACTTTAATCTCACACCAGATTTAGATGCCTTATTCGTCCTGAGAAGGGCGATTATGCACTTTCGTCTGGTGGTCAAATTGAATCGTGCCGTCTAGACATAGGCTACTTACCTGTGCGGCTGTTCAAAATTTAGCCGACCAACCCTTGTTGTTGAGGCGTGATTATGTCTGATCTTGAAACCTTTAAACTTGAAGCCCGGTCATGGCTTGAAGAAAACTGTCCAAAGGAAATGCGAAAGCCCATGAAGACCGAAGATGACGCCTGTTGGGGCGGTCGTCACTGGACCTTCCAAAGCGAGGCACAGCAGATTTGGCTAGAGCGAATGGTGGCCAAAGGCTGGACAACACCGACATGGCCGAAGGAATATGGCGGTGCAGGCCTTAGCCGCGCAGAGGAAGCCGTCTTGCGCAAGGAAATGGCTCGGATTGGCGCGCGCATCCCTTTATCCAGTTTCGGTATTTGGATGCTCGGCCCGGCGTTATTGAAATTCGGAAACGAAGCGCAAAAGAAAGAACATCTACCGAAAATCGCGCGAGGAGAAATTCGTTGGTGTCAGGGATATTCAGAACCTAATGCGGGGTCTGATTTGGCTTCGCTCGCGACCAAGGCCGAGGACAAAGGAGATCACTATCTGGTCAATGGCCAGAAAGTCTGGACCTCTTATGCGGATAAATCAGACTGGATTTTCTGCTTGGTGCGAACAGATAATTCAGGCCGCAAACATGATGGCATTTCTTTTCTTTTGTTCGATATGGAGAGCGAAGGCGTTGACGCGCGTCCCATCTCGCTCATTTCAGGAAAATCAGCTTTTTGCGAAACATTCTTTGAGGATGTCAAAGTGCCGAAAGATCAATTGGTCGGCGAAGTTGGTAAAGGGTGGTCTATTGCTAAATATTTGTTAACCCATGAGCGCGAAATGATCGGCGGCTCAGGAGAGGGCGTGACGCGTCCGCTTCATGAAATCGCAGCAGCCTCGATCGGTCTTGAAAACGGCAAGCTTGCCGACGCCATGCTTCGCACCAAATTGGCAGAAGCAGAAATTGACGAATGGGCTTTCAAACTCACAATGCAGCGTAAGCTGAGTGAAGCTAAAGCAGGCGCGTCGCTCGGCGCGGACAGCTCCATGCTAAAATATTACGGGACGGAACTTAATAAGCGCCGTTTCGAACTCATGATGGACGCGGCTGGTTATGACGGTTTGGAATGGGAAGGCGAGCGTTCTGAGGGCGGTAAACTCCCCCGGGACTGGCTTCGCACGAAAGCAAATTCCATCGAGGGCGGGACGTCTGAAGTTCAGCTCAATATCATTTCCAAACATATTCTCCAACTTCCAGGCGCATAACTATGGCACTCCTCCTAAATGAAGACGAAAAAATGCTCAGCGAAACAGCGGAGGGCTTTTTCAAGAAAAAAGCGCCCGTTGCCGAACTTCGTAAGCTTCGCGATAGTCAGGACGAAAAAGGTTATTCTGAAGCGCTCTGGTCAGAGATGGCTGAGATGGGCTTTGCCGGCGTTTTAGTGCCTGAGGATCAAGGCGGCGTGGATATGGGCGTGATGGCTGCTGGATTATTGGCCGAACAAATGGGCCGTAATCTGAGCGCGACGCCTTTCTTCTCGACTTCGGTTCTCTCTGCAAGCGCGCTTAAAAATAGCGGCGGCGACCTCTCAAAAAACTGGCTGGAAAAAATTGCCGGGGGAGAAGCGATTGTCTCTTTTGCAATTGATGAAGGCGCAAAGCACAATCCGCTTGGCACTGAAACGCGTGCGGAACGCTCTGGAAACGGTTTCAAGATTACCGGCAGTAAGGTCATGGTGCTCGACGCGCATGTAGCGGACGCTCATATCGTTGTCGCCCGTACGGGCGGCGAACCTGGAGACCGGGAGGGCTTGAGTCTTTTCCTTGTTGAGAAAACCGCTGAGAACCTGTCTGTAGAACGCACAATTATGGTGGACAGCCATAACGCCGGGCGAGTTGAACTCAACGGCGTCGAGGTCACTGCTGAGGCCATGTTGGGCGTCGAAGGTGAGGGCGCAGACGTGCTCGAGAAAGTGTTAGGGGCAGGACGCGCTGTTTTATCCGCAGAACTTCTTGGGGCCGGGTCGCAGGCATTCGAAGATACTGTAGCTTATATCAAAGAGCGCAAACAATTCGGCAAAATCATTGGAGAGTTTCAAGCCCTTCAACATCGCGCGTCCCACTTATATTCCGAGCTAGAACTTTGCCGTTCTGCGGTGCTTGCGGCTCTATCGGCACAAGATGATGGCGATAAAAATGCGGCCAAGATGGCAGGTATGGCGAAAATCAAATTAGGCCAAGTGGCCAAGCTCGCCGCGCTCGAAGGCATTCAAATGCATGGCGGGGTCGGTATGACGGATGAATATGATATTGGTCTATTCCTAAAACGCATCCGGGTGCTGCAGGAGTTATTAGGCGACGGGAATTACCATTTGGACGAATTTGCGAAAGCAAGCGGGTATTAATCCGCTTTTATCGCCAACTTAGAAATTCTCGGTTCTAATGCGCCTCAGCGGATCTATAGGTTTTCCCGTCCAATGGGCTGGCCACGACCATGCCCCAATATGTGGAATAGGTCGTATGCGGCTCATAAACGAGGGCAATACCGAAGTCGACGACATCATTTCGTAACAGATTTTCGTTGTGACCTGGGCTGTCTTTCCAAGCTTGGAAAACATCGTCCCAGCTTTTTTGGCCTGTGGCGACATTTTCGCCGGCAATCGAGAAATAATATCCTTGCCGTTGCACGCGGTCGCCATGAGTGGATCCGTCTGTTCCCGTGTGGGAGATAATCCCGGCTTTTGCCAGATCCTTAGCGTGCACCTTCGAGGCCAAACTGAGTTTATTATTTAACTTGACCGGGCCCAACCCATTTTCTGCACGATAGGCATTCAAATCCGCGACGGCGACATCAACATCAAGAGGTTCCGGGGGAATAGATGGGAATACAGGATTTGAACCAAATCCATCATTGAGACGGCACTGTGCTTCGGGTTTGGAAACATCTGGTTGATAAGTCACGGCTCCACGGCATTTTTTATCCGCTTTACAAAGTGCCGAGCATTCTTCGGGTGTAGAAACAGGATAGATGGCATAGGTGCCATCATCTTCGTCAAAGTCACCGACCTTATTATCGACCGCGAATGCCGGCGCGCTCAGAGCAAAAAAACAAATCAAAGATAAAATTAACTGCTTAACCCTCATGCCTTTAGACATACCCAATCTCCCTGCTCTGAAAAGCCAAGATAACAGTTAAATCTTTACCTAAGCGTTAGGATGGGGATTAATTATCAGAAAGGAAAAAGGCCTATCGGCCAGCCGTTGAAAACTGGCCAGAGGAGGGCGAGACGCCATTGGCCATATTTCGCTCTCTTTCTAAGGCCTGAGAGAGCGATTCGTAAAACGCAACCTGCCTTTGGATGCGCGGGTCATCCGGTGTGGGGTCCGGCGCTGGGAGAGGCCTTATCTTGAGGCCCTTGTGAGCGTCGAGCATGAAAGCCTTCCAGGCATCGACTGGCAGAAGCCCACCTGTCACTTTTTGGGTCGGGCTATTGTCGTCATTGCCCATCCAAATCCCGGTGGTGTATTGAGCGGTGAAGCCGACAAACCAGGCGTCGCGGTAATCTTGCGAAGTTCCCGTTTTTCCGGCGGCAGGACGGTTGCCCAATTTCGCGCCGTAGCCAGTGCCGGAATCGACGACGTCCCGAAGCATGCCTGTCATTTGCCGAGAATACGGAACAGCGTAGGCGCGAGTGGGTTGAGCCTCTCGGCGCGTATAAATTGAGCGTTTGGCGGTATCAGTGATTTCAGTAATGAAATAGGAAGGCTTGAGGTGCCCTTCATTGGCAAAAACAGAATAAGACGTGGTCAACTCTAGAAGATTAACTTCCGACGTTCCTAGTGCAATTGAATACTCCGGTCGCATTTCGGATTTTATTCCGAAGCGCTTGGCCGTACTAACGACTTTGGTCGGCCCGATTTCAGAGCCGACCTGAGCCGCTACCGTGTTAATGGACAATTTAAGGGCTTCTCTCAAAGTCATAGGGCCGCGATAACGGCGCGTATAATTCTCCGGAGCCCATCCTTTGATTTCTATAGGTTGGTCGATACGAATCGTGCCGGGCGTAAACCCTTCTTCCATCGCGGCGGCGTAAACAATGCTTTTGAACGCGGAACCAGGCTGCCGCTTGGCTTGGCTGGCGCGGTTGAACTTCGAAGTCGCGTAGTCCCGGCCACCGACCAAAGCGCGAACGGCGCCTGTTTCGTTCTCAATGCTGACAAGGGCCCCTTCGCTAATGTTCTTGGCTTTGCCTGATGCCTCCAGAACTTTCTTCATGGCCGCATCAGCTTGTTTTTGTCGTTGAGTGTCGAGAGTTGTCTGCACAATCAGGTCCTGTCTCCTCTCGCCGATGAGTTCATTCGCCCGTTCGGTAACCAAGTCGAAAACATACCCAATCACGTCCGGATCGAGAAGGGGCTCCGCGTCGACTACAATAACAGGAGGTGATTTGCGGGCCGCTACTTCTTGCTCCGGTGTAATGAACCCATTTGCTGTCATACGCTGCAAAACCAAATGCGAACGGGAGAGGGCACCTTCGAAATTTCTGGTGGGATCGTACCGGCTTGGCGCTTTCGGCAAAGCGGCCAAGAGGGCGGCTTCCGAAAGGCTCAAAGTGCGCGCGCTATGGCCAAAGTATTTTTGAGAAGCCGCTTCAATTCCAAAAACTTGGGGCCCGAGATTGATTCGATTTATGTAGAGTTCAAGGATTTCCGGCTTGCTCAACTGGGCTTCCATGTCCTGGGCAAGAAGCATTTCCTGCACTTTGCGCCGGTAGGTCTTCTCGGGCGAGAGAACCATATTTTTGACCAGCTGCTGGGTGAGGGTTGAGGCGCCCTGAGACTTTTCGCCCGTAGAAGTGTTAGTAAGCAGCGCACGAAGTATGGCTTTGTTATCAATCCCTGTATGTTGATAAAACCGTTCATCTTCAATCGCGAGAAACGCATTGGCCGTGTATCGGGAGAGCTCATCGAGCTTGAGAGGCTCTCCGATATAGGGGCCACGATGTCCAATAACTTGTCCGTCTTTGTCTAGAAGCGTGATGTTGGGTTTTAAATTCAGTTCCCACATTGTTGCTTTATCCGGCAACTTAGGAAGACCATCGAGAAAATAATGACGGGCCTGTAAATATGACGCGGTCATAAGGACGCAAATGACCGCTAAGACGACTAGCCAGATATTACGTTTGCGACGCTGGCGATTGTCGTTCGCGACGTTAATGTCTGCGCGGTAGGTTGGCATATCTTCCATATAGTGTAAGGGGCCTGAATGGTTGCTAAATCAAATCTTCCCTTTTGGAAAACCAAAAATATGGCCGAATTGAGCCGAAAGCAGTGGGAAAGTCTCTGTGATGGCTGCGGAAAGTGTTGTTGCATCCGCCTGGAGGATGAAGATGACGGCTCTGTTTACGTGACCGATGTTTCCTGTCATCTATTCAATCCCTCGACATGTGCCTGCAAGGATTACCCGAATCGCAAGTCTATCGTTCCCGATTGCGTTACGCTGACGGCGGCAACGGTTGATCAGCTTCATTGGATGCCGGAAACCTGTGCCTATCGTCTTGTTTCGAGGGGGGAAGATTTACCTGAATGGCATCATCTGGTGTCCGGTTCCCGGGAAACTATACATGAAGCAGGAATGAGCGTCCGGGATCAGGTTGAAAGCGAAGCCGACGTCTCAGATGAAGAACTACCTCGTCGGATTGTCGTATGGCCCGGTGAGCCTGACCATACCAAGAAGCTTGATTCTGCCTCACAATGAACGCCCGAAAAATCTTAATATCGTCATTAACGTGGTAGTTAGGCCCGAATGATTTCGGGAGTATCTGACGAAAAACTGTGTTTTTTATGTTACAGTTATGTCACAATTTGTATCAAAGCGTGAGAAACTGCTGTTTATGGGTGTGTTAGGGAGATATTTACCTCATAGGGTCAAACCCTTATTGACAGTTTTTTGACGAAGCGACCTTGAATGTTCCTGTAGAGAACAAAGCGCGTTAAAAGCGGAAAAGAATATGACAGATACCACAGCGCGCGCACCTGCCGCCAATGACCTTTCTCCAACACCTACTCATCGCGGTCAGCCAATTCGGCACAGTGACTTCGCGACATTGTGTGATGGGCTGGATTATGCAGCCGAAGGCAATACCGGTCTAAATTATTTTGACGGGAAAGCCGTTCTAAAAACAGTTTTGAGTTATAGAGAGCTTCGAGAGCGCTCTATCGAACTGGCTTATCGTCTCGTAAAATTTGCCCCTAAAAATTCAAGGATTGGATTGGCTGCGGTCTCTACCCCTGAGTTTGCTGTTCTATTTTTTGCTTGCCAATATGCGGGCCTGGTTCCGGCCCCGCTACCGCTGCCTGTGACCTTGGGCGGGCGCGGGAGTTATGAAAGACAGCTGCAGCGAATGGCTGATACCGGAGACTTCCACGCGCTATTTACGCCTGAGTCCATGGAACCCATTATGAGCTCAGCCTTGAACGATCAGGCTATACCGGTTCTGACCTTTGGCGATGTCGAGGCGCTTCCAAAAGGAGATAAGCTGCGTAAGTTCAACAGCGAGGACCTGTGTTACATTCAGTATTCTTCCGGCAGCTCCAGTTCTCCAAAAGGTATTATTGGCACTCAGTCAACGGTTTCGGCGAACTGTCACGCTATCACGAGACATGGTTTGAAGATTAACGAGACCGACCGTGCGACCAGCTGGTTGCCACTTTACCATGATATGGGCCTTATCGGCTTCATGCTCGCGCCTATGATGAGCCAACTCACTGTCGATTACATTGATCCTCAGGATTTTACGCGCCGCCCGATCACATGGCTTCAGCTTATTAACGACCATAAGGGTACATTGTCCTATTCTCCTACATTTGGCTATGAACTCTGCGTGCGGCGTTGGCGCGAAGACAGGGAGCTTGACCTTTCGAGCTGGCGCGCGGCCGGTATCGGTGGAGATATGGTGCGTCCTGAGCCTCTAACTGAATTTGAAGACCTGTTTGAGCCTATGGGTTTCAAACGGGGCGCTTTCACTCCGAGCTATGGTTTGGCTGAAACAACATTGGCGGCAAGCTTTGCACCTTTGGGCCAAGGCTTGAAAAAACATACCATTGATATGGACCGTTATGAGCGCACGACCGAAGCTGTCACGGCTTCCGAACTTACGCCGGCTGCGGCCCGCCGGACATTTGTCGCCTGCGGCACTGTGTTGCCGGATCATGAAATTGAAATTCGCGACATAAAAAACAATGTTTTAACCGGGTCGAAAGTTGGACGGATTTGTCTTAGAGGCCCAAGTGTTTCGCCAGGTTACTTTCGAAATTCTCAGGCTACGGAAGCCGCTTTCACCAAAGAAGGGTGGCTGGATACAGGCGATCTTGGCTACTGGCTGGATGACCAATTGGTCGTAACAGGCCGTTCAAAAGACCTAATTCTATGGCATGGCCGGAATATTTGGCCACAGGATATTGAATGGGCGGCTCAAGCGGCCGCACCGCATCGGTGCGGGCGCGCTTGTGCTTTTGCGATTGGCGGGGCAGGGGATGAGAAGCAAATCATGCTTCTGCTGGAATGCCGGACACGCGACCAGAGCCTTCTTGATGAAATTTTCAAGGCTGTCACAGCGGCAATTCGCTTGGAAGTCGGCGTCCCCGTTAGACTTCAGCTTGTCCCTAAATCCACAATGATTGTGACCAGTTCCGGGAAATTATCCCGTGCCCGGGTGAAGGAAAAATTTGCGTCCGGCGGAATTATTGATCTTCAGAACGCGGAGTCTATCCGTGTTGTCCAGTCCGAGACTTAGCGCGTAATGCCTCAAATTATTGCGCTCACCGGCGCAACGGGGTTTCTTGGACGACATCTTCTCAGAGGCCTTTTGGATTGTGGCTATATGGTCAAGGCGTTGGCGCGCCGTCCTGCCGCCCTTGCAGATTTCTCAGATAAAAATCTTGAAGTGATCGCAGGCGACCTTTCTGGGGATTTAACAGGCTGGGCCAAGGATGCAGATTGCGTCATTCACCTAGCCGGTTTGGTGAAGGCCCCGACTTGGGCCCATTTTTTATCCGTCAATGTGGAGGGAGCAAGGGCCGTCGCCGAGGCTGCGGAGAACGCGAACGTACCTCGCGTGATACTGCTTTCATCGATGACCGCCCGAGAGCCGGGATTAAGTTTCTACGCGAGGTCGAAGGGATTAGGCGAGCGGGCTGTAAAATCTGAATTTTCTGGAAAACTAGCGGTGATTCGCGCGCCCGCGGTTTTTGGCCCGGGCGATAAAGCGACAAAGCCAATATTCGATTTAATGAAACGGGGTTTCTTGCCGGTCGCAGGCGGTCGAGGTTGGAAAACCCGATCCGTGGCTATGGTTTACGTTCATGACTTGGTAGACGACTTGATAGCAAGAGCTATGAAGGGAGAGTATGACAACAAGTCAGTTTCCCCCGCAACTGCCAAAGCCTTAAGCATGCCGGAGCTGGCCAAGTATGGAGAGGCCGCATTTAACAGGTCGGTGCGGGCTTTTCCGGTTCCCCTGTTTATACTTTATCCCATCGCCGCTATTACGACTTTGACTTTACGACTGTTTTCTATAGGGCACTTGTCTCTAGGAAAACTGGCTGAGTTCCGTTATGAGCACTGGCAAAGTAACGACTTGGTTTCGAATCCCACCCCCATGGTTGAGGCCATTTCTAAAACCGTTCAAAGCTATGATGCGCCGGAATAATATATGACATCTTCGCCAAATCGTGATGAGATTTTCGCTAAAGTCTGCGAGCTCCTTAAACCCTATAACCCCCAGAACCGCCCGATTTATCGGGAGAGCGGGATTATGTCTGACTTGGAGGTCGATTCTGTAGCCGTATTTGATTTGGTCATGGGGCTCGAAGATCACTACGATATTTCTATCCCTATGGAGATGGTGAGCGATATCAAAACTGTCGGAGAGCTCGTCAACGCCATCAAAGAACTCACTTCAGAATAGGACACAGGATGTCTTCTCTTTTTGACAAATTCACGCCACTTAAAACCCGCGTCGATATGATGATGAAAATCGGACAAGACGCGCTTGGCGTGCAGTTTGATGATATTCTTGACGCAACAAGAGGGCGTATTGGAAATCGCGAGATTCTGCTCGCCGGAACAAACAATTATTTGGGTCTGACCTTTGACGAGGATTGCGTTTCTGCCGCGAAGAAAGCGATCGAAACTCATGGCACCGGCACAACTGGTTCACGTGTTGCCAACGGCTCATATGCCGAACATTTAGACCTTGAAAAGGCCTTGGCCGATCATTTGGGCATGCCAAGCTGTGTTGTTTTCACCACCGGATATCAGACTAATCTTGCCGCTATTGCAGCGCTTGCTGGCGAAAAAGACGTGATATTTATGGATGCCGATGCTCATGCCTGCATCATTGACGGGACTCGTCTCACCGGCGCGTCGACAATCCGTTTTCGCCATAACTCACCCGAAGATCTTGATAAGCGTTTGGCCAGGCACGGAGATATTGAGGGCGGCCATGCTCTGGTGGTCATTGAGGGCATGTATTCAATGTTTGGCGATATTGCCCCCGTCGATGAGTTTGTAGACGTGACACACCGTCATGGCGGATACCTTTATATTGATGAAGCCCATAGCTACGGCGTCTTTGGGCCCACCGGATGCGGAATTGCCGAAGAGCAGGGCGTGTTGGACAAAATTGACTTTATTTCCGGTACGTTTTCCAAAAGTTTGGCCTCTGTGGGCGGCTTCTGTGCGTCTCGACACAAGGAATTTGAAATTACTCGAAAAGTCATGAGGCCCTACATGTTTACGGCCTCTGCGACGCCGTCCAATATTGCTGCGGCCCGCGCTGCAGTTGAAAAGGTTAAGTCAGGCGGACATTTGCGCACGAATCTCAAAGAGAGATCCGAGCAACTCCATGCGGGTTTGAAAGAAATGAGCTATGATCTTTGCTCCGAAGCGAGCCCGGTTATAGCTATACGCCGCCCAAATGAAGCAATCGCCGCCATGGAGTGGAATTGGCTGATTGAAAACGGTGTATATGTTAATCTCGCAGTTCCGCCAGGAACTCCGCAAAGCTCAAGCTTGCTACGTATCAGCCTATCTGCTGCTCACACCAAAGAAGATATCGACACACTTCTGACAGCCTTTGGCAATCTTAAAAACGCTCAGGGTGAAATGATGCAGGACATGGCGGCTAAACTCGCAGCAGAGTAGTCTCTAGCGAAAGGCGCCCTTACGCCATAGCTCCCATCCCATAACGGGTGAGGTGAGAACCGGATGTTTTCGTTGGAAAGGTGTCGGTTGATATTCAACCCCAGAATGGTTCTTTAGCTTTCTAAGCACATAATCCAGACCGCCATCAAATGTGGCTGCACTATTTAATATTCTGAGGATTGAAAGCGGTTTGCCTTGAATGCGCCGCCAAAACCAGAGCCGTTTTACTTGGCTCTCATTTTCATTTGGTAAGGTATACCCGCCGGATTTATCAGGGGGACCGTAAAGCGCTGTCGTTAGTGATGTGTATCTTTCAGCGAATCTTTCGACGATTTCCTGTGACCGCCCGACAGAGCTTTCAGGTCTTAGTTCTGTTCGGTAACTCTCATAAAAACCCCGTCCCCAGATTTCCGCTGCCGAAGCTTTGGGAGCAACTAACGGCGCGGACTGGCTAGCCATATGCCGCACCGCTTTGGTGCGCGCCTGACACACGCGTTCGGAAATCGAATGGTCTTTGGCCCGCAAGAGCACGCAGGGTTGGGAAAAACGTCCCCAAACCTGAGACTGGAGAACTTTGCCCGTACAGCGTCGTTCAAACTCTTTCAGACTAAGGATTGAATATTTACAGGTCGACAGAACCCCGTCTTTCCCCTCGCGTTCAATGTAATAGACGGCCGGGGGAATAAAGCGGTTCAACAGGGCGCGTAGTCCTTTGCCGTGAACCGCGCGATAACTGTCGACCAGAACATAAAAATCCAACATTTTATCAGGATTGCTCATCTCCCTTAGAGACGACCCGTAATACACAAACGCTAGGACTCGATCTTTATGTTGTGCTTCGATCGCGTCCAAAACATCATTTACTCTGGCTGGCGGCTCCAGAACTTCCGAACGAATAATTTTTAAAACCGGATCGTTCATCCTGCCCGCCAAAAGGTAACAGGACGAGACGCTGAAATACGAAGTTTTTGCTCGGTAAAATCCAGAAAGTCACCGTCCAACGTGGCCGGCGCAATTGTTTTCAGGGTCAATCGGTCGATATTATGACTGTAATACCCATCCTGAGCGCGGTCTTGCTTGCGCCCCATCCACAAGCCAGCCACATTTCGGCCAAGTTTGCGGCTGTCGGCCTCCGCCCAAGTCATCCGCAAAGGGGCATTCTCTTCGCCCCAAAATGGATCTAGACCGAGCATCAGAGAGGGCAGAGTGGTCATAATCGTACCAAGGGCGACGCCCTTATGTTTGAAAAGGGTCTGACCGCCTAACCGGGCTTTCATTTTATGCTTCACGGGCGGCATAAGACGTGATTTATCGCCTGTCACAGCTTTCAAAACGGCGCCGACAACCGCTGTTCCGCCTCCGACGCCATTTCCATTGAGTTTCTCCTGCGCAAATCGGCTGACATGGGGCAGGGCGCCGGTTGAAAACAGAAATCCATATAGCGGATTTGTCGGACTTTTATCCACTGTAACCCGATCGATTTTCACCAGAGATATGGAGTGAGCCTTTATGTTGCCGTCCTGAATTGCCTTCAAATCTGACAGGTCTTTAAGGCCAATGTTTCTGGCAATTTGATTGGTTGTTCCGCTTGGTAAAATTGAGACTGCGGGCAGTTCGTCCTTTATCTCATAGCTATTCAATAAGGCCGTCATAACCGTACGCACGGTGCCGTCGCCGCCTTCAATAAGAATATGTCGCGTTTTCTTCTCACGGGCCTTTCTCATGAGCGGCAGAAGGTCACTTTTATCCTGACTGATAAAGTGTTCACTATTTTCCGGCAGTCTTTTTAATGAAAGAGCTGAACCTTGTTTTGCAACTGAGCGGGCTTTCGCATTAGAGATGGCCAAAATTGACATGGACGCACCCTAAATACTTTCTGTTCGGACAAGCATGAAAGCGCCAAACAGACCGAATAGAGCCAGAGGGAACGAAATAGCTGCGGCGACCCCTAGTCCGCCAGACGTCGCAAATGTTGCCATAGCTCCGTCTATGATCAGAAAAACAAATCCCATCGTAATACCAACGAAAAGTGTTTTATCTCCGGTATCTTCTCTTCCGGTACGTTGCATGAGAGATACGCAGCAAAGAAGCAGAATCAAGGCGGCTATTGGGCGGGTTAGGCGGTGAGCGTGCCAAAAACTGTAGGCGAAGCGGGGTTTAGAGCCTGAATTCCCCCGCATCATAAAGTTTCTCATCTCGGACATCGAAATATCACGAGGTTCAGCCGCCAAGCGGGCAATTGATTCAGGCGTTTGGCTCGTTTCCCACATACGGGGAGATGGGTCTCTAAGGGCGCTGCGTTTCTCACCATCAGATCCGGCCACTGTCAAAATTCTAACGCCGTGAAGGGACCAGTTCGGTTCAGCGTAATTTGCGCTTTCGGCCCATAAAACGGATTTAACCTCGCCGGCCTCGCCGCGTTCAAAGATTTGTATGTTTCCTAGGCGGGTATAGCTTATTCGTTCGGTAGCGCGGACAATATCTTCGCCATCCTCGAGCCATAAGGGGTTTTCAGAGGTGATGTTTTTGACCTTATATTCACCGATTCCCCAGTCCTGTAGAGCCCGGACAGCTGGCGCCATGGCTATATCAATAAATGAGATTGAGACTAGGCTGGCGCCAAGCACGATCGGAGCGAGTAGCAGAATTTGCTTTGGCGCGGAAATTCCAAAACCTAATAATGCCACCAACTCGTGTTGACGGATCAGTTTAACAAAGACCAGAAGGATAGCGACCACGAGCGTGAAGACAAATATTCGGTCAAAAATAACCGGGGCGCGCAACAGCATATATCGGAATGTCCCTTGAAAGCCTTCTCCGCTGGCAACAATATCAGCTCCATTGGCCAAGCTGTCCAGCAGCCCGATGAGAACCAGCATTCCGAATACGGTTCCTACCCAAGTAAACAAAAAGGTTTTAGATAGATAGAGACCGAATTTAAGCACTGTCGGCCCCTGAGAGTTTCCCCCGAACACGGGAGACAGCAGAACGTGTCTCTTTTTGCCAATGGGCGACTTGCATTGCAAATGAGGTCAGTGGTGGCTGGCCCATTTTATAAGCACTTTTCCAAAATATATAAGCTGCAAAAATTGTGACCACAGTAATAACGGACCATATTCCGAGCCAAGGCGGAATTTTAGCTGAAGCGCCCAAGCCTTGTCCGAATTCTAACGCCTTTTGTAAGGAAACCAAGAATACGACACCTATAAAAATACCGGCAGAAGACGGGTTGCGCCCGTAATTTAAGCCGAAAGGAACTGCAATGAAGGGCAGAAGAATTAATAAAAACGCACGGCCAACGCGCAAGTGTAAGGCGGCGTTATTGGTTTCTTTGGTGAGTGTATCGAGATAAGTGCCTTTACGGTTTTTGAATAATTCAACCGATGTAAGCTCTCTCTCATCATCGCCCCGGGCACGGTATTCAATGACTGAGGCGGCGCCGGTTACATCCGCACTGCTGAAACTCAAATCCCCGTCAAACTGATCATCATTTTCAACTTGATAATAACGCCCGGAAGAAAGCTGTAGTACGGGGTCATTACTGTCTTCCTGTACGACCAGCCGCCCTTCATTGGCCGTCGTCATCCGAAACCCGAGCTGATTGCCATCTGAGTCTTCGGTCGACTCATAAATAAAGATAGGGCCAATAGCGGAGCCGGATAAATCTGTTCCCGCAAAAAAGGTTCTGGTGCCAACGGTCGTAAACGTACCTTCCCGAAGGGCTGCTGTGAAACTCTGTTGCTTCACGACATTGACCAGTTGTCGATAATTATATCGGCCGACAGGTTGGAGATAACCCTCAATAAATATCGTCAAACAGGCCAGGATCGCACCTAATAGGACGAATGGTTTCGTCATGTGAAAGAGCGAGACGCCGGCGCCAAGGGCGGCTGTGAGCTCACTTGACCGCGAAAAGCGATCTATTGTTATGATTGTTCCCAGAAGTAGAGCCATTGGAACCGCCATCCCCAAGTAATGGGGCAGCAGGTTGTAAATCATTCGGCTGGCGTCAGCGGCGGGATTGGAGGAATTCGACACAATTTCGAAAATACGCAATAGGCGCTCCAAAAGTAGAACGCAGCACGCAAAAACAACTAACCCACCGATATTTACGGAGGCCCGTTTGAAAAGATATAGGTTCAGCCTGCCCATCATCTCTGTAGTTAGACCTTTACTCTTTCTGTAAGCTGTCCATATTCAGTCTGTATTCAGACCGATTGCGTCACTATGAATTTAGGGCTTAATAAGGGCAGACCGTGAAAGCAAACTTACTTCACAGATTTTTATCCGAAATCTTTGTAATATTTACAATATTCGCGATTTTCTCGACTAGCGCTCTCGCGCAAAGCCGTCAGGATGACGATGACGAAGAACCAGATGAGGAAATCTCTGCCATCGGCAATAAATTAGGGTTAGAGCTCTATGACAGTGATAAGTCCGATTATTGCGTAGAAGATGGACTGCAAATTCGCGTCACGGTGAACAATGTCTCGAAAGAGGGCATTCTAAAGCTTGAGCTTTTTGGAGAGGACAACTTTCTCAGAAAAAGCGGTAAATTAAGAAGAATTCGCGTTCCTGCCGAGCAAGGGTCCCAAAAGCTGTGCATTAATGTGCCAACACCCGGGTCTTATGCCGTCGTAGGGTATCACGATATTGATGGAGACCGCCGGCTCAAAAAGGCATGGAACTTCAAGCCATTGGAGCCATATGGTCTCTCTGGAAACCCAGAGATAAAAGCGCTTCGTCTCCCGAAATATTCTGAGACGAGCTTTGATGTGCCTCTGACCGGTACTGATATCGTCATCAATTTGGTTGACCTGTCGAAATAAGCCGAACAAAAGCCCGATACTTGCCTTTCAAGCTTGGGGATCGTTGTGACTGCTCAAATTGATATCATAGCGATTAGTACTGCGTCGGATGAAAAGCGGTTTTTGTCTTTTCCTTACGGCCTTTACAGAGACGCTCCAAATTGGCGAGCGCCGTTGCGATTTGAACGGCAGGAACAGATTGATCCTGAAAAAAACCCCGGCGCTCCGACAAATCGTCAACTTTTTCTAGCTGTCGCGAATGATCAGGTCGTCGGACGGATAGCGGCTTTCACGCTTGAAAAACATGACACCCAATATGGTGATAATACCGGGTTTTTCGGGTATTTCGACTGTATCGATGACGGAAACGTAGCGCGCGCTCTCCTATCGTCTGCCGAGGCTTGGCTGAAGACGGCCGGGCGCAGGCGCATGGTAGGCCCCTCCCAATGGAGCGTAAATGAAGAGTGCGGGCTTTTGATTGAAGGGTTTGATACGGCCCCCGTCATGATGATGCCGTTCGGACGTCCGGATTATAGACAATATTGCGAATCATTCGGTCTTACAAAGGCAGTTGATATGTTCGCTTATCAAGCAGAGCTGGCCGCTGGTTATCCACGGTCAAAATTTCTTCAGTCATTGCTAAGCTATGCTCAGAGAAACAAGTCCATTCGCTGGAGAAAACTTGATAAGAAAAACTTTCGAGGCGATGTCGATTTGGTGATGGACATTTTCAACGACGCTTGGTCAGAAAATTGGGGGTTTCTACCCTTTAGTGATGAGCAGATCGAACATATGGCCAAAGAAATCAAACCGCTTATTTTTGAAGACGGATTTTGGATCGGTTATATTGATGATATGCCGGCCGCTTACATATGGATGGTTCCGGACCTGAACGCCCTCTCAGAAGGGCTTGACGGCAAGCTCCTGCCGTTTGGGTGGGCGAAACTCGTCTGGCGGTTGAAAGTCTCAGGCGTCAAACAGGCGCGGATTCCCTTGATGGGTCTGAGGAAAGCTCATCAGAATACGCGAAAAGGCTTGGCTTTGGTCGCTCAACTTTGTGAAACCGTGTTTGCGGCAGGCCGTGAAAAGGGCTTCTCGCATTGCGAACTGTCTTGGATTTTGGAAGACAATAAAGGGATGATAGGTATTTGTGAGGAAGCTGCCGCAACCCGTTATAAAACCTACAGAATGTACGAAAAAAATATCGTCTCATGAAACATGTGAGTACACTTGTTTTGGCAGGACAGAGGGCCGGGGTTACGGACCCTTTATGCGCCGAATTTAACGTCGATTACAAAGTTGAAACCCCTATTCTTGACAGGCCTATGTTGAGTTGGGTGGAGTCTGCCCTAGAAGCGGCGGGGCTTGCCCGGCCTTACATGATTTCAGGCTACCCAAATGCAGGCGAGGGCTGGTTAATCAAAGAGAGCGGGATGGGCCCCGCAGACAGCGCTCTTATCGCTTTAAAAAATGCAAGTTTTCCTTGCCTCATGACAACGGGGGATCACCCTTTGTTAAGGGCTGACATGATCGCAAGCTTTATAAATGGCTCGATAGCCAGCGGCGCAGATTTCTGTGTCGGTTTAGCTAATGAGGCTATCATACAAGAGGGCCATCCGAATACCAAACGAACCTATTTGCGATTCTCCGACGAAGCAGTCTCGGGATGTAATTTGTTTTTTATAGCAAACGAGAAGGGCCTCGCCGCGCTCGAATTTTGGAGAGAGGCCCAACACCTGAGGAAGCAACCGCTTAAACTGGCCCGTAAGATTGGAATTGGGTTAGGTCTCAAATATGCAGCAGGTCGATTATCCCTTCAGGGCGCGTTTGAGGAAGCCGGTCGGAAAATAGGAATATCAGCCAAACCTGTTCTTCTCCCGTTCGCCGAAGCCGCCATTGATGTCGATAAAGTCTCCGATCATGAATTGGTCAGTGAGATATTAAAGAAAAGGGAGCTTTCAGATGAAAACTCCTGATTTGGGCATTCGATCTAATAAAACTGTCGGTAAGAGGATAGCGGCCAATACGGGGCTGCTCGTGGGGGCGAGAGGACTTGGCGTTGTTCTGGGTTTGGCAACCCTGCTCATTACGGCAAAAGCGCTCGATAATCAGGTGAGCTTCGGGACAATTATTTTTCTGCACGGTTATATGTTGTTCTTCGCAGAGGTAGCTACGTTCCAGAGCTGGCAGTCTATCATACGTTTTGGCTCTGACGATGTACACAATGAGAAACCGGAAAGATTAGCTGGTCTGATCAAATTTGGCATTAAAATCGATGTTCTGTCAGCTGTCTTGGCTTATACCGGGGCAATCTTACTATTCGAGTTATATGCTCTCATTATGGCAGCCCATCCCGCACTTGCACCTCAGGGCGGCGGGTTTGACGTAGAAACGCTGAAACCTCTGGTGATCGCCTATTCAACTGTCGTTTTATTCCAAATTACCGGGACACCGATCGGGGTTTTACGCTTGTTTGATAAATTCAACGGACTTGCTTTTGCAGGCATCGTTATGCCGGGCATACGTCTACTCGGAGCCATTTTAGCCTATTTTATGGGGTGGGGAATGATAGGCTTTCTTTGCGTCTGGTATGTCGCTTCGGTGTCAGGTTATGTGTTCAAAGTTGCGCTCGGATTCGTTGAGCTTCTGAAGCGCCGACTCGCCAAATCCGTCTTCAAGGCTAAGGACGGCTTTTTTCGGCCCAGACCCGGTCTGTGGAGTTTTGTTTGGAAATCGAACATTGATTCAACTCTTGCGGCCGGCGTCAATCAATTGCCTATTCTCTTGGTCGGAGCCGCATTTGGCCCCGCGTTTGTGGCCATCTATAAATGGGCGGAAGAAATCGCCAAACTGCTCTCGGAAGGCGTAAAATTACTGGATCAGGTCATATATCCCGAATTGGCACGTATTGTCAGCGGAGGCGAGGGACGTCGCATACTCCGACTCGTGACCCGCGCGAGCCTTGTCTCACTGGCTGTTGGAATGTTTTTAGCGGGAATTGTCGCTGTTTTTGGCCCTTTTATAATAGAGGGAACACTCGGAGCGGAATATGGCGGGGTTGTCCCCTTGGCAGTTGTATTGGTCATTGGCGCCGCTCTTTTTGCGGCAGTCGCGCCGTTGTTCCCCGTTTTTTATGCCGCTGATCGACCGGAAAAGGCCATATATGCCAGAGCGTCGGGGCTGTTCGTTTATGTGATAGCCTTCTTTGTCTTCACGCAGTATTTTGGAGAAATTGGATCAGCTTTGGCGGTTGTTGCGGGTTATTTCATTGGCATGATTTTGGTCGTTATTCTGACCCGACAAGTATTGAAAGGGCTGGAAGCGCGTGACATCAAAACAGACTGACATACCCGTTATTGCTATTTTTGATTTAGACTACACTCTCACCAAAAAAGGGACATGGGGAAGGTTTGTTTGGCGAACGGTTCGCTTCAAGCCGCACCTATGGCTGCCCCTTTTATCGAGTACATTGAAATTTCAGTGGCAATATAAACGCGGAAAGATCCCTCGGGGTGCCGTAAAGAAAACCATGATGCGCTGGAGCTTGCAGTCCCATAATCGAACAAAGTTGCAATCCCTAGCAGAAGACTTTGCCGAGAAAGAAGTTCAGAACTTACGGCCTGGGGGCAGCAGGGCTTTGGAGTATCATGTATCCAAAGGGCATCACATTGTGCTCGCAAGCGCGGCCGTTGACTTGGTTGTTGAGCCAATTGCTCGTCACCTCAATATAACTGATTACGTTTCGACAGTCTTGGACTGGACAGAACGCGGGGAGCTAAAAGACACCTTCAAATCACCAAATTGTTACGGGCAAGCGAAGCTGGATCGTGTGAAAGGTCTATTAGGAGACATTGCACCGCAAGGGTGCCATACCTATTTCTACTCGGATAGCAAAGCGGACTTGCCTGTATTGGATTATGTTGATGTTCCAATTGTCGTTGATCCGTCGAAAAAGTTTGAGGCAGTCGCCGTAACACGCGGCTTTGAAATTCAATATTGGATGAAAGACAGTCAGGGGTTTGTGCCTTTCGACCCTGAGGTAGAAAGTTTATCTTAAGGATAATAAAGTCTGAATTTTAAACTTTATTGAAACTGTATTGGTTTTAAACCGTAGTCACAGAAGCGTCACAGGGGATTCCAGAGTTATGGCAGAATATGCAGAAGCTGTTCCCAGCCTGAAAGTCGGTTTTATCTATAATCACGAGGTTCCTCATCAAGTGGCGCATACGGCGCCTATTTTGAAGGAGCTACTTTTACGGTATCCGGAGTTGGATATTGACGTCTTGGCTTCGACTGATGAACAAAAACAGCTTGTGAAAGCTGGGTTGGGCCCCGAATTGGTAGAGAAGGCTGGTTTCGTCGATCTTGAGGTTGGCAAGGCGGACCGAGGCGTTTTGAAGGCGGCAAATGCTGTCGCGCCAGCCCGGCGCATTGCCATTTTGAAAAACAATCTCGATATTTTTCGTCAATATGACGTCTTCGTTGTTCCGGAATCTACGTCTTTATTATTAAAGTCACAATTTGGATTGGACCATCTCAAGTTTATTTTGACACATCACGGGGCAGGGGATCGTTCTGTCACGGAGAAAGAATCGATTCGGGATTTTGACTTCGTCCTTGTCCCCGGAGAAAAGCTAAAAAAACGTCATCTAGAGCGAGGGCTAATTCGCAAAGGTAATTATGCAATTTGCGGCTATCCAAAATTCGATTTTGTACCTCATACGCCCGCAAACATAAACTTTTTTGACAATGACAATCCGATTGTCATTTACAATCCTCATTTCGATCCACATTTATCATCTTGGTATGAAATGGGGACGGAGGTCTTAGAGGCTTTCTTAAACGCGCCGGATATAAATTTGATTTTTGCGCCGCATATCATGCTGTTTCAACGTAAACTCCATACATCGGTTGAACATAAACGGGTAAAATTTCGTAAAAGCCTTCCTAAACGTTTTCATGACGCTCCCAATATTCATATTGATTTGGGTTCCACCAAAAGCGTCGATATGACCTATACAAGGAGCGCTGATATATATTTAGGCGATGTCAGCTCTCAAGTTTATGAGTTTCTGGAGCGCCGCCGTCCAACGATTTTCCTCAATAGTCATGAGGCCGATTGGGCTGGGAACCCCTTCTATATGAGTTGGACAACCGGACCCGTTCTAGATGGCGTAGAGGATTTGATCGAAACGGTACGCGAAGCAGGGACTACACACGATAAGTACCTTCCGGCGCAAAATTTTGCGTTCGAAGAAACTTTTGAGTTCTTTGATGGGAAAGCGTCTGCCGTGGCGGCCGATTCTATTGCAGAATTCCTGAAATATCAGTCCTGCGCAGAAGTGGAGCTCGAAGCGGCTGAATAAGTCATTCACTTTCGTGGATAAGTCTATTCACGATAAATTGCGTGTTCATTAGAATTAGTCCATTTATACAAATGCGATGAAGCTACTAAATTCCATGATGTCCCGATTTGTGAAAGTCGGCCAGTTAACAATCATAGATGCGGACGGGAACCATCACGTTCATGGCCCCGGCGGCGAGCCCCAGGCCATCATTCGCCTGACGGATAAAACTCTTTACCGAACACTGTTTTTAAACCCTGAGCTAAGGGCCGGTGAAGCTTATATGGATGGGACACTGATTTGCGAAGAGGGCGGCATACGGGGTCTATTGAAAGTCTTCCTTCACAACCGAGGCGGAATACGGAGTCACCCGATCCAAAAGGTTTTGAACCGGACGCTTAAAAAACTGAAGAAACTGCATCAACGGAATAAGAAATCAAGTGCACGGTCAAATGTGCAGCATCACTATGACCTGTCTAATGAATTCTACCGCCTATTTCTTGACGAAGATCTCCAATATAGCTGTGCCTACTGGCCTGAGAGGAACATTAGCTTGGAGGAAGCTCAAAGACTTAAGAAAAAACACATTGCCGAGAAGTTGTGTCTGAAACCGGGTCAATCCGTTCTAGATATCGGTTGCGGCTGGGGCGGAATGGCCATTCACCTCGCGCAAAATTATGGCGTAAAGGTTGTTGGGGTGACACTTTCAGATGAGCAATTGGTTCTTGGCCGCGAGCGGGTAAAGAAGCTCGGTTTGGAAGATAAGGTGGACCTAAGGCTCGTCGACTATCGAGATCTGGATCAGACTTTCGACCGTATTGTAAGCGTGGGGATGTTTGAACATGTCGGCGTGGCCCATTACGAGGAATATTTTTCAAAAATCAAAAGCCTGTTGGCCGAAGACGGTATAGCGCTTGTGCATTCTATAGGCCGCAAGGGCGGACCAGGGACAACGGGCGCTTGGATTCGAAAGTATATCTTCCCCGGCGGGTATTCTCCTGCGCTTTCTGAGACATTTGCAGAAATTGAAAAGGCAAAATTGTGGGTCACAGACTGCGAAATATTACGCCTTCATTACGCTTATACATTGGCAGAGTGGGAGAAGCGCTTCCAAGCCAATAGAGGCCAAGTCGCTGCCATGTTTGACGAGCGTTTTTGCCGTATGTGGGAGTTCTACCTTGTCATAAGTGAATTCTCATTCCTTTACGGTAATCATATGAATTTTCAGATTCAGCTAAGTAAAGATGTGCATGCAGCGCCCATTACACGGAATTACATGATGGACGATGAAGCCGTTTCGGGTTAAGCGGCGACCATTATGGTAGAGACAGTCGACAAACCTAAAAACCTTACAAATCCGCGCCGGGCTTTCGTCAAAAAGACTGGCAAGAAGCTGGTTCGCAAAATTGCGGCCTTTCAGTCAAAGCAATCCCTTGTTCCGGATACGCCAAAAATCGATAATTCTTATTTTCCGTTTCTGAGCGAATTTACAGATAACTGGAAAACGATTCAGGCCGAGGCCAAAGAGGTCTTGAAGTTTCGCGAAGCGATACCTGGTTTTCAGGAAATATCCCCTGATCAATATCGGCTGGCAAAAGAGCAGAACTGGAAGACTTTTGTCATATTCGGTTTTGGAGAACGCTTGGAGAAAAATGCGTCCTTAGCACCCAAAACGGCTGAGATACTCGAGCGGGTTCCGAATTTACAAACCGCTATGTTCTCCATACTTGCCCCTGGTTACCATATTCCGGCACATAAAGGCGTAACCAAGGGTATTCTTCGGTCCCATATTGGCCTCATCATTCCAAAAGATCGCGAAAAGTGCCGGATTCGGGTCGATGACACCATCACGGCTTGGAAAGAAGGCGAAATTTTTGTCTTTGACGATACGTTTGAGCACGAAGTCTGGAATGATACGGATGAAGAACGCGTCATTTTATTGTTCGATTTTGACCGCCCGATGAAATTTTGGGGTCGTTTCTTGAACAAGACTTTCCTTCAAATTATGAAGCTCACGGCTTTTTATCAGGACCCGAAAAAGAACCTGCAGACCGCGGAAGATCGTCTTGAGGCGGCTATTCGTCAAGCCGATGCAAATATGGAAGCGATGTCAGACCCTGCTGAACAGCGTGAGTAGTGACTCTGATTGCGGTTAGGCAGCCCTCAATGCGATTGTATGGAGTAAATGAGCCGCCCGACAGGCTTTAAATTGGAGTTCTCCAATCCGGCCCCGTCCGAAAGTGACATGACATCGCCTTTTCGAGCCAAGAACCGGGCATTTGCGGCAGGTTTGGCATTCTTATCGAAAATCAGAATGGAATCTCTGGCGAACTCACCGTGGTCTAGGGAGTCGAGCGCAAATAATTCTTCGAGTTCAATGGCCAAGCTGAGGTAACGTGTCGGTTTTGCATTTGCGAATGCTCTAGCACTCGGCGTCCATTCAAAAATTGGAATATGCCGAATTGGCGTATTCAGGTGCTGATAAACCGGGCTACGCCCTGCAGGAAGCTCGCCCGAGAGGAGCCAAACAGAGTCGACGTTTAGACAGTCGGCGATCTTTTCCAATGCGTCCTTTCGCGGGATATGTCCCCCACGTTCCCAATTCGCAATGGTTGGCTGGCTGACTCCGCATCGCTCCGCCATATCTGCCTGCGACAATCCGAGCTTTTTTCGGTGTTGTTTTATTCGTGAATGTAGATTAGGCATCGCGCCACCAACTGCTTATAGACTGTGTTTATAAGTTAAGTTTATTTAATCTGCCCTGCAAGAGCTCTATGCAGCTTAAAGGGTCAGGTTGAAACGAACCAATTTCACTGTGAAGTGCTTGCTTGTTCAGAAAAAGCGTCTATTTCGGCGCGTTCTAAATGAGGGCTGTGCATTTAAGCGTATAAAGATGACAAAGAATTTATAAGAAAAACCTATAAGTTTTCTTGAATGAGTGGCGTCAATGCTTATCTACAGTTCACGGATGATGATTCAACAGTCAACAGATGAGACCCATAACTCGTTTGTTGATATAAAAAACTGAAAGAGGATACCATGAAAGGTGACTACTGTACGCGCGAAGGCGCTGAAAAACTAAAAGAACAAATCGAAGCTTACTGGGCTGAACGCGGTCATGATGTCCGTATCAACTTGGTTCAAGGCGGATTTTTGGCCTCTATGCGGTCTGCCCGCACAGATGTTCGTTCCAATATGGTGAACGGCGTTCCAACTAAATCTACTGAAAACTTCGCATAGTTCTAAGATTAATTTGATTTACCAAGCCGCCCTTCATGGGGCGGTTTTTTTATGGGCTGAGCAGACCTAAAGTTTTGTAAGGACGCTGGGAATATCTCTAAAATTATCAAGCGCATATGTCGGTTTTAATCGGTGCGCATTTATGGGCGTATAGCCGTAACGCATCAAGATTGTCGGCACCTTGGCATTATGACCCGCTCGAATGTCGGGAAAGCTATCTCCAATCATGACTATTCGTTTCCCCCTCCGGTTCGTCCCTGCGGCTTGTAGTAAATGACGAGGGTCCGGCTTCGCTTTTGGCGCTTCATCGCCTCCGACTATCGTTTTGAAATGCTGTGTCATTTTTAATTGATCCAACAATGGCCGAGCGAGATAGCCGGGCTTATTGGTGCAAACAGCAAGGGTCGCGCCCCCGCGGCGCAGATGACGCAGAGTGTCGGTGACGCCCGGGAAGGGCCGGCTATGTTCGGATAATGTCTCGGCGTAACGCGATAAGAACCATTGCTGCAGTTCGGTCAGACGTCCCTCCGAAACGGTGTGACCCTCCCGCTTCATCGCGCTGGCGATCAATTTTTTGGATCCATACCCGACTTCTCGCCGAGCGGTTTTGAAATGTGTTTTGGGAAGACCCTCCAACGCAATCGTTTCATTTGTAACCCGAATCAAGTCGGGCGCGGTGTCAACCAAGGTGCCGTCCAGATCGAGACAGAGAATGAAGTCTCTATAGGGAAGGGAGGCAGACGCAGACGCCGGTTTCTTCGAAGTCAGAACTGTCATGAGAGAAAGACCTCAGTTAAACTTAAATTATCGGGTGCAGTCTCCCCGAACTTTCGCTAAGCCCAATGCGATAGTAGAAACCCTGTATTTGTCAAACGCCCAGGACTTTATGCCAAATCGTGCCGCCATTATTCTCGCCGCCGGAAAAAGCACACGCATGCAGTCGAACATGTCCAAAGTACTGCATCCGATAGGCCGCCGCCCCCTTCTGGAGTGGGTCGGCGCGTTGGCCGCCACGGCCGGCGTTAACAAGACGATTTGCGTGGTCGGCGAGGGGAATGCGGATGTCAGGGCTGCGGCGGAGAAACTTGGTTTTGACATAGCGGTGCAGGAGCCTCAGCTTGGAACAGCTCACGCCGTCGACGCAGCCCGCGAAGCGCTGGGCAAATTTGATGGGCAGGTTGTCGTGCTTTACGCCGATACGCCCCTTATCCGGCCAGAAACATTATCAAAAGTGTTCGAGCGGTTAGAGGATAGCGCTGACCTTGTTGTCATGGGCTTTAAGGCCGCAAATCCGGGCTCCTATGGCCGCTTAGTCGTCGAGGGAGACGGATCTCTCCATTCAATTGTTGAGGCGAAAGACAGCTCCGAAGAGCAGCTCAAGATTGATATTTGTAATAGCGGTGTGATGGCGGGGGACTGTAGGTCCATCTTCGATGCCATTTCCAAGGTTGGAAATAATAACGCGAAGAATGAGTACTATCTTACTGATATTGTTGAGATACTGAAGTCATCCGGCAAGCGGTCGGAAGTTATTACGGCCGATGAAAATGAAGTGCTGGGCGTCAATGATCGAACAGACCTAGCCAATGCCGAAGCGTCATTTCAAAAGGTCATGCGCGAAAATGCCATGCAGAACGGGGTGAGTTTGAAACATCCCGAAACCGTCTTTTTCTCATATGACACCGTTTTGGAAAAAGATGTCACAGTCGATGCCAATGTGGTGTTCGGCCCCGGCGTAACAATCCGTTCTGGTGCCGTAATCCATAGTTTTAGTCACATTGAGGGCGCCGAAATTGGGGAGGGCGCTCAAATCGGCCCATTCGCCCGACTTCGTCCCGGCACAATACTTCATAGTGACACTAAGGTCGGTAATTTCGTTGAAACCAAAAAGGCGACTGTTGGAATTGGCAGCAAAATCAATCACCTCTCCTATATTGGTGACGCAGAAATAGGGGCGGGGGTTAATATCGGCGCTGGTACCATCACTTGTAACTATGACGGTTACGACAAGCACAAAACCAATATTAAAGACGGGGCCTTTATAGGCACGAACTCTTCTTTGGTCGCGCCAGTCACGATAGGCAAAGGCGCATATCTGGGGTCCGGGGGCGTGATCACTAAAGACGTACCGGATAACGCCTTGGCGATTGCCCGGGCAGAGCAAGTGCATAAGCCCGGTTGGGCCGAGCGCTACCGGGCCGCGAAATCAAAACGAAAAGACTCAAAAGGATAATCCGCATGAATGTGGCGAAAGAAAATGCCGCCCTCGCGGCGCTTGAATTTGTGGAAGATGGTATGATCTTGGGGCTGGGCTCAGGGTCTACAGCTGAAATTTTCATTGAGCAGCTTGGTGAAAAGGTAGCGGGAGGTCTACGGGTTCAGGGAGTGCCAACATCTGATCGAACGGCGGAATGTGCAGAAGAAGCGGGCGTTCCTCTCATAGCAGCGGACAAAATACGTTCGATTGATTTAACGATTGACGGCGCGGATGAGGTCGATCCGGCCTTTTCGCTTGTTAAAGGCGGCGGAGCTTGCCTTTTGCGGGAAAAGATCATTGCTCATGCTTCAGCGAAAATGGTCGTGATCATCGATGCGAGCAAAATGGTTGAGAATCTTGGCGCCTTCCCGTTACCGATAGAGGTGGATCCATTCGGGCTGACTCTGACTGCGGATAAAATTTATGAAGCCTTGAAAGAGACGGGGTGCCGCGAAGCCCAGACAGTACTTCGTCAGGCAAAAGACGGGAGCGGCCCATTAGTGACAGACGGCGGACACTGGATTCTCGACAGTAAATGCGAGCATATCGCGTCGCCTTTCGAGACAGCCAAAGCGCTTTCATCCATTCCAGGTGTCATGGAGCATGGCCTCTTCATCGATCTGGCAGATACAATTATTATAGGTGAGGTCGATCACGCAAAAGTTATGGAATTGGCCAAAAATTAGGGCGGTCTCTTCCTATATATTGAAAAGACTAGAAAGAAAATTCCGAGAGATGTTTTATGAGTGACTACGATTTTGACTTATTTGTTATTGGCGCTGGTTCCGGCGGGGTGCGCGCGGGACGCCTAGCGGCCCAACTTGGCAAAAAGGTTGGTGTGGCAGAGGAAAGCCTTCCGGGCGGGACCTGCGTCGTCCGTGGCTGCGTCCCGAAAAAATATCTGGTTTACGGCGCTGACTTTGGCGGCGCTATCAAAGACGCACAAAAATACGGCTGGAATGTTGGCGACGTGAGTTTTGATTGGCCAACATTGAGAGATTCCATTCAGAAAGAAGTCTCTCGCTTATCAGGCATTTACTCGACATTATTAGAAAAAAACGGCGCTGAGGTCTTTCGTGAACGCGCCGAATTCGTGGACGAGCACACGATCAAACTGGTTAAAAGCGGCAAGACAAAGACGGCTAAGACGATCTTGATAGCGACAGGCGGGCGACCCTGGGCACCTGAAATTCCCGGAATTGAGCACGCCATCGTGTCGGACGATGCATTTACTCTGGATGAGCTACCCGAACGGGTTCTGATTATAGGCGGTGGTTATATTGCCTGTGAATTTGCCGGCATCTACTCGGGGCTTGGCTGCAAAACCACTCAGGTTTACCGCGGCGGTCGTCTCTTGCGAGGTTTTGACCCAGAAATTCGGGATGAGGTTGGAATCGCTCAGGAAAACAATGGTATAACAACTAAATTTAATGCGTCCCCGACAGGAATTAAGAAAACCGGAGGTGGCTTTATCGTGACTTTCGATGATGGCTCCAAAATCGGCACGGATTTGGTTTTCATGGCAACAGGCCGGAAACCAAATACCAATGGTCTCGGCCTTGAAAATGCCGGTGTTGAAGTCGCAGAAAATGGCGCGGTTAAGGTCGATAAATATTCAAAAACATCAAAAGCCAATATTTATGCGGTTGGAGACGTAACAGACCGCGTAAATCTGACGCCTGTAGCTATTCGTGAAGGAATGGCCTTCATAGACACAGTTTTTAACAAGAATAAAACCGCTTATGACCATACCAATGTTCCAAGCGCAGTATTCACGCGTCCTCCTATCGGGGTAGTCGGCTTAACAGAGCCCGAAGCCCGGGAAAAACACGGCGACGACGTGACGATTTATTCCTGTCACTTCAGAACCATGAAAAATGTTTTGGCTGAAAAACCACAGCGTGTATTCATGAAGTTGATCACCACCGGAGAAAAAGAGACTGTGGTGGGCATCCATATTTTGGGAGATGATAGCCCTGAAATTATTCAAGCCCTAGGGATTTGCGTAAAAGGGGGTCTTACGAAAGAACATTTTGATAAAACATGTGCTGTTCACCCGACGACAGCAGAGGAAATTGTCACAATGAAACCGCGTGAGCCGAATAAAAATACACTCGTGTCATAATTTGACCCAAATATGGTCTTTACGAAGGCTTAACACCGAGTTTTATACAGTCACGGCTTTAAAACGCCATCTGACTGGCCCAAGCTCCAATGGGCCTCCATATGATTCGGATAGAGCCGGTTAGGAACGGGGAAGGGACCAAAATGACATCAAATAAAGATCAGTTTTCCGCTGACATGATGACAGAGGATGAAACCCTTACGCCGTTTGACGTGAGGGACAGTTCCGGACGTCAGGGCTTGATAAAGCTTATAATTGGCACTGTTGTCTTGCTGGCAATCGCCTTTTTGCTTCTCAAATTTTATCAACCCGGGACACGTGACCGCGACGCCCCGCCATTGATTACAGCCGAGAACACGCCTTTTAAAGTTACTCCCGAAGATCAGGAAGGCCTTCAAGCCCCGGATCAAGATCGGGGCGTTTTTGACGTCATGAATGGTCAGCCTCCTAAAGAAACTGTGACAGATACGCAGTCACCCGAAGTTCCGATCACACTTCCTAAAAACCAACCTGCACAAAACCCGCCGAGTGGTGCGAATATTCAGTTGGAACCGCCTTCCAACGCCTCGGAGACGAGTTCGAACGAAAAAGAGACGCAGGCTGAAACCCCTGTGGTTTCTGAGCCAGCCCCTGTCGCCTCTCAACCCCGAACAGGTGGAAGCGAGTTCGTTGTTCAGGTGGCTTCTGTCCGTTCAGAAGCAGATGCCCAGAAAGTCTGGAATGATTTGGAACAACGCTTTGCATCGCTTCTTCCGAGCGGCGTTTATGTCGATATCAAGCGCGTCAATCTGGACGAGAAGGGGATTTACTACCGAACACGGGTCGCTGGATTGGCAGACAAATCTGCCGCAAACTCACTTTGCAATTCCTTCAAAGGATCTGGACAAGCCTGCTTCGTGACAACCAAATAAAATGAACCCTCTTTCCGTCATTCTCGGTCTATCCGGTCCGTCACTGACCGAAAGTGAACGTGTATTTTTTAGGGACGCCGACCCTTGGGCCTTTATTCTGTTTTCCCGAAATATTGAAACGCCAAAACAGGTTCAAAAACTTTGTGCCCAGTTGCGCGAAAGCGTCGGTCGGGACTGTCTTATATTTATAGATCAAGAGGGCGGCCGGGTGCAGCGCTTGCGTCCGCCACACTGGCCAGCATATCCGCCGGCTTCAAAATTCGGAAACCTTTACGACATTGAACCGGCAAAAGGGCGACGATCCGCCTTCCTGGCTTACCGCTTGATTGCAGACGATCTGCGTCAATTGGGAATTACGGCGGATTGTGCGCCTGTATTGGATTTGCCGCAGCCCGGAGCAGACCCGATTATATCCGACCGTGCTTTTTCAACCCGTATAGACCCTATCATAGATATGGCCCATAGCTGCATGGCCGGACTTATGATGGGCGGGGTGGCGCCGGTCATCAAGCATATACCCGGCCATGGCCGCGCAGAAGTAGATAGCCACAAGGCTCTGCCAAAAATTTCGACTGATCAATCTACCCTTAAGAGCAGTGATTTCGTGCCTTTTCAGGCGTTTCGAGATGCGCCTATGGCCATGACGGCGCATGCTGTTTATCTCGACCACTCCAAAAAGGCTGTCACTGTTTCGAGAAAGGCTATGAAAGACCTTATTCGCGACGCTATCGGGTTTGATGGATTGGTAATGAGTGACGATCTGGATATGAAAGCGTTGAGCGGAACTCTGACCCGAAAAACGGAACGCGCCCTAGATGCGGGATGCGATATCGCCCTGCAATGTTCCGGCAAAATGAAAGATATGGTTCAGGTTGTCAAAGGCGCCGCGGCGCTTGAGGGGGTCAGCTACCGCCGCGCGAAAATTGCAGAAAATTGCACAAACTCCCTCAGAAAATTTGACCGGAAGTCTGCTGAAGCCGAATTCGCTGAGCTAATGGGCCACTTGTCATGACAGCCGAGGACTTTCAGGAAGACCTGGACTTCGAAGCCGCGACCGATGCGTCTGACGAAGGGGAGGGCCTCATCCTCGACATTGACGGTTACGAAGGTCCCTTGCACCTTCTATTGGAGCTCGCCCGAAAGCAAAAAGTCGATCTCGCCCGTCTGTCGATTCTGGAACTTGCGGAACAATATATTGCCTTTATCAAATCGGCTCAACACCTTCGGATTGAACTGGCGGCTGATTATCTGGTGATGGCGGCGTGGCTGGCTTATTTGAAATCCAAACTCATCTTGCCCAAGGATGATCAGGGCGAAGTCACCATGGAAGCCGAGGAGATGGCCGCGCATTTCGCGTTCCGTCTGGAACGACTTGCAGCGATGCGGGCGGCTGCCGAAGGTTTGTTTCGACTTCCTCAAATGGGCCAAAGCGTTCATAAGCGCGGCATGCCAGAGGGCCTTCGGTCCCGAACAGCTCCGCTCTATGAGGCGGAAATATTTGATCTGCTGCAGGCTTATGGGACATCTCGTTCACGATCTGCTTTCAAAAATCATACTCTACCGAAGCCAAAAGTTCTGAGTCTGGAGGCCGCCAGAGAAAGATTGCGCCGTGCCTTGCAAAATTCCGGAGCGTCTCTGGATGAGTGGACCGCTTTGGAAGGGCTTTTACCTCAAGTTACGGAACTTGATGTAGAGGTGCCAACGGCTTCTATCAAAGCCAGCTCTCTTCTTGCAAGCTTGGAACTTGCGAAAGAGGGCGATATCGAGCTTCGTCAATCCGGAGTCTTTAAGCCTATTTTTGTTCGTTCCAGACAGGGAGAGCGGTCCTGATGTCAAATTCATCCGATAGAGTGGAAAATGCCAAAGACGGCATTGAAAGCGGCATTGTCCAAATAAGCGACCGCTTGAAGACGCCCCATAATATTGAGACGATTGAAGCGAATCTACGGTTGCTGGAAGCGCTGTTGTTTGCAGCAGTAGAGCCCATTGATACGCAAACTCTTAGAGATCGAATGCCGGAAGACGCCGATGTCGGCGCTTTGCTCGCCCGTCTGACACGAGATTATGCCGGCCGCGGCATTCATTTGGTTCGGGTGGCCGATAAATGGCGTTTTCAAACCGCGCCCGATCTTGAACATCATTTGACAGACGTAAAAGAAGCGCCTCGGAAACTCTCTAACGCCGCGCTCGAAACGCTGGCGATTATTGCCTATCATCAGCCCGTAACACGCGCCGAAATCGAAGACGTCAGAGGCGTGGCCGTCAGTAAGGGCACTCTTGATGTTCTAATGGAACTGAGTTGGGTCAGATTGCGCGGACGCCGCCGCACGCCGGGGCGCCCCGTCACCTATGGCACGACTGACGAGTTTCTGGCTCACTTTAATCTTGAGACAATTACGGATTTGCCTGGGCGGGATGACCTTAAATCAGCCGGGCTTCTTGACCCTCGTTTACCGAAGGATTTTGAGATGCCGGAGCCCAAAATGATGGATGATATCGATACGGACGAAGACCCGCTTGAGATGGAAACCGAAGACCCTAATTTCTTTGAAGACTTCCTTGAAGATGATGACGATTAGACCAAAGACTTTAACGCTTTTTTGTTTGAATTACAGATTCCCTTTGTTGCGCCAAACCTCGCAGAGCGTTAAGCTAAAGCTCAAATAAAGGATATGGTATGGCTCTCGGTCCCTGGCAGATTTTGATAATTCTTGTAATTGCAGTGCTTGTTTTTGGCGGGCGCGGCAAGATTAGCTCCATCATGGGAGATATGGGCAAGGGTATCACCAGCTTTAAAAAAGGTCTGAAAGACAGTTCAGAGGAAGAAAAAGACGCTTCGGAAGACGCCATCAACGTCACCCCGAAAAAAGAAAAAACGTCTAAATAATTCCGCGGCCCGGCCGGCTTTTACCGGGCGCAAGGGCCTGAACCTATAGGGGCTTCCCCATGCTTCCGCAGCTTGGTTTCGCAGAAATGATTGTGCTGGCGCTTCTGGCTATTATTGTAGTCGGACCCAAAGACCTGCCGAAACTTATGAGGAGTTTTGGGAACATAATGGCGAAAATCAGAGGGTTAGGCCAAGAGTTTAAAGACGCTTTTGAAGAAATGGGCGCCGAGGACGAAATCGCAGAAATGCGAAAAGAGCTGGAAGACCTCAAAAAGATGGGTTCTGTAAAATCTCTCACAGGTGATCTGGAAGGGGAAATGAGGGCGCTTGACCGCGACCTGCGCAATTCGACCGAGATGAAGCCAAAATCAAACCCTAAAACGACCCCGAAAGCGCAAGATAACGCCAAATCCGAAGACCCTCTCCCGGATACATCGCCGGAGTCGTCCGAGTGAGCGAGACGAAGGCAATTGAGTCCGACGATGAAGTGGATGCCAGCCGAGCGCCGCTGATGGATCATTTGTTGGAGCTGCGTTCGCGGCTCATCCGATGCGTGCTGGCTCTAATTGTCGGCTGTGTCGTTTGCATTCCGTTTTTACGGCATATCATCCAAGGACTAATGTGGCCGTTTGAGCGGGCTATGGTCAAATATAACGCTGCCCAGTCAAAGTCGGGTTTTCCCGAAATTGATCTGGGCTTGATTGCAACCCATCCGCTTGAAACGTTTTTCGTCAAACTCAAAATCGCGTTGTTTGGCGGCATTATTCTGGCCTTTCCGGTTTTTGCTTATCAAATATACCGCTTTATAGCGCCCGGACTTTACAGGAATGAAAAGGGGGCGTTTCTACCCTATCTGGTTTTGTCTCCTTTGCTTTTTGTTCTAGGGGCGTCTCTCGTATTCTATTTTGTTTTTCCTTACGTGATGGAATTTGCTTTGAACCAGCAAGCGATAGGAGAGGGGCAACGCATTGATCTGATGACAAAGATCAGCGATTATTTAAGTCTGGCAATGACCTTGTTTTTGGCATTTGGCCTGTCCTTTCAACTTCCCGTAATTCTATCTCTCTTGGGCAGAGTTGGGATCGTGAACTCAAGACAGCTCAAATCAGCCCGTAAATATGCCCTTTTTGGCATAGCTGTTTTCGCTGCCTTTGTGACGCCGCCTGATCCGATCACTCAGATCGTTCTCGGCCTGGCTATATACACGCTGTATGAAATCTCGATTCTCTCCGTTAGGCTTCTTGAAAAGAAACTCGAGGACGAGGAGGTGGAGAGTTAACGGCTTCACAACTTGAATTATAAATGATTTAAGTTTTGAAAACGATTTCTTAACCCTGTTTCCTCATAAGGCACTGAATAGATATGCTTTTCATAGGATAAGCCCATGCGTAAAATTCTCTTTTCCGTGACATCCGCGGCCATACTCTTCACGGCGACGGCTGCATCGGCGCAAGATAGCGCGGCGCAGTCGGACCGCTTTAAGCCCCGTATATATGGCGACGTAGGCGCAGCTACGGCCAGTGCCGAAACGGTGAAAGCGGGAACCCAGACGTCCGATGCACAATTAGAACGCGTGATAGAGGAAGCTTACCGGGTCAGAAGTTATCAGGACGGTGGACGCAATACATCGTCTGGAATACCCGCCACTAAAACTATTCCTGCTCAGAAAGTTCCGGCAAATTCTACTGAAACCCTGACCCATGTGGTGAAAAAGGGTGACACGCTTTACAACTTATCCAAACGCTACGACGTGGAAGTTGAGGCTATTCAGAACGTGAACGGCGTCTCGGGTAACAGGATCGAAATTGGACAGTCCTTGTCAATTCCAGCAAAATCAGCGGAGCTGACCCAGGCGAGTGCGATCGCGGAAACAATTGTTGCAGAGAATCAGCTTGAGACTAAAGATGTGAAGTTAAAGCGGGTCGTGCTGCCAGCTACGGTCGCAACGGACACAATATATGCCGTGTTGCCTAAAGATACTCTATACAGTATTTCGAAACGTAGTTGCGTGAAGGTTGGGGCATTGGCCGATAAAAACGGTCTCTCCGATCCCAATACGCTCAAGCCCGGGCAGAAGCTGATTATGCCAGAGGGACATTGCTTGGATCGTTAAATCCATCGTCAATCTGTGAATAACCGACGGGCAACACAGTTTTGCCGTCGCCCTGCGTTGCAATCAATATTGATATCCCTATATAGGCGCAGATGAACGACGCTTTTTTGAGCGTTCAATTTTAATTTGGGGACTCAATATGTTCGCATTGATTATGCAATCCGCACCATCGGGTGGGGCCTTAGGTGGAGCCGTTGGGTCCATTTTGCCGTTTATCCTAATCGGTTTGATTTTTTACTTCCTGATTATTCGCCCGCAGAACCAACGGGTGAAAGCGCACAAGCAGCTTTTATCCGAGATCGTCCGAGGTGATACGGTTGTCACCAATGGCGGTCTCATCGGTAAAGTGAAACGTGTTGATGAAGATGAGCTGACCGTGACCTTCGGTGAAAATGACATCAAAGTGGTCAGAACGATGATTGCCGATGTCAGAAACCGGACAGTCGCCGCAAACGACAAGAAGTAATGCTTAGATCTCGCCGCGCAATGTCGCGGCGTCTTTTTTAGGGCCTGATAAATGCTGTTTTTCTCCCGCTGGAAAATCATAATGATAATAGGCGCTGTCGTGCTGGGCCTCTTATTCGCCTTGCCAAACGCGCTTCCCTCGGATGTCCGGGAGAACCTTCCTGCTCCAATGCAGCGCACAATAAACCTTGGTCTCGACCTACAGGGCGGCGCGCATATGCTCCTTGAAGTCGATTTGACGAGCGTTTTGGAACAAGCCCTTGATAACGAACGGGAAAACATTCGTATTGGCTTTTCCGATGAGCGCATCCGGGCCGAGTTTATTCGGGTCGAAGACAATGCAGTCGTCGGTCGCTTACGCGACGCCGCAGACATGCCGGCAGCCCTAGAGGTCTTACGTTCTCAATCCGAAGTAATTGACCAGACAGCTCTTAATCAGGACCGTACCACCTCCGTCGAACAGGTCGGCGATAAGGGCTTTCGCGTTGAAATCACTGACGCCAACATCGAAGCCATTCAAACGCGAACGATTGCTCAATCTATCAATGTTTTGCGCCGCCGGATTGATCCGACAGGGACCACAGAGATGACATTGGCCAGAGAAGGGGATGACCGAATTCTTCTGCAAATCCCAGGGGCTAAAGATATAGACGAGATCAAGGAGCGTATCAATAAAACGGCGAATTTGTCCTTTAATATGGTTCGTAAAGAGTCTGACAGCGAACGAATGATTCAACAGGCGGTTGAGTCAGGTCGCGTGCCCCCTGGAGCCGCCTATTACCCGATGCAGGACGGATTTAGCGGTCTGATCGTTGAGAAACGCACGCGAATAACCGGCGAGTGCCTGAAATCCTCTTCAGAAGGGCTTCACCCACAGGGGAACTATCCCATTGTGAACTTCAACTTTAATATAAAATGCGCGCGTTTGTTCGGTGATCTTACCGCTCAAAATGTCGGTCAGCGATTTGCTGTGGTTCTGGACGGCGAAATTATTACGGCGCCCCGTATTAATGGCGCTATTCCTGGCGGGTCAGGCTTTATTGAAGGAAGCTTTACAATTGAGAGCGCGCGTGAGCTTTCACTTCTTTTGAATGCCGGCGCATTGCCAGCCAAGCTGATTATTGTGGAAGAACGGACGGTCAGTGCCGAGCTCGGTAACGATTCGATTCAAGCCGGTAAAATTGCGTCTATCTTGGGCCTTATCGGTGTGGCGGCCTTTATGTGGCTCTCATATGGGGCACGTTTTGGCACCATTGCGAATCTGGCTTTGACGGTGAACATCATTCTGATTGCGGCTGCGCTCTCGCTTTTCGGTGCAACCCTGACCCTTCCGGGTATTGCCGGTATCATTCTGACGATCGGTATGGCGGTGGATGCCAACGTGCTGATTTTCGAACGAATTCGCGAAGAGGTCCATGTGGGGCGTCCGCCCGTGAATGCAATTGAAACCGGATATCGCAGATCTCTGGCGCCTATTTTGGACGCCAATATCACAACTCTTATCGCCGCCGTGACGCTGTACTTTATTGGGTCCGGTCCCATACGCGGATTTGCTGTGACACTCGCGATTGGTATCGTCATGAGCGTCTTCACCGCTGTTATTTTTGCACGTTTGCTAACGGCCACTTGGTTGCGCCGCTCACGTCCCAAAGCTTTGCCGATTTAGAAGGGCAGACCCATGAAGGATATTTCTCTCGTTCGGTTCCTGCCTGTGGAGCCAAAAATCCCATTCATCAGCCTGCGTACAATTGCAGGAGCGTTGTCAGTATTGGCGATTATCGCTTCCATTTTCTTGTTTGCGACACGTGGTCTGAACTACGGTATCGATTTTACGGGTGGTACTGTCATTGAGCTGGACTTCGGCGAGGCGCCCGACCCGGATGGTATCCGCGATACAATGGTCGAACTTGGCTATACCGGGGCGACAGTACAAAATATTGCGCCACCTTCCACGGAAGGCGTCGATTATGAATTTGTGCGTGTCGGTATCCCTCTTCAGCCTGAAACAGAAGCCACTGGAGCGACGGCGCAGCAAGACGCACTCAACGAGGTAAAAGCCGGGCTAACGGAAAGTGTGGGCGAATTCAGCGTTTATAACCAAGGGGTCGTCGGGTCCAAAGTGTCGGGTGAATTACGAACAAAAGGCGCTCTGGCCGTCGGACTCGCGCTTTTTATGGTGCTGGCCTATATCTGGTTTCGCTTTGAATGGCAGTTCGGCCTTGGCGCCGTTATGGCGCTTTTCCATGACGTTATTCTTACCATTGGGGTCTTCAGCCTGACTCAGATCGAGTTTAACCTTTCAATTATCGCCGCCATCCTGACGATAGTGGGCTACTCGCTCAATGACACGGTGATCGTCTATGACCGAATCCGGGAAAATCTGCGCAAATACAAGAAAATGCCATTGCCGGAACTCCTCAATCTTTCGATAAATGATACGCTGAGCCGGACCATTCTCACATCTTTGACAACGCTTCTGGCCTTGTCAGCGCTCTATTTCCTCGGCGGCGCAGGCCTCCGAGGGTTCTCATTCGCTATGATTTGGGGCGTTTTCGTCGGGACTTATTCGTCCATCTTCGTGGCGTCGCCCCTCTTACTTGTTTTGAACCTCAAGCGCGGGGTTAATACGGGTAATCCCGAGCCGGAAGAGGCCTAAATTATACGAATGCCCTGAGGAGAAATTCTCAGAAATGCGCGCCCGTTAAGATCGCTCGGGCGGGCCGGGCCCAAAGATTGGGTCGAGGTAGACGCCGGGTTGTCTCCGGAAAACCAAAGGCCGTCTTCATCTACGCTTTTCAATCGTTTTATGATCCGACCTAAACGGTCGTGATTAACAACATAAATAAGGCCCGGCCGCAGTTTAACCTGCAACCGGGCTTTTTTAATAAGAATGTAATCGCCATTTTCTAGAGCAGGGGACATGCTATCCCCCTCCACACGGATCAGGCGAAACATGAATGCGGTCTAGAGGTCTGGTTCGACAACCTCGACTTTAGGCTCATAGGGGCAAACAACCTTTTTGGTCTTGATGCCCTTCATGTCCCAGAAGACTTCCGCAAATTCGTTGCAGGCGTCGACCAATTTTACGCCGTCCTCGCGGTGCAAATCTTGCTTACAAGCAGAGGCAGCGAGCATGATGTTATGCGCCAGCTCGTGAGCATTTGGATGCTTCTCGAGCTTGTCACCTTTCATGAAATCACCCCAAATGATGCGGGTCTGATGCTTGGTGTTCTCCGCCATCTCTTCTTTTTTGGCCGTATTCCGAGCCGCCTGCATCGCAAACGCTGTATCTGAAAGACCTTTGTCTTTAAGTCCCAGAAGAATATCCATCTGGCGTAGCGTAGAAACCGCGTAATAGGTCACGATGCGCGCATCGTAAATGCCGCAAGGTATATCGCAGTGAGCAGACGCGCCTTCGACTTTATCGTCAAATTTTGAAATTAAATTATGTAACATGAATATCTCCTTATGCGCGATTTCGAAGGGCTTTAAAGGCGACATAGCCTAGGCCAGCGATGACGACGGCCGTTAGAACACCGTGAACCGGGCTGGATAGAAAATGAACGACTTGCTCGAATCCGGTCATGTGCACATGTCCTCCATGGGCAAATGCCGGCGAGGCAAGTCCTGTAATAGCGGCTGTGGCCGCTGCGAATTTAGCTGATTTTATCATAGAAAGGCTCTCTCTTCCGTGTTGAAATTACTATACCCTCTTGTGTAGAGCTTATGGATTTTGACTACAAGGGTACGATTAATTCTACGCGCGAGAACGCAAATCGTTGGAATAATTTTTGATGACATTTCAGTTGCATGAAGAGGTTCAAATACGGACGAAGAAAGCCGACCCCGACCGGGTGAGAGCTGCCTATTTCGCTGAGGCTGAAGCAAGGCAGCGTTTAATGTTGCTTTACGCGTTCCACCTTGAACTAGCGAAAGTGCCTGAACTGGTGAGTGAACCGATGATTGGGCAAATTCGATATCAATGGTGGCGAGAGGCGATTGCCGAGATTTACGAAACCGAAGACGTTCGCAAACACGAAATCACAACGCCGCTCCGCCGACTCTTATTGGATTATGATGTTCCTCGGTTCTGGCTCGACCAACTTATTGACGGCCGCGAAAGAGATATTGATCCGCGGCCGTTTGAGACTCTCTCAGAGGCTCAGGAATATTGTGCCAACACCTCGGGAGTATTAATGAAAATCGCGGTGAAGCTGTTTGGAATCGACCCGGAGGAAAGCGTCGCGGACGCCGGAACAGCTTGGGGGCTGACGGGGCTGGCGCGGGCATATCCTTATTACCATAAGAGCATGTTAAGCGCGCTTTCTTTTGAGGCGGTCTGCAAGGCCGCCGCCGAGAAATACAGATCTGCTAAAAACTCGATACATAGTTTGGAAACAGAAGCTTTCCCGGCGGTAGCCTATACCTCACTCATCGGGCCTTACCTCAAGAAGATGGAGCGCAAAGGATTTGATCCGAAAACCGAAGCGGTTACTTTCACCCCATTTGCCAAGCAGACCCGCTTGCTAATCTCCGTTTTGCGGGGCAGAGTTTGATATAAACTGGAGCGGAGAAAATTAAATGACGCCAGAAAGAGTGGATGCGAGCATTTTGCGAACACTGGTCCACCAGGGTAAATTGTCGTCAGAAAATTACCTCTCTGCTTTGGAAGTTTTTCGAGACGGCAATTGGTGGGATAGATGGGCACTCCGCGCCCTATTTGCTTTGGCCATTGGACATATACTCGCCGGACTCATCTTTTTCTTTGCGCATAACTGGTTCGGCTTATCAGACAGTTTGAAATTTGGCCTTGTCGGCGGCGGAATCGGCCTGAGCGTCTTCCTCTGGATTCTTCTTGGCCTTGATAGCCTTGCCGGGAAGAGTTTCGGCATTGCCGCGACTGTTCTGGTCGGCGTGATGTTTGCCGTCTTCGGCCAAGTCTATCAAACGCCGGCCTTACTCCACACCCCTTTTGTCCTCTGGGCATTAATGACGCTGCCTTTTGCAGCGGTTTCGCGTAATTTGGCGCATTGGGCGGTTTGGATCGTTATCGCACTCGTGGCGATGTTTGCTTATGCCGAGACCGGATTTTATATCGCAGGTCATCCTCTGGCCGCAGATATGCTCATTCTTATTTCTGCGCTCCTTGGGGCTGCTTCGGTGATGATTCTAGACCAGTACATCAGGACACATTACCACTGGGCGAGAGCTTCCTGGTTTCGACTTTTTCTGATTTCCCTGTCCGCCGTTTTGCTTGTCTCGGCCTTTACGTCAACATTCTGGCCTTGGCGAAATGCGGAGTTGAAGGTCTTGTCCTACGGGTTGAGCTTAACGGCTTTCCTCGGTTTGGCCGGCTTTGGGCTTTACTTGTACAAAATTCGACCCACTCTTGCCGGTTTGTCAATTGCAACCTTCGCCCTAACGATCATGGCCGTTCAAATTGTTCTCAAGCCCTTTCAAGACTCAGGCTGGCATTCAGGCATAATCCTGGTGGTTTTCTTTATATTTATCGGAATAACCATTCTACTGGGCGCCTTGTTCAAACATTATATGCGTCTCACTCAACAGTCTCCGGAGGCTCCTATTGAAGAGGATGAGACCCCAATAGAAATATCACTTGCCCGAGCTTCAGAGGCGTTGTCGATTCCCGAAAATGAATTAGCCACTCTTCAAACGGATATCGAAGCAAAAGAAAATCCTTGGTATGTCGAAACCTTTTTGGCTTTCGCGGGCTTGATCACCGCTGGATTTGGCATAGCTTTTTTTGGACTTATCTTTTCGTCCTTTTTGGACTTTGATAGTTTTGGCGCCGCATTACTGATTGCGGGTCTGCCTCTATATATCGGCGCGCTTGTCCTAAGAAGTAAATCCAATCAGGGATATCTTCGTCACTTATTAAATACATTCCTTATGGTCGGAGCAGCGATGATTGTAGCGGGGATATGTTTAGCCCTTGAACAAAGGTCAGCGTTATACTGGGAGATACCGGTCTGCGCGATATTGGTAATATCCGCGCTGCATATCACTTTAATCAAAGACACGATTATAAGGTTTCTGTCGGCTTTGATCGCCATGGGTACGCTCTATGCCTATCTCGGTTTCTACCTCAAACTGGCATATTTTGATATATTGCTCGTTGCTTTAGCCACAGGGCTCGCCATGCTTTTCCTCACTCGGGTCCTGAAGAAACGCTTATTAACCGCGGCGGCTTCGGCGCTTCTGATTTATCCCGTTCTTGCCTCGCTATCTTTTGGATTAGGCGCAGTATTTGGCATGGGCGCTACGACGGGTGGTGTAGAATGGGCACGTTATACTTACTCATTCGCAGGTGTCCTGATCGCGGCTGCGGCTATTGTATATCTGAATGTCACAAATCCAGCCTTCAAGGAGTGGAGGCCTCCGCTTTTAGTTTTAATACCCCTCCTGGTCGTCATGGGGCTGTTTCCCTTCGGTGGGGCGAGCGCGCTCCTCTTGATTTTGACCGGATATATTCTCGGGCATAGAACCCTGGCCATTCTCGGCATTTTACTGGAGATCTACTACCTCTACATGTTCTATTATGAACTCTCGATCTCGCTTGGGGCGAAGTCCTATATTTTAATGGCGGTCGGCGTCGTTTTTCTGGGGATTTGGTATATGACCAACCGGCATAAGTCGCGGGAGGCTTTGGCATGAATATATTCCGCTCCATTGTTATCCTTCTCACTACGGCGTTCATCGCTTGGGTGTTTGGAAGTCAAATCTCGGATTTGAAAAAAGTTCGGGAAGAGGGACGAACCGTTTATCTTGATTTGCAACCCGTTGACCCGCGAGCGCTTATGCTCGGCGACTACATGCGCCTCCGATATGCCGAGGAGCGCGTGCCGGAAGGAATGGACATTGACGACCTGCCTCCGAAAGGGGCCTTCGTCATGACGCTGAATGAAAATAACGTCGGCAGCTTCTCACATCTTGATTCAAAAGCGAAAATTGCTTCAAATCAAGTAAGGTTCAATTACACCCGCACAAACAGAAGTCTGACCTTCGGCGCACCGCGTTTTTATTTCGAAAATGGCACAGCAGAGACCTATGAAAATGCCAGGTACGGTGTGTTCAAAGTCTCTCCGGCAGGAAAAGCCATATTAGTCAATCTGGCGGATGAAGAGTTCAGAACCCTTCGCCCTAATTCAGATTAGTCTTCTAAGCCTTCGCCCAAGGTAGAATGTCGTTAAGCGCTCGCTTAGCCAAAAGCCCCTTACGAAAACGCGTCTTATCTTTACCGCGCAACCGCTTTCCGTCCGGCGACTTATAAACAATCTCTTCTTCCATCGGTGGAAACAGTCCGAAATTGACATTCATTGGCTGAAACTTGGATTTCGGCCCGTCCATAAACCCGCCTGTGACATGTTCCATCAGAGCGCCGAGCGCGGTTGTACGCGGGGGCATATCCATTGACTGTCCCAGGGCCTGCGCTGCGGCGAGGCGTCCCGCAATCAATCCAAAGGAGGCACTTTCGATATAGCCTTCCACGCCCATAATCTGTCCGGCGAAGCGAATGTCTTCTCGGCCCTTTAGTTGGAGCTGTGAATTCAAGAGCTTAGGCGAGTTTATGAAGGTGTTTCTGTGAATGCCGCCTAGCCGCGCAAAGACAGCTTTTTGTAAGCCGGGAATAGTTTTAAATATCTCGGCCTGCGCGCCGTATTTCATCTTTGTCTGAAAGCCGACCATATTATAAAGCGTGCCAAGAGCATTATCCTGACGCAGCTGCACGATAGCATGGGCTTTTACCGTCGGATTATGCGGATTTGTCAGGCCGACGGGTTTCATCGGCCCCCAGCGTAAGGTTTCCGCGCCGCGCGAGGCCATGACTTCAATCGGTAGGCAGCTCTCGAAATAGGGCGTGTCTTTTTCAAAGTCTTTAAATTCGGTCTGGTCGGAATTTATGAGTGCTTCAATAAAGGCCTCATACTGTTCTTTATCAAGAGGACAGTTGATATAGTCCGCCCCGTCCCCGCCGGGACCCTTTTTGTCATAGCGCGACTGCATCCACGCAATGTCAAAATCAATACTGTCCTTATAAACAATCGGTGCAATGGCATCGAAAAAGGCGAGGCTGTCTTCGCCCGTCGTTTTCAGAATGTCCTGCGCCAGTGCAGGGGCGGTGAGGGGACCTGTTGCAATAATCGTATTGCCCCATTCTTTGGGGGGCAGGCCCTTCACTTCGCCGTATTCCACAGTGACCAATGGGTGTTGTTGCAAAATGGTGGTCACAGCTTCGGAAAACTTGTCCCGGTCGACAGCAAGCGCGCCGCCCGCCGGAAGCTTGGTCATATCACCCATGCCCATAATCAGGCTGTTTGAAAGCCGCATTTCCTCATGCAAGACGCCGACCGCATTGCCGTGTTTATCATCCGAGCGGAAGGAATTTGAGCAGACAAGCTCTGCAAAACCACCGCCTTGATGGGCTTCTGTCATGCGCTTTGGACGCATTTCATGAAGAATGATGGGGACGCCGCGCGAAACGCACTGCCACGCGGCCTCTGATCCTGCTAATCCCGCGCCGATAATGTGTACTGCCTTGACCATGGGCGAGGCCATAAGGCAGGACTGCTCTAGATGCAATGTGGCAAGCGAGTCGCATGGCAGGAGGGACAGTATGAAAATAGAGCCGAGAAAACCGACCACCCCGTTTGATTTCGGACAGGCTGCCGGAGCGTGGTTTAATACGTCGGGCGGTAAGGATTACGCCCTTCGCCTCTGGGTCTGGCATAGCGCCGCCACTTTAATTGTCTTGATGATATGTTTTCCGCTCTTCCTTCCTCATTACGGAGAGTTGGTAGAGGCCTCCTGGCTCATAAATCAACAGACCTTAAGCGGGGGAGAGCCTTCCGAAGCGGAAAGTCTCGCTTTGTTTTCCGTTTTCGCAAAAATGGCCTTGCCGACACTTCTGTTTTTCGTTGGATTCATGATTACAACCTCCATGGGAGAGAGCGCTTTATATCGGAAATATCTTTTGGGCGCTGAACCTGCCCGGATTCCGATCCGGCTCGATAAACATACGGGACGGAACATGCTGGCTCAGATTGGCTTTTATCTGCTGTACATACTAGTCTACTTTTTAGGAATTCTAGCCGTAGCGATAATAGGCGGCTTTTTCGGGTTAGTTTTCCCGCCTCTCGGAGCGATAGTCGCTATTCTGGGGTTTCTTTTCCTTCTCCTGTTGATGATTGCCTACCCAATCAGATTTGCGCCCGCTGCCGCGCTAACGGCTCTGGACGAAAAAACCCACGTTTTAGCGACCAAAAATGTAACCAAACATCGGTTCTGGTCGCTCTTCGGCGTTTATCTGGTTGTTTATATAGGCGGCTATATCGGATATTATATCGTCAGCTTAATTGCCATGTTACTTGTCTCCGGGAACCCGGATTTTCTGACGGCGGCTTCGGGCTTTGGAGGGGAGAATCCCCGCCCTATTATCGAAGCCACTTTTGCGCGTTTTTCAAACCCTCTTTTCATGATTCTGGGTATTGCCGGTATGACAATGATGGCGGCAGCCCTGTCCGCCTGGATTCTCTGGATAGCCGGCGTCTCAGCTTACGCCGTACGCTGGTGGCACAGCGACGACCCCGCGCCGGCATTTGACTAAGCCCACGCTTCATTTGACACTCTACAATCTGGCGTTTAGTGATTTTTATCAGGAGGGTTTATGAAGTCATTACTTATGTCGTTGGTCTTTACGCTTGGGCTATCAACTGCTGCCTTTGCAAAGACACCGCCTGAGATTATGAAGCCCTATAAAGAATACCGTTCGGCTTTGAAGGCAGGTGATGCGCACAGAGCCCGAGAGCATTCCTACGAAGCCTGGCAACAAGCTGAAAAGCTTTTGGGAGACAGTAAGCTTACGGGTGATCTGGCACAGAACTTTGCTGACATTAGGAGCGATGAGAAAGATAAAAACCGGGCTGATGCCTTCGAACGTAGTATGGAGCTGGCAAGCTATTACGGTGAAGAGGCACCCATTACCTGGTTGGATCGAAGCATCCGGCTGGGAAATTACTATAAATCTTATGGCGATTGGCGGAAAATGTTTTCCACCGCCAAAGACATTGCGAAATATGCAGAAGAAAACGGCCTGACAAATTCAACTTTTTATGGAGAAGCCCTCACATTGAAGACCGAGTGGTATGTTCGAAGAGGCGACCATGAGAAAACAGAGGAAACGTCTGAAGCTGCAATGCAAGCGTTTGAATCCGCTACGGACGGTGTTGTCAGTATTCAGCCATTGATGGCCACTTTATACTCTGGTTTTGGCGAGGAGGGGCAAGGCAATGTCATGGATGCCGCCCTCGAATACCAAAAGGTGATGGAAGCAATCGACGGTAAATTAGACCAGGACCACCCCTTATCTGCTCAGGCATTAGGGCGTTGGTCTCATATGCGCTCCAGATTGTCTGCGGAAGGATTACTGGAAGAAGCCGAGCAAAAAGGACTTTGCCAGTGCTGGCCATATGACAAACCTAGAAACGAAGCGCTGAAACCAATTAAACGCGTACCGCCAAAAATGCCCCGTGATGCCTACGTTTCTGGCTATTCAATTGTTGAATTTGACCTTGATGATGAAGGTAAGATTATAAACTCCGAAATCCTGATTTCATGGCCCAAAGACATTTACGAAGAGGCCTCTTTGGAGTCCTTGGAAGAGTGGGAATACACACCACGTGTAGAAGGGGAAACCCAGGCGGATCGAGAAGATCTCATTACCACAATAAGATACAGACTTTCAGATAGCTCCGGAAATATCCTTTATTAAACAGCCCCTGCTGTGGCTTGCCCTACTATTACTCCGCCGCCTCGGCTTTCGGAGATTTCCGTTTATCGTCTCGCTCCAATAATGGGCCGAGATAGCGTCCGGTCCAGCTTTCCTTGACTTTGGCCACGTCTTCCGGCGTACCGATTGCGACGATTTCGCCCCCGCCGTCGCCACCTTCTGGGCCGATATCGATAATCCAGTCGGCAGTTTTCACAACGTCGAGATTGTGCTCGATAATGATCATGGTATTGCCGGTGCCGACCAGCTCATTCAGAACGCCGAGCAGCTTGTTTACATCCTCGAAGTGCAAACCCGTTGTCGGCTCGTCCAGAATATAAAGCGTGCGGCCTGTCGCGCGTTTGGATAGCTCTTTCGCGAGCTTCACGCGTTGTGCCTCCCCGCCAGAGAGTGTCGTCGCCTGTTGCCCGACCTTCAAATATCCGAGTCCGACACGCTGCAGCGTCACCAACTTGTCCCGAATAGTCGGGACGGCTTTAAAGAAATCTGCTCCCTCATCGACGTCCATGTCCAAAATGTCAGCAATGGACTTACCCTTGAACTTAATCTCGAGTGTTTCGCGATTATAGCGCGCGCCGTCGCAGACATCACAGGTGACATAGACATCGGGCAGGAAGTGCATTTCAATCTTGATAACGCCGCCGCCCTGACAGGCTTCGCACCGTCCGCCCTTGACGTTGAAAGAAAAACGTCCCGGTTTATAGCCGCGGGTTTTGGCCTCGGGCAGCCCGGCAAACCAATCCCGGATAGGGGTAAAGGCCCCTGTATAGGTCGCCGGGTTCGACCTCGGCGTCCGGCCAATCGGGGACTGGTCAATATCGATTACTTTGTCCAAATGTTCCAAGCCCTCGATAGATTTGTGAGGCATAGGCTGGACAGAAGACTTGTTCAGGCGTTTGGCAACCGCTTTGTATAAGGTTTCAATCGTCAGCGTGGATTTACCGCCGCCGGACACACCCGTGACGCAGGTCATCAAACCAAGCGGGAAGTCGGCGTCCACATTTTTCAGATTATTCCCAGTCGCGCCTTTTACGGATAATTTTTTATCTTTGTTCGGTTTGCGCCGCTTAGCCGGAATTTCAATTTCCTTTTTACCGGTCAGATATTTCCCGGTCAGGGAATCTTTAGATTTCTTGATTTGTGCAGGCGTGCCGGAGGCAACAACTTCGCCGCCGTGAATGCCGGCGAGGGGGCCCATATCGACGACATAATCAGCGGTCAGGATGGCTTCTTCGTCGTGCTCCACCACGATGACCGTATTACCCAGATCGCGAAGGTTCTGTAACGTCTCCAAAAGCCGTGAATTATCACGTTGATGCAAACCGATAGACGGCTCATCCAAGACATATAGGACGCCGGTCAGGCCGGATCCAATCTGGCTGGCAAGCCGGATACGCTGACTTTCACCGCCGGAGAGAGAGCCGGAGCCGCGCCCTAATGAGAGATAGTCCAGTCCAACGGCATTCAAAAACTCCAGCCGATCGCGAATTTCTTTCAAAATCCGTTCGGCAATTTCCATATCTTTGTCGGAAAGCTCCGTGCCAAGTTTCTTGAATCTCGCATAAGCGTCCTGAATAGACATATCGCCGGGTTCGGAGATATCCATTCCGGCGACTTTCACGCAAAGCGACTCCGGCCGAAGACGTTTGCCGCCGCAGGCATCGCATTGGGAATCCGACATGTATTTGCCGAGATCATCGCGTACCCAAGTTGATTCCGTTTCGCGGTAACGGCGCTGCAAATTCGGAATGACCCCTTCAAAAGGCTTGGTGGTTTTATAGGACCGTTTGCCATCCTTATAGTGGAAATCGACTTTCGTGCCTTTGGTCCCGAACAGGACAACCTCTTGCGCTTTGGCCGAGAGCTTCTCAAACGGTGTATCGACCTTGAAATCGTAATGTTTGGCGAGGGCTTTTAACGTTTGCATATAAAGCCCGTCGGGCTTTTTCGACCATGGCAAAATGGCTCCGCCCGCGAGTGATTTCCGCTCATCCGGCACAACCAGACCCGCATCAAATTTCAGCTCCTTGCCAAGACCATCACAGGTCGGGCAGGCGCCGAAAGGGTTGTTAAAGGAGAAAAGACGTGGCTCGATTTCCGAAATCGTAAATCCGGACACAGGACAAGCAAATTTTTCGGAAAAGATAATTCGTTTTTCCGGATCATCCGCATATTCCGCCGCCGCCAAACCGTCGGCAATACGCAAACTCGCCTCTAAACTGTCGGCGAGGCGGGTCTCAAGCCCTTCGCGAACGACGACACGGTCAACGACAATGTCGATATTATGTTTATATTTCTTATCAAGCGCTTCGGCGTCTTCAATACGCACGATCTCGCCGTTGATTTTAGCGCGTTGATAGCCTTGCTTCATAAATTCGGCGAGGTCTTTGCGAAACTCGCCTTTTCGTCCGCGGACAAATGGCGCCATGATGTAGAGTTTCGTGCCTTCAGGCAGAGCCATTATGATATCGACCATTTGCGATACGGTCTGACTCTCAATCGGCAATCCGGTTGCCGGAGAGTAGGGGACGCCCACCCGCGCCCAAAGCAGGCGCATGTAATCGTAGATCTCTGTAACCGTTCCTACCGTCGAACGGGGGTTTTTAGAGGTTGTTTTCTGTTCAATCGAAATAGCTGGGGAAAGGCCTTCGATTGAATCTACATCGGGCTTGCCCTGCAATTCCAAAAACTGGCGGGCATAGGCCGACAGGCTCTCGACATAGCGCCGCTGACCCTCTGCATAAATCGTGTCAAAGGCGAGCGAAGACTTCCCCGACCCTGAAAGCCCGGTAATGACAATCAGCTTGTCGCGTGGTAAATCCACGTCGACATTTTTTAGGTTATGCTCGCGGGCTCCGCGAACCTGAATGGATTTTAGCATGGCCATGAAGTCGTCCAATTATCGGAAGAGTTAACAGGTTTTCTACGCCTCATTGTGGACTTAGGTTGCCCATCCCTTCAATACAAGTCAGGTGCCGGGCGCTCTTGCAGAGTCGCGCCCAAGGCTTTAGAACATATATAGAACAAAAACGTCAAGAGGTGAAACATGGCAGGCTCAGTCAATAAAGTGATCCTAATCGGGAATGTCGGCAAAGACCCCGAGATCAGAACTTTCGGAAATGGCGGCAAGGTCGCTAATTTTTCTATTGCGACATCAGAGCAGTGGAAAGACAAACAAGGACAACGTCAGGAAAAGACCGAATGGCACAATATTGCTGTGTTTAGTGACGGACTTGTCGGCGTGATTGAGCGCTACGTCAAAAAAGGCTCAAAGCTTTACATCGAAGGCAAGCTACAGACCCGTAAATGGCAGGACCGCGACGGCAATGACAAATACACGACCGAAGTTGTGTTGCAGGGCTTTAACGGGACACTGACCATGCTCGATAGCGCAAACAGTTCTGGCGGCGGCGGCGGTCGCTCATCCGGCGGCGGCTATAATCAGGACAGCGGCGGATACGGCAATATGGACCAAGGCGGCGGCTCTCGCTCGGCTTCAGCCATGGAAGGCCCCAAAGAAGATTTCGACCTGGACGACGAGATCCCGTTTTAGGGACTGAGCGTCCTGAATGCCCGATCGAGTCTATTTCGTTTAAAAAATTGCGAATAGGCTGCGGGACGCAAATTATCCGCATCACCAATGTTTTGGTGATGCCCGCATATCTAGGGAAGATTTGTCATCAGAGTTCAGAGTATTGAGCGATCTTGATCGGCCCTTACCAACTCTATGAATGACTCAATTGTCATTTAATCTTTTGTCCACCTGCCTTTTTTCTGCCACAATTCAAGGTGTAGTTATATTGTAACGCTTAAAAGGGTCTAACGTGGTTACAGAGCAGGGGAAAAGAATTTGGACGGCGGTTTCCCTTGACCCACGCCATTACCAGATTGGCGTCCTGACTTCTCTTATATTTCTTGGCTTGTTCCACTTTGGTTTCGATTTGGCATGGTGGCATGTTGCGGGCTGCGTCGGCTCTACGCTCGTCACTCAGGCTTTTGCTGACCGGATCGTTGGGCGACGAATTGATCCCCGCAGCCCTCTAATATCGGCTCTCTCCCTAACCCTTCTGTTACGCACTGGCTCGCTCACTCTTTCTATCGCCGCAGGCGTTCTTGCCGTTGCCTCGAAATATATTTTGCGGTGGAACGGTAAGCATATTTTTAACCCCGCTAATTTCGGGTTGGTCATTCTCTCACTTCTCTTTACGTCCGCCTGGATATCTCCCGGACAATGGGGAGCGGCCCCTTTGTTTGCACTTCTCCTACTTGGCCTCGGCGGTATGGTGACCGGCAAAGCGAAACGCTGGGATATAAGTCTCGCGCTCTTAGGCAGTTATGGGCTGCTCGTCGGCGGGCGCGCGCTTTGGCTTGGCGATCCCTTAATGATACCTATCCACCAAATGCAGAGCGGTGCTCTGTTGGTTTTTGCCTTCTTCATGATTTCCGACCCAAAAACGACGCCGGACGCAAGAGCAGGGCGATTGGTTTATGCGGCCATTGTTGCGGTGGTCGGGTTCATCATACAATTCGGGTTTTATAATGCGGCAGGTATAATTCTTTCGCTCATTCTCTCGGCTCCGCTTGTCCCGATAATTGATAAAATTTACAAGGCAGAGCGCTATGCATGGCCGACACTGTCAACACCCCTGACATTCCGGGCGAAATCGCGGAAGCCCGAGAGTGAACATGTCCAATCCACATTACAGACCGCCCGACCTCCTGCGACTTCGCGCAGGATGACAGAAATTTAGATTAGAAATTTGAATATTCAACAGGAGCCATCCATGAAAAACATTCTAACTGCTACCGCAGCGCTTGGTCTCATCGCATTTGCGCCGTCAGCCAACGCCTTCTGCGGCTTCTATGTGGCCAAGGCCGACACGGATTTGTTCAATTCCAGCTCAAAAGTGGCGCTTGTCCGGGACGGCAAACGCACAGTGATCACCATGGCCAATGATTATCAGGGCGACCCGACTGAATTTGCAATGGTTATTCCTGTCCCGACTGTCATCACGAAAGAACAGGTGCATATTTCAGACCCGGCTTTGTTGGAGCATTTGGATGCCTACACATCTCCGCGGCTCGTCGAATATTTTGATGACAACCCTTGTGAGCGCCGCCTTTATAACGCGGAAGCAATGCAAGATGGTGATACGCTTATTGTGACGGGCTCGAGAAAAGCCAGAGAAGCGGAAGCACTTGGCGTCACTATCGAAGAGCAATTTTCAGTAGGTGAATATGACATCCTCATCCTCTCTGCGACTGAGAGCGACGGCCTTCAGACCTGGCTTGATCAAAACGGCTATAAAGTGCCGGAAGGCGCCGAGAAAACACTCGGGAGTTACATCAAACAGAATATGAAATTCTTTGTCGCCAAGGTGAACCTGGAAGAAAAAGCCAAGCAGGGCGGGGAGATGCTCCGTCCTATCGCGGTGGCTTATGAAAGCCCTAAATTTATGCTCCCTATTCGCCTTGGCACTGTCAATGCCAATGGCGACCAGGATTTATTTATCTATGCCCTGACCCGCAACGGTAAAGTCGAGACCACAAATTACCGCACGGTGAAAATCCCGTCGGAGAAGGAACTTCCGATTTTTGTCAAAGATGATTTCGGCGATTTCTATAAGGATATGTATTCCACTGCGGCAGAGCGGGAAGGCGGCCACGGCGTCTTTATGGAATATGCATGGGATATGAATTGGTGCGACCCTTGCGCCGCAGATCCCCTGAGCCGCGATGAACTGCAGGAGCTCGGCGTCTTCTGGATGGATAGAGGCGTAAATGACCCCGCAATAATGCCCCGCCGTCCGGTTCCGGGCGCTGCGCAAGATGTCTTCGTCACCCGGCTACATGTGCGTTATGACGCGGAGAGCTTTCCCGAGGATCTAAAGTTCAAGACGACTGGGGACAGAAACAATTTTCAGGGCCGGTATATTCTTCGTCATGCATATGATGGAGAAATGGAATGTGAAGCCGCAACGGAATACAAGCAAAACGTAAATGACCGCAAAGATGAAGAAGTCAAAACGCTTGCGAACCTGACAGGTTGGTCAACGGGCGATATTCGCACCCGTATCAAAGACAGTGGTAAAGGCGGCTATTTCGAAGTGTCAGAACCCGCTCCTGATGTGAAATGGTGGCAAAAAATATGGCCCGGTGAATAATCATCGAGCCATATCAAAATTCAACTGTTAGTATGTTTAGGAGCTGATGACAGCGCATCCCACACGCGCGCCTGCTGCGCCGCTTGGCTGACTGGTATAATCATCCGCTTTCTGATGAATCATAAGGGCTGCTCCGTCTGCGTCCAGCAGGGCGGGGAGTTCACTCTCATTACTGCGAATTGAAACTCTTTCATTAGTGACTGTGAAGACGCCTTCGCCGTTCACACCGATATCGATATTCTCCATATCTCCCGCATGAGGGCCATCAGCGACGTCGAAACCATGTTCTTTGTTCGTTGGATTAAAATGTCCACCCGCAGATGTGAACTCTGGGCCTTCGCATTTACCTGTTTGGTGAAAATGCAAAGCATGTGTGCCTTGCTCCAGACCGCTGACATCAACTTTTACTTCCGTTCCGCCCATACCGAGTGAGGTGAGGGTGACGGTGCCGATAGTTTCGCCCTCAGGGTTCATAATATTTTTTGTCATGACTTCGCCGCGCTCATTTTCCATGGAATCCGCCATATCAGTATTATCCATAGTATTGTCTTCCATGGACATAGTTGATTCGGTGGTCGCCACGTCAGTATCCATGTCATCGACCGTTGTGTCAGGGTCGTTCCCAGAACAAGCTGCGAGCGACGCGATAATTGCGGTAGATAAAAGTGCTTTTGATAAGGTCATAAATGGCTCCAAAGTTAATATTCATGCTTGCTACGATTGTGGAAGCGAATATGTTCCAAGGCAATACAATATTAATCTGATTTAAATTTATAGCTTGGGGAAAACCGCTCTAATAATTTGCTGTAAGCCCTCCTGACTGCTAGTAAAAAGAAGACAAAAGCCGCACGATTCGAGCGGCTTGATTTTTATGGGGAGATCAGAGTTTGAGCGACGAAAACGACATTCCTGAGACACCCGACAATGAGGGACCACCCGCCTTACCCGAAGGTGTGAGCTCCATCAGCATCGAAGAGGAGATGAAAAGCTCCTATCTCGACTATGCGATGAGCGTTATCGTCTCACGGGCCATCCCGGATGTCAGGGACGGATTGAAGCCGGTTCACCGCCGCATCCTCTATTCCATGCATGAAAACGGTTTCACGCGGGAAAAGCCATATAAAAAGTCTGCCCGTGTCGTGGGTGACGTTATCGGTAAATACCATCCTCACGGTGATAGCGCCGTTTATGACTCTCTTGTCCGAATGGCGCAGGATTTCTCTATGCGCCTGCCTTTGCTCGACGGGCAGGGTAATTTCGGCTCTGTGGACGGCGATCCCCCTGCGGCGATGCGTTATACCGAAGTACGCATGGATAGGCCTGCCGCGTCTCTTCTCGCCGATATTGAGAAGAATACGGTCAATTTCCAGGACAATTATGACGCCTCCGAGTCAGAACCTGTGGTTCTGCCGGCACGATTCCCGAACCTGCTCGTGAATGGAGCAGGCGGTATTGCAGTCGGCATGGCGACCAATATTGCCCCGCACAATTTAGGCGAAGTTATTGATGGCACTCTGGCCTTAATGGACGATGGCAACCTTTCCGATATGGATTTGCTCGACATAATTCCGGGACCGGATTTCCCGACCGGCGCATTTATCATGGGCCGAAGCGGGGCGAAGCAAGGCGTGTTGACCGGGCGCGGCTCTGTCACCGTGCGGGCCAAAACAGAATTTGAAGAAATCCGTAAAGACCGCACGGCGATTATCGTCACTGAAATTCCGTTTCAGGTAAACAAAGCCAATATGATCAAGAAGATAGCGGCTCTTGTTAATGAAAAACGCATTGAAGGAATCTCGGCCGTTCGCGACGAATCCGACCGGGTTGGCATGCGGGTTGTCATTGAGCTGAAACGCGACGCCGTCCCTGATGTGGTTCTGAACCAGCTTTTCCGCTTCTCGCAACTCCAACAGAACTTCAGCTCCAACATGCTCGCCCTCAATGGCGGTAAGCCGGAGCAGATGAATGTGCGGCAAATGCTGGAAGCGTTTCTGGGTTTCCGCGAAGAAGTAATTGCTCGCCGGACGAAGTTCGATCTCGCGAAAGCTCGTGACCGGGCGCACATCCTAGTCGGCCTCGCGACTGCGGTTGCCAATATCGACGAAATCATCAAGATTATCCGAAGCTCTGCCAACCCGAAAGAGGCGCGTGAGAACCTATTGTCTCGCACATGGGACGCGCAGGGCATGGGCGCTCTGATCAAGCTCATTGCCGATCCGCGTTCAAGACTGCTGGAGGACGGCACAATCCAGCTGACAGAGGAACAGGCCAAAGCGATCCTCGACCTGCGTCTGGTCAAGCTGACAGCGCTCGGGATGGACGAGATTACGGACGAAGCAGAGAAGCTCGCCGCGCTTATCACAGATCTACTGGATATCTTACGCAGCCGCGAACGCGTTCAGACAATCATTCGCGACGAACTTATTGAAGTTAAAGAGAAATATGCGACGCCGCGCCGGTCCGAATTCATGGAAGGCGAGCTCGATTTCGACGATGAAGACCTCATCGCGGTTGAGGATATGGTCGTGACAGTGACGTCTGGCGGATATGTCAAACGCACGGCGCTCGACACTTACCGTGCGCAGCGCCGCGGCGGAAGAGGGCGCTCCGGCATGTCCATGAAGGACGAAGATGTCGTCACCACCGTTTTCGTGGCCAATACGCACACACCCGTGCTGTTCTTCTCTTCGACCGGCATGGCTTACAAGCTGAAAGTCTGGAAACTGCCTCTGGGCGGGCCCGCGACACGCGGCAAGGCTTTGGTGAATTTGCTGCCTTTGGAGCAAGGGGAAACCATCAACTCCATCATGGCTATGCCAGAGAATGAGGATGAATGGGCGGATATGGATATCATGTTTGCGTCGCGTTCCGGCGGCGTCCGCAGAAACTCACTCTCCGATTTCACGCGCGTCAATCGCAACGGCAAAATTGCCATGAAACCGGATGAGGGCGACGGAATCGTAGATGTTCGCTTCTGTAATGAGGAAGACGACGTTCTTCTGACAACGGCCCTTGGAAAATCGATACGATTCCGCGTCACCGATGTCCGCCGTTTTGTCGGCCGGACCTCCTCCGGCGTGCGCGGCATTCGACTGGCGGACGGAGACGAGGTCATTTCCATGGCCGTTCTTCGCCATGTTGATATCGAAACCGACGAAGCCCGCGCCTATATGAAACATGCCAATGCCATGCGCCGGGCTTTGTCTGACGAAGGCGAAGACGAAACCGAAGAGGCCGTGGAAGACGTCGAAATTGAAACGTCTCTTGACGAGGAACGCTTAGGTTACCTCCAAGCCAGTGAACAATTCCTACTCACTTTGGCGGATGACGGGCTAGGCAAACGCAGCTCTTCTTATGACTATCGCTGCATGAACCGAGGCGGGCAGGGCGTCACAGCTCAAAATCTTGACCGTAAAAAAGGCGATCCCGATGCCAAGCTCGTTCGTTCCTTCACGATTGACGAAGATGATCAGGTCATGATCGTGACAGATGGCGGGCTTCTGATCCGCTGTCCGGTCCAGAATATCCGAATTGTCTCGCGCAGCTCCCGCGGCGTCACGGTGATTAAAACCCGTGAAGGTGAGAGAGTAGTGTCTGTCGAACGTGTCCTCGAAAGCGAAGATGAGTCCGAGGCCGGCGACGCAGCGTCTGAAACGTAATTCAAGGTTTAAGCCAAATTCTCGATAAGAAGCTTGGTCTTAAACCTTTTTTTTAAATCTTACGGCTAAGCCCTCCCTCAGGGAGGCGCTCATGCAACGTATTGATGCGACAGATTCAAAGACGATCAGGTATAAGTTTCGGAAGAAACGCTTTGAAAAAGTTGAAAACCTTATCCGAGAGGCGCTGAAACTCTCCGATCCTGTAACAGTTATCGATATTGGGGGGCGCCGCGATTATTGGGACTATCTGTCCGAAGACCTTCGCGAACATGTCATTATTACCACCGTCAATTTTGAAGACGAGCTTGAGGATTACTCTCAAAAGAGCTCCGATTTGAATATTGTTCAAGTGGTCGGGGATGGTTGTGATTTGTCACAATTTTCCGATAATCAGTTCGACATTTCCCACTCTAACAGCGTCATTGAACATGTGGGATCTTTCGCAAATATGGCCAAATTTTCGTCGGAGTCCCGGCGCGTTGCCAAACGCTATTATATGCAAACGCCAAATCTCTGGTTTCCCCTAGAACCACATTTTGGCGTGCCGTTTTTGCATTGGCTTCCGGCGCCGACCCGTATTCGCCTCATCAACAAATACGCGGTTGGGTATAGCGAGAAGGTGGAGCCTATAGAGGAGGCGATTGACGAAATTGACCACCTTTCCCTCATCAATGCCAGCCTAGTCAAAACCTTCTTTCCAGACGGCGAGATACACCGAGAAAGATTCGCGCTGATGACGAAATCTCTCATCACTATTGGTCCTGAATAGGTTTCTATTCTAGCTTTTTGCTCCGCCTAGAGAAGGGCATAGAAGAACGATCCTCACTTACCGCCCTGAAACCCTCAATTTTTTCAACCTGCTACAAAATAATCTAGAGGCCCATCCTCACTTTGCTTTTCCGGGCTATAGTCAAACTCGTTGATTTGAACGGCGGACTTAAAGGCTCCGCTAGACAGGTCAGCGAATAGTTCCGCTCTCACGGGCCTAAGCGTACGTTGGTTTAGGAGAGGGGATGACATGCGTCAGTGAGGCTTGAGGCGGTAACGCGCCCCGAGTGGTCCGGCTGGCCTGAGGAGAGCTGATCACGTCACGACTATCTGGTTCGGCCCTCAGAGGAGAAACATGTTACCGTGTGGCCGCTAGGCTGCGAAAACTACATTTATTGCACCCCAGGTTTCCCCCTGTAGCCCAAGTACCACACGGACGCCCATCTTCTCCAAATAAACTGAAATCAAAGAGATAGCGAAACGAATGAAAGTGTTGAGGAGAATTAATGCCAAGGCGATCGCACAGCCGCACCCGACATAGACGCATCAAGCAAGCCTATCTGGATGAATGCCGGTTAGAGAAAACGATTGCCATGCGAAATAAATTTCGAACCGTCAGCGCGCCGCTTACGGCCGAGCAAAAGGAGCTTTTGCTGGAACTGGCTAATCATCGGGCGCGAGAGAAATGGGAGAGACTTGAACTCGAAGCGCTTAATTATAGACGGGCAGAGATAGGACTGCCTCCGGAAGAAAATCTCCCGCCAGGCAATCCTTACTTTTGATCGGAATGTTTAGAACAGCTCCAAAGATTGCGCTTTTAAAGTTTCATAACGTGATCGCCATCGCCTTGCATTCTTTTTGGTTGGGGATATTGGGTTGTAGCGTTATAAAGTCAAAAAACTCACCAAAATACACCATTCTTTAATACAACATAATGCAGATTATGTTGTATTAAACAGGCCCCTAAGGCCGCGGTAGCGTGAGTGTGTATTCTATGGCCTCTTCAAAACAGGAAATTCAAACCGGACAAGATATGACGCCGCCGGACTTTGTGGTTCGCAATGGCACGAAAATGGTTTCGGCTTATGCCGAGTTCTTTTCGCTAAATATCAACCAACATACCAATCAGGCTTATGCCAATGGATTGCGTTTGTTTTTTGAACATTGCGAGAGCCTGGGCATCACCGACATTCTCGATATAGAGCCCGTCCATGTACAGCAATTCAACATCGCGCAGATTGAAAAAGGCTATGAGAAATCAAGTTTGCGGCAATATCTGTCGGCCGTTCGAATGTTTCTGGACTCCTGCGTCGTCAGAGGCGTTCTTTCCGTAAACCCGGCCAAGGCTGTGAAACTCCCGCGCACCACGTCAGGCACAGGAAAAACGCCGGTTATAGTTTCCACACAGGTTCGTCAGATATTGGACAGCATTCCGCGCCGCTCTCAGAAAGATCTGCGCGACCGCGCCTTGATTGGCCTCATGGTCTATTCCTTTTTTCGGATTTCCGCAGCCTTATCGCTCAAAGTTCGTGATTATGAACTCAGAGGCGACCAGAGATGGCTTGTGGGGGAAGAAAAAGGCTCCAAACGACACGAAATGCCCGTTCATCCGGATTTAGAGGAAATGATGGATGAATACCTCCAGACAACTGGCTTAATGAATCAGCCTAATGAATTGATTTTTCAGTCTTCTACTGCCCGCGGCGGTTATCTCACAGGCAAACCGTTTGACCGTAATTCGTCCTGGAGAATGGTGCGCAAACGCGCTCTCGCCGCCGGAATTCACCGTGATATCGGCAATCACAGCTTCCGCGCGACAGGCATTACAACCTATCTCAATAATGGCGGAAGTCTGGAGGACGCCCGTATCATGGCAAATCATTCAAACTCGACGACGACAAAACTCTATGATCGAACCAAAGATGTGGCCAAAGTGACTGAAATTCAAAGGCTAAAATTCTAGCTCTTTAGTTTTTACTCGTTTCTGCGCCCCGAACCGCCTATAGGTGCCTTATGAACACCCCAACAGAGATCGCAGAATTTGCCCGTAATGTGGTGCGTCAGGAACGTGACGGCTTGACCGCTCTATTAGAGTCCATTGACACGAGCTCTATTTCTGAAGCTGTTGATATTATTCTAAATTCTGATGGTTATCTCATCGTGGCCGGCGTCGGTAAATCAGGCCATGTCGGCCAGAAGATAGCGGCAAGTTTTGCCTCGACCGGAACTCCGGCCTTTTTCATGCATCCAACCGAAGCCAGTCATGGCGATCTCGGCATGATTGCCAAAGGTTCTATACTTCTGGCCCTGTCAAATTCCGGGGAAAGTCGAGAGCTGCTCGATGTCCTTAACTACGCCAAAAAAGAGAAGGTCAAAGTTATCGCGATAACCTCTCGACCTGAATCGACCTTGGCTAAAGCCGCAACAACCGCCCTCCTCCTGCCGCAAGTGGCCGAAGCTTGCCCGAATGGACTGGCGCCGACGACATCAACGACGAACACTCTGGCCATGGGGGACGCCTTGGTTGTTTCTGTCATGCAAAAGCGGGGCTTCACATCAGAAGACTTCGGGCGCCGTCACCCCGGCGGTAAGCTTGGCCTTCGCTTGCAAACCGTTTCGGATTGGATGGAGCGAACTCAAGCAGGAAACCCTCTTATAGATTATAAGGCCGATATGGCCGAAACCGTTCTAGCGATAACAGAAGGTGGATTGGGATGTGTTGGCATTACGGATGAAAACGGGAGTTTGATCGGAATTGTAACGGATGGTGATTTGCGCCGGGCCATGGGGCCGAATTTGTTTGAAATGAGCGCGACGGATATCATGACCCCCGGCCCATTCACGGTTTCGAAAGAGCAAAGGATGGGCACTGTTGTAGATGAATTTACGGCCCGCCGTATTGGTAATGCATTCGTCGTACAGGACGGAAAGCCCCTCGCCTTGGTGGATCTGAAATCTCTTTTAGCGGCCGGTTATGTTTAGCGCGATTATAGTCCCCGCCCGATACGCCTCGACGCGTTTCCCCGGCAAACCCCTCGCCATGCTGGGCGGCCAGACAATGGTCGAGCGCACCTATAAGAACGCTCAGAAAGCAGCTGACCAAATAGAGGATTGTGTTGCACTTGTTGCGACCGACGATGGTCGAATAGCCACCCATTGCGCTGAAATTGGAATTCAATATGTCATGACCGATCCCGAGCTGCCGTCTGGAAGTGATCGCGCTTTGGCAGCGGTAAGAAGTTTCGAGAACACATCGGGCCAGTCAATTGATATCATTGTAAATTTACAGGGAGACGCGCCATTTACGCCGCCAGAACACGTTATCGCTGTTTTAGACCTTCTCGAAAATGAGCCCGGTTTTGATGTTGCCACACCCTATATTCAATTGGATTGGGAGGCGCTTGATCAGATGAGATCCGATAAGGTTGAAACGCCCTTTAGCGGCACAAGCGTTGTTTCGGATGAAAACGGCAAAGCGCTCTGGTTTTCCAAAAACATTCTTCCGGCTATCCGGAAGGAAGAGGCTCTCAGAAACGCCTCCCCGCTCTCCCCGGTCTGCCGCCATATCGGGCTTTATGCTTATCGCAAGTCGGCATTGGAAAAGTTCGTCACATTGCCGCTAGGCCATTGGGAGCAATTGGAAGGGCTGGAGCAGCTACGTTGCCTTGAAAACGGATTGTCCATTGGCTGCGTCAAAGTCGATCCGTCCAATGTTGACATCTCTGGCATTGATACGCCCGAAGACTTGCGCCGAGCTGAAGCCATTCTGGCGCATTCATGACCAAGACGCTCTATATCGTTCGGCATGGCAACACCTTTGATAAGGGCGACGAAATTTTACGAGTCGGCGGGAGAACGGACTTACCCCTTTCGCAAAGCGGCAATGACCAAGCCGCGGCCTTGGCCAAAGCCTTTAGGAATGTGTCATTGGAGGCCTGTTTCAGCTCGCCCTTAAAACGCACAATGCAGACCGCAAACGCGATTTGCCAAAACCAGAATATTGAAATTCAAAATGCGGAGTTTCTCCGTGAAATCGACTACGGACCAGACGAAGGAAAGCCAGAGACAGAGGTCATAGCCCGACTAGGCGGGGAGGCTCTGCAGGATTGGGAAGATAACACCGTCGTTCCGACGGGATGGAATGTAGATCCACAATATTACCGAAGCCATTGGGCCAAATTTATAGCCACATTAGAGGCACAAACCACATTAGTCGTCACCAGTAACGGGGTGGCTCGTTTTCTGCTGGATGCCCTATCTCTGCAAGTGGAAGACCGGAAAATGAAAACCGGAAGCGTATCGAAACTGACACGAGTTGACGGGAAATGGGAACTACAGTTTTGGGGTCTCAGGCCGCCTTTTGAACCGCCATTAAAGGGAGAATAATTTCCATGCCGTCATGAGCCGGGACCGCCATGGGCGGAAGTTCGGCTTTTAAGGTCTCATAATCCATATCAATATGCAGATTGGTCAGTATACCTTGTCTCGCTCGAACTCTGGCCAGCCAAGACAGGGACTTATCCGTATTGGCATGGGTTGGGTGCGCGTTATATCGAAGGCTATCGACAATGAATGTATCCACATCGGCCAGAGCCTTAATCGCCTCGTCCGGTATGTCCCACACATCCGGCGCGTAGCCAAGTTTGCCGTCAAATATAAAGCCCAGAGAGGTGGTCGGGCCGTGGCTTACTTGGAAAACATCGAGCGTCAATGTGCCTCCCGGTCCGTCTATCTCAACCCGATCGCCATTTTTCATTAAGGGCTGAAGTTCTAGGATGGGCGGATGAACCCGGCCTTCGGGCATTTCAAAGCAATAGTTAAACCGTGAATGGACATGGTCTTTGGTGTTCTGGTCCATATAAGTTGGAATTTGGGTGCGCATCCGATAAGCAACGGCCCGCAAGTCATCAATACCGTGGCTTTGATCCGCATGTTCATGAGTAAAGACAACGGCGTCGAGTCGTTTGATATTAGCCGCTAGGAATTGCTCCCGAAGATCGGGACTCGTATCGATTACGATAGCCGTACGGTTTTCCGGCGCCGGCATGTCTTCGCCATCCCAATACTCGACATAAAGCGAAGAGCGGGAGCGTCTGTTTCTTGGATTTGACGGGTCGCAAAACCCCCAGTCGCCGCCGACACGCGGTACGCCGCCAGAGGACCCGCATCCAAGAATGACGGCTCTTAATCCCATAAATCTGCTCTATCTGCTTTTTGGAAGAGATTGAAAAATGCGTCAGTTGTTCGCTTAGCCGTCTCTTCAAAAGACCACCCTTTGACATCCGCAAGCCCTTGGCAGACCTCTTTTACGTAGGCAGGTTCATTACGGCGCCCGCGATAGGGCACCGGGGCCAGATATGGACAGTCCGTTTCTATCATGATGCGGTCTTCCGGCATCACTTCGATAATAGCGCGTACGTCATGTGCATTTTTGAAAGTCACAATGCCGGATACTGAGAAATAACACCCCATTGCCTCTGCTTCTTTTGCAAGTTCCGGCCCTGATGTGTAGCAATGCATAAGAGCAGGAAACGCCCCTTTTGCCATTTCCCGATCAAGTGTTTTCATCATCAATTCATCGGCTTCGCGGGTGTGGATTATAAGCGGAATTTGAAGCTCTCGGGCCGCATCAATGTGAGCTTGGAAATTGTATATTTGCTCGGCTTCGGAGCTGTATCCGTAATGAAAGTCGAAACCCGTCTCGCCAATGCCTATGACTTTTGGATGCTTAGCCATTTTGACTAGTTCATCCGCCGTTATGTCAGGGTTGTCTTTAGCATCATGGGGATGCGTGCCAACACTTGCCCATATGTCTCGTGAGCGTTTCGCAACATTGAGTGCCGCCTCAAAATCTTTGATATTACAACAAATATTCAGAAGTCCGGTGACACCAGCCTGTTTCGCTCTGTCGATGACATCCGGCAAGTCATCCGCAAATTTCTCTCCGTGAAGATTAACGTGGCTATCTATCAACATCAGGCCGCCCTCACCGCGCTTAAGGTGTTGAGCATAGTGGCTGTTTTGTCTGTATTGATAGCTGCCTCTACCGATTTTTGGTCGCGTATAGTTGACCAAGCGGAAATCCAATTTTCGGAATTTTTCGTCAACTTTGGTGGCTCGAACGCCCCTTCCCATTTTCCCGTCTGAGAATACATCGCGCAATATTGGATCGAATCTTCCAAAACGTCCCAAAATAGCGCTCTAGAGACAGCCGAATTTTGTGGGGCCAGCGTTTTGGCAATAGACATGTCAATACTGTCCTGCCCGCCAGCAAGTGAAGCGAGAAATCGCTTTAGCGGCATCAGTACCTCTTTGGCGTTTTGCGCTAATGCAACCGCCTTGCCAGGGCCTCCGCGACTTAAAACGGCGCAGGCCTCTATAAGGTCGGTTGACGCGTCACCTTGTTTTTCCAACCAAGCCTTAATATCCATTTTTGAAACTGATTTTAGCGGCACATTGAGGCATCTCGAACGGATTGTCGGCAATAATCGTCCTGGGGAGGCCGATAGCAAAATTATCACAGTTTGTTTAGGCGGTTCTTCCAACATTTTTAGGAGCGCATTTTCTGCATTGCTATTCAGATCATCCGCTGTGTCGATAAGGACAACTCTCCATTCCCCATCCTCAGAGGCCGTGCCTTGCAAGAATCCCCCTATCGAACGAATAGCGTCGACAGGAATATCTTGTTTGAACTTTTTGGTTTTTGTATCCCAAGGTCTGTTTACGGTGAAGAAATTGCCGTGCCCCCTCGCCTCAATACGCTGCGCCACCGGATCAGTTGAAGGAATATTGAGGCTATCTTCCATCAAGGATTTGCCGCCAAGAAGCGACCGGGTCATGCGGTAGGCTAAAGTCGCCTTACCTACTCCGGGCGGGCCTGTCAGTAACCAAGCGTGATGGAGGCGGCCTGATTCTTTCGCTTGGATGAATTTTTTCTCTGCATCGGCATGGCCAAGGAGTTCATAGGTTTCACGCGGGTGACGGCATCCCGGAGCGCGATCTGACTCAGGTAAATCTTCAGTCTCAAACCCTTTCGCCACCTAGCTCTCCGAACTACTCAATTTTCCGGCGAGCTCAGGGTAACGCGTTGAAAGAGCATGTACGATTCGATTGTGAATGGCGTCCCGGCTTCCTCCGGCATCAAGCGTGAAAAACCTTTCGGCATTGTCATTGGCAATGTCCAAGAATGCTTCACGCAAAGTGTTGTGAAAGTCTATTGCCTCGCGATCAAAACGAGACATTTCTTCGCCTCGTGTCTCTACGCGTTTTTGAGCAAGAATCGGATCAATATCGAAAAGAATCGTAAGGTCGGGTTTAAAACCGTTCATGACCGCGGCGTGTACGGCCTTGACCCGGTCCGGGCCTAATCCGCGGGCATATCCCTGATACGCCAAACTAGAATCCGCGAACCTATCACTGACCACCCAAACCCCTCGGGCCAGAGCGGGTTTGATAAGTTTCTCAACGTGATCCAGGCGCGCAGCATACATTAACAGGAGCTCGGTCATACCTGACCAGCGTTCTTCAGTTCCTGTCAAGACCAGGTCACGAATCGCTTCCGCGCCAAAAGTGCCGCCGGGCTCACGGGTCATAAGCGTTTCGACTCCCGCGCTCTGTAAAGCCTCACAAAGTCTTTTGGCCTGTGTTGTCTTCCCGGCGCCTTCGCCACCTTCAAATGTAATGAACTGTCCGCGTTCCATGTCCTAGCCCCTGATGGTTTTTAGGAGAGAGGACCAGGCTTTGCCGAATCCTGACAATTCTTTGACATCTTCGGCGGCCACGGCTTTAACAGTTTTGAGCTCTGTCTCACCGTCATAAATGATGATCTCACCAATCTCATCGCCTGCCATGATAGGCGCAATTGCTGTCTGCGCGTGAAGTTCGGACCTAAGTCCTGACCGGTTGATGCGGGCCAGACCGACTTTGACAGGTTCAGCAGCCTTTACGCCCACTTTGGAAGCTTTGCCCATATAGACATCAACTTCAGCAATTCGTTCTGATGGATTGAAGACATCATAGATTTTGAATTGTGTGAAAGCGGCCGTCATGAGCGAAATGGCTGTGTCTCGCCGCTCGGCCATGCTGCCAGTTCCGTTCAGAACCACTATTCGGCGTTCGCCGTCTCTTTCCGCAGACCCGACAAGCCCGTATCCTGAGATTTCGGTATGCCCTGTTTTCAGTCCGTCAGCGCCTGTAAAGCGGCCCAATAAAGGGTTTCTGTTACCCTGCTTAATCCCGTTCCACGTAAAGCTGCGTATATCATAAAGTTTATAATACTCTGGAAATTCGCGAATCGTATACTCCGCTAATTTTGCCAAATCCAAAGCGCTAATCTCATGGCCAGGGTCGGGCCAACCCGTCGAATTCACAAAATTTGCGCTGCTCATTCCCAGTTCTTGAGCCCGGGCCGTCATGCGCGCAGCAAAAGCACTTTCTGAGCCCGCTAAGCCTTCAGCCAAAACGATACATGCATCATTGCCGGATTGCGTAATAACGCCGTGTAGGAGGTCCTCGACTCGCGCCATAGAATTTAGTTTTAAAAACATAGTAGAGGAGCCGGATTTTGCACCGCCGCGTCGCCATGCTTCTTCACTCACCGGAAACTCTGTGTCCATTGTGATTTCGCCGGTCTCCAATGCTTCAAAAACCATAACTGCTGTCATGATTTTTGTCATGGACGCCGGAGGCATAGGTTTTTCCGCTGCTTTTTTAAAAAGCACTTCTCGGCTGTTAAAGTCGTAAATAACGGCGTGGGGTGCGTTCGTTTGGAACCCCGGAGAGGCGGTTTGGGCGCCTACCGTAACTGGAAGAAAGAAGGCAGTAAGTAGAAGAGACGAAAAAATACGCATGAAGACCAAGTATCCCGGTTAATTCTTCGCCCTTAACACTGGGGAAGACTCAAAAAAGGTGCCCCGAAGGACACCTAGTTTATTCACACAGCTTTTTAATAATCGCAAGGCCGTGCTGCGGCCAGATGAGGATGATTAGTTATTAGATTTGGCGTTGCTGTAGTGAACGGCCGGAATAAATTTCGCCTGGCTGTTTTCGCTTTTCGCCATACGGATCGGGCCTTTAATGGTTAGCGTTACCTGACCGTCCGAGTCTGGCAGACCGGCTTCCGGCGCAAGTTGAGGCGCTGAAGGTGCAATCGGTGATTTATAATCCTGCGCTCCCTGAGAGCGGTCAATCTCAAAATAGTCACGCTCATGATATTCTTTCGGCATCATTGGCGCTGTATCATTTGGATTTGTAAAGGGCATCGACTTCGGAGCCGGAGCCTCGACTGTCAAAGACGGATCCTCAAATACAGGGGGTAGAGATTGAGCACCTCTTTGAGTGGCATTGGGGTCGGCAGGGCCCATATAGCGAACGCGAACACGTGCTGTGCCGTCTTGTGTGTATCCCAATATTTTAGCGGATGCTTCGGATAGATCGATAATTCGGCCAGAGACAAATGGACCGCGATCATTTACTCGAACCGTCAGCGTACGGCCATTGGTCAAGTTTTCGACGTGAACCATTGAATTCATCGGCAATGTCTTGTGGGCCGCCGTTAGATCGTCCTTGTTAAAAATCTCTCCGCTCGCGGTTGGGCGGCCATGATATTTTGGCCCGTACCAAGAAGCTAATCCTGACTTATCGTATTTAGGCTCATGCTTAGGCACATATGTCGAGCCGGCCATTTTGTAAGGCTTGCCAATTTGCTGATGCGAATAAAGGTCCTCATCCACAGTGTGCGGATTAAACTTTGGTCCTCTTGGGACTACTGCCTGCGGTAAATAAGGAGAGGGTCCGTTTTGCAATGGCGACGGACGACGATGTTGGAAGTTGTTTGGCGTAGAAGGCAATTCCAATGAGGCATATTTGGTAGCGCCCTGTTCCATCTTATAAGTAATGGGCGCCGCTTCAGAGACTTTGACGATGTTATTTGAAGCGCAGGCACTCAGTGTGATCATCATTAAGGCGGAAATACTCATCTTTAAAAGTCTCTTCTGTCTTACCGTATTCATTCTCTGTACCCGCTTTCACTGTGTTGGCCAGGCCACATAGAATAACTAATATGACCCGTCTTATATGGCTGAAAACAGTTTGGGCTTTTCGCCTCTCTGACTATTCTCATTGAACCTATATTTAGACAAACAGCTTTAAGTCCGGGTTAGAGATTACCGTGAATACCTTATCAAAATTCAAGGTAAGGATTTGGTTAATCTCCTGGGTCTTACCTCGCTACCGACTGCAACGTGGCAGAAAATTGGCGAACAAGCTTCTTACATTTCCGTCACTCAGCCTTCACATTGCTTTGCAATGGAGCACTATGACAACAGGGGTGGACTAAGCCGTCCATTCGTCTGACGTATAATTTTTGAAATATTAAATGAAGAACGACATTCTGTTACCTTTTCTCACCTCATCTCTGACAAATGGGTTGAACGGCGTTTCAAAATTGACTAAGCGCTGCGCACGCTCAATTTACACCCGTGGGCGGGTGGCAGAGTGGTTGAATGCACCGGTCTTGAAAACCGGCATAGGTGCAAGCCTATCGGGGGTTCGAATCCCTCCCCGCCCGCCACTTTCCAAAACAGAAATAAGCAATCGTCCGTCTCTATGAGTTTACAGGCTCATGGGAAAATGCAAGCTGAGATTAATCCAGATCGTATTAAAGATGAGACGATGAAACCTTCTTTTGCTGCTATACCCTGCTTTGCGCTAATCCTCAGCCTCCTTGGCTGTGCGGATCAAGATACTAAGTCGTCAGGTGTGGATGTAGCCGGCCCAACCACTATTTCCTCCGCTGATACAGCTAATCGATCTCTTAGACCGCACATCGTTTATATCACTTCGGATGATTTGGGGACAGACCTGGGCCCCTGCTTGAATGATCTCAATCTTATGCCCAACATGGAAAAGCGTTGTTCGAGCTCGCTGGTATTTGAACGTGCCTATGCCAACCCCTATTGCACCCCGACTCGCGCCGGAATTTTGACAGGCCGCTATTCTTACCGTCACGGCGCGAATGATGTGTACTCTAAACTTCCCAAGCTTCCGCTTTCCGAGACAACGATTCCTGAGAAAATAAAAGAAAGCGGAGCCGGCTATCGATCTGCCGCATTTGGAAAGTGGCATTTGAGTTATGGCGAGACTGAGACCGACAATCTGAATAATCCGAATGAACAAGGTTTTGATTACTTCGAGGGCAACCCAAGACAGTATTATACCTATAATTATTTCCCGTCTGAATATCGGTGGTATGTCAACGGAGAGGATGTCGGGTGGGGGCAAAAATACAAGCCGGTACAGATCACGGATGCGGTCTTAAGGGACTTCCAATCCAGAGCGTCCGGACCGCAATTTTATTTTGTGAATTATGTCATCCCGCATATCCCTCTACATGTTCCACCGAGAGAGTTGCATAGCTACGACCTACCGGAGAAAATACCTGACAGTATAATTCACGGCGGTGTCAAAAGGGACCCACAGGCAGACAAATACGTATTCGCCATGCTGGAAGCGCTCGATGGGGAGCTCGAACGTCTCGTCTCGGGATTAAGCGAATCTACTCAAAGGCCCATCGTCTTTGTTTTCATGGGAGATAACGGCACGGCAAATGACGTTTATCAAGGGCCTGTCGGTACGGTCGAGGGATGGTATCGCGGGAAATCAAGTCTTTATGAAGGCGGTGTTCGTGTCCCGCTTATGATTTGGTCTTCCCATCCGGAAGAATACAAAATTCCAAATCAAAGAACCGATATGTTAGTGCATTCTGCTGATCTTTTCCCGACTTTCTTTGATATAGCGGGCGAAGATATATCCACAGAGGGGTTAGACGGTCTGAGCTTTTATAAAGTGTTTGATGATCTCTCCTATGAAAGCCGGGAGATCCTCTACAATGAAGGCGGGCACGACCGAAAACAGGCCTATAATTTTACAGCGATAGACCAAGAGGGCAAAAAACTTTTGGTTCAGGAGTTTGAACGAAGACGAACAGAAATCGGATTTGAGGATCTCGTCTCTTATTTTGACATTCGAAACGATCCCGGAGAACAGAATAACCTCCTAAAAACTCAACCATGTGCAGTGAATTTTCAAAAAGTCGATAAGTTATTAGAATTTATGCGAGAAATGAGAGAAAATAGAAATCCGGATTTATCCGACCGGTTTGCGATTGAGGCTTATCGAGCCGAAATTGAATCCATAAAGAGCGCATGTGACCCGACAAAAAATGAATAGGTTTTAGGATACTCCATGGCGGAAGATAATAAAAAATACGAACCCAGCAAAAACTCCAAAAATGTCCGAAAACTTGGAAAGCCTGCCGAAACGGGTAAAATGGTTTTGGATTATGTGTGTTCGAAGCTCGATATTGAGTCCTTCGCCGGAAAATCCGTTTTAGATATCGGGTGCGGCTTCCGAATGGTGCGAACGATATTGGAAAATGACATGGAGGTCGGACATTATACGGGTGTCGAGCTGGACTCTGACCTCATTAAGTACTTGCAAAATGAGATCAATGACCCGCGTTTTGACTTTCTCTACGCAAATCAAAAAAACAACTATTACAACCCTCAAGGCGGTGATGATTTTGCGACCCTCAATCGGTCTCTGACCCGTGAATATGATACTATCACGATGTTCTCCGTCATTACGCATCAGGACCCGGTTGAAGCCCGTAAGACTTTTGATCTAGCAAGAAACTCTATCAACTCTAATGGTCGGCTAGTGTTCACAGCGTGTATTCAGGGAGAAGGTCACGCCGCCTTCGAAATGGAAGGCGGCGACAAAGGTGTCTTGGCTTCATTCCCTGAATCGCATTTGAGAGACTTGAAGAAGCAAGCCGATTCTGGCGCTCAATATATGGAGTGGAACCCAGAGAAACCCGGTCAGATGAGCGGCTACACGATCGCATACCTTAAGCAAATATTGTCAGATACAGGATGGGACTGTCTTTCTGTATCTCCCCCCTTTGATCAAGGGGCCCCAGTGCAGTCCACTTTCATCTGCCAGCCTGGATAGAGCCCGGCAATCCGACATATTGAGAAATTAACTGACATTTCAGCCTTGCAGCTCTCGCGTAACCCTGTATTAGCACGCTAGCACAGCGAGGCATTATGCAGACACTTGAAAAAACTTTAGCAAAACTGGATTCGGACAAGGCCGTCGCGGCTTTTCTGACGGATCTCTGCACGCCCGCAGAACGCCGGGCTATAACAGAGCGATGGGCCGTCGCCCAACTTTTAGAGCAAGACGAGCTTTCATATCGGGATATCCGAGCCAAGACGGGAGTCAGCACAACAACGATTGGCCGCGTCGCTAGATTTTTACGCGAAGAACCTCATGGGGGATATCGCCTTGCCCTCGACAAAATAGCTGATGAAAAATCGAAAGTAGACTCATGACCGACCGTTTAAGAATTGCCCTGCAAAAAAAAGGGCGCTTAGCTGATGATAGCTTCGACCTTCTCAAAAAATGCGGCTTACGTTTCGCGATCCGGGGCGGCGGATTGCTTGCACGCGTTAAGAACATGCCAATTGACCTCTTGCTCGTCCGTGATGATGACATCCCGAATTTTGTGGCTAATGACGCCGCCGATATAGGAATTGTAGGTGAAAACGTTTTAGTTGAAGAACAACTTGTGAGCCGCGAGGGACTGGACGCAAAAATTACGATGCGCCTTGGCTTTTCTCGCTGCAAACTATCGCTTGCAGCGCCAAATGACGGGGAAATTACCAAGACAGAGCAGTTAAACGGAACCCGGATTGCGACGACTTATCCCGGCGTTCTTGGAAATTTCCTGAAAGAGCGGGGAATTTCTGCTAAATCGGTTGAGATGAAAGGCGCAGTCGAATTGGCGCCGTCTATCGGTATTGCCGAAAGCATTTGCGATCTGGTATCTTCAGGCGCCACGCTCGAAGCCAATGGGCTGAGCGCGTTTGAAACCATATTGGAGAGTGAAGCTGTATTGATCCAGTCTGGTCGTAAGCTTTCTGGCGACAAACAAGCGCTTCTAAGTAAATTAATGAGCCGAATCGACGGCGTCATCAAGTCCTCTGAAACAAAATACATTATGCTCAATGCGCCCAAGGATAAGGTCGAGGCTATTACGGAATTGCTTCCGGGATCGGACTCTCCGACAATTATTCCTCTGGCGGGCAAAGACAATCTCGTTGCCCTTCAGGCTGTTTGTACGGAAAACATTTTCTGGGAAACACTGGAAGATTTGAAGGCCCTTGGAGCCCGGGCGATCCTTGTTCTGCCGATCGAAAAGATGATGAGTTAGTCATGGAGCGCTTCTACTGGTCAGATTTATCCGAAGAGATGCGAACTAGCGCCCTCTCCCGCCCTGCAGCAATCGCGGATGACAAGCTCGTCGCGTCCGTACGGGACATCATGGCAGGCGTGAAATCCGGCGGTGATAAAGCGGTACGGAATTTCACGGCGAAATTTGATGGCGTCACATCCAAGTCACTCCTAATTTCAAAAGAAAAGCTGGAATCTGCATGGGAGGCCCTGCCCGACGCAGACAAAACAGCCATTGAAACCGCCAAGAGTAATATCGAGCAATTTCACTTAGCTCAAAAACCCCAAGATATCTCCGTAAAGACTATGAAAGGTGTTTATTGCCGCAGGGAATCGCGCGCGATCGGCACGGCCGGACTCTATGTGCCTGGAGGAACAGCCCCTCTTGTCTCGACGCTATTAATGCTTGCGATTCCAGCGAAAGTCGCAGGCGTACGCAACCGCATCGTGGTGACGCCGCCAGGCAAAGATGGGCAGGTCAACCAAGCTATATTGGCTGCCGCTTTTCGATGTGACGTAACCGCCGTCTATGCGTGCGGAGGCGCGCAGGCCATTGCCGCACTTGCCTATGGCACGGAAACTATCCCAAAATGCGATAAGATATTTGGTCCCGGCAATGCTTGGGTGGCCACGGCGAAATCCTTAGCCGCCCAGGAACCCGGCGGGCCGGGTATTGACCTCCCGGCAGGGCCATCAGAAGCCATGGTTTTAGCAGGGCGGAAATCCAATGCGACATTCGTGGCGTCCGATTTACTCAGCCAGGCGGAGCATGACACCCTCGCACAAGTTGTTTGCGTTTCGACTTCTTCGGACAAGGCGCAAGAAATTGAAGACGCGGTGCAGGAACAGCTTCAAACTCTGCCGCGCAAGGAGATCGCAGGGCAAGCGCTGGATTATGCGCGCATGATTATTGCCGAGAGCCGCGCCGATGTAGTCGATATCGTGAATCGCTATGCCCCTGAGCATTTGATAATCCAAATGAAAGATCCGGAAATGCTGGTACCCAACATTCGCAATGCGGGGTCTATTTTTCTCGGCCCGTGGACACCGGAAGCTATCGGTGATTATGCGAGCGGTACGAACCATACCCTACCGACTTATGGGGCGGCGAGATCTTACTCCGGCGTCACGCTGGAAAGCTTTATCAAATATATCAGCGTGCAACGCCTGACCAAAAAAGGGCTTAAAAATCTCGGCCCGACGGTGGAAAGGCTCGCAACAATGGAAGAGCTGGAAGCCCATAGACGGGCTGTCTCGCTCCGATTGGAGACGCTTAATGACTAAAACTGACTGGCCCTATTCAATTGCTCGCAAAGCGGTGCTGGCGTTTGACAGCTATTCCGCGCGTGGCGGAAGCACAGACGCCTTACACTTGGATGCGAATGAAAACCCTTATGCGCCTCCACCGGTGATGGGGGTCGGGAATTATAACCGCTACCCTGAGCAACAACCGCCTGCTCTACGTCAGCGCTTGGCCGATATTTACGGCACTAAACCTGAGCGTATTCTGGTTGGGCGTGGCGCAGATGAAGGCATTGAGATACTGCTTCGGACTTTTTGCGAGGACGGTCAGGACAGTATTTTGATTTGCCCGCCGACCTTTGGTTACTACAAAACTGTGGCGGATATTCAGGGCGCCAAAACTATCGAAGTGCCGCTATCTGAGGCCTATGAGTGGGATGTAGAGGGTATTCATAAAGCCGCATCGGAGACGAAAAAGCTCAAGGTTATTTTCATTTGCTCGCCAAACAACCCGACTGGCAATGAAATCGTCCGTGATTCTGTACTAGGATTGGCGACAGCGTTTCCCGATACCTTTATCGTGGTTGATGAAGCTTATATTGAATTCTCTGAAAGTGAGAGCTTTATTGGCGATATAACCGACTATCCCAACCTTGTTATTCTACGGACGCTGTCCAAAGCTTACGCTCTTGCCGGAGTGCGCGGCGGGTGCGCCATTGCAGATGAGCGGGTGATTGAGTTGATGCTCAAAGTCTTGCCCCCTTATCCTATTGCCAGGCCTGTTGAGAATGCAATTCTGAGCGCCCTCGCCCCAGCTGCAATGGGTGTTCATGCTGAGCGCTTGGCTGAAACGCTGGAAGAGCGAGAGCGTATGGCGAGAGAGCTCAAGAAATCGCCTTTCGTGAAAACCGTTTATCCCTCTGCAGCAAACTTTTTGCTCTTAGAAGTGAAAGACGACGAAGGTTTGGTCAGAGAACTGAGCAAGCGGGCCATTAAAATTCGCGATTATCGATCAACAACTGGCCGCATGCGCATTTCCATCGGTTCACCATCGGAAAATACGCTCGCCCTAAAAGCCTTTGGTGTCGTCGCCGATGACAAAGCTGAACGCGTTGGAGAAATTTTTCGCACGACCAAAGAGACCGACATCGCCGTGCGGGTCAATCTCGATGACACGTCCAAGGTCGAAATTGAAACTGGGCTAGGCTTTTTCGATCACATGCTAGAACAGATCGCCAAACATGGCGGGATGGGATTACGCCTTACCTGTAAAGGCGATCTGGAAATTGATGCCCACCACACAGTGGAAGATACCGCCCTCGCTTTTGGAGAAGCCCTACGGCAGGCCTTAGGAAACAAGGCGGGCATTGGACGTTACGGTTTTGTGATGCCGATGGATGAGACCCAGGCTAAAGTCGCTATCGATCTGTCAGGTCGTCCAGCGGCTGTTTTTAAAGGCACGTTCCCGACAGATCATATTGGTGAATTCCCCGTCGAAATGTGCCCGCACTTTTTTGAAAGTCTGGCGCAGAGCCTAGGGGCGGCGATTCATATTGATGTGCAGGGTGATAATTCCCACCACATTGTCGAAGCTTGTTTTAAAGGCGTGGGCCGCGCGCTGCGTCCCGCCTTTGCCAAAACCGGCACGTCAGAAATGCCGTCGACCAAAGGGATGCTTGCGTGAGTTTGATTATCATTGATACGGGCTGCGCTAATCTTTCTTCAGTCGCTTTTGCCTTTAGGCGATTGGGCGTTGAATCTGAAATTACGGCTGTGGGGAGCCGCATAGAACAGGCCGACCGCGTTGTTCTGCCAGGTGTTGGCAGCGCGCCTTATGCCATGCAAAAAATCCGCGATCGAAATCTCGTTCCAGTGGTGCGGGGATTAAAGCAACCGGTTCTGGGCATTTGCTTGGGAATGCAGCTCTTATTCGAAACGCTGGAAGAAGGAGATCAGCAGGTTGAAGGCTTCGGGGTTGTCAAAGGCCATGTCGGAGCCCTGGACACCCAAAACAACCCAAGCCCGCATATGGGCTGGAATACGCTCTCAACCGTAAAAGATGATCCACTTTTAAAAGGAATCGGTGACAATGAATACGCCTACTTCGTCCATTCCTTCGCTGCCCCTGTCGGTGGTTACACGCTGATGAAGTGCGATTATGGTAGTTCTTTCAGCGCCATTATACGGCAAGGCAATTTCAGGGGTTGCCAGTTTCACCCGGAACGCAGTAGTGCCACGGGTTCACGTATATTGAAGAATTTTCTGGACCTGCCCGCATGATTATCCCGGCTATTGATCTTATAAATGGACGCTGCGTCCGCCTGTACAAAGGTGACTTTAATCAACGTACTGATTACGACGAGGATCCTATCGACGTCGCTAAACGCTTTGCCGCTGAAGGCGCAGAGAGAATGCACATTGTAGATCTAGACGGCGCGAAGCACGGCAAATCATCTCAGTCTGATTTAATTATGAAAATTGCCGCAGAGAGCGGGTTAAAAGTTCAAACCGGAGGTGGCATCCGCGACCTTTCGCAGATTCAGCGGCTTCTTGATGGCGGTATAGACCGGGTTGTGGTCGGCTCTCTCTCCGTGACGAATCCGCAAATGGTGAAATTTTGGCTGAATGAAGTCACCCCTTCTAAGATTGTCGTCGCTTTGGACGTGAATTTGGACGAGAACGGCGTGCCCTTCCCCGCAACACGTGGGTGGTTGGAAGCGGGCAAGAGATCCCTTTGGGAAATACTGGATGATTATTCCGGGTCGGGCCTGAACACGGTACTTATCACAGATATTGGACGGGACGGCGTTCTGGGCGGCTCGAATGTTGATCTTTATCAAGAGGTTCAGTCCAATTACCCAACTTTAAACGTGATTACCTCTGGCGGGGTGGGCTCTATCAAGCATGTGAAAGCGCTCAAAGCCCTTAACCCGCATGGAATAATCATCGGGAAAGCGCTCTACGAGAATAAATTTACGGTTGCAGACGCGGTCGCATGTTAGGTGCTTCCCCATGTTAGCGAGACGCATCATACCCTGCCTGGATGTGCGTGAAGGTCGCGTCGTCAAAGGTGTACAATTTAAGAACCATGAGGATGTCGGCGGTATTCTGGATTTGGCGCTGCGCTACCGCGACGCGGGCGCAGATGAGCTGGTCTTTTACGATATCACAGCGTCAGTAGATGACCGGTCTGTCAGTCCGGATTGGGTAAGGAAAGTTTCACAAGTCCTTGATATTCCTTTTTGCGTTGCGGGCGGCATTAAAACGGTTGAGGCCGCTGGCGCCCGGTTAGCCGCAGGCGCCGACAAGATCAGTATCAACTCCCCGGCACTAATGAACCCGAGCCTCATTACCAAAATGAGCGATGCTTTTGGCCAGCAATGTATTGTGGTTGGAATCGATAGTTTCGAAGATAAAGGAACCTATCGGGTCCGATCTCACACAGGCGACCCAAATAAGCAACGCGAAACGGGCCGCGAAACTCTGTCATGGGTAAAAGAGGCCTGCGAACGCGGCGCCGGCGAAATCGTGCTTAATTGTATGAATCAGGATGGCGTCCGCAAGGGCTATGACATTAAACAGCTCGCCGCCGTGCGGAAAGTGTGCGCCGTACCTCTCATTGCTAGCGGCGGTGCAGGTGAAATTTCCCATTTCAAAGATGTATTTGAGCAGGCCAATGTAGACGGCGCCCTCGCCGCCAGCGTCTTTCATAGAAATGTTTTACCCATTCCAACCTTGAAATCAGACCTCTCGAACTCCGGGATAGCGATACGATTATGATGAACATCTCAGAACATATTGATTTCGACAAAGGTAATGGCCTGGTCCCAGCAATTGTACAGGACGGTCAAACGCTTCAGGTTCTAATGCTAGGGTATATGTCCAAGGAGAGTGTTGCCAAGACTTATGAGACTAATCAGGTCACATTCTACAGCCGTTCTCGCAAAACACTTTGGACAAAAGGCGAAAGCAGCGGCAATTACCTTAACTTGATTTCCATGACGGTCGATTGTGACAATGACACGCTCTTGGTAATGGCTAACCCGGAGGGGCCCACTTGCCATACTGGCACTATGTCCTGTTTCGGCGATCACGGGGCTAGCGGAGTGGGCTTCTTGGGGCACCTTGATAAAGTAGTCAAAGGGCGCGTTGGCGCCTCACCGGATGATTCCTACACCGCTAAATTACTTTCGGGGCCCTTGCGCCGCGCCGCGCAAAAGGTTGGCGAAGAGGGCGTCGAAACCGCCCTCGCCGCGGTCGCCGAAGACAACGAAGCCCTCTTAGGTGAGAGCGCCGATTTGCTATATCACCTTATTGTACTCTTGCGGGCTAAGGGACTCTCATTGACGGACGCAATTGAAGTGCTTCAATCGCGTCACTCTTAAACGATTAGGACAAAAACCCTAAAACACCTCATAGGTTTTATTGACTGGAATGGGTTGCCATTTTCCGTCAACAAAGTGAATGCCGCATTCGGTTTTGTCGGAATGGCGCCAGCGCCCTGCACGCGGATCTTCGCCGGCGGAGACCCGGGTCGTACAAGGCTGACACCCGATCGAGAGATAGCCGAGCGCGAGCATCGGATGCGGTGTTAAATCGTGACGACGCATATAGGCTGTCACGTCTTTCGCGCTCCAATAGGCAAGCGGGTTGACCTTCACCTGTTCTCCGCCAAGTTCCAAAATCGGCATTTCGGCGCGTTGCGGTGTCTGGTATCGCTTGCGTCCCGTAATACGGGCGCCATATCGACGGATCACCTTATCCAGAGGCCGCACTTTTCTGAGATCGCAACAAGCATCCGGTGCGGATTGATTAAGATCCCCTTTCGGGTCTTCGGCTTTCACCTCGGCCGGGTCAGGACGGATATTTTGGAAATTTGTCAGCCCCAAATCGTCAATAAGCATATCGCGATACGCCAAGGTTTCCCGAAAGTGCTTTCCCGTGTCGAGAAAGATAATCGGCAGGTCAGGTTCGATTTTAGAGACCATATGAAGGAGCACGGCAGAATCCGCGCCAAGAGAGGATGCCAGTACAATCTGTCCCTCATAGGCCTCAATCGCTTTTTTTAATGCACTCTCCGCAGAAAGCCCATGATACGGGTCTTTGGAAGTTTCGGTTGTTCGGAACCCGGTCGGGCGGGCGTCCAAAACACTGGTGGCAGGCCCGGACGGCACGGCATATCCCCGCTGATATGTCAGATCAAATTGATCCAAGGCCTTGAACCAATCCCCCTCCGTATGGCGCTCAAAAAGGTTCTGCTCCAGCTTTACGGCGTTAAAACCGCATTGCATGGCAAAAGCATATTGGTCAGGAATGAGCGGGCCTTCAGCAATGAGTTTTCCCTCATACCCCGCGCGTTTACGCAGAAGCCGTCCCAATGAAAATCCCCGGCCATCCGTAAAGGCCGGAAAATTCACAATAACTGTTTTGGCACGTTCTAGGTGAGGCTTGACATTCTCGAGGCTTTCATCGCCGCCAACGCGCAAAATATCTGCGCTATTATGACCGGCAAAGTCTTCAATTGAGAGAATGTTTTCCTCTAGCGGGGGCGGTTTGGGCTGGCCGCCCGTTATCAAAAGATTAGTCGACATAGAGGACCTCTTTGAAGCTATCGACACCGGCGCGGCGCACCGTGTCGATAAATCTTTCTTCGTTTTCGCGAATTTCAATATAGTGATCGACCATGCGTTCGATCCCGTCGACAAGCTCTTCCTGCGAAAAGCCTGGACCTGTAATCTGGCCAAGCGCCGCATTTTCGGAAGGGTCGCCTCCGATTTTTACCTGGTAGAATTCAACGCCGGCTTTTTCCAAACCCAGAATGCCAATATGACCGACATGGTGATGGCCGCAGGCATTGATGCAGCCTGAAATTTTGATCTGCATTTCGCCGATCATGGCTTGCCGCTCTGCGTCCCAAAATCGCTCTGCTATGGCTTGGGACACAGGAATAGATCTGGCTGTCGCAAGAGAACAAAAATCCATACCGGGGCAGCAAATAATATCCGTAATGAGGCCGATATTTCCTTCATTCATTTTTGCGGCGACAAGCTTTTTATAGACGTTTTCAAGCTCAGACGTTTCGACATGAGGAAGAACAAGGTTTTGCTGATGGGTAGTGCGTATCTCGGAAAAACTGAATTCGTCGGACAAATCGGCAATGACGCGCATTTGCTCAGAAGTCACATCTCCCGGTGCTCTTTCTTTCGGCTTCAGAGAAATGTTGACGATCGAATAGCCCGGAACCTTGTTCGGCAACACATTGTGCTTAAGCCAGCGGGAAAAGCCGGGATCATCGCTTTTGATTTCAATGTCTTGCAAGTCCTTGTGCTTTGGGGGCGTGAAGTATCGATGGATGCGATCCACCTCTTCCGGCGAAACTGCAATATCCAAGGGAACAAGGTCGGCATATTCCGCTTCGACCAAATTGCGGAAATCCTCTATCCCTGTTTCCTGAACAAGGATCTTAATCCGGGCCTTATACTTATTATCGCGGCGTCCAAAGCGGTTATAAACGCGCAAAGTGGCTTCCAAGTAAGGCAAAAGCTCTACGCGCGGTAGGAATTCACGGAGAACTTGACCGATAATCGGCGTTCGGCCCAAACCACCGCCAACGAGAATACGGTATCCGACCTCTCCCTGTTTATTCTTGATAATTTCGATGCCAATGTCATGGGCGCGAATAAGCGCACGGTCTTTTTCAGACGCTGTAACAGCGATCTTGAACTTACGGGGTAAGAATGAGAATTCCGGGTGGAGCGTTGACCACTGACGGAGGATTTCACAGGTCGGGCGCGGGTCCTCGATTTCATCGGCTATAGCGCCGGCATAGGGATCAGACGTTACGTTACGAATGCAATTGCCGGATGTCTGTATAGCGTGCATCTCCACGCTCGCCAGTTCTTCAAGCATATCCGGTACATCGGTCAGCTCAGGCCAGTTAAACTGCATATTCTGTCGTGTTGTAATGTGACCGTATCCTCGGTCATATTTATCCGCGAGGTAAGCAAGTTTCCGCATTTGCTCGGAATTCAGCGTCCCGTAAGGCACGGCAACCCGAAGCATATAAGCATGCAACTGAAGATAGAGTCCGTTCATAAGACGCAGAGGTCGGAACTCGGCTTCACTCAGGGCGCCGCTGAGACGGCGTTCAACTTGCCCCCGGAATTGTGCTACGCGGGAGGACACCATTTCGGCGTCAAATTCGTCATAACGATACATGATTAGACCTTTTGAATATCAAGAGGAACAAGTGTGGCCGTGTCATAGCTAGGGCCTCTGACACGGAATTTTTCGCGGTAGCGGACGGGAAGACCCGTCTCCACTTCCACATCAATGAAGTAAGGCGCGACGACATCATTGGCGTGTTCGCTTTTTTCGCCAAAAGCTTCCATCTTTTCAATCACGTCATCATCTTCGGTCGCTAGGGCTTCCGCATATTTCATGGACCACTCAAATTCCGGCGTGAGCCAGACACTGAGCCCATCCCGTAAAGTATTGGCGGTAAGGGATTGAGGTCCCTTCCCTTTGTGTTTTGCAGAGCTCATGAAACAGCCTTTAAAATATCAGGAATCTCAGCTTTATTGGCCGAGTAACCAAGCATTAGAACCGCTGGGCCTTTTATATCAGATTTAGCCATATCATCGGCCAAAGATGAAAGCTTTGTGCTCACGATCTTCTGGTTCGGACGGGTTGCGTTCTCGACCACGGTGACAGGTGTGTCGCTAGAGGCGCCGTGAATAAGTAATCGCCCTTGAATAAATCTGGACGCTCCAACACCCATATATACAATCGCTCGCGAACCTTGCTTGGCAAGCGTCTTCCAATCCTGTTCGGCGTAACCCTTGGCGTCATGTCCCGTTAGTAAGGTGACTGAAGAGTTTTTGCCGCGCGTTGTCAGAGACGCTCCGATTTCTGCAGACGCTCCGGCCGCCGCCGTTATGCCAGGTACGATTCGGAAAGGAATACCCGCCTCATTTAATACAGAAATTTCTTCGTCGGCGCGGCCAAAAATGAGCGGATCCCCACCTTTCAGGCGTACGACATGAAAACCTTTGAGGGCCTTATCAACCAATATCGAATTGATGTCGTCTTGGGTAACGGACGGGCCGTTGGGTGTCTTGCCAACATAAATATACTCAGCCTCGCGGCGCCCTAACTCTAAGACCTCTTGGCTGACAAGTCGGTCATATATAATGACATCTGCGCCGTGAAGGGCTTGCTGCGCGGCAAAGGTCAGCAAGTCAGGATTACCCGGACCCGCCCCTACGAGCGCCACTTGCCCTGTTTTCACCGTTGATTGATTTAATAATGCATTTTCAACAGTTTCTGTGAAAGTCTTGACGTCACTTCTCAACTGATGTGTGAGGTCATTCCCACCAAATATTCTCGCCCAAAAGGTTTGACGGTCTGACAGATCTGGTAAATGCGTTTTGACTTTGGCCCGAAGTTTTTTCGTGAGCAAAGCGAGTTTTCCCAGATCAGCCGGCAGGCGCTTTTCCAAGTCTGCTTTTAGCGCCCGGGCAAGTCCCGGCGTTGTGCCTTCCGTTCCAATTGAGACCAGCACGGGTGATCGGTCTACCAAGGCAGGCGTAATAAAAGCACAGGCAGACTTTTGGTCCGCCGCATTTGCAAGTACTCCATGTTCCTGCGCGGCCGCGGCTATTTCTGCGTTCAGTGCATCATCTTCTGTAGCCGCATAAACCAGTCTGGCGCCGTCTAGGTCGGATATATCAAAGGATTTCTGAATCCATATCAGATGCCCATCCTCTGCCCAACGCGATATTTCGGCGCTGATCGAATCGGAAACAACTTCCAGGCGCGCTTCGGTTTTTATCAGGGTTCGTAATTTGGCTTCCGCCGCCTCGCCGCCCCCAATAACACGAAGGGTCGCATCTTTCGTATCTATATGTATAGGAAGGTATCGCATGTCTTCCGCCTCTGTTTTAAGCTTGCGATAAAGCGCTCGTCTTTACACACTTGCCTTGTTTGAATGTTCTATATATAGAACGAAGTGAGCAAAATCTAGTCCAAGCGGAAAATAGTTTGCGGAAAGTCATCACAGAGGCGTGAAGGCGAAACAGGAAAGAACATGGCCAGACAAAAAAGACAATACTGCCCGGAAACCGACGCTTTGTCCGAAAAATTAGGTCAAACAATATTGCGCTTGCGGACTGCCGATAAATTATCCTTGGGCGAATTATCCGAAATGTCTGGCGTCGCGAAATCCATGATTAGCCAAATTGAAAAAAATGAGACCAACCCATCTCTGGCAACCCTATCCCGACTCAGCCTTGCACTGAAAACCAGCGTCGAGGCGATGGTATCGGCTGATGAAGATCAGGAAGTTCTGATAGAAAAGCTGTTTGTGCAGGATATTCCACTTCTGAAAAGCGAAGATGGTTTATGTGAACTCCGTATAATCGGCTCGATCGACACAGTTCAATGGGTTCAATGGTATGATTTTCAGGCCCAACCGGGCGGCGTACTTAAAAGTTCGCCCCACCCAGCCGGGTCCGTCGAGAATCTGAGTATTCTTTCCGGTGAAGTCACTGTCGAGATCGGGGGAAAGCACTGGGTTGCTAAGGCAGGCGAGACGATCCGCTATCGCGGCGACTTTGAACACAGCCTGACGAATACAGGCGACACACCTGCTCACGCGACAATGGTCAATATTTTGGCCCATATGGTTCGAACTCAACCTTTATAAAAACGCGAATTGCGCAACTGGTGGGAAATCCTTGCGTCCCTCCCAAACTCCTTTAGTGAAACTACATGACTTATCATTCCCATCTTAATCTCGATGAGAAAGCTGACTTTGGTCAGGCGTTACTAGCGTCTCTCGCGCCTGATGGCGGGTTATGGATGCCAGATAACCTTCCCTTTTATAACGCAGAAGAAACGGCCCAATTGGGCGCGCTACCCTTTTGGGCCTGCGCCGCTGAACTTGCTAAAAACTTCACTGATGAAGCTTTTAGCGAAGCCGCTTTAAAGTCGTTATGTGAAGATGCGTATAATTTTCCGCTTCCTTTAAAAACGCTTCAAGGAGCCGAGCTGGACACAGCCATGACTGAAGTTGCGGATGAGTATATTCTTGAACTTTTCCATGGCCCTACCCTGGCTTTTAAGGATTTTGCCGCCCGCTTTATGGGACGCTCTGCATCAGAGTTGATGAAAACCAAAGGCCAGACCCGCACGATTTTAGTGGCCACCTCAGGCGATACTGGCGGCGCAGTTGGAGACGCATTTCTAGATCAAGAAGGTATACGGGTTGTCATACTTTACCCCGAAGGCGGCGTCAGCAAAGTTCAGGAACAACAACTTTGCACTATTGGGGGGCATAGTTCCAATGTCCAAGCCGTAAGCCTCGAAGGCAGCTTTGATGATTGCCAACAACTTGTCAAAGATGCCTTTGCTGACAAGGTCTTGAGTGAAAAACATAATCTCATGTCGGCCAACTCAATCAATGTCGGCCGCGTTATTCCTCAAAGCTTTTATTACTTTTGGACGTCCTTGCAGGTTAAGGCTGCCCATCCAGGGGTGCCCCTCGTTTATTCGATACCTTCAGGCAATCTCGGCAATCTGACCGGCGGAATTATCGCCAAGAAAATGGGCGCCCCCATTGATCGTTTTGTTGTTGGTAACAACACGAACGATCCGTTCGTTGATTACTTGGAAGACGGCGAGTATCGACCCCGGCCCTCTGTGCCGACACTTTCCAATGCGATGGATATCGGGCGACCAAATAACTTTCCGCGTATTCTGGACCTCCTGGACAAAGATTTCGATACGGTCTCAGAACTTTGCTGGGGCGCGTCTTTCTCCGACGAAGAAACAGAACGTCACCTTAGACGGATTTTCAATAAAACCGGATATATTATGTGCCCGCATACAGCTGTGGGGCATCTGGCTATGGAGGCGTTCTCAAAAGATGTTGAACGAGAGTTCATAAAGGTGACCGTCGCAACAGCGCATCCGGCAAAATTCGCTGATAGTGTCGAGCGCATAATTGATACTAAAATTAAGCTACCAGAGCCTTTAGCTAAATCCATGAACCAGAAGAAACGCGTAACGTCCCTTGCCCCGACGCTTGACGCGCTTTCCGACTATCTCGGATAGAGATGAAACTGAACCGATCAGACTTTGAAAGCCGTTTTAGGTCCGGAAAATTGCGTCTCGCGTTTATCGGCATGTCGAATATCGGGAAAAGTTATACAGCCACGCGATTGGCTGAGCGGTTCGATTTTGAGCTTGTTGAAGTCGACAAATTGATCTGGGAAGAACTTGGGCATGACGACATGGCCAGTTTTGCTGAATGGCAGGGACAGCCCTATTCCGACGGTTACTCAGACCGAGAAAAAAGGTCGATCGCGCTTGAAACGGCCGCGACTCGAAAAGCGTTATCCCTTAATAAACGCAATACTATACTCGATACCACGGGAAGCGTTATCTATACAGGAGACGACGTCCTCCAAGTGTTATGTGAAACGCACTACGTCGTATATATCCAAGCGAGCGAAGCGGCATTGGAAAGATTAAAGGTTCAATATTTCCAGCAGCCCAAACCGCTGATTTGGAAAAATTACTTTGACCAAAACCTTGGGCAAACTGACCAAGACGCCGTGTTGGAATCCTACCCAAAATTACTCGAGGCCAGAGCCGAAAGTTATGAGGCTTTGGCCGATGCAGTTCTTTCCAGCGAATATATTCTAGATCCAAAAAACACGGTTGAAGACATATTCGAAAAGCTACAGCCATCCGTTTAAAAGCTTCTCTTGCGCCAGACCGGCTAGGAATCTTATGTGATCCGGGCGGGTATTCAAACAAGGCACAGACGTAAAGTTTTCGCCGCCTGCTTCCAAAAAGCTGTCGCGTGCCTCGATCTTGATTTCCTCTAAAGTTTCGAGACAGTCTGCTGCAAAACCTGGCATCATGACAGCCACGTTTTTTACGCCCTGTGACGGCAATTTTTCCAATGTCTTGTCGGTATAAGGCTGCAACCAGGCTTTCGGACCAAAACGCGACTGAAAGGTTGAATAGAGATAGTCCTTCGAATGGCCAGTATGCTCTCTCAATAATGCAGTCGTTTTTAAACATTCAGATTGGTATGGGTCACCCTTGTCGACATAGCTTTGCGGAAGGCCGTGGTAAGAGGTGAGGATTGCATCCGGTTTCCAGTCAAGTGTATCCAAATGATCTGTCAGGCTATCGGCCAGGCATTTGATAAAACCCTCTTCCTGGTAATAGTCTCTGAGGAAACGTATTTCCGGTACATCCATCCGTCCCTTGATCGCCTTTGCGACACCGTCAAAAACCGAAGCCGTCGTTGCGCCAGCAAATTGGGGGTAGAGCGGCAATACAGCAATCCGTGTGCAACCTGTCGCTGTTAGCTTGTCAATCGCGAACGCAATAGATGGATTGCCATAACGCATAGCGGTTTCGACATGAACCTTGTCTCCGAAAATAGCTTGGACGCCCGTTGTTTGAGCTTCCGTAATTCGCACGAGAGGCGCCGTGTCGACCAACTTGTCTAGGTTTGGAAATTCGGGTTCATTCCATATAGAGCGGTAAGCCTTTGCCGATTTTGACGGACGAACCCGTAGGATTACACCGTGTAAAATCGGACACCAAATCCAACGAGACGTATCTATGACGCGAGGGTCATGTAAAAATTCGGCCAAATATCGACGCGTAGCCTGAGCCGTCGGGGCGTCAGGTGAGCCAAGATTAACCAGAAGCAGTCCGGTTTTGGATGTCATATTCAGGCTCCGTAGAAACATGATATAATGCCAACCTCATTGACATCATTGACCTTCTCGCAAGAGGGGTTACGAATAAGGTTAATTGTAAGATTGGACTTGCCTCGTTTAAACACTAAACTTCGCAAAAATATAAGAGGACAATATGAAGCTGTTTTTATCATCTGCCGCCAGCGTTTTGGCACTCACCCTTGCCGGGTGTGGTGGTTCTGTCGAGAGCCCTTCTGAAAATGTGGACAAAATGGTCGAGGCGGCGAGCCCTAATTCTCAACCTACCGTTCAGGACGCAAAAGAATTTCTGGAAATGGCCGAGCGGGAAAAATCCACTCTTAATGAGTATGAGGCTCGCGTGGCTTGGGTGAACAATAATTTTATTACAGAGGACACGAACTGGCTTGCCTCCAAAGCATCGGAACAATCTGCTTTGCTAGATACGCGTCTCGCAAACGAGGCCAAGAAATTTAATGATCTCGCATTACCGGATGATATGCGCCGGAAAGTCGACAGCTTGAAACGCGCGTCCAACTTTCCCGCCCCTGAACGCGCTGGGGCGGCCAAGGAACTTTCAGAAATCATGACCAACCTGAATGCGGCTTACGGCACCGGGAAGTTCGAATATCAGGGCGAAATGATTTCCCTCACTGAAGCAAGTGATATTATGGCCGAGTCTGACGACCCGGCTGAGCTGAAAGCGATTTGGGAAGGCTGGCGGACAGTATCGCCTGCAATGAAAAACGATTATGCCCGCATGGTCGAAATCGTCAATGATGGCGCTCAAGAGCTTGGTTATGAAGATGCAGGGGCTTTGTGGCGCGGCGGATATGACATGGATGCCGACGATTTCATCGCCGAAACCAACCGTCTCTGGAATCAGGTAAAACCCCTTTATGACCAGCTACATTGTAATGTTCGGGCTGAGCTGAATGGCAAATATGGCGATGAAGTCGTTCCCCTGGACGAACCCATTCGTGCAGATCTCCTCGGCAATATGTGGGCTCAGCAATGGGGCAATGTTTATGACGCCGTTGCGCCCGAAGGGGCCGCTGAGGGCGTGGATACAACAGAACGGCTTGAGGTGAATGACTATGACGCTCTTAAAATGGTTCAAACCGCAGAGAAGTTCTTTACCTCAATGGGATTCGAGCCCCTACCCGACACGTTTTATGAGCGCTCGCTCATCACAAAACCCGAGGACCGGGAAGTCGTGTGTCATGCCTCTGCTTGGGACATAGACGAACAAGACGATATTCGGATCAAAATGTGCACGAAAGTCACCGGAGAAGATTTTTCCACGGTTCATCATGAACTGGGGCACAATTTTTATCAGCGGGCTTATAAGAACCAGCCAGTATTTTATCGAAACGGCGCTAATGATGGCTTTCATGAAGCTATTGGTGACATGATAGCCCTGTCCATCACGCCTGATTATCTTGTTAAAATTGGGTTGCTCGATGAAGAAAACGTCCCGGGCGAAGATGCCGATCTCGCGCTATTGATGCGTCAGGCCATGGACAAGGTCGCGTTCTTGCCTTTCGGTCTGATGGTTGATCAGTGGCGTTGGAAAGTCTTTTCCGGTGAAATTTCCCCCGCCGGGTATAATGAAGGATGGTGGGAATTACGTGAAGAGTATCAAGGCGTGAAGCCCCCTGCCCCTCGCCCGGCTGATGCCTTTGACCCAGGCGCAAAATATCACATTCCTGGCAACACGCCATATATGCGTTATTTCCTCGCTCATATTTTGCAGTTCCAGTTCCACAAGGCCGCCTGCGACGCTGCGGGATTCGAAGGACCGCTCCACAGGTGTTCGGTCTACGGAAATCAGGAAGTCGGACAAAAGTTCAACGCGATGATGGAAATGGGCGCGTCCAAGCCTTGGCCTGATGCTTTGGAAGCTTTCACCGGCTCCCGTGAAATGGACGGGTCTGCGATTCTTGAGTATTTCGAGCCTTTGCAGTCTTACCTGGAAGAGCAGAATAAAGACCGGACCTGCGGTTGGTAATATCTCTGTCTGGCCTCCGCGAGGTTAAGAGAGAAGAAAGTATTTGGGCTTAGTTTATGGCTATGTCCGATTCTGCGCAAAACCTGACAAAACTATCCGGTGAGACCCATCGAAGGTCCCGGGTAACCACGACATCGCGCATACTTATTGCGACTGATTCAGTCGAGAAAATAAAGGAGCTCGCGGTTCAACTTCGCGGGCTTCGTTATGACGTACAAATCTCATTTTATGACGGCAAAACTCTATCAGCTGCGCCGAAACGAGCGCCCGCTGCGATTATCTCTCATTTTGTAAAATTTCCTGAAAAAACGGAGGGTGTTTTACGGATTCTGAAGTCCCACTTCACGCCACACGAGATTCCAGTTATTGGTGTGTTGCCGGTTCCTCAATCAAATCCTCAGACAATTTTCGATACAGTTCTTATTGAGCCGGTTCATGCATCCCAGATTGCTAACCGCGTAAATTCTCTTATCCGTCTGGGTGCTATGGAGCGGGAAATCAAATTGCGAGTGGAAACGCTTGAAAAGGATTTTGGCCAAACCGTTATTATTGAGGATGACGGGCAACATCCACCTTTTCGGGTGTTGTTTATTGGGCAGGCTTCACCCGGATTTATGGTGGTCATAAACGCACTTCAATCTAGAAATGTGGACACTGTCGCCGCCTTCACCTCCTTTAGCGCTTTTGACTATCTTCATGAAAGCAAGTTTGATGCGGTTGTAATGAACGCGCTTGAGCATCCAGAACCTGCTCTGTCCATCTCTGAAACTATGCGGCGCAATGCGCGGTTGTTTCATGTTCCCACGCTTTTCCTCGTGAAGGACGGTGAATTCGCGCAGTTTGATAAAGCCGAACATCACGGCGCGCGGGATATCGTGAATGTTAAATCAGACGTCAAAGAGATAAGTGGACGTATTTTAGAACTCGCCAATTATCATCGACTTCATGACAACCTGAAAGGGGAATTTGAATCACTAGGCGATCACAGCTCAATTTGTGAAAAGAGTGGCTGTTTCACGAGAACCTTTATCGAACGACATGCAGCACGCGTTTTCAGGGCTAACCACAAGGTTAAGCAACCTGTTACTCTGTTGGCCGTTCGCCCCCGCCTCTTTTGTTCAGAGCACGTTTCATCTGAATATGCCGAAAACGCACTTATGCAATTTGGGCAAATGCTCAAAAACCTCGTTCGTATGCAGGATTCTGTCGCAATTTACGACGATGATCGTTTCTTACTGATGTTCCCGGGCTCGACTGAAGACGACGCGAAAATAGTTCTTGAACGGGTCAAAGGGCTGGTTGCGTGTACGGCTTTTGAAGGTGGGACGCCGAATTCCCCTCTCACTCTCGCCATTGACCATACTATCGCAGAGGCTCTCATTCACGAGTCTAGCGATCTGACAATCGGACGGGTCATTCTGGACCTAGAGAATAGGAATTCAGGGGACTATCTCGAAGAAAGCGCCTGATTTTTTCGGTAGCGCAATTAGTTTCTACGCAATCAATGCTTCCAATGCCCGCTTTGTGCCTCTGACCCGAGGCTTTGCATTTTCGAAATTACCCATGACCAGTATCGTTTGATCCGGTCGAAGGCGCCACCCGCTATTCTGGGTGATAGCGTTCATTATAACGGACGGGTCTTTAATATCCGCATGACGCATGGTCAGAACCAGTCCTTTCGGACCCGCATCAACCTTTTCAACATGAGCTTTACGGCATAGACGTTTGATTTGCATAACTTCAAACAATGACCTGACCTCTTCCGGCAACGGCCCAAAACGGTCAATCAACTCGGCCATCAAGGCGTTACTGCCTTCATCATCTTCTATGTCTGCAATGCGGCGATAGGTCGTAAGGCGCAGGTTTAGGTCGGAGATATAGTCTTCCGGGATGAGGATGGCGACGCCGACATTAACTTGAGGTGTCCAGCCTTGATCACTCACCGTTTCATCATCTCGTAGCTCCGCGACCGCCTCTTCCAGCATGTGCTGGTAAAGCTCGACACCAAGCTCTTTCATATGGCCGGATTGTTCCTCGCCGAGCGGATTGCCGCCGCCGCGCATATCCAAATCGTGACTGGCCAAAGTAAAGCCCGCGCCTAAAGTATCGAGGGACTGTAGTATTTTCAGACGCTGCAGAGCTTCTTTGGTGGCGACATGCTCATCTGGCATAGTGAGATAGGCATAAGCACGGATTTTTGACCGTCCGACCCGTCCCCGCATCTGATAGAGCTGTGCCAGTCCAAACCGATCCGCGCGATATACAATCATTGTATTGGCAGACGGAATATCGATACCGCTTTCGATAATTGATGTGGAAATCAGCACGTCATATTCACCATCGTAAAAAGCGTTCATGATATCTTCGAGGGCCCCCGCCGCCATCTGTCCGTGCGCTATCACGTAGCGTACCTCCGGCACCGAGGCTCTCATGAACTCTTCAATACGCGGAATGTCGGCGATACGCGGCGCGACGAAATAAGACTGCCCGCCCCGATAACGCTCCCGAAGCAAAGCTTTGCGGATTGAAATCTCATCAAAGGGCATAACGAAAGTGCGAACCGCTAAACGGTCAACCGGCGGAGTTGCAATAAGCGAGAGGTCACGAATGCCCGATAACGCCATCTGCAAGGTTCTAGGAATTGGCGTCGCTGTTAAGGTCAGCATGTGAACATCTGCCCGAAGTGCTTTTAAACGTTCTTTGTGCTGGACGCCGAATCTTTGCTCTTCGTCGACAATGACCAGCCCAAGATTTGCAAAGTTGATAGTTTTAGCGAGTAACGCATGTGTCCCGATCACAATATCGCACTGACCGGTCGTAAGAGCTTCTTTAGTTGCAGTGGCGTCTTTGGTCGACACAAGCCGAGAAAGTTGCCTGACGCGAACGGGCCAGCCTTTGAAACGGGAAGAAAACGTTTTGAAATGCTGGCGTGAAAGAATGGTTGTCGGCGCAATTATCGCCACCTGACGACCGCTCATCGCGACGGCAAATGCAGCGCGCAGAGCGACCTCCGTTTTACCAAACCCGACATCTCCACAAATGAGCCGATCCATGGGGCGTCCGCTCTCAAGATCTGTGAACACATCTTGTATCGCGCTGAGTTGATCATCGGTTTCCACATACGGGAAACGTGCGGCAAATTCATTGTATGTACCTGAATCAATGTCGAGTGGCTCGATAGTGCGCATGGCCCGCTTTGCGGCAATCTTAATCAGGCCTGCGGCCAAGTCTTTCAGCTTTTTCTTGGCTTTGGCCTTGCGAGATTGCCAGGCTACACCGCCCAGCTTATCCAGAACCGCACCCTCAGCGGCAGAACCATAACGTGACAGCAGCTCAATATTTTCCACCGGAAGAAAGAGTTTGGCCCCGCCGTGATATTCGAGTTCAAGGCAATCATGCGGAACATTTTGAACCCGCAGAGTATTCAGGCCGAGATAGCGACCCAACCCATGATCAATATGAACAATCAAATCCCCCGGCTGCATGGCCGTCGCGTCTGAGATAAAGTTTTTGGCTTTTCGCTTGCGTCCGCGATTGACCAAACGGTCGCCAAGAATGTCTTGTTCAGAGATAACGCTTAAGCCGTCTATCACGAAGCCCTGCTCTATCGGAAGAACTGTCCGCCAGGCCGTGCTTTTCGGTTTGTCGAAAATCTCTGGTCCGCGTTCCATTTTCGGCAAAGGAAAGTCATGGTCTTCAAACACGTTGCCCAAACGATCAAGCGATCCTTCGGACCAGGCGGCAATCAACACTTTTTGCTTCTCAGTTTTCAGAGTGTCGATATGGTCTTTAACGACCTCAAAAACATTTGCCCCTTCCGTTCGGCGTTCCGGGGAAAAGCTGCGCCCAACACGTCCGCCAAAGTCGATCAGGTTTTCGGCATCTGCCGGACGAAAGACCGAATGATTCCGAACAGTTAAAGGTGTGGTAAGTTTTCCCCATTCCTCTTCATTAATATACAGTCTGTCTGGATTTAGCGGTCGGTAGAGACCTGCTGATTTCGCGGGGTTGCCCGATCCCGTATCGCGCGCTTCAGCGTGCTCTTTCCGAGAAGAGTAGAAATCTTCAATTGTGTCCCACCGCTCTGTTTTGGCTTCATTCAAAAGCCCATCAAAAGCGTAAATCGCTTGAGGACCAACATAATCGAAGAGGGTTTCCGTGTGAGAGTGAAAGAGCGGCAGGTAATGTTCTATGCCTTGTGTCCGGATTCCGTCGCTGACTGCGGCATAAGTCGGATCGCGGCTTATGCCTCCGCCAAAAGCGGCGACATAACTTGTACGAAACAGACTTATGGCATCTTCTGAGAGAAACACTTCGCTCACCGGTGCTAGTTGTACGTATTTTAGCTTATCCGTTGTGCGTTGCGTGGAGACATCAAAAGATCGAATGCTCTCCAACTCATCTCCGAAAAAATCCAAACGTATTGGATTCTTCAAAGCTGGAGGAAATATATCAATAATGCCGCCCCGAATTGCATAATCCCCCGCTTCCATCACCGTTGAGGCGCGCGAATATCCATTATGATCTAAATAAGACTGAAGCTGTTCCCTCGGCAAAGCCTGTCCCGCCACAGCCTGAAAGCCCGCTTTTGCCAGGGCCGACCGGGGCGGCACTTTTTGCATAGCGGCGCTGCCCGTCGTCACAATAATCATTTGTGTGTCAGGAGATAAGGTCGCCAGCGTGTATAGGGCGGCTGCGCGCTGCGCCGCTAAGGCGCGGCTCGGAGAAATCCTGTCATAAGGGAGGCAGTCCCAAGAAGGGATGTTCAGGACAACAATTTCGGGAGCAAAAAAGCGGCACGCCGCCGTAAAAGAAGCCGCGCGGGCAGCATCCCTCGCAATAAAGACCCCTCGCCCGCCGCGTTGTTTTACGGCCTTGCAGAATACCAGGGCATCAGCGCCTTCAGGCAATCCGGCGGCGGTCAGAGACTTTTCAGGCCCCGTATATCGGCTTAGCTGGATTTGCATTTACTTAGAGGGATCAAATTGTTTCAGACGGGAAAGCAGCGGCGTATCATAATTGGCCGGAACTGGCATATTGTCGGAAATCCAAGCGTAAATATCATGATCTTTCGCGCCAAGTAGGTCTTCGAACATTGTAACTTCGTCGTCAGATAACGTCTCGATATGCGCCTTGGCAAAACCGCCCAATATGAGGTCAGCTTCTTTGAAGCCGCGATAATTTGCGCGGTACACAAGGCGTTTTCGGCGGGCATCCAACATGCCGGCGCTGTAGCGGAAATAATCGAGCCTGTCACGGTGACAATGCGGTCTTGCTTCATCCGTATTGTCGCGCCAAAACTGTCATATGTCTGCCATCCGACCTCAGCATTTATTTCCTCTTTTTGCGGATATTCAAACCCTATCCGGTGTGGGCCCCAAGACGGCCCCTTTAATTGAACGCGCCATGGGCGGGCGTATCAAGGATTTGCTCCTGACGGCGCCCACAGGCGCTATTGATCGGTCTAATCGACCCAGCATAGCCAATGCACTTGCCGGAGAGATCGGAACGTTTCTGGTGACTGTCGGCTCGCACATAGCGCCGACTAATCGCAATCGACCCTATAAAATCAATGTCTATGATAAAACGGGAGAGATGGAGATCATTTACTTCAAAGCCCGCGCGCCGCAAATGGAACAGCTTTTCCCGGAAGGCACAGAAAGGTTGATTTCAGGGAAAACAGAAAGTTTCAACGCTCAACTTCAAATGACCCACCCGGATTACGTTCTTGACCCAGAAAAGGCTGATTCTATGCCCGCCATAGAGCCGCTTTATCCTTTGACGGCAGGTCTGTCTCAAAAAATGGCGGGCAAGACGGTGCGCGCCGCCCACTCTGTGTTTAAAACGATTCAGGAAACGGGAGAGTGGCTAGATAGGTCTTTTGTTTCCCAGCAAAATTGGACCGGGTTTCAAGAGAGTTTAAAAACACTTCACAACCCGTCCCATGCCGTTGATATAAAAGCAGAAAGTCCGACTCGCCGCCGCCTTGCCTATGACGAACTCTTTGCCAAACAGCTTGCCATTGCCTTAGTGCGTGAAAGCACGAGGCGAGCGCACGGAAGGGAGTTTCAACATGACGGACATTATGTTCAGGACGTTTTGAATGGGGCGCCGTTTAAACCGACCAATGCGCAGTCTCGCGCCTTTGAAGAGATTAAAAAAGATATGCAATCGCCATTTCGTATGGCGCGTTTACTACAAGGCGATGTCGGGGCCGGAAAAACCTTCGTTGCCGCGCTGGCGGCCGCCTATGCGGCGGAAGCAGGGGTGCAAACCGCTTTGATGGCGCCAACAGAAATTCTGGCACGTCAACATGCGGAGACTTTGAAGCAAATGTTAGAGCCTGCCGGACTCACGGTTCAGGCCATAACAGGCCGTGATAAGGGCAAAGCCAGAAACGCTCTGAACTCTGGTCTTGAAGCAGGATATATTGATGTTGTCGTGGGCACTCACGCGCTTTTTCAAGACAGCATGACTTTTAAAGATTTAGGGCTCGTGATTATTGATGAGCAACATCGCTTTGGGGTTCGAGATCGCCTTAGATTATCCGATAAAGGACGGTCACCCGACCTTCTGGTTATGACAGCGACGCCCATTCCGCGAACGTTGGCGCTCACAAGTTATGGCGATTTAGATAGTGTTAAGCTGGATGAGAAACCAGCAGGGCGAAAGCCGATTGAGACCCGGATTCTACCTCTCCAACGACTTGATGACGTCATTGACGGAATTGGCCGCCAGATAAAGGACGGCAATCAAGTTTACTGGGTATGCCCACTCGTTGAGGAAAGCGAGCTTGTCGATCTGACGTCCGCGGAAGACCGCCATAGGCAGCTAACGGCTATATATGGAGACAAGGTCGGCCTTCTCCATGGGCGGATGAATGGGCAAGAAAAAGAACAAATTTCCAATGATTTCAAGGCGGGCCGATACAAAGTTCTTGTGGCGACGACTGTCATTGAAGTCGGCGTTGACGCCCCGGACGCGACCATCATTGTCATTGAACACGCGGAACGGTTTGGGCTTGCGCAGCTCCACCAACTCAGAGGACGCGTCGGACGGTCAGATAAACAGTCCTCGTGCCTCCTACTTTATAAGGGCCCACTTTCCATCAGCGGTAAAGCGAGATTAGAGATTATGCGGGAATCCGAAGATGGATTTCTTATTGCGGAAAAGGACTGGGAATTACGCGGCTCAGGCGACCTGCTCGGGGCAAGGCAGAGTGGCCTCCCCGACTACGCATTTGCCAATCTCGATAAACACAAGTCATTGCTAGAGACAGCAGTGCAGGACGCGCGGTTATTAGTTCAAAACGATCCAGAGCTTAAGTCTCCTCGGGGAAAAGCCGCGCGGGATTTATTGTTTCTCTTTGAGCAGGATTATGGAATTGCTCTGATGAGGGCCGGGTGAAGCGAGCGCATCACCCTATAATTGTTCGTCTGAAATATTGTCGTCGTTTGGGCTGTTTTTAGGCTTTATGTATTTCGTGTTATACTCGGTTGTCTCATCATTAGAGGCAACCATACCTCCACTGATAATCATTTTGGCGCCCTCTTCCGGTGTCATATCCAAAATTCGAATATCTTCGCGTTTTGAAAAAAGTAGAAAACCGGATGTCGGGTTCGGCGTCGTCGGAACGAAAACGCAGACATAACCCGGCCCCAAACTGTGCATAGCCGCGCCTTGCAAATCTGTCGTGATAAACCCAATCGCCCAAATTCCTGATTTGGGATATTCTATCAAACAGACCTCTCTAAACGCCTTGTCCCGCTGTTCAGCAACAATAACGACAATCTGTTTTACAAAAGAATACAAACTCCGCACCACAGGTACTCGAGACAAAAGCCGTTCGCTTTGGCGAAGAAGGGCTGAACCAAAGTAATTGGACGCAAGAGACCCTAAGGCGATGAGGCCCAAAATCGCAATTATGAGGCCCAAACCCCAAACGTCATATCCAAATTGAATTTTAGGGTTGATAGAGGCCGGAAGAAATTTCCAGACCGTTCTATCAATAAACTGAATAAATGCGGTGATCGCCCAAATCGTGACGAATATTGGCAACGCAACAATAACGCCCGTTAAGAGACGATTGCGCACGAATTTCAAAAATGCGAATCGAGCACGACGACTCCGCCCTCTGAAACGTGACGAGAAAATAGATTTTTTAGGTTTTTCGACCGACTCTTCAGTCATGGTCTTCTCTCCAATATTTCCTGCGTTACTGTATGGTAATTACCCTCTACGGCCCGCACAAACTAGGCTATAGGCCTTAGACAAGAAAGGGAAATTATATGCGCATGAAAACCGCCTTTATTGGTCTTGTACTTATTTCGCTTGTGACCGTTCTGACTATTGTCTTCCTGTATCGCGACGATATTTTCCAACATATCCAAGACCCCGGGCAACCTTTTCAAACCTATAAAAGACCTTCGCCGCCCGATTACAGCCGAAAAGACGCTTGGCTTTCCCTGCCGGATTTATCCAAAGACAGTTTTGAACACCCGTCAAAAGGAGATGTCTTTATCGTTGTCCCCAGTGTTTACCGGGGCGGCAAACATTGGAACCTTCCGAGCGACGATCTGAAAAGAAAACGTAAATTAGAACGAATCGTACGCCCTAATTACGTAACACCCTATGCAGATGCAGGCCGATTATTCGCCCCGTTTTACAGGCAAGCGTCGCTCTATGCTTACATGACTCAGCGCGAAGATGCGCGCATGGCTCAAAACTTGGCGTATCAGGACGTCAAAAGGGCTTTTAGATTGTTTCTCAAAAACTCCCCTCCTGAACGGCCCATAGTATTGGTTGGCCACAACCAAGGAGCCAGTCACGTGGAACGGCTTCTACAGGACTTTTTCTCAGGACCAGGAAATGAGGAAAACCTCAACCGCCTCGCTGTCGCTTATGTCATTGATTATCCTTTAACCAAGAAGCTTTTGGACGGGCCTTTGAACGGTATTCCAGTTTGTCAATCATCTGATCAAACACACTGTATCGTCGCTTTCGGCGCTTTCGCCCCGAATGAAGAAGATATTGCCGAACGTTTCGGCTCCCGGCTTTTAGTACATGACGGAGAGGAATATAGCTCAGTTGAGGGACAGGCACTTACCTGCGTCAATCCACTTCTCTGGACACAAAGTGAGGATTATGCGCCTGCGAGATTACACAAAGGCGGGGTGGCGGCTGAAGGCCTCGACCTAGATACGCGTCCGGCCCCGCTACCGCGGCAGGCCGGCGCACAATGTCAGGATGGATTGCTCTTGGTTGACAAACCTCGCTCTCGCTCCCTTCGGAGACCGCTTAAAGTCGGCGGGAAATTTAGAACACTTCCTTCCAACCTTTTCTATGAAGACCTTAGACTCAACGCGAAGGAACGTGTTGAGTCGGTAATCGAAGACAATATTCTTCCGAGACGTGCCAAATTATTAGACGGTTTTGAGGTGCAGGAAGTGGAAGAAAGCCCCATAGGCGAAGTTGTTGATGTAACGCCAAATGAGAATTCCGCCAATAACTAACTTTGTGCCGACCTCTTCGAATGTTTTGTACACAATACCGATAAAGCGGTGGATTTTGCTGACTCTTTCAGGCATTTCAAATGCAACTGATTTTTGGAGATCGCTATGATTGCCCAGTCTGTTCTGGACCTTATCGGGAATACCCCGCTTATTCGCTTACAAGAAGCCTCTGCCATGACGGGATGCAATATTCTCGGAAAGGCTGAATTTCTCAATCCCGGTCAATCGGTCAAAGACCGCGCCGCATTGTCAATAATTCGTCATGCCGAAGATCAAGGAAAATTAAGTCCCGGCGGCGTTGTTGTGGAAGGCACGGCTGGCAACACTGGAATTGGGCTTGCGATGGTCTGTTCCGCCCTTGGTTATCGCTGCAAAATCGTGATGCCGCGCACTCAAAGCCAAGAGAAAAAAGATTCCGTGAAGCTCTTGGGCGCAGAACTCATTGAAGTAGATGCCGTCCCCTACTCCAACCCCGGGAATTATATCCATACGTCTCAGCGCTTGGCCGAAGAACTCGCAAAAACAGAACCAAACGGAGCTCTCTGGGCGAACCAGTTTGATAATATTGCAAACCGACAGGCGCATATCGATACAACCGGACCGGAAATTTTCAAACAAACTGATGGGAATGTCGACGGGTTCATCTGCGCCGTTGGTACAGGCGGCACATTAGGGGGTATTTCCTTGTCCTTGAAAAGCCTTAAGCCGACCGTGCAAATCGGGGTCGCTGACCCTCTTGGTTCAAAGATGTACTCTTATTTTAAAAATGGTGAATTGGAGAGCCACGGTGATTCCGTAACGGAAGGTATTGGACAGGGCCGAATTACCGCTAATTTGGAAGGAATCGAAGTCGATAAGGCCTACCAGATCGACGACACGGAAGCCCTGCAAATAATTTTTGAGTTAAACCAACTCGAAGGCATATGTTTAGGGGGCTCATCCGGCATCAATATCGCTGGCGCTATACATATGGCGCGCGAAATGGGCCCGGGTCATACAATTGTGACCATATTGTGTGATTACGGACAGCGTTATCAGTCAAAAATTTACAATCCGGACTTCTTGAAGGAGCGGAATCTGCCGATCCCGAACTGGTTATGCTAAAACCTGAAAAAACTCCGTATTTCGTGGACGCGACATGGCTGGCTGAAAATCTATCCGATCCAAACATTAGGGTTCTGGACGGCACTTGGTGCGTTCCCGGAAGTGACGCTGACTTGCCGGACGGGGTTATTCCGGGCGCGAGATTCTTTGATCTTGGCTATCTAAAATCCAAGTCCTCGCTAGGCGACGCATACCCACCGACAGATGTTATGAAAAGCATGGCTGAAAAACTGGGTCTTAAGTCTGAAAACCATATCGTTATCTATGACAAACAAGGATATTTTTCCGCTCCTCGCATTTGGTGGTGCTTTAAAACTATTGGACATGAAAAAGTCTCGATTTTACGCGGCGGATTACCCGAGTGGATAGCCAAAGCGTATGAAATTGCGCTCGACCACCATCAAGCAGCATCTAAAAGCGTTTACGAAACGTCCACTAACTCCGTAAATGGCGTAACAGTAGAGACTGTTTTGGACGCCATTGAAACAGATACGCAAATCATTGATGCGCGGCCCGCCAGCCGTTTTTCAGGTCAATCCGCCGAACCAAGAGAAGGATTGCGATCCGGGCATATTCCAGGTTCAATCAATCTGCCACTCGGCCAGTTGAAAAACTCTCAAGGCGAACTCCTTGAAAGCAATGAAATTCGGCAAGTCCTCATAGATAATAATATTGATATGAATAAACCGATTATCACGAGCTGTGGTTCGGGCGTTACAGCGGCGGCTTTGGCGCTCATATTTGAGCATCTTGGGGCAGAAGACGTCTCGGTTTATTCCGGATCCTGGGCAGAATATGGGGCTTCAGATCATCCGATTGAGACATCATGAAGAAAGAGACTGAGTTCACGCATTTGGGACGTCCCAAGGCTGGATTGGGTACAGCCGTCAATCCGTCCGTCACACGCGCCTCTACTTTACTGTTTGATGATGCGGCAGACCTCTACCGCTCAGACGTGAGAGGCTATGGTCGACATGGGGGGGAAGTACATGACCACCTAAGCGATGTGTTCACACATCTAGAAGGCGGCGCCGGGACCACGCTTTTTCCTTCCGGACTAATGGCTTGTACAGTTCCTATCCTGTCCCAAGTCAAAAGCGGCGATCACGTCTTGCTAACAGATTCTGCATATGGCCCGACAAGAGGCTTTTGCCTTCAAATGCTAACGACACTTGGGATTTCGGTTGATATTTACGATCCACATATTGGCGCCGGCATTGAAGAACTGATCAAAGACAATACTCGCCTGATTATCCTTGAAAGCCCTGGCTCCCTCACCTTTGAAATACAAGACATTCCTGCGATCGCCAAGGTCGCCAAAACAAGTGGCGTCAAAACACTAATCGATAATACTTGGTCTGCAGGAATCGTTTTATCTCCGTTGTCACTGGGTGTCGATATATCCTGCCATGCTGCTACCAAATATTTCGGCGGTCACAGCGACATAATGTTTGGCGCTGCAGTTTCAGCCGATTCCAACACGGCTTTACAAATATCCAAAACAGCAAAGCTTTTGGGAAACTCGTCATCACCCGACGACGCTTATCAAATTCTGCGTGGTTTCCGAAGCTTGATACCGCGTTTTCGGCAACAGGAAGCTACCGCTCTTTCATTAGCAAAATGGTTGGAGACACGATCGGAAATACAGTCCGTCATTCACCCCGCCTTGGAATCTCATCCAAATCATGACCTTTGGAAAAGGGATTTCACGGGTTCAGGATGTCTGTTTAGCGTCGTCGCTCAGGAAACATCGGCTAAAAAGGTTGAGGCTTTTATCAATGCACTCGATCTGTTCGGTATTGGCTATTCATATGGCGGCTTTGAAAGTCTGGCCATTCAGTGTGACCCTCAATTGCGGAGATCTGAAGGAGAAATTTTTCCTGGCCCCCTCATCCGGTTTGCTTGTGGATTGGAACATGTCGATGATTTGAAGGCCGACATAGAAAACGCTCTACATTATCTAAACTAATGCGGCGTCTGCTCACGCTAAAGCGGTTTTGGTTTGCGCTTCTCTCGATTACGCTGTTATCTCTACTAGTGTCGTGCAGCGGTGTCCGTCTCTTGATACAACAGGCTTCGCTCAATCCCAAAGCCCCTCCTGATCTCCCCGCGCTGAGATCCAGCGCTGAGATGCTACAGGACCTAGAAAATAACATATACGGGAAAGTCCCAACCCTCGCTGACGCCACCATCTTATCAAAACGAGTAATTGCTCGCGACGCATTTACGAAAGGAGATATTGTTACGGAATGGAAAGTCGAAGCAGGCTTTGGCGCCGCACAAAAAGTTTTTCACATCGTCTTTGTTAGACGGAAAGAATTCCTTGATGATCCCATGATCATCACCCAGAATTTTTGTCCAAACACAGCTGTTGTACCGATCGAAGGCGTCACTGCGCCCACCGGTGCATTCTTTGACTGTTCCAAGGGCGGGATTATGGACAATGTTTTTAGCTTCTTCTTTGGGCGATACATAACGGCTCCACCATATGAAATGATTTTGCGAAATGGCTATGGCCTGGCCGTCATATTTCCGCCGGAATTTATTCCAGACTCAGCGGAAAAAGCACCCGCTATTATGGATGATCTATTTCCCAGCAGGGTTGAAAATCAGCCCGGTGTTTTGGCAGCTTGGTCAAGTCTTTCCGTTTGGCTTGCTGAGACCCTCAAAGTCGACGGAGAAATTGAGACCGCCATCACTTACGGACATTCCAGATACGGGAAGACGGCGCTTATTTCGGCCGCCATGAGCCCATCAATCGACGCCGTAATTGCTCATCAATCCGGAACAGGTGGTGCCTCGCTTTTACGGGACGACACAGGAGAAAGTATAGCGCAAGTGATGGAAAACTATCCCCACTGGTTTACATCGAATTTCGCAAGTTTCGCTGATGAGAAGGAGGCGCTTCCCGCCGATTCGCATTTCCTTCTTTCTCTAATCGCCCCTCGTCCGCTTCTACTTGGGAACGCTCGTCGCGATGTATGGTCGGACCCTGCGGGAGCTTTCAACGCTGCAAGGGCGGCCTCTCAATCGTGGGCATCTTTTGGAAGCCAAGGCCTGACCGCGTCCCGTTTAAATGATTTCCGGCCCCAAGATGACATAGCCTTTTGGATGCGTCCCGGGACTCACGGTGTCGTGGAAGAAGATTGGCCAGCTTTTCTAGAATTTCTGGATGCGCATTTTAAATAACATATAAAATGTAAAGATATGGCAGACCCAGCAGGACTCGAACCTGCAACCTGCCGCTTAGAAGGCGGCTGCTCTATCCAGTTGAGCTATGGATCCCCAGTCTGCGGATTGTCTCTTAATCTGTAAGCTTAATGTGTCCAAGGCAATTTACGATCATAGCTGAAATTATCAGCATAAGAGCGCGGAATACGATCTGTTGGACGCGTATCAATAACGCGGTGCGGAATATTGTTGTTCTTGGCGTAGGTGATCGCTTCTTCTTTGGTTTCAAATTTCAACTCGACCTGAGATCGAGGATCCACAGAGCGTTTGTAACCTGTCAAAGGGTCAATCAAAACAGAACCCTTGGTTTCAAAATCAAGCAACCAATGATGTATTTTTGCTCGACCGGAGGTCATAGCAGAAGGGTTTGGCTGATAAATCTTGGCAAACATGTTCGCAAATCCGTTTTGAGACAACGATAGCGTCTTACCAGATCAAGACGCTCTGTAAATCATATATCCCGATTAAAGGCAGAGGTCAGCATCGATTTGACCTCTGAAAGGCTCTGCGGTTTAGCTGTGGCTTTCTCTAGAATGCGCTGCCTCTCTACCGCGCTAAGTACCTGACTTTGCCGGGTGGACTTTGGTATATTCGGCTGGGCTGGCGGGCTTGATCGGGGCTGCCCTGGCTGAGCGGAACGGAGCAGCTGTTCTCTCGGGGTATGAAACGATGGATTTGACGGTGGCTGCGCTTGCACGTCACCCGAATTCAGGCTCCTCGTCCGCCAACGCTCATAAACCGTCTGCATAAATGCGGGAGACGTTGCATCATACTGCCAGAGTTCCGTAAATTTCGCGCTGGAGCTATGTGGTCGATATTCTGCGGCCAAATTATTTAGTATCACACGCATAGGCAAATTAACGGATTCTCCGAAAACCATAGTTTCTGCTGTGCCGAGAGACGGAAGAAATGACAATAATTCCGCTGCGCCGTCCGGGATAGCTGCTTTCACAAAATTTTGGTCTACTTCGTTTGATAATCGCATAGAAAAAATAGTTGAGCATTGTGAAAGCGTGGAGGGTTCAAGCTCCGAAGGACGCTGAGAAATGATGCCAAGGGAAACTCCGTATTTTCGGCCTTCTTTAGCAATCCGGCCAATAATCCTTCTGGTCGAATGAAACCCGAGCGATTTATCCCTTGGAATATATCTGTGAGCCTCTTCACATACTAAAAGGATAGGAATTTTTCGTTCGGACCAAGTGGCAAGCTCAAAGGCTAGACGGCTCACAACACTGACAACAATATTCAAAGCTTCTGATGGAATGCCAGAGAAATCCAGTATTGAAATAGGTTTGTTGTTGACGGGTATACGGAATATGCGCCCAATCGTTTCTTCAATAGGCCTTGGGGACGCCTGATTTTTAAAAATAAACTTATACCGCGGGTCGGCCACAAGCGTTGCGATGCGGCGTTTCAAGCGCTTGTAGGGCGCCAAATTCGAATTATTCTCTAGCTTGCCCATATAATGATCAAGCAGCTTGGACACGTCTCTGATGCGGTAAGGGACGGGGCTATCGAGTGAAATATGCGTGGCGCGTTGCAGTTCAGACTCGATGTCATCCAATTTAACCTGGGAAGACACATCGTTATTTTTACGCGCGCGGTCAAATAGTCGCTTTGCTTTCAGAATAACATCATGAAGGATTTCCTGCTCTTCCCTCGCCTGGTCTTGAATTTCGCTTGTCAACAATTCTACAGTTTCGACAAAATCAAACATCCAGAGTGGGAGATCTAACGATTCCCCATCAATCACCTCGGCGCGTTCGCCAAAACTTTTGGAATATTCGTTGTGTGGGTCAAAGAGGACAACATGACCTTGGGGGCTCTGTTCCAAAATGGCCTGAAGCACCAATGCAACCGTGCAGGATTTACCTGAACCCGTTGAACCTATAATCGCAAAATGTTTTGAGAGAAGATCATCCGTTCTCACTTTTGCGACAATCGTGTTATCTTGCTGCAGTCGTCCGACTTCTATGCAAGACGTATTTTCGCGCGCAAAAATAAGCTCTAAATCCGAACGCGACATGTTGAAGACCGGAGCATTCAAAACCGGAAAAGACCGGACACCCCGAAAAAATTTCGTTTCGCGCGTTGTCTGATTCGTCGTAATCTCGCCCAAGATATTTAGCGTCGCCAGACATCCGTCATTCATGCCCTCTTCATCAGCAGAACCGATTTTAAGAGATGATACCATAGCAACGACGATAGAATCACTTGTGAGGATTTTCAGGATGGTTCCGATTTGAGCCTGATGGAGCTGATTATTCCGAATCAAAGACTTATTAATGGAAATAAGCGCCGTAGCTGACCCCACAGTCATAATGCGACCAATCTCCAGACGCTTGTTCGTCTGTTCAGGCGCAGCCGGTTGTGCGGGCTGTGGTGATTGTAGCATATTCACTCGTCTCCAAAGGCAGGAGGAGTAATAACCCTATACTGTTAGGAAAAACTTACGATTGAAGAGTTTTAGTGAATTACCGTGGTCGGGGCGGCAAGATTCGAACTTGCGACCCTCTGTTCCCAAAACAGATGCGCTACCAGGCTGCGCTACGCCCCGACATACGGTGAGGAGCCTATTAAAGCCGTTGCTGAAGAATTCAAGCGATTATGGTGCAGAATTTTGGAAAAATGCATGTTGGACTGTATCGCCCGGACGAATGCCCAATTCATTTGAACGGCCGCCCTTAAGTTCAACCACCGCCGCGACGACTGCTTCGGACGAAGCACTGCGTAATTTGTAAGGCTGGGCCATATGCTCAATCTTCAAAATCTCTCCGTTTGAACGGACAAATAGAATATCAAGTGGAATGGCCGTGTTTTTCATCCATATCGTTGCAAGTTTGGGCTCAGCAAACTCGAAGATCATTCCTGTATCTTCGCCCATTTCTTCTCGAAACATCATACCACGAGCCTGTTGCTCAAGGGTTTTGGCTTCCTCGACTTGAAATTCATGCGTTCCTGATTCGGATTGAATTATGAGAGGAACCGGCGCTCCAAAATCCACGACGTCATCGCGGTTGGTTTGGGCGAAAGCACTTTCAACCGCAAAGAGGATGAGTGCAAAACTTAGGATAAAATTTTTCATGTGCTTCCTTTATCCAATAGAGAAGGAAACGAAAAGCGCTTTATCAGCGAAGTTTTCTTGGGAAAAACTGATTGGCAGTCCCTAGGGGAATCGAACCCCTCTTTCCAGGTTGAAAACCTGGCGTCCTAACCGATAGACGAAGGGACCGCTTATCAGTGTGCGGGCGATATAGAAGTGAGCGCTAAGAGGTGCAAGTCATATTTTACAAAAAAGACACAGAGCGCCAAAAAAATTACATATTTGCTCTAGCTGCATCAATAATATGAAAATCTGCCGAGATCCGGCCATTCCATTCATTGCGTTGAAGCTTTCCAGCCAAGTGCAGAGGATGGTTTTCGCTCGACAAAAGCATGTCAGCGAGGCCGGATTCGTCTGCTCTAAATGCTATAGCGCGCACTGAGGTGCCATCACGACTTTTTGCGTTCAACCTGACATGGCCGCCGCGCAAGAGTTCAGAAAACGTTAAAAGCATATCCGGCAAAATAAAAGCGGGAGTTGGATTACCAGCTCCATAAGGCGCGACTTTTTCTAATACGTCCAATGTTTCTAAAGAGACGGCCCTGGGGTGAAGGACAGAGTCAATTTTTAGTGTTCTGTGGTCCTTGGCTTGAGCAAATGATTCGCTGAGCTCTGATGTCATGAAGTTAGTAAAAGCCTCTATCTTATCGGGGTCGATCGTTAACCCTCCGGCCATTTCATGACCTCCGCCAGAGAGTAAAAGCCCTTCTTCTCTGGCTATAGACAAAGCTTTTCCAAGATTAACCCCTTTAATGGATCGCCCGGAGCCTTTCCCGACTCCATTGGAATCGATCCCGATTACAATTGCCGGCTTGTCGAGTCGGTCTTTGATTCGCCCTGCCACAATCCCAATAATGCCGGCGTGCCAATCCTTCATTGAAACTATTAGAATCGGAGAATCCTCTGAGAGCTTGAGGGCTTCATCCATCGCTTCTGTTTGTATCCGTGTTTGTATGGCGCGGCGTTCTGTATTAACCCGGTCAAGTTCAGCGGCATGTGAATAGGCGATTTGCGCATTCTCGGTGGAAAGCATTTCCGCCCCCATGAACGAGACACCAATCCGGCCACCAGCATTTATTCTAGGACCAAAGCCAAAGCCGGCATCTGAAGTCGTAAAAGGAGCCGAAAGTTTTGCAATATCTGCGAGAGCTTCAATGCCGGGCTCTTTTTTTCGGGATAATACTTTCAAACCTTGGGCGACAATGGCTCTGTTTAACCCAGTAAGTGGCACTACATCGCAAATCGTCCCCAATGCAGCGAGCCCCAAAAGATCAAGCGGTTTTGTTTTTGGAGAAAGTCCACGTCGCTTTGCCTCTCGGTTCAAGGCAACAACGGTCAGAAAACAAACGCCGGCCGCCGCTAGATGTCCTAAACCGGACGTGTCGTCACCGCGATTCGGATTGATGACCGCCAGCGCGTTCGGAATCTTATTCCCCATCAAATGGTGATCAATCACAATAATATCCAGGCCGATTTCGCTGGCATGCTCTAAAGCCTCGGTCGCGGCGGCGCCGCAATCTACAGTGATGACTAAATCAGTTCCATCTGATTTGAGTTGCTCGAAAGCCTGGGCAGATGGACCATATCCCTCTAATAGTCGATCCGGAACATATAGCTCCCATTCCTGTCCAATCCCCCTGGCCCACCTTAAGAGCTGCGCAGCAGAGGTGGCGCCATCGACATCGTAGTCCGCAAAAACACAAATTTTTTGATTTTGATCGATGGCAGCAAAAATAGCTGCGATGGCCTTATCCATATCCGCAAGCGCAGACGGATCAGGCATAGCCTTTTTGAGGCGGGGGTTTAGGAAGTCATCGACCTTCTCGGAGGTGACATCTCTCCCCGCCAATAATTGCGCGGTTAAAGGCAAAATGTCAGAGCGTAAAAGCATAGCTTCTACGTCACTTTGCTCAGCGCGGCTGATCCATTTCCTGCCCTTTACAGAGCTTTCAACGCCTAAAAGCGGGCTGTGCCCGGACATTAAACGGGTCGGAAAGAACGGAGTTTTTGAACTGCCTTGTCAACGGAATTCATTACGAGCGTATGTGTGTGAACGCGGCCGTTTGAAATTTTGACGCCGTCTAAAAGCGAGCCCTGCGTTACGCCTGTGGCGGAAAAAATAGTCGGCCCGGAAGCGAGCCCTAACAGGTCGTATTTTGTTTCCAGATTATCAATTCCCACACGGCGGGCGCGAGCGACTTCGTCGTCATTCCGGAAGTGTAGGCGTCCCTGCATTTGACCCCCGACGCAGCGCAAGGCTGCGGCGGCTAATACGCCCTCAGGCGCTCCGCCCTGCCCGATATACATATCAATCTGGGTTTCAGAATCGGTTGTCGCAATCACGCCTTGAACGTCCCCATCACTGATTAAGCTGACCTTGGCGTCCATATTGCGAAGCGATTCAATAATTTTACCGTGACGCGCCCGGTCCAACACGCAGACCGTAATATCTTTCGGACTGACGCCTTTGGCCTTGGCCAAAGCTTTTACGTTATCCTCTACGCTTTTATCCAAATCGACTAAACCAGCCTCATATCCGGGCCCAATTGCGATTTTATCCATATATGTGTCAGGCGCATATAAAAGGCCGCCCCGCGGCGCAAACGCCATAACAGCGAGGGCATTTGCCATGTTTTTTGCGGTTAGCGTTGTTCCTTCCAGCGGATCAAGCGCAATATCAATTTCAGGGCCTTTCCCCAAACCGACCTCTTCGCCGATATAAAGCATAGGCGCTTCATCACGTTCACCTTCGCCGATCACAACACGCCCCTTGATTTCCATAGCGTTCAAATCGGTGCGCATGGCATCTACTGCGGCTTGGTCTGCGGCTTTTTCATCTCCGCGCCCGGCCAGCTTCGAGGCAGCAATAGCCGCTTTTTCGGTCACCAGAGCCGCTCTGAGAGCTAATCCAGCATTAAATCCAACTTTTGACATTTCTGTCCCTTTTTCAAATCATGGGTCGCGTTTTGATAACACAGCTAAAACGGTTCGTAATTATTCAGCGGCTAATTCCCTGTGGGCCGAGAGAAATTGTTTCACATTTCGTGCGGCCTGTCGGATGCGCTGCTCATTCTCAACCAAAGCAATTCGGACAAAACCTTCCCCATTCTCTCCGAACCCGTTGCCAGGTGCCACAGCCACACCGGCCTCTTTCATGAGTAGTTTGCAGAAATCGACAGACTTCATGCCCTCAAACCCTTTCGGCAGCGGCGTCCAGGCAAACATCGACGCTTCCGGGGACGGGATATCCCATCCTGCACGAGCGAAGCTGTCTATAAGAACGTCACGTCTGTATTTATAAATTTCGCGGGCGCTATGCACGCATTCTTGCGGACCGTCGAGCGCAGCGCAGGCCGCCACCTGAATTGGCGTAAACGCGCCGTAGTCCAAATAGGATTTCACCCGGGCTAGCGCGGCGATTAATCGCTCTGATCCGACTGCAAACCCGATTCGCCACCCCGCCATGGAATAGGTCTTGGACATTGACGTAGTTTCAATTGCGAGGATATCTTCTTTTGCACCCGGCACTTGAAAAATAGACGGCGGGGCCTCCCCAAAGTAGATCTCGGAATAAGCCAAATCGGACAGAATTATAATATCGTTGGCTTTCGCTATCTCAACAATTTCTTCGTAAAAACTCAAATCTGCAACATGACCCGTCGGATTAGAAGGGAAACACACGACAATGGCCATAGGGGGCTTTTCCGCTTTGGCCAGAGCTTCCTTTAAACCTGCCAAATATTCGTCTGCAGTAATCGCGGGAATGCCCTGTATCTTGGCTCCCGCAATCACGAAACCATAAGCATGCAAGGGGTAGGAGGGATCGGGAGCATAAATTATGTCGCCGGGCGCTGTGATGGCTTGCGCCAAATTGGCAAAGCCTTCTTTTGAACCAATCGTCGCAACAACTTCCGTGTCCGGATCAAGGCTGACATCAAACCGACGCTTGTAGTAACGTGCGCAAGCTTGCCTTAGCCCCTTAATGCCGCGCGAGGCGGAATAACCCGTCGTCTTCGGCTTCTGCACAGTCTCAACCAGTTTATCAATCACATGTTGAGGCGTTGGAAGGTCGGGATTACCAAAGCCAAAGTCGATGATATCCATACCTCCGGCGCGAAGTTCAGCTTTGAGCTTGTTGACCTCCGCAAAAACATAAGGCGGAAGGCGTTGGATACGATAAAAGTCTTTGGTTTCGATCACGGGTTTGTCCTATTGGGGATCGTCGGCCTTGTAAGCCTGAGCTTGGTTTTTCAACTCTTGGAAATTTTCTTTCAGTTCTTCCTCAGATGGCTGTTCGTATACTTTTTCAGGTACAGAAAACCCATCCCGGACTTCCATAAGACTTGTTGCGGACACATCCCAATCAGCATCAGATCGAACATCCGTCGGGACATCCGGCGCTTCGTTAACAGAAGGAATGGATGAGTCGATATTCTGGACATCTTCGTCAAAAGCCGAACCGCCCATCAAATCAATTTTCGGAGCATTGATAGAGCTACAGGCAGACAGACTTAAAATTCCGGCAAGGACCAAACCGCATACTTTTAAAGATTGAAAAAAACTGGGTAGCACGGGCGCTCCTTAGCTCATCGAATATTTATAATCCGATATGGGCGGCTTTATGACTGGCGTCATCTAAATTATGACTCATTTACGGGAAAAAACCAACCATGTCCAAGCCAAGTGCTTCGTCCCAGCCTTGCGACAGATTATAGTTTTGTATGGCTTGCCCGGAAGACCCTTTGGTCAAATTATCTATCACAGATATTACGATAGCCGTATCAGATTTTCGGTTTTCGAAAACATTTATATGGCAACGATTTGATCCCCGAACATGACGGGTTTGGGGTACTCCGCCTTCCGGTAAGACAGACACAAATTTAGACGCCCTGTAGGCTGATTTTAACGACGCCCTCAAATCACTAAGGACAGTGTCGCTCCTTAAATTTACGACTGTGGTTGTAATCATGCCGCGATTCATAGGGACTAAATGCGGCGTCAGGCTAACTTGGCTCTCTTGCCCGCTGACGCGCTTGATAATCTGATCAATTTCCGGCGCATGCCTATGATTGCCTACGCCGTAAGCGTGGGCACCTTCCGCCAGTTCTGTATAGCTCAACCCCAGTGAGGCCTTGCGCCCTGCCCCTGTCACACCCGTTATTGCGGAAACGGGCAGTGAATCGGACTCGATTAGGTCGTCTTTCAAAAGTGGTAATAAAGGCAAAAGCGTGCAGGTCGGAAAACACCCGGGACAAGCGATTAGTCTTGCACCGGGAAGTTGCTCGCCTGCCCATTCACTCAGTCCGTAGACAGCTTGTCCCAAGATATCCGTAAAGTCATGGGAGCGACCATATGTTTTGGCGTATAGATTTGGGTCGCGCAGTCTGAAATCAGCGGATAAATCCACCACAGTTTCAACAAGGGGGAGAATCTCGGCAATAGTTTCCTGACTAGCGCCATGAGGCAGACATGCAAATGCGACGTCTATTTCGGCCCAATTCACGTCTTTCCAGTTTTGCAAATCAGGTAAATCTAAATGAGCAATATTACCAAAAACATCTCCGGCACGTTCTCCGGCGCGGCTATGCCCGGTCAGGGCGGTGACCTTGAGTAGCGGATGATGTTGCAAAAGGCGGATAAGCTCGACGCCCGTATATCCCGACGCACCGAGAACAGCTACATTTTTGATATTCAACATATTTGCATTCCATAAAAAAAGCGCCTCGGTCTCCCGAAGCGCTTAAAACATTGCGATGATTCGCTTTGTAAGGTCTTAATAAGCTGATGCTTAGCGCTTGGAGAACTGGAAGCTCTTACGGGCTTTCGCTCGGCCATATTTCTTACGCTCAACAACACGTGAGTCGCGCGTGATGAATCCGGCTGCTTTCAGCGGACGACGCAAAGCTGGCTCATAGTACGTCAGTGCCTTGGTAATTCCGTGACGCACGGCACCGGCCTGACCGGAAAGGCCGCCGCCTTTAACCGTTGCGACAACGTCATATGAGTCCACACGATCAGCAACTTCAAAAGCCTGATGGATAACAAGACGCAGAACCGGACGTGCGAAGTAAACTTCTTGGTCGCGGCCATTGACCGTTACTTTACCGCTACCTGGTTTAATCCAGACGCGGGCAATGGAATTCTTCCGTTTACCGGTCGCATAAGAGCGGCCATGCTCGTCAATTTTTGGTTCCGGCAGAGCAGATGTGTCAACTGCAGCAGCGGCGTCGCCACCGGCGGTGCCGTCCATAACGTTTTTCAGATCGGCAAGTGTTTGGGTTTCAGCCATGGTCTTAGGCTCCCTTCACGTTTTTAGGGCTCATGGACGCAAAGTCGATGACTTCAGGCTCCTGAGCTGTATGGGGATGGTCCGAGCCGGCGTAAACGCGCAGATTGGACAATTGCTTACGGGCCAATGGGCTTTCTTTCGGCAACATACGCTGAACCGCTTTGCGCATGATACGATCGGGGAAACGTCCGTCCAGAATCTTATCCGCTGTACGCTCTTTCAAGCCGCCGGGATGCCCGGTGTGCCAATAATATTTCTTATCTCTACGTTTGTTTCCTGTGAAAGCCACCTTTTCCGCATTGATGATGATGACATTGTCACCACAATCCATGTGGGGGGTGTAATCAGGGCGATGTTTACCGCGCAGACGCATAGCAATAAATGTAGCCAAGCGACCGACAACAGCATTTTCCGCGTCTATGAGAATCCATTTCTTCTCAATATCAGCAGTTTTCAAAAACTGGGTCGTTTTCATAATATCCTCTTTGTTCGACAAGACAGACCTGCCGTCTAGGGGCGGTTCACTACTGGAGGCTATACAAGCCGTCAACAAGATAGTTCACAGACCTAACTTGAAAAAACTCGCTAAAACAGGGGCTTAGAAAAACGGTATTATAATACCGTAACATTTCTGCTGTTTCTCCACACCCACAAGGCGCAAAGAAACACCAGCACAGAGCTAAACTGATGCAGGAGGGATAAATTTAGAGGCGCGACAGACAATAAGGTCCACACACCTAAAAAAATCTGCCAGATCAAGAGCCCCGTAAAGGCGATTAACGCGCCAATGCGGGCTTTTTGACGAATGGCGGATACCCATAGGCATAACAAGGTCGCCAAAAGGATGTAGGCCATAGTCCGGTGATTAAACTGAATTGCCGCCGTATTTTCAAATATGTTCCGCCAGAATGGGGACATCATTCCATACCCATCTGGAACAAATTTTCCATCCATCAGGGGCCAACTATTATAGGTTTTGCCAGATTGTGTTCCCGCCACAAAAGCCCCGGCCAGAACCTGCAGGTAAACCAATCCAACCATAAGTGCAGCCAGAGGCGTGTATAAGGACGATTTTCCGGTAAAAGACATGGACGAACGCGGACGCTCGATTTGCCCCCTGAACAGCCAAAACAGAATTCCGAGGATAAGAAACGCCATCCCGAGGTGAATCGCCAATCTATATTGGCTAACCGAAACCATGCCTTCTTGTAGACCGCTGTGAACCATCCACCAACCAATCGCGCCCTGGAGACCGATAAGAAAAAGAACAGCGACATATCCCCATGTAGATCCTTTGGGCAATTTCTTCGTCAGAAGAAAGTAGAAGAATGGCAATGCGTAAACGAGTCCGACCAAACGACCAAGTTGTCGGTGCGTCCACTCCCAAAAATAGATGAATTTGAAGCCGGCCAAATCCATGCCAGGGTGCTCGGCAGTAAATTCCGGAATCTTTTTATACTTTTCAAATTCGGCCGCCCATTGCGCTTCAGATAGGGGCGGAAGCGCGCCACGGATGGGGGCCCATTCTGTAATTGACAGGCCGGAATTAGTGAGACGAGTAGTCCCGCCAATCACGATTATCGCGATCACAAGCAAAATCATGACAAAAAGCCAAATCGCAATAGACCGGTGCTGGGATTTTATTGACATGCGGGACATATAAAACCGCCCGAATAGGATTGCTCTGCGACAAATTCACAATTGCCGAAATTCAAAGATGGTCGGAGTAGCAGGATTTGAACCTGCGACCCCTAAGCCCCCAGCTTAGTGCGCTACCGGACTGCGCTATACTCCGACGATCTTTGATGAGCGCGCCTATAGTCTGCCATAGTCGGTTTGGCAACAGGCCAATACGGGTTAACTCCCCAGCGGCAGGAAAGTGGACCATCTATTTTTAAGTGTTTGTAGGCGGTTCAACGCGTCCTCTAGATCCTCGCGGCGTTGCAAAACCTCTCCTTCCGTCAAACTCAAATTCTCAGACGAAGAGTGCGTTTCAACAACTGGGCTCTTCTCGGGAACAGGTTGCAAAACCGATCTATTACTTTGTTGTGGCGGTATTTGAACAGAGGGAGCAGCCTCATTCGGGTTGGGCTTTTGTATCCGCTCCGGAACCAGAACAGTGTCTTCGACCTTTTTCTGCCGCGAAGCCTTTTGAACAGATTGACCTAGCTCCAAAACACGCCCGGGTCCTTTGAGGCGAATGAGTTTTTGAACGTCTTTAATGGGATGACCTTCATCATGCAGGAGAATTTTTATCCCCCGCAAAAATTCAATGTCTTCAGGACGGTAAAAGCGGCGGCCTCCCCCGCGCTTTATCGGCTTTATCTGGGAAAACTTGGACTCCCAGAAACGTAGGACATGAGGCTGAAGGTCGAGTTCTTCACCCGCTTCGCTGATTGTTCTGAACGCCCTAGTGGTTTTGGCTTGCATTACTTGTGACCGAATCGTTTGCTTCGAAAGTCAGTCTATCACTTTTTTGGGCTCAATGACGAATCGACTCGTTCACGGAGAACTTGAGACGGCTTGAAAACCAGTACACGGCGGGAAGTTATGGGCACTTCCTCACCTGTTTTGGGGTTTCGCCCAATACGTTCTTTTTTGTCACGAAGTGAGAAAGTACCAAATCCGGCCAATTTTACATGCTCGCCTTTCAAAAGGGCATCACAAATATAATTGATAACAGATTCAACCAGTTCCGCACTTTCTGAACGGGATAATCCAATTTCCCGATAGACCGCTTCCGCCAAATCGGCGCGCGTTACTGTTCCGGGATTTTGGGTATCCATAACCATGTCCCCTTAAAGCAAATCCGCCCCCCGCGGTGCAAGCGAAATATTGAAAAAGCCTTTATATTCAGGCGGTTTATTCTATTTTAACGCTATCTGTGCCCAATTAATAACGCAAAAGAGCTGCGCCCCAAGTAAATCCGCCGCCAAACGCCTCCAACATGACCAAATCTCCGCGCTTGATACGGCCATCTCGAACGGCGCTAAGCATGGCTAGAGGAACAGAAGCCGCCGAGGTGTTCGCGTGAAGAGCAACAGTTGAGATAACCTGCGAAGGTTCAATTTTCAGCTTTTTAGCGACGCCGTTCAGAATGCGTTGGTTGGCCTGATGCGGAACGAACCAGTCAATTTCGGAAATGGGCACGCCAACTTTTTCCGCGCAGGATCTCATCGCATCGGCAATTTCAGTCACCGCATGTTTGAAAACCTGATTTCCCAGCATACGCAGCTTGCCCACGGTCTGGGTTTTTGATGGACCGCCATCAACATATAACATGTCACGATACCGTCCGTCGGAACGAATAAAGTGATCGAGAACCCCCTGCTCTGTGTTTTCTTCGCCTCGAAAAATCATAGCACCGGCCCCGTCCCCAAACAGGACGCAGGTCGAACGGTCTTCCCAGTCTAGAATGCGAGAGAAGGTTTCCGCTCCGATTAAAAGAACCGTACCTGCAGCGCCGGAGCGAATCATGGAATCCACAACGCTCACACCATAAAGGAATCCGCTGCAGACCGCCTGAAGATCAAAGGCCGCGCCGTGATTCATTCCAAGACGTTCTTGAATGATTGTCGCCGTCGAAGGAAAGGTATAATCTGGCGTCGATGTGGCAACGACAATCAAATCCAGATCTGACGCTTCAATGCCCGCATCTTCTAGAGCTTTGAGGGCTGCTTGATACCCGAGATCGGACGTTGTCTGCCCCTCCGCCGCGATATGCCTCTGCTGAATGCCGGTCCGCTCCCGAATCCATTCATCACTTGTCTCTAAGGATTCGTCTAGATCCGCATTTTTCAAAATATGATCGGGAAGATACCCCCCAATCCCTTTCAGTACGGCACGCCGGGTCATTTAATAAATCCAATATTGTCGTCTTCGTCATGGAGGCGTTCAACCTCGCGTTCGATTTCTTCCAAGAAGTTGCTTTCCGCCAATCCGATGGCAACGTTCAAAGCATTCGCATAGCCAATTTTATCGGTACCCCCGTGACTTTTGATTACGATACCGTTCAGTCCTAAAAACACACCGCCGTTTACGCTTCGAGGGTCTATTTGCTTTTTCAGCTTTATCAGAGCCACTGCATTCAACATGGTTGTAAATTTGGACCAGGGATTTCCTTGAAGCGCTTCATTGAAAAGTTTCCCAATCAGCTTGGCAGTTCCCTCAGCCGTTTTCAAAGCAACGTTCCCCGTGAAACCGTCCGTTACAACGACGTCGGTATTTCCGAAAGAAATGTCATTGCCTTCCACATAGCCTTGATAATTCAGGCCAATATCGCTCTCAGACAATCGGTCGTGAGCGGCTTTGATAACAGCGTGGCCCTTTTGATCTTCGGTGCCCACATTCAAGAGACCGATTGAGGGCTGTTCTTTTTTGAATAACGCTCGATAAAAAGCATCACCCAAGACTGCGAATTCGGCAAGTTGCGAAGCAGTCGCCTCAACATTAGCGCCCACATCCAGCACAACGCTAATGCCTTCGGGTCGGGGCCAATTTGCAGCGAGAGCCGGTCGTTGTATTCCGTGCATACGGCGTAATTGCAACATGGACATGGCCATTAAGGCCCCCGTGTTACCGGCGGATAAGACCGTATTTGCTCGCCCTTCTTTGACTGCGAGAATGGCGTTCCACATACTCGTACCTTTGCCCTTCCGAAGGGCCTGCGAAGGTTTTTCATCCATCGAAATTTCGGTAGGGCTATGACATATCTCAGAGCGGTCACGGGTTAGTGGATTTTTTTTCAAAAGCTTTTCCAGACGCCGTTGATCCCCATGCAGCAGAAAACGCGCTCGGCGCCCCTTTCCCGCATGCTTTAAAAAATATTCAATGCCGTCGATGACTATCTCAGGGGCATCATCGCCGCCCATGGCATCAATGGAAACTATCAGACCGTCTAGCATAAAGTCCCTTTACTCTCTCACCCTGCTATAACCAACACGATGGCTCATGCCTATTCATTAATCCAAAATCACCTTGAAGGACTTAAAGGTCAGGAAAATTAAACTGAGAAGTAGCGATCTCTCCAAGAGTTTTATCAGATAGAGTTTGTCGGAAGGCCACACTGTATAGTTGTAGCTCATCAAGAAAGGAAGTAGACATCTCAAAGCTGTCTGTTTCGTGCAGATTGGCCGCCACCGATTTAATTCCCTCCACCGGCAGAGATTCGGTGTAATCTTTCACTCGCGTATAGAAAAGCCTAATCATAGGCTTAATACGCTTCTTCACGCCGGCATCTGAAATACCTTCTTCCCTGAGTGCGATTTCAAAATCGTCCTTCATCTGGTCAAATAAAGCCTGAGAAAGGCGCTGTCCCTGTTCGTCGAACGAGCGAAGAGCTTCCAACACTATTGAAATATGGAGGGTCAGAACATCAATTCTTCCGTCATAGCTATCCGGAAAGCGATTTTCTCCATAGAACTGAGGATTTCGGGATTGCTGCATAAGTTTGGCGTAAAGAGAGGTTGCATCGCGCCTCGCCGCGTCGTCACGCCCAAACAATCGGGTGAAAAAGCCCATAATTCTAACCTTTGTTTAACACAGTATCTGTCTTGCCAGTCGGCAGCGCTTTGGTTAGGTCTTAGCGCGTTCAGATAGAAGTAAAAGTGACGATATGACCTCGAATCTTATTAAAACAGCATGTTTCGGAGCTCTGATGCTCTCACTTAGTGCTTGCAACCCTATTTTGCGCACACATGGGTATGTAGCAACTGAAGCTAAGCCTCAGGAAGTGAATCCTGAAACAGATACAAAGGCGAGCGTTCTGGCGCGCCTGGGCAATCCGTCCGTGAAAAGTACTTTTGACGAAGATCTTGATGAAGATGTCTGGTTTTATATGAACAGCGTTCGTCAACGTTACGCCTATCTCCGCCCTAAAATTGAAGACAGAAACATCACGGCTATTACCTTCAATGTCGATGGCAACGTAACCAAAGTAGCTGAATACGGCATCGAAGATGGTCAATATGTCGACTATGTAAGTCGCAAAACACCAACACGTGGCCGCGAATTGTCTGTTCTTGAACAAATCTTTGGTACGATCGGCCGAATTCCAACAGACCGCCTAGGCGGCGGGAATCAAAATGTTCCGGGCGGCCCTGGCGGACCGGGCGGCGGACGCTAATCGTGAGAGTAGCCTGATCTTTCAATGGTCAGGCAATTTCCATTTGAGTCTAAACACCCAACCCCCTGCCCGTCGGAAACAATTCCAATCTTGCTCACCCGCAAATTTAGTTTTGCTGCCCCCGATTTCACTAAGGCATCCTTTTCCGGCGAGGCGGTGAATAACAACTCATAATCATCTCCGGCGGTGGCTAGACTGACTATAGCTGTTTCTTCCTCCTTTAACTTGGACCACCAAGAGGAAGCACTGCTCAAGGGGATATCATGCAGATTGATCGTGAGGCGTTTCTGACTAGCTTTGGCAATATGCCCAGCCTCTGACAGCAAACCGTCTGATATATCGGCGCAGGCCGTCGCAGTGCTCCGAAGGGTTTTCCGAAATAAGAGCCTGGGCGTTGGGTGTCGAAAGGCCGCCTCCCAAGTCCAGAGGTCTTCCGGCTTTGGGTTACTTGCTAATATTTCGGACGGGTCCTGAGCTAACTGCAGTCCGAGATAGGCATCACCTATATTCCCAGTAACCCAGACGCCGTCTCCGATTTTCGCGCCGGAACGCAAAACGGCTTCGCCTTTAGGCACAACGCCTATAAATGTCGCACTGATTGACATTGGGCCATCTGTTTTAACTGTATCCCCTCCAAATAGGGAAAAGCCAAACCGTTCTTGCTCGGTCTTCAAGCCTCTGGAAAATGCGGCCATCCAGTTTTGTAATTCAGATCCTGAGAGATGGTTTGGCCAAGCAATAGATAAAAGATAACCAATTGGCCGCGCACCTTTTGCAGCAAGATCGGACAGATTTACGGCCATTAGACGGCTGGCAGTTCCGGCGCCATATTCGCCTTTAAAGAAATGGACGCCCTCAATGAGTGTGTCCTGCGTCAGTATAAGATCTTGATTATCACGCGGAGAATAAATTGCTGCATCATCCAAAAGGTTTAGACCTTCAGGACCTGCGAGGGGCCTCAGATAAGTTTGAATCCAGTCAAACTCGTTCAAAGTCAGCTCTGTTTCGGCGCGTCGCCAATGAGACCAAATTCAGTGGCCCGGACTTCTTTACCGACTTTGTCCAGAATGCCGTTGACCATACCCGGTTCTTTGCCATCAAAGAAGTCTGCCGCGATTGAGACATACTCATTAATAATGACTAATGCCGGAATGTCTGGTCGGCGTATCATTTCATAAGCCGCCGCCCTTAAAAGACTACGTAAGGTCAGATCTAAACGACGCAGCGGCCATTTCTCAGGCAAAAGCGAACTTAGCTTCTTATCGATTGCATCTTGAGAAACAACCACCCCTTCTATGATTTCTTCAAAGAACGTTTCATCTGCTTGGACCATGCCAGGCTCATCACTATAGCCGAACCGATGGTTTAGAAATTCTCTTACGACCGCTTTAGACGGCGCGTTTGCAACGTCCATCTGATAAAGCGCTTGAACAATTGCGATACGAGCGGCGCGACGATGTTTTGGGTTTGCGCCAGCCATTATTTTGAGGTCTCCGATAAGGCGGTCCGAATACGAATCATTTTCAAAACAGCATTCGCTGCAAATCCGCCTTTGTCTTTCTTCGACGATTTCGCCCTCGCCCAAGCCTGATCCTCATTTTCAACGGTAACAATACCATTGCCTATGACCAGCGCTTTATCGACAGCCAGATCCATCAATGCACGTGCGGATTCCTGACACACATAATCATAGTGGGTGGTCTCCCCGCGTATAACGCAGCCCAAAGCAACATAGCCATCGAAATTTTGAGGCCCAGCCTCGGCATAAGCGATAGCATGTGGAATCTCCAGCGCGCCGGGTACAGTGAGTTTGGTGATAGTTGCGCCTGCTTTTTGTAAAACGGCAAGAGCGCCTTCCAAGAGCGCGTCGGAAACGCCCTCATAATATCGGGCTTCGATGACAAGAATATTCATTCTGTTTAGACCTTAGAATTCTTAAGAGGTGTGATACCGACGAGTTCGAGGTCATAGGCTTCGAGACCAATAAGCTTCGGCATGGTGTTTGTAATCAACCGCATCTTCTTGACGCCTTGATCTACCAGAATTTGTGCGCCGACGCCATATTCACGAATGTTTTGTTCTTTGCGGTCAATTGAGGATTTGTGAGCGCCGAGCCGTTCAAGCAGCGTGTCGATAGAGCCTTCGCGGATCAACACCAATACAGAATGACCGTCATAAGCAGCTAAGTCTTTCATAGCGTCCCAAATGAGGCCGGACCGAGGACTGTCTTCGTAAAGAATGTCTCCGGCAAAATCGACTTTGTGCACCCGAACGAGTGACTCTTTGTTGGGGTCGGGTTCGCCTTTGCTTAGAGCGACATGTTCTAGGCCATCGAGGAAATTCCGATAAATATGAATTTGGAAAGAGTCGTTATTTTGAGAGGTAAACTCTGAAGAAGCGATATGCTTGACAAAATGATCCTTCTTCATCCGGTATTTGACGAGATCTTCAATAGTCCCGATCTTTAGACCATGAAACTGGGCGAAACCGACCAAATCAGGCAAACGCGCCATTGTCCCGTCATCATTCATGATCTCGCAAATCACAGCAGACGGGTTCAACCCGGCCATTCTGGAAATATCGACAGATGCTTCGGTATGACCTGTTCTCACCATAACGCCGCCATCTCTTGCGATGATAGGAAACATATGCCCTGGAGACACGATGTCATCCTTGCGGGAATCTGGATCAATTGCTGTTTGGATAGTGTGTGACCGGTCTCCTGCGCTGATACCAGTTGTAACGCCTTCGCGGGCTTCGATGGACTGGGTAAAAGCCGTCTCAAACCGAGACTGGTTTTCCGCGCTCATATTGCGAAGTCCGAGGGCGTCTGCTTTGGTTTCTTCCAGAGCGAGGCAAATCAGACCTCTGCCATACTTTGCCATGAAATTGACCGCATCAGGCGTTGCGAACTGAGCCGGAATTATGAGATCTCCCTCATTTTCCCGATCTTCAGCATCTACCAGGATATACATCCGGCCATTGCGGGCATCCTCGATTATTTCTTCTGGCGTCGCGAGGTTGTAAACCTCTTCCGCCTCGGCGCGTTTCAAGTCAGTCACGATTGGTCTTTCATTTGCGACAGGTAACGCGCCACATAGCGGGCTATCAGGTCTATTTCCAGATTTACTTTGTCGCCAGGCTGTAATTGACCAAGTGTCGTTACCTCAGCGGTATGGGGGATAATGTTCACGCTAAAAGAGCTTTTATCCGCTGTGTTGACCGTCAGGGATACGCCATCAATTGTGATGGATCCCTTCGGCGCAATCATCGCCATCAGTTCCGGGGGCGCACTGAAAACCAATTTGAGAGAGCCTGCGAGCAGCTCCCGCGTCAGCAAAGCGCCGATCTGGTCGACATGGCCCGTGACCAAATGCCCGCCCAACTCATCCGCAGCCGTCATGGCGCGTTCTAGATTCATTTGTTGCCCAACACGCCAACCCTTCAGTGTGGTTTTGTCGAGACTTTCATCCGACACATCGAAGGCGTAGCGACACCCTTGCGCCGTTTGCTCTTTCTCCACGACCGTCATACAGGCCCCGGCATGAGAAATTGAGGCACCAATCGCGATCGTTTCGCAATCATAATGACTATCCACAACTACCCGAGTGTCGCCCCACTCCGAGCGCTTTCCGCTTTCATCGCGATTGATTGAGACGACGCGGCCTATATCTGTGATAATTCCTGTAAACATATCCGCTTATGTGACGCTTAATCAGATGATTTCAAGGCGTAACGCTCCCATATATCCAAACCGACTTCATTCAGATCTGTGCGCTCGAAACGGTAAATTGCGTTCATGTTGGTAAGGCCTAAAGAACCTATCGCTGGGCGGGCCTCTGCGCCGAGAATAACGGGCGCTCGAAACCACTCAATCGTGTCAACAAGGTTGTCGCGCAGAAAACTAGCGGCTAGCGTTCCCCCGCCCTCGAGCAAGAGCGTCCTAATTCCAAGATTAAAGAGGCTGTCCAAAGCGTGTGACAAGCTCAATCCCTCGTCATAAGGCACGACGATCAACTGAACCCCGAGTTCTTTGAGTGCTCGTGCCTCTTCGCCTTGGTCTGAGCGCGTTAGTAGATAGGTGGGCGTGGTCCGAGCCGTTTGAGCCAGGTTGGACTCAGGTGACACTCTTAATTGAGAGTCGAAAATGACGCGGTCCGGATCGGGAGCACCCGCAATTCTGGTTGTGAGCTGGGGATTATCTGTAACCGCAGTGTTCGACCCGACGGCGATAGCGTCATGGCGAGCGCGGAGTTTTCTCCCCTCTTTGCGTGCCGTTTCGCAGGTTATCCATTCAGATTGCCCATTTTCCAGAGCGATTTTACCGTCCAGGGATGTGGCAAGTTTGAGAGTGACGAGAGGCCTATGCAAACCAGATTATTCCTCTTCTTTGCCGGATTGTTCCATATCAGGCTGAAGCTTTTCGGTCTCAATGAAGGTTTCGAAATCCTGCGTGGCGCGAAAGTCCTTATATACGGAGGCGTATCGCACATAGGCAACATCATCGAGCCTTGCGAGACCTTCCATCACTAATGTGCCGATTTGGTCGGACGTAATATCCGCTTGCCCTATGCTCTCTAACTGGCGGACTACACCGCTTATCATTTGCTCAACGCGGTCAGTTTCCACAGGACGTTTTTGTAGAGCGATCATCACCGAGCGAGCGAGTTTGTCCCGGTCAAAAGGCGTCCGTCGACCTGATTTCTTGATGACCGTTAGTTCGCGCAACTGAACGCGTTCAAAAGTTGTGAACCGCCCTCCACATTGCGCGCATAACCGGCGCCGCCGTACAGCCGAATTATCTTCGGCCTGTCGGCTGTCTTTCACCTGAGTGTTTTCAGAGGAGCAAAATGGGCAACGCATCGGCGGCAGGTATCACAGTTTGTCTGGGGTCGCAATATTGCGTCAACGTAGACCGCAACGTCTTTTCAGCCTTAGCTCTGCAATTTTAATGCAAAGTTCCTTGATTTATGGCGCGCTCCGATTCACAAGAACGTTCAGCCTTTGTTCCGCAGCTACGCGGTTATAGCGCTGTGGATATCTGTGTTGAAAAGTCCGGTACGGGCTTGGGGAGATAAAACTTTTGAAAGCGCATAGCTATATTCGCGCAGAACAGAGGCGGTTTCGCCGCGCGTCCGAGGGCCGACAATGGTCGGTAAAAGAATTACCCCAATATTACTATCATAAAACCTTTTGCGACATGCTTACTCACGTAAGCACCCGTCACACCAAATTCATGGGGACGGAGCACACTAATTTCATTCGCGATTTTGAAGCCCTGCCCTTTCCGGCCCAATGTGCTTATGCCCGCATTGCGGGGCGCAAAGGGACTGTCTTCAATTTCCATCACTTTCATTATTCGGAAATCGAAAGGATTCCGGAACAGTTCGGACTTTTGGCAGAAAAAGGGTTCGTCCGCCGTGTCGGTCAAAATGATCTTCGCCCCTACCTTAGCGCCTTAACAAAGCCTGACCTAACAAATCTGATGCTGGACCGGGTCTGCGAAACAGAGTTTAAACGATCTTGGAAGAAGTCCCGCCTACTCGACATAGCCTGCGATCAGATCGAACGCGACGAAATCAGCATCCCCGACGGATTCATCGTACAGTCAAGATTGAGGGCCTTTAATTTTCTATTATTTTTATATTTTGGACGGATTGAATCCAGTCTTCAAACCAAAACCCTGAAAGAGTTAGGGTTGGTTCGCCCGGCGCGTTCCGAGGCCGCGAAAATAAAGTTTGTAGATCGGGAGGAAGCTCAGGCTGCCTATTTCTATGCGGCGGCCTTGCACAGTTTTAAACAGGGCGATGAGGAGGAAATACAGGCCTTAATTGCCTCCGTAGATGAGTGGCCAGAGGGTGTGGATGGACCGACATCAGTAAAGCGGGGAAAACTCCTTCAAAAACTGGGAGGGTTATCAGAGCGAAAAGGAGATATCGAAGCCGCGCTCGCACTGTATAATCGGTCCAATGACGGACTTTGCAATGAACGCGTCGTCCGTATCCGGTATAGCCGTAATCAGGATAGCGATCGGGAATGGGTTCAACAGCGGTTGGAAGATATGATCGAAAACCCCGAAAGCGACGAAGAACACGCTTTCGCTGAGGATTTTTACGCGCGCAAGTTCGAGAAGAAGCGCACAAGCGCGGTCACAGATTTGCTTCGCGACAGTGAAACTCTTTATTTGGACGAAGCTTTCCGACACGCGCCGGAACGCGCGGCTTTGCGACACTTCAAGGAAAAGGGCCTCGAGAGTTACCGAACGGAAAATCGCCCGTGGCAGATGCTTTTTGGGCTTTTGTTCTGGGATGAGCTTTATGGGAGCCACGGCGAAAGAGGCTGGAAACTCCCCGACAGCCTTAAAACAGGAAGTTTTTATGCGGCTCACCAGAGCGCGATAGAACAAAAACTCGCCGGGCTCTCCAATGTTCCTGCCACTCTATTAGATTTACTCAAAACCCTAACACGGCACTACAACGAAGAGAACGGCGTTTTCCTCTGGGGCGGCCGCTCGTTAGACCGTATCAAAGCTTTAATGACCCATTCCCCTGAGGGAGCATTAGCGACAATTTTGCGCCTAATGGCGCAAGATTACGTCTCCACCAAAAGCGGCTTCCCGGATCTCATGCTGATTGAACACGGAGAAGCCCGGTTCATTGAAATAAAGGCCGAAGGGGATGTTCTTCGCCGAAATCAGTTAACGCGGTTGCGCCAATTGAAATCAGCGGGCTACAACGCCGAAATACTTCGGCTTGGCTGGCATATTGATCCCGATCAAACATATGTAGTTGTCGACGTCGAAACCACAGGCGGGCGGCCCGGGCTCCACCGACTGACCGAGATTGGCGCTGTTAAAATGCGCGGCGGAGAGGTTGTTGATGAATGGCAGAGCCTGATTAACCCGCAACGTTCGATTCCTCCGAACATCACCCGCATCACAGGTATTGATGAATCCATGGTAGCGCGAGCACCATTATTTGCAGATATTGCCGATAGTTTCGCCGAATTCATGGGAGACGCCATATTTGCGGCCCACAATGTAAATTTTGACTATGGGTTTATTTCTACGGAATACCAGATGATAGATCGCAAATTCCGTCACCCCAAAATTTGCACCTGCTCTTCCATGCGAAAACTCTATCCCGGTTACCGCTCATATAGCCTTAAGAACCTCTGCCAAGAATTTGAAATAGAATTAAAAATTCACCACCGCGCACTTTGCGACGCCCAGGCTGCGGCAGAATTACTCAAAATGGTCAATGAGAAGCGGATTGCCTTGCAAAACGGCGACTGATAAGCCGTTTCCAAAGGGAGACTCGGGTGAATAAACCGTCTGCAAACGTTTTGGAAATCGCTGACCCACAAGATTTACGCCCGTTACAGGCACAGATCGAAAATCGCCTCTCCGACCTCATCCCTTCCGATCAAACCTGGCCAGCGACACTTCATGCCGCCCAGCGGCACGCTTTGCTGTCTCCCGGCAAACGATTTCGTCCTCTCCTGTGTGTTTTAATTGCGCAAGGGGCCTCGCAAGACGTTTCTAAACGACAAGCAGCAATCGACGTCGGTTGCGCAGCAGAAATGGTTCATGCTGCCTCTCTGATATTGGATGACCTACCCTGCATGGATAACGCGGCCTTGCGTCGGAACAATCCCACCACGCACATCGCGTTTGATGAAAGCACTGCGATTTTGAGCGCAACCTCGCTGCTCAACCGAGCTTTTGGGGTGTTAGCCCGCTTGAGAGATGTTGACCCTGTGATCCGTATCGCTCTTGTAGATTTATTGTCTTATTCGGTCGGTTCCACAGGACTAATTGCGGGACAAATGGCGGATCTTGAAAATGACGACACACAGACCAGTCTTCAGGATGTCGAGAGGCTGAACCGCCTCAAAACCGGCGCTTTATTTGAGTTTACCATCTATAGCGCGGCCATCTTGACGGAGCTTTCCGTCGGACAAAAAGAAGATTTAAAGGATTTTGCTTATCACTTGGGTCTCGGATTCCAGCTTTTAGACGACCTAAAAGACAGTCTCATGGACGATATCCAAGCGCAGAAATCTGTGGGCAAAGATGACGGTAAGGCAACCATTCTGGCTTTGCTCGGCTCAGAGGAATCCAAACAAACTTTGAAGACTTATCTTTCGTCAGCAAAAGGCGCCTTACATCGCGCAGGCCTACAGAATTCTACTTTGCTCGAAGCCGTGATTGACCGTCAATTTGCTTTCCTACACGATGTCTAGTGATGTCTCATGCCGATACCCCTTCACTCGAGGTCAAAGATCTTAGCGTCACCTATGGAGAGTTTCAGGCCCTAAAAAGCCTGAACCTGTCAATCCAGAAAGGCGAATTGATTGGCGTAATAGGACCAAACGGCGCCGGGAAAACAAGCTTGATAAAAGCCCTCTGCGGCAGGGTTAAATCGACAGGTCAGATTCTCGTTGAAGGGCAAATCTTAAAACGTGGGCAGGATCGACGCCGTAAAATAGGCCTAGTCCCTCAGGAAATTGGCCTTTACCCCAAACTTACTGCGAGAGAGAACCTCGATGTCATCGCCCGTTTACTTGGTGTGAAGCCTGCCAAACGTATTCTAGGCATTGAGAGTGCTTTAGGCGCGGTCGGTTTGACTTCAAAAGCAGGCAGCCTTGTTCAGGATTTGTCTGGCGGTATGAAGCGGCGCATCAATGTCGCAGCCGCTATTATGCATGACCCGGCTCTCGTTATTTTTGATGAGCCCACTGCCGGGGTGGATATTCCGGCACGAGACGAAGTACACAAATTAGCCCGCCGGCAGGCTGAGCAGGGCAGAGCGGTTATTCTTGTCACGCATGAACTCGACGAAGCCGAGACACTTTGCGATAAGGTTTTGCTCCTCTCGGAAGGTCAAAGGCTAGCATTTGACTCCCCGCCCAACATTTTGTCGCAGCAATTTGGAGACGTGCAAGATATTGTTCTCCGATTTGCCAGCCCTCCGTCTTCGGAAACTATTGAGGCGATACGCCCGTTTAAGTTTGAACGATACGGATCAGTCAATTCTTGGACAGCCGTCACCCACCTAGGTAAGACCGCATTTATGTCTGAATTGGTTGAAGCTCTGAATGAACAGACAGAAAGTATAAGGGAAATTTCTATCCGCCGCCCTGGTCTTTCGGCTCTAATGCATCATCTCGAAGCCGATAAAGGACTGAGGGAATGATTTATGCGGTCCTTAAGATGATGGCTCTTAGGCTCTGGCGTGACAAAGGCTCTTTAATATTAGCCTTTGTCCTACCGGGGTTTATATTTGCGATATTTGCCGCGATTTTTTCTACAGCCTCCGGGGGGTCTTTGGATTTGCGTGTGGCTTTCTCAGCAATCGGAGACGATCCAGCCGTCATAGCAGTGGCGGACACCCTTCGGGATGAGGCCACCTTTGACATTCTCGAGAATGAGAAATGGTCAGGCGGAGACGTAAAACAACAAGTCAAACTCGGTCAGGCGGATGTGGGCGTGTTAATCTCTCCCCAGAGCGCTACCCTGCCCCAATTAACAATTGTGGAGGACCCGAGCCGCAAAGTTGCCGCCACTGTTGTGAAAGGTCAAATCCGCCAAATTCTGGCAGATAAAAGCGGGGCAAGTCAGGAGATTTTTACAACAATCTCGGCCCTTCCCGAAACATCAAAGGTCGACTCTTCCTCGGATAAATCCGTCACCTACTATATCGGGGCGACGGCCATCTTATTTCTTATGTTCGCAGCCATGCAGGGCGCCTCAATATCAATAGATGAAAGACGATCCGGAATATCAGAGCGCTTAATGGTTGGCCCAAGCAGCGCTATGGCCATGCTGACGGGAAAGTTTTTGTTTCTAACGTTGATAGGAGTATCGCAAGCTTCGGTTATCATTGCGGTCGCAAACTTGTTTTTTGGCGTTCAGCTTCTGCCTTTCCTAGGCGGACTGGTTCTAGCCTCAATCGGCACAGCTATGCTTGCAGCAGGCCTTGCGCTTTTCACGGCCGCACTTTGCACGACACAGACCCAGATGCATACAGTCTCGACCTTTATTGTATTGCTACTCTCGGCCGTCGGCGGCTCTATGGTGCCGCGTTTCATGATGCCCGGGTGGTTGCAAAATGCGGGTATCGCTACGCCAAATTACTGGGTGATAGAAGCATATTACGGCCTGCTCGCACGGGGACAATCCGTCTTGTCTCTTTGGCCTGTGTGGACCGTTATATTTGTGTCAGCATTTGTGCTATTGGGAATAGCGGCAATATTATCGCATAAACTAATGAGAGTGTAGTGAACGCAGGCGTAAAATCAGCCTCGGACAAGTTAGTGTCCCGGCGAGTGAATTGGGGGCTCCCCCTCGGACTCCTCGTCGTGGTTTCGTGGGCTGTAGTGCATGTTTATAGTGTCTTTTTCTACTCTCTAAGCGCCCCGTTGTGGCAAACGCTTGGTTTGATTGTGCTGCAATGCTGGCTCTATACGGGTATGTTCATTGTTGCCCATGACACCATGCACGGCTCTTTCGCGCCGAACAGGCCGAAAATTAACGCAGTACTCGGAACTGGAATAATGTTTATCTATGCCGGGTTTAATTGGAAGCACATGCGGGCGGCCCATCACGCCCATCACGATAATTCAGGCCGTGACGGGGACCCAGATTTTAATCTTGATAACCCTCATCAGTTTTGGCCGTGGTATGTGAAATTCTTCACGCAATATTTCGGCTGGAAACAGCTTCTCGTTCTCGTCGGATTTACACTCGCCTATATTTTTATATTTGGCGCAAGCTATCTCAACACCATCGTGATGTGGGCTGTTCCCGCAATATTGTCGTCTGTTCAGCTATTTTACTTCGGGACCTATCTCACTCATAGACACGCCGGCGAATTTGCTGATCACCATAACGCCCGTACGAATAGCTATCCGCGCTGGCTTTCACTGCTTACCTGTTTTCACTTCGGTTACCACCATGAGCACCACTTGTTCCCGCACGAACCGTGGTGGCGCTTGCCGTCCCGAAAGTTTGAAAAGAGTTCATCATGAGCTGGTATATTGCGGCCATTATCGTCATCGTAAGCATTGCCGGAATGGAAATCTTCGCTTGGGTTATTCATAAATATGTTATGCATTCCCGTTGGGGATGGAGCTGGCATAAGAGCCACCATATTGAAACCCAAGGCGTGTTTGAAAAGAATGACCTTTACGCCGTCTGCTTTAGCGCCATTGCGGCAAGCTTATTTATTTTCGGGTCTATGGGACATCCGTCGCTTTGGTTGGTCGGACTAGGACTAACAATTTATGGTGTACTCTACGGCATCGTTCATGATGGACTGGTCCATCAAAGGTGGCCGTTTTTCATTCATACAAAAGGCGGCTATTTGAAACGATTAGTCCAGGCACATCGCCTTCACCATGCAACGCACCAACGCGACGGTGCAGTGTCCTTCGGTTTTCTATACGCCGGAGATGTTCGTAAACTCAAAGCAGAGCTGAAAACAAATCAACGCAAGACGATTTCATGAACACCTTTGGGCCCTCTGCCTTATTGGAATGTTACCGGCGCGGGGTATTTCCGATGTCGGATTCCCGGTCGGACACGCAGGTTTTTCTAATGGACCCCGACCAACGCGGCATCATCCCAGTAGATGGTTTACATGTCTCTCGGTCCTTGCGGAAGTTTATTCGTAAATCGAAATGGACCGTCAGATACAATAATGATTTCGTGTCGGTAATCCGGGCTTGCGCGGCTCCCGATGAGGGGCGGGAAAGCACTTGGATCAGCGAAGGTTTGGAGCACCTCTATATCGCTCTACATCAAGCCGAATGTGCCTATTCTGTTGGTGTTTATGAGGGAGAGGACCTTGTCGGCGGCCTATATGGCGTTTGCTTAGGAGGCGCCTATTTCGGCGAGAGCATGTTCTCTGACAAAACCAATGCGAGTAAAGTGGCCCTCGTTGCTCTGGTCCATGCTCTGACAGGGGCAGGCTTTACTCTTTTAGACACTCAATTCCTGACGCCACACTTGGCCAGTCTCGGAGGAATTGAAATCCCCCGGGCCCAATACCAACGCCGGCTTTCATCTGCTCTTGAACAAGTCGCTCATTTTCCAAAAATGACCATTCCAGTAAGCGCATTATTAGGAGAAAACTCAAGCAGATGACTCGACTTGACGTAGGGCTTTGCCTGTATATGTTGCGCGCAGAAGAAACGGGCGGATATAGCCGCCATTATTTGTCGAAAAGTTGACACTGTTTGAGCGCCTCCGAAGATATTGAAGAAGTCCCAGCGGACGAAGAAATCACGATTACCTTTAAGGAGCTAGGCCTCGCGCCTAAAATCCTGAAGGCCCTCGGGGATATGGGCTATGAAAAGCCGACTCCTATTCAGGCCCGCTCTATTCCTGCCGCCATGAAGCAGCGCGACGTTCTGGGTATTGCTCAGACGGGCACAGGTAAAACCGGCGCCTTTGTGCTCCCAACCTTGCACAAGTTGGAAAAAGGCCGCGCACGAGCGCGTATGCCGCGCTGCCTTATCATTTGCCCGACGCGGGAACTCGCTGCTCAAGTCGCAGAAAATGTTGAGCAATACGGTAAGTATCTTAAGCTTGAAATGGCGCTCTTAATTGGCGGCGTAAGCTTTGCGGAACAAGACCGCAAACTTTCAAAAGGCGTGGATATTCTAATTGCGACGCCGGGACGACTTTTGGATCAGTTTGAACGCGGTAAAATCTTAATGACGGGCGTACAGACCCTTGTTGTTGATGAAGCGGACCGTATGCTTGATATGGGATTTATCCCAGATATCGAGAAAATTTTCAAAATGACCCCGTTTACGCGTCAGGTCCTATTTTTCTCGGCGACCATGCCAAACGAAATCAAGCGCTTAGTAGACCAATTCCTTCACCAGCCCGCAACTGTTCAAATTGCCCGTCAGTCGACAGCTGCAGAAACGGTACGCCAACGCATCATTCGCATGCCGTCCTCAGATCACAAGCAGAAACGCACGACACTTCGTTGGATCATGGATCAGGAAGAGGTCGACAACGGGATTATCTTCTGCAATCGCAAACGCGACGTCGATATCGTTGCTAAATCACTGACGGTTCATGGCGAATCGGCCGCCCCTATTCACGGCGATCTGTCCCAGTCCCTTCGCACCGAGACGCTAGACAAGTTCAAAAATGGCGAAATAAAATATCTGGTCGCCAGTGATGTGGCGGCCCGGGGATTGGATGTTCCAAGCGTCAGTCATGTCTTCAATTATGACGTCCCCAATCATTCAGAGGATTATATCCACAGGATTGGCCGAACAGGCCGGGCCGGACGCGAAGGTGACACCATCATGCTCGTCGCCCGATTAGACGAAAATAACTATCAAGACATTCTAAACCTCTTAAAAGTTGATGGTATCGAAGAGATTGAGGTTCCCGGCATTGAAGATTTCCCGAAAGGCGGGGAACGCCAAAAAGGTCGTGGGCGTAAAGGCGAACGCAAAGGCCGCCATGGCGATAAGAGTTCGGGGCGTAAACGCAGCGGCTCTAAAAGTGACACTCAAGATAAGAGCAGCAAATCTTCTGATTCTTCTAGTAAACCCAATGAAGAAAAGAAGGAGAAATCGTCTCGGCGCAAAGCCCCGACTAAGGTCAAAGAAACTGAACAAAGTTCTGAATCCTCCAGACAGGACAGTAAGAAGAAAAGATCGAAATCGGAATCAAAACCATCAGACAAAAAATCGTCTGACAAGAAACATACTTCCAAGGGCAAGCCTTCAAATAAAGGTCGGGATCGCAACGGCCTTCCACAGAACAAAGATACGGGCTTCGCCGGCAACATGCCCGACTTCTTTAAAGTTTAGTCTTTTAAGCGGCTTAATTCTCAACCTTAAAGCTTTAGTGCAAAGCTTTCTATGGTCTTCAAGATATCAAAAACGACGTCGTCGGTTTCCTGAGGCAGGCAATGTCCCGTTTCAGGATAGTGTATGTTTTTACACTGGGGCAAAGTCTTGTCGCAGACCGTCTCATTAACTTCGGTCGAAACAAAATCATCCCGACCCGCTGAAAACATTAAAATAGGAATATCGACGTTATTCAGCCTTCCCGGCTGCCTTATTAACTGACTGCTTTCGAAAAATTCGGCGCCCCATTGATTAGTCACCCCTCCCACCCTGAGAGCCGCGTTATTGGTGAAGACAGCGTCCCGTAAGAAAAGGCGTTTAGGTTCGGAACTGCACCACTCAATTCCAGCAACCGAATAATCTTGGCCTACTGGTTTCCAGTCACCCCCGCCAATCACGTATCGTTCGGACAGTCCTATTTTTCGCATGAAATTCATTAGAATTAGCGCCTGATCAAATTCATAATTCCCAGCCTTGGGCTGAATAGCAGGCGCGACCAAAACCAGTCCGTCAACAATTCCTTCGTGTTCCATTGCCATACGTATGGCCACATGTCCGCCAAAAGAAATGGCAATGGGTATGACTAAATGATCCGAACTGAAATTTAGGGATTGAATAAAACCAGCAACGTCATCCGAATAAGTGGAAAAGTCATCCACCCAGAGCTTCTCAGGTCGGTCATCAAAATAACGGTCAGACCCGCCCTGCCCGCGCAAATCAAGCCCGACAACATGAAAGCCTCGTTCCGCGAGCAAATCAATATGCTCGCCATACATCTCCAAGGTCGCCGTATAGCCAGGAATAAGTAGAAGCGTCACATCGGAAGTGCCAGAATTGCCGGTATGACCCCACCTAAGTCTGGTCTCGTCTCCCGCCTCAAAACTAGACCAGACCCAGTCAGCTGGCATCGGCGGAATGGAAAAACTATCTGCCTGCGTCTGATAAGCTTTTGAAACTTGAAAAGGTTGATAAGTTTTTTCCGGCCAATATAAGGCGGCCACTACGCCGATCACTAATGCGATTAGCACGCCCCCTATAATGGTGAAAAACTTAGACATTACTGCCGAACCGTTCCCACGAATCACCTTTCATTCGCGACTTTCAAGAGGTATTTACCGTAACCGCTTTTCTCTAATGGGGCCGCCAAAGAAAGGAGTTCGTCACGGCTTATCCATCCTTTTTCGTAAGCCGTCACCTCAGGGCAACATATACGCCGTCCTTGTCGCTCTTCTATAACGCTGACAAATTGAGCCGCTTGTAAAAGTGTTTTATGTGTTCCTGTGTCCAGCCAAGTCGTACCATCATCAAGTAATTTGACCCGTAGTTCACCCCTATCCAGATAAATTTGGTTTAAGGCGGTAATTTCTAATTCTCCGCGGGCTGAAGGCGTGACCTGCTTTGCATACTCGCTGGCATGTTCATCATAAAAATAAAGGCCCGTCACGGCATAGTCAGAAGCCGGCTTTTCGGGTTTCTCGACAAGGGAAATGACATTTTTCTTATCGTCAAAACCAACAACTCCATACGCGCTTGGGTCCTTAACTCGATACCCAAAAACTGTTGCGCCTGATAAATGTCTGGACGCATCATCAATTGAAATATTGAAGGCGTCGCCAAAGAACAAATTATCCCCCAGAACCAATGCGCTAGGTGAGCCGTCGAGAAAGTCTTCTGCGATAATTAGGGCTTGGGCTAATCCGTCTGGGCTGGGCTGGACAGCATATTGTATATCCATACCCCATTGTTTTCCGTCCTGCAGAAGGTTCTTAAATGCAGGCTGATCGTGCGGCGTCGTAATTATCAAAACTTCCTGAATGCCAGCCTGGATAAGGATGTTGATCGGATAATAGATCATCGGCTTATCATAAACCGGCATAAGCTGCTTTGAGACTGAAATCGTACTTGGATGCAAGCGAGTTCCGGTGCCACCAGCGAGAATAATTCCCTTACGTTTCATGCTACTTAGTCCTTCGCGTTGCTAACATAGTGATGAATGGCTCGGTTTAATCCATCTGTCCAGTTTGGCATAACGACATTATGTATCTTTTCAAATTTCGAAGTGTCCATCACCGAGTAGTCCGGGCGTTTGGCCTTAGTAGGGTATTCAGAAGAGGAAATAGAATTTACGGTCATTGTATGAGAACGCATTGACGCTGTTTGGTCAAATATGTGCTTTGCAAATTCAGCCCAATTTGTAACGTCCCCAGCTCCGCTGATATGGAAAACACCTTCAGCGCTTTTATTGCGCTCAATCAAGGCTTTCGCCGATAGATAGACAGCGTTTGCTAAATCGGCGGCATAAGTGGGACGACCATACTGATCTGCGACAACGTTTAAGTCGCTTCTTGTCTCGCCTAGTTTCATCATTGTGGTGAAGAAGTTTTTGCCTTGACCATCGAAAACCCAAGATGTCCGCAAGATCGCATGACGGCATCCTGACCCACCTACGCTCTCTTCCCCGGCCAGTTTGCTGGCGCCGTAAACGTTAATGGGCGCAACCCTATCTGTTTCCAAATATGGTGAACTTTTATTACCATCGAAAACGTAATCTGTAGAGACAAAGACCATCGGAATATCTTGCTCTCGACAATATTCTGAAATCACCTTTGGCGCCCGATGGTTTACGGCATAGGCAGTCTCTCGTTCTGTTTCAGCCAAATCAACAGCCGTGTAGGCGGCCGCTATAATAACTGCATCGGGACGGTCTTGTGTCTCTAAAAAGGATCTCACACGGTCAGCGGTCTGAGCCAAATCACATTCCGAACGTGAAATAGAGACGAGCGAAACATCAGAATGATCGGCCTGGTCAATGAGCGCGCGTCCCAATTGACCCGTCTTACCGAATGCAAGAATATGGTGCGCCATGGATCAGGACTTTTGCCCAATTCTTTTCCCAAAAGCGCCCTCCTTTACGAGAGGTCGCCACCACCATTCATTCTCAATATACCAGTCCAAAGTTTTCTGAAAACCCTCATCCCAGGTGATTTTTGGAACCCACCCGAGTTCTGATTCGATCTTGCTGGCATTAATCGCATAACGCCGATCATGCCCTGGACGATCCGTTACAAACTCTATCAAGCCCTCATGTGTTTTTTCAGGTTTGGAAAGTTTTTCGTCCATCATCCCACACAATGTTGTGACGAGCTCCAGATTGGAACGTTCATTATTACCGCCAATGTTGTATGTTTCGCCCGGAGTTCCTCTTTGCAATACCGCCAAAAGAGCGTCTGCATGGTCATCTACGTAGAGCCAGTCGCGGATATTGTCCCCTTTGCCGTAAACCGGAATTTGCTCGCCATGCAAAGCCTTTAAAATAACGACAGGAATAAGTTTTTCGGGAAACTGGTACGGTCCATAATTGTTGGAGCAATTCGTTATCAGCACTGGTAGACCGAACGTACGGGCCCAAGCTCTGACCAAGTGATCCGAAGCTGCCTTTGAAGCAGAGTAAGGCGAACTCGGGTCATAAGAGGTCGTTTCTTCAAAAGCCGGATCTGTTTCACTCAAATCGCCATAAACCTCATCCGTCGAAACATGATGGAAACGAAAACCATCGGCGGAATCCGCCGGCAACTGATCACGATACTTTCTGGCCGCTTGCAAAAGATTGAACGTGCCGATGATGTTTGTCTGCATGAATGCATCGGGACCATCAATGGAGCGATCAACATGCGACTCAGCCGCCAAGTGCATAATTCCCTGAGGGGCATGCTCAGAGAAAACCCGATCAATTTCTTCCTTGTCGCAAATATCAACATTTTCGAAGCTGTATTGCGGAGAGTTTGTAAAATCGCGTAGGCTTTCCAAGTTCGCGGCATAGGTTAACTTGTCAATGTTAACAACGTCGTGCCCATCGGTGATAGCCTGCCTTATAACGGCTGAGCCAATAAAGCCCGCGCCGCCGGTGACGAGAAGTTTCATGTTGTCTCCAATGGTTTTTAGAAAAACCTCTATAGCCCCTTAGAAGGGCGAGGTGAACTCTTCAAAATAGGGAGCCGCCTTATCTTTTTCAGATACGACAACCTTCCCGTTATCTAGATCCCAATTCACGTTCAGCGTCGGGTCATTCCATCGTATATTGGCGTCACATTCAGGTGAGTAGTAATTAGTACACTTGTAAGCGACATCGCAGTTGTCTTCCAATGTGCAGAAACCATGAAGAAATCCTTCCGGTATCCAGAGCTGATGTCCATTCTCCTCAGAGAGTTCAAATGACACAGATTGTCCAAAAGTCTTCGAGCCTTTTCGGATATCGATCGCTACATCCTGAATTCGTCCTCGCATGCATCGGACAAGTTTGCCTTGCGCGAATGGAGGGGATTGGAAATGCAGGCCCCGGAGGGTTCCTTTTAGATTTGAACGAGAGAAATTGTCTTGAACAAAATCGACTTTTTTACCGATAACGTCCTGAAACAAATCTTGCCTGAAGGTTTCGCTAAAATACCCTCTGTCGTCAGAGAATCGCTTTGGCGTGATAAGCCAGACATCAGCAAGGTCGGTTGTTTCAAATTGCATGGTTAGACAAAACCTATCCCGTCAAAATTTGGACTCTAGTATTATACAAAGGTACAAGGGTCTAGGCCTAACGCTGGGTGAAATATTAAGCGGAAACTATTGCTCAGAAAGCTCCGAACTTAGCTATATCCCTTATCTTAAAAAGATGTGACGAATTATCAGGCTCAGATTTCTACGGCGCTATTTCGACTGCAATGAATTGATATATAATGCGGCTTCTATCGTTTGAGTGCGCACCACGGGAGTGGCTTTCCCATAGACAAACGGAACCTCTTGAGGAACTTTATATGCCTCCCCTCGGATACCTATATATTCTTCAGAATATAGCTCCCAAGTCGTCTTTTTCTTGTTCTCGAGGCTCGGCAAGTTGACGGCGCGAGATGTGGTCACCCCTCCATGGTATTGATGAAAGCTCCCTTCTCCTAACAACATGACGTATTGGCTGCTTTCATGCTCTACGCTTCTTTTGAAGAAATCCAAATTTACCAGTCCGCCGCCGGGGGTGTCGAACCGCTCATCATAGCCGCCAATCGAAAGGTAAAAGTCCTTTTTGAGAATAAGTACATTGCTTTCCGCAATCTTAGAGAGCCACCCCCCTTTGGCTGACCCCCCTAAGCTAGAAATTTTAAAGAGATTATACGCATTGTTCGGCCAGCCGATTGACTCCAGCAGAGCGTCCTCCTCGGCCTGATTATAACCGTCCAAGACATTTTCCTGCTGAGTTTTATGCCCTAAGTGATAGCCAATTGTCGCAATGACAGGGTTTTGATGCGCCCTCATGAGCGTGTGAGATTGGTGAATCACGCCGGGGGTAATCATTCGCGCACCATCAATTACCGGGCACACCCACTCCCCTCTGGCCATTGCAACGCCTTGGTTGAGTGCATTAGCTGGCGAAGGCTTCGGATCTTTGACTTGTATATAGCGGACACATTCCGGCCAGCCCCGCACGATCTCTGGATCGATCGGCGCGCTGGAACCATTCTCCATAACGATAATCTCTATGTCATCGTTGGAGATATTCTTCTGATATGGCGGCAGAAACGACTGTACCGTACGCGGCACTTCCCTCGCCATATTATAGGAAATGATAATGACGGTAATAAGAGGTCGATCAGAGTTAGATGGCGATGTCATTTAACGCCTCCCAAATATGCTTTATATTTGTTGGAACGCTTTCTTCTTCGACTTGCTGATTATGCAATCGTTCATCCCGGAAGTCATTTGAGGCGGCCATTTCCAAATTTAATCGGCCCGTTATCTGAGTGAGTTTCTCGTGGTAGCTCACCAAATCAATATCATACCGTATAATGTCGAATGGTTGCGTGGAATGAATTTCCAAAAGTCTCGAATTGTAATCGGCCCATAACCCGTAGGCTTTTTCAATTTCCATCGGCTGGGCCCAAGACTTGGCTCTGTAAACCAACGAATCCGCTACTTCTTTTGGATGCCTGAAAGTCCCCACAAACTTTGGCGCGGTCACGCTTTCCCAGCCCTTTAATGTAAACAGGCTTCTGGGGTCTTTAACCCCCCATTTTTCCTTGCCTTCATAATCTTCGAGAAGAGATTTCAAAGCCGATATTTCCGATGAAGTCCAGTCAGGCGAATGATCTGGCGGATTATCCCAAGACGCTCCAACACGCTTAAGGATTTGATCATGAAGAGTCATGATATCTCTATTTTCTCGGTTCCCTTTCTTGTTAAAGCCAGCTTCAGTATTCACATTCCCAAGATATAATCCAGCTTGTTCCAAGCACCCTGTCAGGCAGGAGGTTCCAGAGCGATGCATTCCCATAATCATAACGGGTGGAGTTACCGGCATAAAAATTCCTCGCGGGTTATTTTTTGATGTACGAGATTTAGCATGAATTACGGGTTAGCGGAGTAAAGGTCGGGCGTAAAGCGACTGTACCCGCCCAGCCTTTTCAACGAACTTCTTTCCCGATAACTGAAGTCGCTCTAGCCGCGACCTCTATAGGGAGGGACGCCTTGATCCGGAATCCAAACACCTTCAGGCGCTTTGCCGTGTTGATAAAAGACGTCAATAGGTATGCCGCCGCGGGGATACCAGTAGCCGCCGATGCGCAGCCATGTCGGCTCGATCTCTTTGACAAGGCGGCGGCCAATACCCGTTGTGCAGGCTTCGTGGAAATCACCGTGATTACGAAAACTTCCCAAGAAAAGTTTGAAGGCCTTACTCTCCACAATCCATTCGTTTGGACAATAATCGACGACCAAGTGGGCAAAATCCGGTTGACCTGTCACTGGACAGATAGAGGTAAATTCAGGCGCGACCAAACGCACCATATAGGGTTCAGGACAAGGATTTTTGACCCGCTCCAGAACCGCCTCATCAGGCGATTGCGGAAGAGTATTATTTTGTCCTAGCTGGTCCAAGTCATTATAGCGGTCAGAGGCCATTTTATCGTCCTTTTTAAGTCGGCAAGCCGTTAGACCAGCCTGCCTTTAAACTCAAGTCCGGGCTGCGGTTCTCGCCGCTGCCCTTCTGGGTTTGAGCCGATCGCCGATCCACCTGCCCCCCGGAACTTCAATAAGATGATAGGTGAAATGGGACATAACGATCACGGCCGCCAGATAAGGTATTAGGTAGAGATCGCCGACCAAGCCTGACCCGTCCCCTCCGCTAACAATTCCAGGAAACAACCGCGTGCCGATAACGCCGAAGATTATCGCCAGGAAAAAATGATTCATGTAAACGGAGTAGGAAATCTTCGCGAGATAGCGAAATACGGGCAATCCCATGAATTTCGAAATATACCCCCCGTCGAGAGCAAATAAAACGACAAAGCCAAAAATTAGCGGCGCCGCGAAAAATTGAAGCGCTCCGCTGGAAAAATAGATGAACACGGAGCAAATGACGAGATAAGCTATTTCCAATACAGACGCGGCCTTCGGGGAAATGGATTTTTCTCTATCCTTTTGCCAAGCTCTGACCTTTGCAAAAGCCCAAGCGCCGAGCACGCCCGTGAAAAAACCGCCAAGGCACCGCAGGAATCCATAGTCATAGGTAATATCCATATTGGACTTGAGTTGATACAAAACCATGTAAGCTCCGGCGACGCCCAACGCCATGAGTCCGAAATGCCAGAGCCTTTTCGGCGGCGCCCAGAGCATCATACCGGCAAATACAAAATAGGCGAAAAACTCGACACTGATCGTCCAACTTGGGGCATTGAAACTTAGAGAATCATTCAGCCCCATAGAGTGCGTGAGCGTCAGATTGGTGAAAGCAGACCACCAATTGTCGGCCGCCTCCGGCGAGAATGGGAGTATCTCTCCTGATTCATGCGTCGCCAATCCGGCCTTGTGCGCCCAGAGCCTGAACATGGCGAAGGCGAAGAACAATCCAAAAGTGAATAGATGGAGCGGATATAAACGCGCAAAGCGTTTGCCGATAAAGGATTGAGCTTGCGCACGATTGTGCAAATGATTGCGGTAAAGGGTAAACATCAAAAAACCGGAAAACGCAAAAAACATGTCGAGCATGAAAAAGGCGTCATCGATGAATGTACGGTAATTCAGATAAGAGAACCAATTCGTGTGATGAACGGCAATCAAGACAGCGAACAAACCTCTGAAGCCGTCTAACGCAGCAAAATAGGGACGCGAGGCCAATTTGGCTTTCACTTTTGCGGGTTTGGCGGGCGAAATCATGCCCTCCCTTACACTTTGGACACAAAAATAGTCTTAACGGAACGAGAGCGGGGGCAAACACGTAGTATTGGTGTCTAATGAAAGGAGACATTTAAATGGAAAAAGAACATGTAAAATCAGCCGGAAACAAAGCTGCTGGCAAAGCGAAAGAAAAAGCCGGCGAAGCGATGGATGATAAAAGCTTAGAAGCCAAAGGCAAATATCAGCAGGCCAAAGGTGAAGCACAAGAAGCCATTGGTGATACGAAAGATGCCATCAAAAAGGCCACAAAATAAGCCATGACCGACGATCACGAAAAAGCCAAAGCCAATAAACAAGATGGCAAAATAAAAGAAAAAATCGGTGAAGCCACTGGTGACAAGTCATTGACAGCAAAAGGTAAACTTCAGAAGGCCAAAGGAGACATCCAAGAAGCTATTGGAGATGCCAAAGATGCTTTAAAAGTTGATATTGGGTCGTAGCTTTTTCAGATAACTATACAAAGCGTTCTCATATTGAATTATGAGGCGCTTTTTTTATGAGATAAATTCTTAAATGCCTAAAGCCCTAATCGGAAATATAACGGGAAGACCAAGCGGCCAAAACCCGTCCGACATAATCAGCATCCTTAGAGTTCCTTAGCAACAAGTGATCCGCTCCGTCCAGACTTACAAAGCTTTTGGGATGCTTTGCCATTGCATAAATATGCGCCGCATTTTCGATACCCACAACGGCGTCTTGGGGGGAATGAAAGATTAAAAGTGCCTGAGGCAGGTCCCCAATTTCCATAGCAATATCTTGATTTTCTATATCATCCAGAAATTGCTCTTTAATAATAAAAGGACGACCGCCGAGCAGGACTTTGGCCTCTCCTTCTTCTTCAATTTCCTCTAGCTGGTCCGCAAATTGATGTACGATGTGGGTCGTGTCACAAGGGGCACCAATTGTGGCGACGGCCTTGCATTCAGGAATTTCATCAGCGACTTTGAGCGCCGCCGTTCCGCCAAAACTATGACCAATCAGAATACAGGGCGGCATTTCGTTTTCGCGAAGATATTTGGCTGCGGCCAGAATGTCAGCCACATTGGAAGAAAAATTCGTATCTGAAAAATTTCCGTCCGACTGACCCAGCCCGGTAAAATCAAATCGCAACATACCGTAGCCCTCTTCCACCAGAGCTTTTGAGATCGTGCGGATTGGCTTTAGGTCTTTTCCAATTGAAAAACCATGCGCGAACAATACCCAGCCTTTGACCGCTCTCTCTTCAGGGCGATCAAGCCGTGCAGAGAGTGTATCGCCAAAAGCGCCTTGGAAAGAAATCTTCTCACTTTTCATAACTCACACTCTCGTTTCCAGGGATAAAGTGCAAGTCACGATCTATTTAAAATGCGTTTTGAAAAGCTCGCATAAATGTGCCCAATTCTGAGCGGGGCAGATGGTTTATTCCCGCCGCAGCGGCTCGACCCCCACCTGTCTCAAACTGCATAGCCAGTTCGTCAGCGCCCTGACGTTTCGTGAGAGGCGCCCGCAGGCTGACAAGGTATCCGCCGACTATTTGCGTCAATACAGCGTGTGCCCGGTCTGGAAAGGCTTGCGACAATGCATTGCCATGAAGTCCTGACATCCGGCGAGAAGACGCGGCGTCGGGAAGAATTACGGCGTAATGACTTTCTGTGTCCAGCTCAACACTACCGGCCTGCATGGCGGCCAGGTCTGTTTCATAACCCGCTTCCAATTTTGAATAGATAGATGTTTTGGTAGACAGAAAATCCATAGGGGTCTCATATTTTACCAATTCACGAAACAGGGCCTCGGGATGAAAATGTAAGTCTGATAAATCAGCGCCATATCCATTATAGTTTATAAGGAGACCTAATCTCTCCAAAGCCTCCAACGGCAAATCAAGATGCGAAGCCTTTTTTCGGGCAAGTTCCGGAAAATTGTCCCCAAAAGCTGCAGTAACGGCCCAGGCGCGATAAGCTTCCCCTAAATAGTCATCGACTAATAACGCTGTGCAGACTTCAGAGGACGTATCAATAAAGGTCTCCAAGTTTCGATGAGATGGGATAGGGTCAGCATGATGATGGTCAAAATAATATACCCCGGCTCCGGCTGTAAGTATGCGCTCGAGTGAATCCCTGTTTTTGGATAAAGAGATATCCAGCACTGTGACGCGATCACCCTCTCCTGCATCGACCCGTTTAAGAAGCTCTATATCTCGCTTCCGCCCGGTCACAAGCTGTGCTTCGCGAGGCTCAGCTAGCCGCAACTGTACAAGCGACAGTATGCCGTCTGCGTCGCCGTTGAATACATCAAAATCAGCCATTTTAATCGCTCCGATTACCTATTCGCTTCAGTGCTCATCGGTGTGATTCTCCAGATACCCTCTTTCCAATAGATAATTCACAATCATCTTGGCGGCTTCATCTGCGCTCATATCGACGGTATTGACGGATATCTCAGCATTCTCGGGAGATTGATATTCAGAATCAATACCTGTGAAATTCTTTATTTCACCTGCGCGGGCACGGGCGTAAAGCCCTTTCACATCGCGGGCTTCAGCGACTTCCAGCGGGGTATCAACAAAAATTTCGATAAATTCGTCATCGGAGAGCAATTCACGAATAGATTGACGTTCGGCTCTATAAGGCGAGATAAACGCCGCCATTGTGATGAGGCCGGCATCGAGCATAAGCTTTGAAACTTCTCCGATGCGGCGAATGTTTTCAACCCGGTCCGCTTTGGTGAAGCCCAGATCTCGGTTCAGACCATGACGCACATTATCTCCGTCGAGCGTATATGTATGCTTACCTATCGCCTGTAATTGTTTGTCAACGAGATTGGCAATCGTCGACTTCCCTGATCCGGACAGACCCGTAAACCAGAGCAGTGCAGGCTTTTGACCTTTTTGCTTTGCGCGGGCAGTCTTGTCGGTGGCCATATCCTGCCAAACAACATTTTGTGCGCGGCGAAGCGCAAAGTTCAACATACCTGCCCCAACCGTGGCATTTGTTTGACGGTCGATCAGGATAAAAGCCCCCGTGTGGCGGTTGTTCTTATACGAGTCAAAAGCAATTGGTTTGGACAAGCTAATATTGACAACGCCAATCTCGTTAAGTTCGAGGGTCTTGGCGGCTACTTCGGAAAAGTCATTAATATCAATACGGTGTTTCAAAGTCGTCACGCGCGCAGGCGTGTTTGAATTTGTCGTTTTCAGCAGATATTGGCGGCCGGGAAAGAGTTTATTCTCGTCCATCCAGATAATATTAGCCTGAAACTGATCCGCTTGTTCTGCAGGAGCATCTGTCCCGCAAATCATATCGCCGCGGGAAATATCAATCTCATCTTCCAAAGTCAGCGTAACCGCCATGTCCTCGCGAGCCGTTTTCCTATTGCCGTCAAAGGTCACGATCTCTTTGACGCGAGAGCGCTTCCCTGATGGGGTAACGATTATTTCGTCCCCCTGATTGATAACGCCTGCGGCAATCGTCCCGGAAAACCCTCTGAAATCCAGATTAGGCCGATTAACCCATTGCACCGGAAGTCGAAAAGGAGCTTCGAGGGATTGCTGTTCAACATCCACATTTTCCAGATAACTAAGAAGCGTCGGTCCCTGATACCATCCGGATCGGTCGGAACGCTGGATCACATTATCCCCGTCCAGAGCAGAAATTGGAACACAAATAATATCTTTAAAATCAAGGTCTTTTGCAAACTTTCGAAAGTCCACTTCAATATCGTTGTAAACGGACTGATCAAATCCATTCAGATCCATCTTATTGATCGCAACCACAACATGACGAATGCCAAGCAAAGAGGCAATATAGGCATGACGGCGTGTCTGTTCTTGAACGCCGTAACGCGCATCAATCAACAAAATGGCGACATCCGCGGTCGACGCTCCGGTCGCCATGTTGCGTGTGTATTGGACATGACCCGGCGTATCCGCAACGATAAATTTGCGTTTATCGGTTGAAAAGAATCGATAGGCGACATCAATCGTAATGCCCTGCTCGCGCTCGGCAGCAAGACCATCGACCAGAAGGGCGAGGTCCATTTTATCACCTTGCGTGCCGGACTTTTTCGAGTCTTTCTCAATACTTGCGAGTTGGTCCTCATAGATCAACTTGGAATCATATAGCAGCCGCCCAATCAGGGTGGATTTACCATCATCTACCGATCCGCAGGTAATGAAGCGAAGATAAGATTTATTTTCCTGTGCCTGCAAATAGGCTTGGATGTCTGTTGCGATAAGGGAGTCGAGATGGGCCATTAGAAATACCCCTCTTCTTTTTTCTGTTCCATGGACGCCCCGGCATCGGAGTCAATCACCCGGCCTTGGCGTTCAGAGGTTGTGGTCAAAAGCATTTCCTGAATGACTTCCGGCAGGGTGGAGGCCTCGCTTTCGACCGCGCCTGTCAGAGGATAACAGCCCAATGTGCGGAACCGAACGGATTTCATATCCGGCGTTTCGCCGTCTTTCAGAGGCATCCGATCATCATCCACCATAATCAAGACGCCGTCCCGCTCGACGACTGGGCGAGGCTTGGATAAATAAAGATCAGGGATAGGAATGGCTTCGCGGTGAATATATTGCCAGATGTCAAGCTCAGTCCAGTTAGACAGCGGGAAAACACGCATGCTCTCGCCCTTGTGGACGCGGGTATTGTAGATATTCCAAAGTTCCGGGCGTTGGTTCTTGGCGTCCCAACGATGGTTTTCCGACCGGAAAGAGAAAATGCGCTCTTTCGCGCGGGATTTTTCCTCGTCGCGGCGCGCACCGCCAAAGGCGGCGTCAAATTTATACTTATCCAAGGCCTGTTTCAGGCCCTGAGTTTTCATAATGTCTGTATGCACAGCAGAGCCATGTGTGAATGGCCCGACATCCTGCTCTACACCATCCGGATTAATATGGACGATGAGTTCCATGCCTACGTCTTTCGCGCGTTGATCTCGAAAGGCATACATATCCTTGAACTTCCAGCGCGTATCCACGTGCATAAGCGGGAAAGGCGGAGGAGACGGATAAAACGCTTTCTGCGCCAAATGAAGCATCACCGAGCTATCCTTGCCGACAGAATAAAGCATGACAGGGTTTTCGCATTGAGACGCAACTTCGCGCATAATGTGCATGCTCTCAGCTTCCAAGCGATCTAAGTGGGTTAAAGACAGGCCGGATTCCGCCGCGACCTCTCTTTCCATCACGGTTAGTTTCGCCAAGGCCTGCTCATGAGTCTTGGTTGTGAGCGAGCCGCCGCTTTGCAGACGCGTCAGGGTTTTGCCGTCATTGAAGATCTTTCGCGAAATTGTCGTCAAAGACTGCCCCGTCGCTTCGGCAAGGGCCTTTCCGCGTTTGATAATATCGTCGCTCATATCAAGCCTCTCATTGCTGTGGGATTTTTCCCACGCGTTGTTCAGACGGGCTATTTAAGAGATATTCCCGAAATGTAAACCCGTTGTGGGAATTTTCCCACGATAAGTCGGTGTGAGTCTTTTTTGAATGGGGGCCAGAACAATCCTGCGTTTGCCCTGTTTCCGGCTATGTGGAATGATAAAGTATGACATCACCTTCTATTCCGAGAGACAAACAATCCGATTACACCGCCGAGATGATGGAGAAGCGACGCGCCTTTCTTGAAGCTCAGCGATCTGTTTCTCTCCCCCATACAGGTCAGACCAGTTTCGATCCTGCCTCACTTGCGGGAAATGTTGAAAATGCCTTTGGCGCCAGTCAGGTCCCTATCGGACTTGCCGGGCCGCTTACCGTAAACGGCGAACACGCCACGGGCGATTTTTACGTTCCCCTCGCCACGACCGAAGGCACCTTAGTCGCAAGCTATTCTCGCGGCATGGGGGTATTGCGTGCGGCAGGCGGCGTAACAACCACCGTTATTGAACGCTATATGCAGCGCGCGCCCGTTTTCCATTTTGAAAGCGCCCGCGAGGCGCGGGACTTTGGCCTATGGCTCACCGAAAATTTAGATGGAGTCAAAAAAGCCGCAAATTCAACCAGTTCGGTCGGCAAGCTAAGTCATATCGAACAATATGGGGTCTCGAAAATGCGCTATCTGCGGATGAATTTCACAACAGGCGACGCGGCGGGACAAAATATGTCAGGCAAGGCCGCGCAGGCCGCCTGCCAATGGATTATCAAAAATTGCGGCTTTAAGACGCGTTACACCCTGTCCGGCGCGATCGATACGGACAAAAAACACTCGCAGTTGAATACGCTGCATTCCCGAGGCGCGCGCGTCGTGGCCGAAGTCACGCTCCCCGCAGATTTGGTGCGCGAGAAGCTACGCGTCGAAACCAAGGATATGTACCGCGCCCGACAAGTCTCGACGATTGGCGGAATGCTCGCCGGAACAAGTAATAACGGACTTCACGCCGCCAACGCGCTAGCGGCCCTCTTTATCGCAACAGGCCAGGACGCGGCCAATGTCGCCGAAAGCCAGGCCGGCCTCACTTATGTGGAGCTTAATGAGGACGGGTCACTTTACTGGTCCATCACCCTACCCTCGCTGATTGTCGCGACCTATGGCGGCGGAACAGGGCTGGCGACGCAGAGAGAGTGCCTAGAGGTTCTGGATTGTTACGGCGCAGGCAAAGCGTTGAAGTTTGTTGAAATTTGCGCAGCGACCGTGCTCGCGGGCGAATTATCCCTCGCCTCGGCTGTTGTCGGCGGCGATTGGGTGGAGAGTCACGATTCACTAGGACGAAACCGACCTTAAGCAAAAATCGCAAAAAATGGGCCACAGACCTGATAAATGACTTGCCCGACTCCCGCCCGTTCCCTAAATCAGCGGTCAGTCAGCGGGCGTGGTGGAATTGGTAGACACGCAAGACTTAAAATCTTGTTCCTGTATAGGAGTGCCGGTTCGATTCCGGCCGCCCGCACCACTTACGCCTCCGAATTTTTCAAGCCGGCCAATTCGCTCGACGCAATTTATTCGTTGAGCTTGGCAATTAGAGAGCTCAGCGCAGCCTCCACCTTTTCCAACACCGCTTCATCCCGCCCCCGCGCCACGAAGTTCACGCCGCGCAAATCGTCATTGAAAAACGGATAGCTGCCAAGGCTAACGCCGGGGTGGTCATCCTCAATCTCCGCTAGCCCCCTGGCCGCGTCGCCTTCACCGATTCCCTCCGCCGTGACAGTGACCGAGTAAATCTTTGCGCCGCCTTTTATGCGATGCGGGATATCTTCGAGCATTCCACGCATGATTTGCGGCACGCCCGCCAAAGTAAAAACGTTTTTCGTCTGAAAGCCCGGCGCTTGGCTCACCGGATTCTTGATAAGGCTCGCCCCATCTGGAATACGCGCCATGCGCCGCCGGGCTTCGTTTAGCTCTTCTAGGTAATAGCGTTCGCGCAAAGCCTCAATTGCATCATCGCGTTCACTAATGCCCAGATCAAAAGCGGCGGCGATGCAATCTGCGGTGACGTCGTCATGGGTCGGGCCGATCCCGCCCGTAGTAAAGACATAGTCAAAACGGTCCGAAAAAGCTTTTACTGTATCTCGAATGGTCTCCGCCTTATCCGATATTATACGTGCTTCTCCGATGCTCACACCAAGGGGTTCGAGGAATTTCGCGATTGAACCGAGATTAGTGTCCTGCGTACGTCCGGATAATAATTCGTCTCCAATGAGTATCACGCCAGCCGTTACCATTTTTTCCATCACTCACTCCTTTGAAAGCCGCTATTAGGACTGGCCCGTTTGCGCGTCCACTGTTATACGGCGCAAATGAATTATGTAGATGCAAGTGATGCCGACGATCTTCGTGACGGCGCAATTAAACTCCACGGCCCCGAAGGATTTGAAGGCATGAGAAAGGCGGGCCAGCTCTCCGCCAAATGCCTCGACATGCTCGCCCCGCTTGTTCAGCCGGGTGTCACGACGGCCGCATTAGATGCGAAAATATACGAATTTGCGATGGATCACGGCGCCCTGCCCGCCACGCTGGGCTATCGTGGTTATAAACACTCCGTCTGCACCTCTATCAATCACGTCGTCTGCCACGGCATTCCAAACGACAAACCTTTGAAAGAAGGTGATAGCGTCAATTGCGACGTTACCCTGATTGTCGATGGATGGCACGGCGACACATCGCGTATGTATGTCGCCGGGGAACCGGACCGTAAAACAGAACGGCTCATCAATATCACCTATGACGCCCTCATGATGGGCATTGCCGAGGCCAAACCCGGCAATACGACTGGCGATATCGGCTACGCCATTCAGAAATACGCCGAAGGTGAGCGCTGTTCTGTTGTCACCGACTTCTGCGGTCACGGCATCGGCAAGCTCTTCCATGACGCGCCCAATATCTTGCATTTCGGCCGCAAAGGCGAAGGCGAAGTTCTGCGTGAAGGCATGTTCTTTACAATTGAGCCCATGATTAATCTCGGCAAGCCTGACGTCAAAATCTTGTCCGACGGCTGGACGGCGGTGACACGCGACCGGAAATTGACCGCTCAGTTTGAACATTCTATCGGCATCACGAAAGACGGCGCCGAAGTCTTCACATCCTCGCCCAAAGGTCTGAATCGACCGCCTTACGCCTAAGAGGCAATATGTCGGGGGGAGAAGACAAGCCGCATTATCTAGCCCATCGGGATCGGCAGCGGGCCAAGTTCGCAGCCTCGGGGGGCGATAGTTTTATGGATTACGAACTCCTTGAGCTGTTCCTGTTTAACTCTATACCCCGCCGGGACGTTAAACCCGTCGCCAAAGAACTCCTGAAAACCTTTGGCAACCTGGGCGAAGTTTGCGCCGCGCCCCTTCACCGCCTAACTGAAACCAAGGGCATCGGCGAGAAAACGGCCCTTGATTTGAAACTCCTCCACGCCGCCTCTGTTAGAATGGGCCGCGAAAGTGTGTTAGGCCGCCCTATCCTCTCCTCTTGGACCGCCCTATTAGATTATTGCCGCTCTGCCATGCAGTTCGAACCCGTTGAGCAATTCCGCGTCCTGTTCTTGGACCGCAAAAATCGCCTAATAGCGGATGAGGTTTTGGGCCGCGGCACAATTGACCGCGCGCCCGTCTATCCGCGAGAAATCATTAAACGCGCCCTCGCCCTCGAATCAACTGCTATTATTCTCGCGCACAACCACCCCAGCGGCGACCCGACCCCCAGCCAGTCCGACATTACCATGACGAACGAGGTCATTTCAGTCGCCAAGGCGATGGGCGTCGTCGTGCATGACCACCTAATTATCGGACGAGAGAATGTGGTGAGTTTCAAGACGTTGGGGTTGATGTGAGATGCAAAAGCTATTTTTGATAATTGCCAGTCTTCTTTGGTCTCCTGCGGTGCTACTCTTGGATTTCCTATTAAGGCAACGTGACAATAATATTGATACCGGTGGCATTGAGACGAATTTGCTCAATATGTTGTTTTTAGCAGGGCCGGTTTTAATAGGAATGTCTGTCGGATTTGCTCTTAGTCGAAAATCTCAAGTTCTTGCCTACTCCGTAGGTATTATAACCGCTATTCTCGCTTACTTGGTATCTGGCTTTGTAGGACTTTATTATGCTTGCGGCACAGGAATTGACTGCATTTGACCCCACGAAATTGAATAGCCGTTAAAACGCTTCTGACTTGACCAAAGCTTCTCTTTCCTTTCAGGTAAGAAAAAAGATCAGGGGAAATTTATGAACGACTCGACCGAGGGCTATGTGCCGCCGAAAAAGCCGGGCTACCGCACGGCGGTTCTCTTCCTGCTCACTATTGTTTATGGGTTCAATTTTATTGATCGCCAGATCGTTGGCATTTTAGCCCCGTTCATTCAGGCTGATTTAGAGCTGACCAATACGCAACTCGGTCTTCTTATCGGCCTCGCCTTTGCCGCTTTCTATACCATTATGGGTATCCCCCTGGCTTTCCTCGCCGACAAGATGAACCGCGTAAACCTGCTCGCGATTGCGTTGGCGGTCTGGAGTGGGTTTACGGCATTGACCGGTATGTCTCAAAACTTCCTCCACATAGCCTTGGCGCGTATTGGCGTTGGTATTGGTGAAGCAGGCGGAAGTCCGCCCTCTCATTCCATGATTTCTGACTTCTACGGGAAAGAAGAAAGATCCGGCGCTCTAGGGATTTATTCTCTCGGGATTCCCTTGGGCATCATGGCGGCCTATTTCTTCACTGCCGCGCTCTTGGGGACAGATCCTAATGTGGTGGATTGGCGACGAATTTTCATTATTCTTGGCCTGACAGGCATTGTCCTGGCGGTCATTGTTCGAGTGGTTATCCGAGAGCCTCGGCGCGGAGCGATGGAAACAAAGGTCACGCCAACCTCGGCCTATATTCCTCTAGGAGAATCTTTTCGGAGATCAAATTTACCGCCCCGTTTTGCTATAGCCGGACTTTTCGTAGCCGTTGTTCTGGCAGGGGTTTTTGTTGGAAATCTAAGCTGGCTTGTTGCCGTTATCGGGCTCCTCTTGATGGTTTCGATTTTCCTCCTTAGCCTACAACCCGGCGTCATTACTCTCGTCTCCATTCCTTCCTGGTGGTGGATGTGTTTAGGCATCGCATTTGCAAGCTTTGCCAGCTACGCCCTGTCAGGTTTCCAAACCAAATACCTTCGCCTCCTCGACCCCGAATTTAACTTCCGGACAATTGTGATTTGGATCGGTATCATAAACGGGACATTTTATGTCGCGGGTACGTATTTCGGAGCTAAGCTTGTTGATATTCGGGCTAAGAAAGACATTCGCGCTTACGGATTTATTCCGGCTCTTGCGACGGCGATTGCCCTTCCGCTGGCCGTCGCGACGTTTTGGGTTCCGTCTGTTGTGCTTCATTTGGCGTTAGGGGCAGGCCTGCAATTCTTCTTGGGCGTTTATCTCGGCCCCAGCTTTGCGATTGCCCAGACACTGGCTCCCATACGCTTGCGCGCCATGTCGACAGCCCTTTTTTTCTTTGTATTGAATATGATCGCGCTTGGCGGCGGTCCGACGTTCGCCGGCGCAATGATAGATGTGTTCCTCAACTTGGATCATAACGAGCTGATTTCGACGCGGTTTGCAATGTACTGCACATTCGGGGCTTACGTTATAAGTATAATCGCTTATTTGCTTGTGACACGAACACTGCCCAAGGATTGGGCGGCCGCAGAATTACGCAATTCAAAAACAACTTAATCAGAGTCAAAATTCACCCGCGCCCTTGACCTGAGAGCGCGGCGGGGGCAATCCGCGCGGCAGTTGAACACTTGCAGTCCCCAGAGATAATGAGTTGCGATTATGATTGAACGCTACGCCCGTAAGGAAATGACCGAAATCTGGTCTGCCGCGACGAAATACCGGATCTGGTTCGAGATTGAGGCGCACGGATGTGATGCGCTTGCAGAACTCGGCGTTATTCCAAAATCTGCCGCCAAGAATATCTGGGACCGGGGCGGCTCCGTCGAGTTCGATGTTGCGAAGATCGATGAAATTGAACGCGAAGTAAAACATGATGTCATCGCCTTTCTGACTCACCTTGCGGAGTTTATCGGCGAAGACGCGCGGTTTGTGCATCAAGGCTTCACCTCCTCCGATATCCTGGACACCACCCTCTCGGTTCAGCTTGCCCGCGCCACCGACCTGCTATTGGTTGGACTGGATCGCGTTCTGGCGGCGCTTAAGAAACGCGCCGAAGAGCATAAATACACAATCACCATTGGCCGTAGCCACGGCATCCACGCCGAGCCAACGACATTTGGCGTCAAACTCGCCCGGTTTTATGCCGAGTTTTCCCGCGCCAAGACCCGCCTCCTTCAGGCGCGCGAAGAGATTGCCGTCTGCGCGATCTCCGGCGCTATAGGTACCTTCGCCAATATCGATCCAAGCGTCGAGGAACACGTTGCCAAGGAAATGGGATTGGCGATTGAGCCCGTCTCTTCGCAAATTATCCCTCGTGATCGTCACGCCGCCTATTTTGCGACGCTCGGCGTAATTGCCTCATCTATCGAAAATATCGCTGTCGAAATCCGTCACTTGCAACGCACAGAAGTTCTTGAAGCCGAGGAATTTTTCTCCAAGGGACAAAAAGGCTCCTCTGCCATGCCGCATAAACGCAATCCCGTTCTGACAGAAAACCTGACCGGACTTGCGCGTCTGGTGCGTATGGCTGTCGTACCAGCCATGGAAAATGTCGCTCTCTGGCATGAACGCGATATCTCGCATAGCTCTGTTGAGCGCGGCATCGGCCCCGACTCGACCGTGCATCTGGATTTTGCGCTCCACCGCCTAGCGGGCGTTATTGAAAACCTCGTGGTCTACCCTGAAAAAATGAAGGGCAATATGGACCGACTTGGCGGACTCCATAACAGCCAACGTTTCCTACTGGCCCTGACCCAGGCCGGAGAACAGCGCGAAAGCGCCTATCGCCTAGTGCAACGTAATGCGATGAAAGTTTGGGAAATGTTCCGTACCGAGGGCAGCGCCGGCGAAGGCAGCTTCCTGAACCTTATTCTGGAAGATAAGGATGTGATGGCGCTTCTCTCCGAAGACCAGGTTCGCACTATGTTTGACGATGATTACCACCTCAAACATGTCGATACGATCTTTGATCGGGTGTTTGACTAAGAACGTCACCTCACACCTCTATGCCTCGTGCAAAGCGGGGTAAACCGCGTCGAGAAAACACGCTTTTCCTATCCAAACTCTGTCCTTCTCGTAACACGTGAGACAGATTCATGGTTAAAAGCAACTTAATTTTCGATGATATTTCAAGTATTTAGCGTGACTTCCAAGCTTTTTCACCTTTGCCTGTATTTTTTTGCAAAATAATTTTTACTGTAAAATCACTGACTTACGACCAAAATTAACGATTTCAGAAACCATTGTAAACGCCGCACTAACGCGTGATTCGGCGTTCATTTACCAATGTTCGTTACACCGAGAACATAACAAAAATAAAAATTAATCTCAGTGTGAAAAAAGGACCAAGGAAATGAAAAAGATCGTCTCTCTTTTAAGTGCAGCTCTTGTGACAACAGCTTTCGGCGCGACCGCTTATGCCGCGTCTCCAGATGTTTATGTCGTCAACTTCAGAAACAATACTGACGTTCAAAGTCAGCGCCTCGACAGCGCCCTTGCCTCTGCCGTACCAATGGCCGGTGTAAATGCCGAAGAAGTCGTAATCGACACCTCTAATGCCGCAAAATGGGAAAAAGGCGCGTATGACGCATTTGATTACGACATCGTTCCTATTTTTAACAAATGGGTTGGCCTGCCCGGCTTTGCCGCCGTTGTCGACGCCCGTACCAAGCGCGTTATCGGCTGTGTGAACTCGTCATTTGCACCGCAAGAAATTGCACAGGAACTTCGCAAAATGACCGCGCAGGCAAAAGGTCAGGCTTACATGTCCAGTGCCTCTGTTGGCGGGAAGACAACACGTTGTCCTGCTGCTCATAATGAAATGCCGGCCGGTTAATATTTACTAGCCAAACCGTGGGAACAGGCCTGGACCTCTAAAAAGGGTCCGGGCTTTTTTATGGGATAGAACTCAGGACAAACCCCTTCAAAGCCTATAGAAAGACTTTTATGACCTCGCTATTTACAAAATTTTTGTCGGCGGCGGTTTTGGCCCTAGCCTTTTCCTTAGGCTTGTCTTCCGTTTCATTTGCTGACCAGCCCGCTGTAAAGCCTGATATTTATGTCGTAATGTTCCGCGCCGATTGGTGCGCGCCGTGCAAGGTCGTGGAGCCCCGATTAAGCCAAGCTCTAGCCGGACTGCACGATCCGGCGATTGAATATGTGAATATTGATATTTCCGGAGGTCAGGGCGAATGGAATTCTCACGCAGTTTTTGATCGCCAAATCGTGCCCCAATATAATATGTGGCTCGGCATCACAGGGTTTGCCGCCATCATTGACGCCGACACAAAACGCACTTTGGGCTGTGTGAATATGAATTATAACGCCGAGGCCATGCAGCTTCACATCCAGAATCTAAAAAGGCTGGCTCTAAAGAACCAGCCCAACTTTGACCTGACCTGCCCAGAGGCTAATAGTCCACTTTAGTATAATTATGCACCTAATTGTAATATATAGGTTTTACGCCTCGAGACCGTAAACCTCGGCGCGAGCCTCTTTAAGGTAAAACGCCATTTTTTCTCGAATAGTCGCGTCAGATACATCGGCGTTCGCTGTGTCGAAATCGCGTCTCAATTTACGGAAGACGTCCTCTTCCCCTTTTTCTTCCATATCAGCCGCGATGACTTCCTGAGCGTATTTCTCCTTATCGGAGCGGCCCATAATCTCTGCTGCCCAATGGCCAAGCGCTTTATTGCGTTTTGCGGCAGCCCGGAATTCTTTGGCCGCCTCCAGAACGAATTTGGTTTCTTGTCCCCGCTCGCGATCTTCAAATTGTGTCATGTCTAAATCCTATTGCGTGAAAGCTTTTTCTTCTATCATATTTATGGCGGGGCGTGTTGTACTGCAAGACGCAAAATCCTCATATTTATCCTGTCACACACATTGCGATTTACTACCCATCCGTCTATGAGGCGAGTTTATTAGTGCCGAGTCGTCTGACGACCCACTGCACCATCGGGAGAGCGACCCATGAGCCGCCGTAAACAAATATACGAAGGTAAAGCGAAAATCCTTTACGAAGGACCCGAACCGGGTACGCTTGTGCAGTATTTCAAAGACGACGCGACCGCCTTTAACGCTCAGAAAAAAGCGACGCTTGATGGCAAGGGTGTTCTGAATAACCGGATTAGCGAGTTCGTCATGCTGCGCCTGGGCGAGATCGGGATCCCAACCCATTTTCTCAAACGCCTCAATATGCGCGAGCAATTGATCAAAAAGGTCGAGATTATCCCTCTAGAGGTTATTTGCCGGAACGTTGCCGCGGGAACGATGGCGAAGCGTCTTGGCATGGAAGAAGGCGAAAAACTTCCGCGTTCAATCGTAGAATTCTGCTTGAAACGTGATGATCTCGGCGACCCGCTTATTGCTGAAGAGCATATCCATGCTTTTGGCTGGGCCAACGCTTCTGAGCTGGACGAAATGATCGCAATGACCTTGCGGATAAACGATTACCTCCAAGGTATGTTCGGCGGAATCGGCATCAACCTGATCGATTTCAAAATCGAATTTGGCCGCCTGCCCTTGTCCAATGAAGACGGCATTATTGGTCATCAGGTGATACTTGCCGATGAGATCAGTCCGGATAGTTGCCGTCTATGGGATCGCGAAACCAATAAGAAACTGGATAAAGACCGTTTCAGACGCGATCTCGGCGAAGTCACCGAAGCATACACTGAAGTCGCCACACGGCTTGGTATTTTAAAGCCGCAAAGTCAAAATAATGTGACCAACCTATCGGTCGTAAAAAATGAAGATGAAGAATAGTCAGGACGCCTTATGAAAGCCCTTGTTTATATCGGTTTGAAACCCGGCGTTCTGGATCCGCAAGGCCGCGCCATTGCCCGTTCGCTGAACGATCTTGGATTTGATGAAGTTAAAAACGCCTTCCAAGGAAAGATCATAGAGTTAGAACTTTCCTCAGAGGATAAGACGGAAGCCAAAGCCCAGGTGGAGCAAATGTGCGAAAAGCTTCTCGCCAATACGGTGATCGAAAGCTATCGCATCGAGCTTCGGGATTAGCGCTGTGCAAACTGCCGTTATTGTCTTCCCTGCTTCAAATTGCGATCGCGACGCCGCGATGGCTTTGGAGAAAGTCACAGGGCGCGCTCCGAAATTAATCTGGCACCGAGACAGCGAAATTCCGGCAGATGTCGATTTCGTCTGCGTGCCGGGCGGGTTTTCTTATGGCGACTATCTGCGCTCGGGCGCTATGGCGGCCCGGTCTCCAATTGTTTCAGACCTTGTGAAGAAGGCCAATAACGGCCTACCTGTCGCAGGATTTTGCAATGGATTTCAAATTTTGACCGAAACTGGACTCCTCCCCGGGGCATTGATGCGGAACAAGAATTTAAAATTCGTCTGTCGCCCTGAACGTTTGGTCGTAAGCAATGTGAACACACGCTACACCTCTTATTATGAGCCCAAATCCGTTGTTACCTATCCAGTCGCCCATCATGACGGCAGCTATTTTGCGGATGACGCAACTTTGAACAAACTTGAAAAAGATGGCCGCATCGTGTTTCGCTATGCAAATAACCCTAATGGGTCCATGCGTGATATTGCAGGCATCATAAACGAAGCTGGCAATGTGTTTGGCATGATGCCTCATCCGGAACGTGCCGTCGATGATCTGCATGGCGGTACGGACGGACTCGGCCTATTCAAATCTATTATTGAGTCTATCTAATGACGACACTTCCCGACATTACGCCGGAGATCGTGAAAGAACACGGTTTGTCCGAAGACGAATATCAGATCATTTTGGACAGATTGGGCCGCGTTCCTAACATCAATGAGCTCGGTATTTTTTCTGTCATGTGGTCAGAGCATTGCTCTTACAAGTCCTCTCGCCGCCACCTCGGTAAATTTCTGACCAAAGGGGACCGCGTCATTCAAGGCCCTGGAGAAAACGCCGGGGTTATTGATATCGATGATGGCGATTGCATCATTTTCAAAATGGAAAGCCACAACCATCCGTCTTATATCGAGCCCTACCAGGGCGCGGCGACGGGTGTTGGCGGCATAATGCGCGACGTATTTACAATGGGCGCTCGACCAATTGCGCTTATGAATGCCCTGCGTTTCGGCGAACCTACCCACCCTAAAACCAAATCATTGGTCAACGGCGTTGTAGCAGGCATCGGCGGGTATGGTAATTGCGTTGGCGTGCCAACAGTAGGCGGCGAAACCAATTTTCACAAAGGTTATAACGGAAACATCCTCGTCAACGCCATGTGTGTTGGTCTCGCCCGCACAGATAACGTTTTCTATTCAGCAGCCAAAGGCGTCGGAAATCCAATTTTCTACGTCGGCTCTAAAACCGGCCGCGACGGCATTCACGGTGCGACGATGGCGTCCGCAGAGTTTGACGATGACAGCGATGAGAAGCGCCCGACTGTCCAGGTCGGCGACCCTTTCACTGAAAAACTATTGATAGAAGCCTGTCTGGAACTCATGGCAACAGACGCAATTATTGCCATTCAAGATATGGGCGCAGCGGGGCTAACCTCTTCTTCCATTGAGATGGCGGATAAAGGCGGCGTTGGGATTGAGCTGAACCTCGATGAAGTGCCTCAGCGCGAAGTCGGCATGACTCCTTACGAGATGATGCTCTCTGAGTCCCAGGAACGTATGTTGATGGTTATTCAGCCCGGCAAGGAACAACTCGCTTTCGACGTCTTTGAAAAATGGGAATTGGATGTCGCAAAAATAGGCGTCACCACGGATACAGGTAATCTGGTTCTCAAGCACAAGAAAAATGTCGTCTGTGACATTCCTATTGCGCCTTTGGCCGATGATGCGCCAAATTATGACCGGCCGCACGTGAAGGCCGAGCGCCGGCCGACACTCGCCACCGAAGATATACATGAAACTCAGGACTATAATGACGCCTTAGTTAAGATGATCCAGTCTCCAGATATCGCCTCGAAGCGATGGATTTGGGAACAATATGATCGTCACGTGATGACCGATACGATTGATTCTAGCCAATCCGGCGGCGACGCGGCGATCGTCCGAATTCACGGTACGAACAAAGCTGTCGCGATTACAACGGATTGTACGCCCAGATATGTGCAAGCTGACCCTTATGAGGGGGGCAAGCAGTGTGTTGCGGAGACTTGGAGAAACCTGACCTGTGTGGGGGCGGATCCAATAGCGATCACGGACTGCCTCAACTTTGGTAATCCGGAACGACCTGAAATTATGGGGCAGTTTGTCGGGGCGATTGATGGCATGAATGAAGCTTGCCGCGCTTTTGATTACCCGGTCGTCTCGGGCAACGTCTCGCTCTACAACGAAACGAATGGAGAAGCCATTCCTCCCACACCTGCCGTTGGCGGTGTCGGACTGATTCCGAATCTAGATTTTTTCTCGACTTTAAAAGGCGCAAAAGAAGGCGATACGCTCATCCTCATAGGTGAGACGACAGGCTGGCTTGGCGCTTCTGTTTATCTATCCGAAATTATGTCGCGTGAGGACGGTGCTCCGCCGCCCGTAGACCTGCAAACCGAAAAGCTCAATGGTGATTATATCCGCAAACTCATCCGCAATCGCCGCGTAAATGCCGTACATGATTGCTCGGACGGCGGACTGGCAATTGCCGCCTGCGAAATGGCATTCGCTTCCAATATTGGCGTAAGCCTTCAAGCGTCACCGGACGGACCAACTCATGGCTGGTTATTTGGTGAAGACCAGGCCCGTTATCTGGTCGCAGTCGAGAAAAACTCGGTCAATCCGGTTGTTTCTACGGCCCACGCAAAAGGAATCGCTGCGGAAATAGTTGGGAAAGTTGGCGGAGATAGAATTACCGCTGTCGGAGGCTTTGATGTGTCTCTTACTGGTTTGCGTCAGAAACACGAGGAATGGCTACCGGGTCTAATGGCGGGGGCAGATAGCTAATGGCTATGAAAGGTGAAGACATTGCCGAGATGATCGTCGAAGCTCTCCCCGGGGCTGAAGTTGAGATGATAGACCTCGCCGGGGATAACAATCACTGGAAAGCCATTATCGTCAGTTCAGCTTTTGAGGGCCTCAACCGCGTCAGGCAGCACCAGCTCGTCTATGCGGCTCTCAAAGGGAAAATGGATGGATCAGAAGGTGAGTTGCATGCGCTGGCCTTGGAAACTCGCACGCCTTCCTGACAATTCCATCTTGAAGTTTAGAGAGGTCTCCTTACATGCAAATCAGACCTTTTAGAAAGATATACCATCATGGAAACTAAAGACCAGATCGCAAAAACTGTCTCGGAAAATGACGTCGTGCTTTATATGAAAGGCACACCGGTTTTTCCTCAATGCGGCTTTTCCTCAACTGTCGTCCAAATTTTAGATTACCTTGGTGTCGATTATGCCAGCGTCAACGTTCTAGAAGACCCAAACATCCGTCAAGGTATTAAAGATTATAACAACTGGCCGACAATTCCGCAGCTTTTCGTAAAGGGTGAATTTACCGGCGGTTGCGATATCATCCGTGAAATGTTCGAAAGCGGAGAATTGCGTACGCTTCTGGCTGATAAGGGTGTGAAAACAAACGCCTAGCTGGATAATACCCCGTTAACAGAGCCTTAATTTATCTGAAACAACTTTAGAGTAATCTTGCGAATGGTTTGTGGGAACCAAATAGGCAGGATTTACAATGTCAAAGTTCGGGATTGCCGAATTATCGGCGCGTAAGAAAAATAAAATTTCAGGGTTTAACGCGGGTTATGCTGACAGGCGGAAGCTCACTCAAAAGAAATCATTGGGATTTGGGCGAACGCTTGGGTCGGCTTTCTCGCTTATTCTTGGCGGAACCCTTTGTTATGTAAGTCTTCATTACATGCCGGCCTTCGTCGATACGCGCAAAATAATCGCGGTTTCCAAGCTGGATCAATCGTCGACCCGCCTGCGTGAAGAAAAGAGTAATTTCCTATTAAAAGCATATTGGGATGCGTTCAGTCTCAGGCGGACTTACCTTCGAGATGGCCAGAGCATTCAAGCTCAATACGCTCTGCCTGCCGGCACTGAATTGGAACTCGGCATTAAACGGTGCCGACCGGCTTTCATACTCGAAGTCTTTAACTGCGAAGTTATTGGAGAAAAAAGCTTTAAAATTACGAACGACCAAACCGGAACGCAACGTTTCCAGTTCCAAGGCAAAGGGTTCTACCTGTTTGAAGAAAAATTAAGCGGCGTATCGGCAGATACCAAGTCAACATCATATCGTGTTGTCTGGAGCAGAGCCTAAAATTCTTGGCTATCCGGGCACAAAAAAAACCCGCCTCTGAGGCGGGTTTTCTTATGAATTGTCCCTCGCAGCTTAACGAGAGTAGAATTCCACAACAAGGTTTGGCTCCATCACAACCGGATAAGGCACTTCGTCAAAACTTGGAACGCGTGCGAAAGTTGCCTGCATCGCTTTCGGATCTACACTGATATAATCAGGCAATTCACGCTCAGCACTTTCGAGAGCTTCTAGAACCAAAGCCATTGTACGTGACTTTTCCCGGACTTCGATAACATCACCAACTTTGCAGCGGTATGAAGGGATATTTACCTTCTTGCCGTTTACAAGAATATGACCGTGATTGACAAATTGACGGGCTGAGAAGACCGTAGGTACAAATTTTGCGCGATAAACAATCGCGTCGAGGCGGCATTCTAACAAACCAATCAGGTTTTCAGACGCATCGCCCTTCATCCGTGTCGCTTGGTCATAAGTCCGGCGGAACTGTTTTTCCAGAATGTTGCCGTAATAGCCTTTGAGCTTCTGCTTGGCGCGAAGCTGCGTACCGAAGTCAGACATTTTACCGCGGCGGTTTTGGCCGTGTTGACCTGGGCCATAGGCGCGCTTGTTGACTGGTGACTTGGGGCGACCCCAAATGTTTTCGCCCATACGGCGATCGATTTTATATTTAGCTGAATTACGCTTAGACATGCGTTTATACTCTTTCATTTAGCGTGGCTCGGCATATCCAACCAATTCGGATAGCGATTTCAACGGCGGCACCACACTCACCCGTGATAAGTCGGGGCTTTTAGCGTCTGTTTTGTTCAAGTCAACCGGCCTTTTCAGGCCGCCGCCTTGCAAAATCAAAGCTCTGACTTGCAAAGATAGAGATTGTTTTACTCAAGACCCTGTGACAATCGCAGTTTATGGTAAGCCCGCAAAATGATACAGCCTCAGATCTCGCCCGTCGGGGGTTATTCGCCGGCATTGCGGCCTACACGATGTGGGGTCTTTTCCCCTTTTATTTCAAAGCGACGCATACTGTCCCGCCGGCAGAGTTTGTCGCCTATCGAATTTTGTTTGCTGTGCCCTTCGGCTTGCTCATTATCTTGTTTCGCAAGCAGGTCGGAGACGTGCTCAGAGCGCTCAAGAGCCCGAAAACCATCTTGCTGCTGCTCTTTGCGGCGGTCGCTCTGGCCTTCAACTGGGGCGTCTATATATTTGCGATCCAACAGGAACAAGTCTTTCAGGCCAGTCTGGGATACTACATCAACCCGCTCATGTATGTTCTCGTCGGGGTTATATTTTTTAGTGAGAAACTCTCGCGGCTTCAGGGTTTCGCGGTTATTCTGGCTTTAATCGGCGTTGCCATACTCACGGTTTACGGCGGCGTCTTCCCGGCCATCGCGTTGATATTGGCGACCAGCTTTACGATTTACGGCGTCATCCGCAAATATGTCGAAATCGGCGCAATGCCTGGTCTCTTTATTGAGACCATGTTGCTCCTGCTGCCCGCGCTCTTTTTCCTTTTATATTTACGGCAAACCTCGCCCCTGCAGCTGGAACTCGCGGCGCCAAGTCTTCAAACCCTTATCCTATTTTCAGGGCCGCTCACCGTCCTGCCCCTGCTCGCCTTCGCCTTTGCCGCGCGGCGCCTGCGTTTGTCGACGCTCGGATTTTTGCAATTTATCGGACCAACGCTTCAGTTTTTCTGCGGACTTTATTTCGGAGAAATATTTACCTTCGCCCATGCGATCTGCTTTACGTTCATCTGGGTAGGGGTCGCCATTTTCTCCTATGACGCTTGGAGCAATAATCGGCGTGTGAAGAAGACCCGGCCTCAGTAGTTCGGCGCGCTACCCCTGCCCGCTGATGAATTTCATGAACAGCTCACCCGTCGGGGCAGCGGCAAAAACGCCGAGCAAATAGGCCGCCAACATGATGAGGGTCTGGCCGAAAAACAAAAAGGCCCCGTCGAGAATCATATTCTGATCCGGCGCCATTGGCGTGTTTTTCAGAGCGTCGCGCCTGACTTTGGCAAAAGCAAAGGTCGAGACTGCCGCAAAAACAAAAATCAAAATCCAAGGCCATTTTAAAAACCCGGCCACCGCCGTAAGAATAATTAGTAGATACCCTAGATATTTCATGACTTGTCTCTCTTTACGCGGGCCTTACCACGTCCCTCGGCCAATGCCTTGACGATACCTCTGAACGTTCGGACCTCTTGCACGGTCATCTTGGCCCGCGTTAAGGGGGCGCGGATATTTTGCGCCATTAGAGCGCGTTTTGACTCAGGAAAGAAAAATCCGGCGCGCTCCAGTTCCTCTTCGAGATGTTCAAATAATCCGGTGAGATCTTGTTTCGGCGCCGCATCGCTAATATCGCGATTGAACACGTCGGGAATATTCTGGTGAACGGAGTTTGCCCAAATATAGGCAAAAATATTGACGGCCTGCGCCAGGTTAAGGGATTGAAAGGCCGGGTTCACCGGGTAAGTGAGAATCGCATCGGCTAGAACTGTATCGGCATTGGTCAGCCCGGCTTTCTCCGGCCCGAACAGAATACCCGTCGGCAAGCCAGACTCGCTGAGGTCCCGTAGCTTAGGTCCGATGTCATCAGTCCCGATGACGGGGATTTCTAGTTCTCTGCGGCGCGCCGTGGCGGCCAGCACAAATTTGAGGTCAGCCACAGCTTCTTCGGTAGTTTCAAATACAGACGCATTATTCAAGACATCAAACGCCCCTGCGGCCATTGGCTCGGCAGCGGGGTTCGGCCAGCCGTCTCGCGGTGCCACCAAACGCAAATCAGTTAAACCGAAATTCAGCATGCAGCGGCACGCCGCGCCGATATTCTCGCCGAGCTGCGGCCGGACAAGTATAACTGAAGGCGGTGGACGGCTTTCATCCCGCTCAATCAAGTTTCCCAACTGGTCTTTGGTGGTTTTACCCATCTAATCACTTTAAACTTTAAGGCGCTGGTGCTAAACGCGGCGCAAATTCACACATTACGAACCGCTTACAGAGGTAATTATGGCTAAAATCAAGGTAAATAATCCCGTTGTCGACATGAATGGCGACGAGATGACACGCATCATCTGGGACATGATCAAAGATCGTCTCATTCATCCTTATCTGGATATCGAACTTCTTGATTATGATTTGTCCATTCAAAGCCGTGATGCCACGGATGACCAAATTACTGTTGATGCCGCCCACGCGATTAAAAAACACAATGTCGGCGTTAAGTGCGCGACGATTACGCCAGACGAGCAACGCGTTGAAGAATTTGACCTGAAAAAGATGTGGGTCTCTCCAAACGGCACAATCCGTAACATTCTTGGCGGCGTGGTTTTCCGCGAGCCTATCATCTGTAGCAACGTCCCTCGCCTCGTGCCTGGCTGGACGCAGCCTATCGTTATTGGCCGTCACGCTTTCGGTGATCAGTATAAAGCCACAGACTTCCTCGTGCCGGGTAAAGGTAAGTTGAAAATGACCTGGGAAGGTGAAGACGGCGACAAGATTGAAAAAGAAATCTATGACTTCCCGGAAGCCGGTGTTGCCATGGGAATGTATAACCTCGACGCTTCTATCCGTGATTTTGCCCGGGCCTGCTTTAACTATGGCGTGCAGCGCAAATGGCCTGTCTACATGTCCACAAAGAACACAATCCTGAAAAAATATGACGGACGTTTCAAAGACATTTTCCAAGAAATCTTTGACGCGGAATTTGCGGATAAATTTGCAGAATTTGGCGGCGAATATCAACATCGCCTCATCGACGATATGGTCGCGGCGGCTATGAAATGGTCTGGCGGTTATATCTGGGCCTGTAAGAACTATGACGGCGACGTGCAGTCCGATACCGTTGCTCAAGGCTTTGGCTCTCTCGGCCTGATGACCTCTTTCCTTCTGACGCCAGATGGAAAAACAATGGAAGCCGAAGCGGCTCACGGTACGGTGACTCGCCACTATCGTAATCACCAGAAAGGTGAAGCGACGTCAACGAACTCTACAGCGTCTATCTTTGCCTGGACACGTGGCCTCGCTCACCGCGGCAAACTCGACGACAATGAAGCGCTTGTGAAATTTGCGACCAACCTTGAGAAGACCGTTATCGAAACCGTCGAAGGCGGTCAGATGACGAAAGACCTCGCCCTTCTCGTTGGCGATCAGCAAGGCTGGCTCACAACAGAAGGCTATCTCGAAGCCATCGCTGAGAACTTCGAACGGAAAATGACTTAGTCCTCCTCCAATTTTGAGTAAAGAAACCCGCCTTAATGGCGGGTTTTATTTTGCCTGACGGGTCGGGGAATATCCGGGCTTCATTAACACACAAACGCCTCGCCACATCCCCGGGTCCTGATTGTAGGTTTCAAAACTAACCCTCTCTGCGGTTTCAATTGTGCAATCCTGTTTAAGGCTCTCTTGCGCTTTTGCAGAAAGTGGCGGCACTACCCCGTCTTCAAACATCCATACAGAATCAGAACTTATGCCCGCCCGGTATGGCGTAGAGAAAAAGAAACGCAGTGCATCCAAAGCGGCCGGATGATAAATACTAGCATGATCTTCGCTGAAGCGTCGATCCACATAAACCCATTGCTTAGAAGACTCACCTAAACCATTCAACACAATATCGAGGCCTTCTTGCATTAATGCCCCTTCATTTCCCATGGTAACGTATAGCTTTGAATCCGATTTATTTGACGTTCGAAAGTCCTTCGCATAGCTTTTGGCCGCTCCAAGATAATCCCACCAAAGGCTTGGGCTCACGCTGATGAAATGCGAAAACAAGTCTGGGCGTTCTGCATACGTGTCTATAATAAATAATCCAGCCAAGGATTCGCCCATCACAATATCATGCTGGTCTGTGCGATAGGTATCCTCAACCCAGGGCATAATTTCAGTTTCGATAAATCGGCGGAAATTCTCAGCTCCCCCTCTCTTCTCAAACACCTCGTCATAACTAGAATCGTCTGACGGCGGGGTAAGTTCTCCTTGTCGGTCAACTGTTTCAATTCCGACCAAGATCATTGGCTCGATTGTCCAATTGATGTCCGTGGATTGTAGTAGTCCGGCAATATGGGGGAAGTCCTGCTTTGGACCACCATCAATGAGGTATAAAACTGGAAAGGTTTTATCAGGCTCCGATACATACCTATCGGGCAAACGAACAGACACCCGGCGACTTTCGCCCAGAATTGAGGATTCAAATTCAAAGCTCTGACCTAGTACAATATCTTGAGGAGTCGCGATAGGTTTCTGATTGTTTTCACCTTCGGACGCCCACGCAGAAAACGAAAAGCAGAAGGCGCAGCCTAAGGCAGTGGCAAAAAACTTCATATTATTTCCTTTTTTCGAAGTCAGATTTAACTTTGGTCTCAGCTAAATCAACGTCCTTTCTGTTTGCTATTTGTACCGCTGCGACCAGAACAAAGCTGATTATCATCAAGAGATACCAGGAGCCGAGTTTCGCCCAGCTCACCAATTCCCAACCCGCATCCTGATTTGGGTAAGTCCAGGCTTTGGCAAAGGTCCCCAGATTTTCGGCGAACCAAATGAAGAGCGCCACGAGGACGAGCCCTATCAAGAGTGGCATAGGGCGGTGGTCTTCATCTGCTCGAAACCAGACCATGGCCGGACCGTATAGAATTGCTGAACCTATAAACAAGGCGATGCGGATATCCGGCCCGTAATGATGGGTGAAGAAATTCAGATAAATGAGGACTGCCAGCAAACCTTGCCATTTCAAGCTCGGGAACCGATCAAATTTAAAATCGAAAATGCGCCAGACTCGGGCGAGGTAACTTCCGACGCAGGCATACATGAACCCGGAAAAAAGCGGCACACCCGCAATGTTTAAAATGCTCGCCTCGGGATAAAGCCATGACCCCATATGGACTTTGAATATTTCCATGACCGTCCCGACGATATGAAAAACGAAGATCACCCTCGCCTCTTCCCAGCTTTCCAATTTGAGGGCCAGCATGAGGACTTGAATGGAAATGGCCGACAAAGTGATAAAGTCATATCGCGATAGCGCGGCTTCTGCCGGATAGAACAGAAATGTGCCGAGCAAGAGGGCCAGCATCAGCCCGCCAAACAAACACGCCCAGGCCTGTTTTATCCCAAAGGTGATAAATTCGAACAGCGCCTGACTTTTCCACCCCGAGACATATCTGGAATGAAGGGCGGCGCGCTGCTTGTGAAGAAAGGCTTTAGGCTGGAAAGACATAGGGCTTTCTCATGTCTCTTGCGGTCTTAAACATGACGAAAGTTGGGTTTTCACAAGGCTTTGCTTAAAGTGTCTCTTATGATCCCTGACCTGGACAGTTTTTTGGCCCGATATGACGCCTTGCCCCTTGGCAGCTTTGAAGGTCTTTATGAAAATCTGCGCTACGGCGTGACGCGAACCGCCTCGCCTGACGGAAAACGCGGCTGGCTCTATGCCGAAGAGCTTGGCGGGGACGATCATATCAGTCTCAACCTTTATCGGCTGGAGAGCGGCGCAAAGTTAAACCCCTGTGAAATGCCGAAACAGAAAGTGATTGATTTCGTTCTGGGCTTGGACGTTCAAGACAAATAATTTGCATAATCTCTGCGGAGTTTGGTCAGCTTCGGATCGATATAGGCCTTGCAGAAAGGTCTCTCCGGATCGGTCTTATAGTAATCCTTGAAAACGTCAGGCGAGGATTTGAACTCTTTAAGAGGCAAGACGTGGGTCACGAGTGGATTGTCAAACTCCGTCTGCTCGTCTTTCAAAATGGCGTCTACGGCCGTCTTTTGAGATTGGCTCACAACGTAAACCGCGCTCCGGTATTTGCCTCGAAATGTATGATTGGACTGGCTGGAATGGGTGCGCAGGTGAATAGCAACCAGGACAGTTAGCGGAATAATTTCAGCATCGAAACTTATACGAACCGCTTCAGACCAGCTGTCATGGGGCGGATCGCTTTTGATAAAGCCCTGCTCTACCGATTTTACGCCGCGCAATGTCTGAAAGACAGCTTCGGTGCACCAATGGCATCCGCCGCCAAATCCGATAATATTTACGCTGGTGTCCATACCGCCAATTCATTTCCGCTGGGGTCTTTAAAATGAAACCGCTGCCCGCCGGGGAAGCTGTAGGTGTCGACTGAAACATCCCCGCCCGCCTCTAACACAGCGGATTTCGTTGCGCCCAAATCATTGGAAAATAAAATAACGAGCGGTCCATTTGCCGAGGGCTTTCGATCACTGGCTTGGTCAAATCCGCCTTCAACCCCTGAACCATGAATAGCGACATAGGTGTCGCCCCAGTCCTGAAACGTCCACCCAAACACCGTGCCATAGAATTTTTTCATCGCCTCATTCGAGGTTGATGGAAGTTCGATATAATTAAAGCCGTGATGTTGGTTGGTCATTTTCTGTCTCTTATAAGGTTCTCGATTTCCCCGGCTCGATCATATCCAGCTTGAGCGGCATGAGCGTTTCTTCGCTGACCACAGACCGCGCTTTGGTATAGCGCATAAGCTGTTCATCCACCACAGCAATCATTTCTCCGCCGGGCGCGAGTTGCTCCAGGAGCATGGGCGGCGCAGCGCGGGTGGCGCAGCCCAGAATGATACGTTCAAAGGGCGCCTGCCCGGCCCAGCCATAACGTCCGTCCCCATGTCGAATGACCGTGTTTCGAACGTCCAGATTTTTGAAACGCGTTTCGGCTTCGCTGATGAGTTGTTTATACCGCTCAACGGCATAGACCCGCCTGCAAAGCCGCGCGAGAATGGCCGTTTGATATCCGCTGCCGGAGCCAATTTCGAGAACCTTATGGCCTTTGCTGACCCGCAGCATCTGAATCATCAAGGCCGTTACCCAAGGCGCAGAAATCGTCTGACCGCAGGAAATCGGGAGCTTTTGTTCGTCGTAAGCTTTCTCAGCATTTCCCTCCCCGACAAAGCGAATGCGGGGCGTCTGCTCCACGGCGCGTAAGACGTTATTATCGGAAATGCCCTTGCCGCGCAGGCGCATGACCATATCTATCAAGCCCGGATCGAACATGCTCAGCCCTGCCCCCTCCTAATCGCCGAATTTACGGGACATATCATCCAAGGCTTCGAAATGGGTCAGGTCGGTATGAAGAGGCGTCACGGAAATATAACCGTCATAGATAGCGCGGAGATCCGTTCCGGACGGCGGGTTTGATTTCTTCGCGCCATAGGTCAGCCAGAAATAATGTCCGCCGCGAGGATGATCTCTCTTATCGACGCCTGACATTTGAAAATCCCGATGGCCCTGGCGCGTGATCTGCATGCCTTTGACACCGTCCACGGGCGTATCGGGAAAATTGACATTGGGCACGACGGCTTTGGGCCAACCCGCGTCCAAAAGCTTGCGCACCACATCCGGGCCGTGGGCTTCAGCCGTGTCCCAAGGCAGGCTCGATGCGCCCTGGAAACCGCGGGCCAATGACAAGGCAATGGACGGAATGCCCATTTGCATCCCCTGTAACGCCCCGGCCACCGTTCCGGAGAAGGTCACGTCTTCGGCCATATTCTGCCCCCGGTTTACGCCGGAGAGGAGAAGGTCAGGCGGGCTGTCGGGCATGAGATCTTTCATAGCAAGTATGACGCTATCCGTTGGCGTGCCGCTGACGGAAAAGACGCGGTCTTCGAGTTTTCTCAGGCGGACAGGATTATGGAGCGACACGCCGCGAGAGGCCGCAGACTGCTCTGTATCCGGCGCGCAAACCCACACATCGTCGGAGAGTTTAGCCGCTATTTTACGGAGTACGGCTAGGCCTTCGGCATGTACGCCGTCATCATTTGTCAGAAGTATTTTCATGGGCCCGTCATAGCGGGTTTGGAAGAAAACGGAAATGATTGTTGGTCAGTCGTGATAGAAATACTCTCACTTTCACTGTCATTCCGGGGCGCGAAGCGAACCCGGAAGGTCGAGAGGTTGTAGGCTTCCAGTGAGATGGCTTGCAACCTTTCGACCTTGCCCCTTGTGGGTACGCAGAGCGCCCGCATCTGCGGCCTATCGACCTTGTGCGGAATGACAGGAAAAAATTGAATTGTGCTTCGCCCATGCGCCTTACCGCGACACCGTCATTCCCCGCCCCCGAGCGGGGAATCCATACGATTCTTCTTCCTCTTTTGATATGTTGAAATTGGCTTCAGACAGCGCGTTTGCAAACCCAACTAAATTTCTCCCAGTTGAACCCCCACAAAATGGATTACCCGGTTAAACCGGGTAATGACGGTATTGGTTAGAGCATCGCCCAAGCGTTCCTTCCCGCTTGCCATCGAGGGCCAAGCCTTTTTCACGGTTTCCAAATAAAATGGACTGCCCGCGTGGTGATCTCCGCGATGGAGACCAAAGGGAAATATGTTTTACGCGGCTCTCACCACGCGGCGGCGGTTTATATCGCAGCGGCCTTGTAGCGATCCTCCTGTGTTGGAGGTCGTCCGCAGTCTAAGGTCTCGGTCTCTCTCCGATCATCTGGAGAAGAGGTTAGAGCCTCGAGCGTCAGGCACGCGCCTTGATAGACCCGGATCCCTCCCTCGCCGTCGCAAGGGCCTCTCAGTCCCGCCGTCCGTAACACCAACACGCCACGCTAGCACGCCTGTCCGTGTGTCCGGAACA